>NZ_JBUZOU010000001.1:0-661346 GCF_055326765.1 Pleionea sp. WD8-19 | reverse complement strand
CTGTTTGATGTGATTGAATGCCGCTTTAATAAGCTCTTTCTCTAGCGACTTTTCGGGCACTTCAATTTTGAAGGAGTCGGCTAGTTGCATCAGAATTTGCCAGTAAGTATGAAGTGTTCTTGAGCACGAGGCAACCGTAATGTCACGCTCATTATCGAGTTTTTCTATGTGTTCTTTCAGTACACTTTTACCAACGCCAGGTTCACCAACAATCACCGAGAAACCGCCTTGTTGAGAGTGAATTTTAATGATGTCGAGTATTTGTTTTTGTTGCGGCAGTAACATTAAATTATTGCGATTAAAAGGCTCTTTGGTAACACCGTGAATGGACTTTATCATGCTTGCTCTCCTCGTAGTTTAAAGTGTCGTTGTGCGTTGAAGTGCAAGTCGAGTAAGGTAGCTTCTCCCATGCGTTGTTCGTTAAAGTAAACGATAAACCGGTCACGTCGAGTGCGATCAAAGCGCACTTGTACTTTCTTTTCGCGTAGGTCTACGGGACATTCGTATTTCTGGTTATTAATCGAGAAGACATTAGTTTTACTTACTTTGCGTGTTTCTTCGATAAAGAAGACTTCTTCGGTGGTTTCGTCATCCATTAAAAACCGAAGTCGTTCTCGGTCGAGATTAAAGCGGTCAAGCGGAGTCATCTGAATACCGGAGTGGTATTGCGTGTTGTATTCGTTTTCAATCCAGAGATGGGTTTTCTCGTTCAGTTCATCGAGTGAGGTAAAGTTAAGATACTGTGTTAAAAACCGATCACGAAAGCCACGGAAGAAGCGCTCTATCTTGCCTTTGGCAGCACCGTCACGAATGGGGGCGTGTGAGAGATGGATATCAAGTCGTACACAAGCTTGCAGAATTTCTTTCGACTTGTAGTTAGAACCGTTGTCAAAGTAAAGCCGCTCGGGTTTACCGCGTTTGAAGAGCGCACTTTTAAAGGCGTCAATCATGTTCTCGGTGTTGTCGGCATAAAAGAACTCTGCGTGCGTAATGACGCGTGAAGCATCATCAATAAATGCAATCAATGGGGTCAGAGTGTATGATTTTGAGGTGAATAAAGCCTAACCTTTATTTACTTCAAATTATTATCAAGGATACTCATGGCCCGATTACCTCGCCTCTACATGGATGGCTGCGCTCACCACATCATTCAAAGAGGAAACAACCGGCAAGCCTGTTTTTTCGAAGAAGCCGATTATAAGGTTTATTTAGACTTGCTGAGAAAAGCGAGTAAAAAGTACAAAGTATCGGTTCACGCTTTCGTACTTATGACCAACCATGTGCATTTATTAACAACCCCAGAAAATGAAACAGCCAACAGTCGGATGATGCAGGCTATTGGTCGCAGTTATGTCGGCTATGTCAATCACGCCTATTCACGCACCGGAACCTTATGGGAAGGGCGTTATAAATCAACTCTTGTCGACAGCGAAGATTATTTGTTAACCGTGTATCGATACATCGAACTGAATCCGGTTAGAGCGGGTATGGTAGAGCATGCTTCAGAATATCCGTGGTCGAGTTATCGAAGTAACGCAATGGGTAAAGAGATTGAGTTACTTACTTCTCATGATGCTTACAATGTTTTGGGAAAATCGAAAGATGATCGTTTGAAAAATTACCGTACATTGTTTCGCGGTAGAATGGCTGCGAAAACTTTAAAGGAAATACGCGACGCGACTAATAAAGGCTGGGTGCTAGGAAGCGATTCCTTTATAAGACAAATAGAAGATGCAACTGGACGGTCAGCAAAGCCTCGACCTCGTGGCGGTGACCGTAAGTCAGAGCGATATTGGGAAGGTGTATTGAATCAAAAACTCTGACCCTATTGATTCCTTACGCGTATGTCAGTGGTGATCCAATTAATCGTATCGATCCGCTCGGGTTGTTTGCTGTTTCAGACATTACGCAAAGTGTCATTGATGCGGTGTCGGGTGCATTAAACGGAATGTTCGGCTCCGATAATTTCGGAAAAGATTGGGGAGCCAATCCGTGTAATGGGGCTTACAAGATGAGCTTCAATGTGGCTGATATGATCGGTACGTCGGTGGTGGATACGCTGGTTTTTGTAGGTGAACACGCAGTTGATATAGCCTTGCTAGCAATACCCAGTACATGGGTTGCGCGTGGTGCTGCCTTGCTCGCTCGTGGTATGTCAGGTATCGCGAGAATGGCAGCTGTATCTTCTCGTGCTGTGGCGCGTGTTCGTGGTGCTGTTGGCACGGCTTCTCGAGCGGTGATTAATGGGGCTCGCCGTGCTGTGGCTGGTGCTCGGAATTTTGGTCGGGGGCGGGCTGTTGCCGCTGGTGCTCGTGGTTGTCGCTACAGTTGCTTTGTCGCCGGAACAGAAGTACTGACTAAAGATGGTTACCAAAACATTGAAGAAATCAAAGTTGGCGATGAAGTTTGGGCAAAAAATACCGAAACTGGCGAATACGATTGGAAACCTGTAACAAAAACTTGGGTTGTAGAAGATAAAAAGATTTATCGCGTATCGGTTGAAACGCAAAGTGGTGGTGTTCAAACTATTGATGCTACTGCTAGCCACCCGTTCTTTGTAATAGACCAAGGCTGGGTGAATACTATTCACCTTAAATCGGGTGATTTATTTGAAGATAAAGAAGGTAACTCACTTAAAGTTATCTCGTTAGTTGATTTAAATAAAAAAGATACGGCGTATAACTTTACTGTTGATGATTTTCATACTTATTATGTAACTCAGCAGAATGTTTTGGTTCATAATTGTGGACTTCGTAATTCTAATACAGTTAAATTTAGCCAAAATAGTATTTCTAGAAGATTTACAGATGGTCGTAGTTTAGCTGAAACCACTGCTTTATTGAGAGGTAATCCTTCTGCTTCTTCAGGTATTGAGCCAATATTATTGGCAAGATTTAGAAATTTACCTGGAAATATTCAAAATAGACTTTTACAACAAGGTGCAAGTAAGCATGATGTTTTTGCTGTCACTGGCAATCGTCGTCTAGCTGCTGCACGTATGGCGAATGCTCCTATTAACGCTCGCTTTGCAACATCATCAGAATTAAATGCAATAAACTTAAATAGAAGGTTTACCACCACTAGTGGAGGTAGAGGAATTCCAGGTTTTTAGAGTTGAGTTTAAAGTGAAAGAAGTAAGAAAACCGATAGAAACGAAAGTTGGCTTTATTAACGGTAGAGATGCTATTTATCTCAACCATGTTAATCATAACCTTTATCCTAGCGAAATTGATTTTTCTGGTGAAATTAACTCTCAACTTTGCAGCAATGCTAACACAAGTAACAAGAGGATAGGTTATACGCTTGTTTTCAAGAGAGTAGTAGCTTATAGATGTTGGGAGTTGAATAAGTATCCCGACGAACTGAAAATAGAAAGTAGTTTTGATTCTGTAATAAACTCTAACTGGTTAGAACAACTTTTATGCCCTACTAAAAAGCATTATGTTTTTTCGACTTACGACTATATATTTGAAATTATTGCGGAAGCTTACGAGTTGTCGCTTAAGATGTAAATCATCATTTATAGGAAACAATAGGGTCAGAGTACTTGATTTTGAGGTGAGCAAAGTCTAATCTTTATTCACTTCAAATTATTATCAAGGATACTCATGGCTCGATTGCCTCGCCTCTACATGGATGGTTGCGCTCACCACATTATTCAACAAGGCAACAAACGGTAAGCTCGTTTTTTGAACTACCCGATTACAAGGTTATTTAGATTTACTAAAAAAGCGAGTAAAAAGTACAAAGTATCAGTTCATGTTTTGTGTTTATGGTCATCCCTACGCATCCATTAACAATCCTTATGTTTATTTTTTATAGGTAATTATTCACATTGATCTTAAAGTATCAATAATTATAATCCGCTCCTTTTTATAATTAATAGGATTAATAATGAGCGGACGCCTTAAAAGATATATTTCAAACGTAACATGTGCAGTATTGATTTTGCACACTTCAGGGCTTTATGCCTTTAAGCAAAAATACCACGAAAAAATTTCGGAAGATGTACTTGAGCAAGAATTAAATTTTGATCGAAAATCGTCCGATGAAGTCGGTGATGCAAATTGGCAAACCGATATTAAAGAAGGAAAATATGCATCGGCACATGGTGATGACAACGAATTAACGGCGACATCTGAACGATTAAAGGAAATAAGAGAAGGCATTGTTAAAGCGTTACAGGAATGTCGTAAACGTGATGCACTCGATGACTTAGGGCGTGCATTTCATACGATCCAAGACTTACATTCGCATACCAACGCACACGATAATCAGCATCTCAGCGATATTGATGTTAAGTCTGAAAATATTTTTCGTATGACTGGAGTAAGTGAAAATACGATTGATCCAAAAACTGGTGAATACATTTTTCCAAATGTCACTCACTATTGTGATGCTGAAAATAACTTTGCTCCAAGTGGGTTAACATCAGGCTATTTTAATACGTTTGGGGGTATTCGAGATTTACTTCACTTAAGCGATGGAAGAGCTCAATGTAATGACCAGCGCGAAGGTTTATGTTGCCATGCCGACCTTAACCGAGATGCTCCAAAAAACAGTGATTGTTTAAGTGATGATGGCACAATGATTGGTGATCCATCTAGCGCGGAGTGTCAAGCGACAAACCGTCATGTTGTTGGTCTCGCTGCAGCTAAAGCTGCGTCAAAAGATTTTGTTGAGCTGTTAGAAGCAGACATTCGTAAAGCGGCCTCATCTGAAGCTCAAGCTAACTCTTGGATTAAACTTCTAAAAAAACGAATTAAGCACACAACCTATGTGTTGGATACGTCAGGCAGCGTAAAACGAAGTGATTCTTTTAGAACATTAACTCAATTAATCGTTGATGATCTAACAGAGTTAGAGTCGGATCCTAATGTGTCTGGAAAAATTGGTTTTTTACCTTTCGATGACAAGATTGGTGATTATTCGGAAAGCTGTGACGTTCAAGAAATTCGCGAAAAAGTGCTCACTCAATCAGCGCCAGTAGGTGCGTACTGCCAAGAAGCTTCAATGGAAGCTCTCTATGAAGCGGTTAAGCGATTTCCAAGAAATAACGGCGGAATGTCAACACCAAACAAAAGTGTCGTTTTATTAACAGACTCTCATCCTAGAAGTCGTACACTTTTACGTGAAGTGTATGAATTAGCGGGCAGAAAAGGTATCCGAATACATACATTTATTACTGGAGATATGTGTGAAGTAGAACCCTTTTCAAAAACGGGCGGCGAGTTTTCTGGAAAGTTAGAAGAAAGTTACTCAAACAATAAAAGTGTAAATAAAGACAGTTCCAATACGACGTATAAAATATTTGGGGAAATATCAGAAAAAACAGGCGGATACATGATGCGTTTGGATCCTAAAGACAGTGATTTGATGCGTGATGTTTATGCGTTCATTAATTCACAAGAAGATCCGAATAAAGCACTAGTTTTAGACCAAGTTATCTCTCAAAATATCAACGATGATTCTGAAATAGTATTTTCTATTGATGATACGATAACCTCTAGTGGCCAGATAGTTTTAAGTACTACTGATGAGCTTAATTTAAGCGAGATCGAGCTAACTTCTCCAAGTGGTCAGGTTTATACGCTTAGCGAGCAATCATTGAGCGTAAATAACTTTTCTTCGGTACTCTCAATAAGTTTGCCAACCATTGAAATCGGACAATGGAAGGTTGTGCTTTATGGCGCGATAAATGGAACTATTAAAGTTTTCGGAAATAGCTCGGTGTTAAGCAATGATGTTCGATTTCTTGATTCAAAATTTGTTGGAAATTTCCGTGAAGCTAGAATTCCTATTTCAGGAAATCCCACATCAGGAGAGTCAGTGGATATGGAAATTAACTTTTCCAATGATATACGAGAGGCGAGCATTTCGCTTCGTCGAACTGACGGTAGCCTTATCTCTTCCATTGCATCTGAGCAGGTTCGCTCTTCTCAAGTAATTGCATCGGTTGTTATTCCCAGTGAACCTTTTATGATTTATGTAGAAGGTAGCACGTTAAGCGGCTTTGACTTTTCTCGTGTGGTAACCAATGTTGTTGAACCATTGGATATGCGGCTTATATTAGTTGGCAATGAAGTAAACAACTTTAATTCACGCGATGTTATGGCGGGAGCCGATAATTATTTGGAGTTTGAAGTATATAATGGACTTGATGAATCTGATATTTTGTTTTACGGGAATTCCAGACGACCGAAAATAGGAACCATAGAGTTTCCTGACCCCATACATATTGATGCGAAAGAAACTATCCTGTTCAAGGTAAAATACACTTTACCTCTCGATACGCCTATTGGCTCAAAAGATGTTTTAACGTTAGGTTTTAGTCCTGGTAGTAATTTACCCATGATTAATGTTGATCTGAATGTAGTTGCTCCAGACATTCGTTTGGAAGGTGATGAAGATAATAATGAGATTATCGGGTACGATAATGATAATTATATATTTAGTTTTGAAAGCGACGATATCGTTTATGGTCGAGCTGGTAATGATGAAATTCATTCAGGGCAAGGAAATGATACTGTTTACGGTGAATTCGGTAATGATCGTTTGTTTGGAGATGAAGGTAACGATACGCTTTATGGAAATGAAGGAGACGATACACTAAATGGTGGAAGTGGAAATGATTTACTAATCGGAGGTGAAGGAAATGACCATTATGTGTATCAGATTGGTGACGGATACGACAAGATAGAAGAACGAGGAAGTGAAAGTCGAAATGCCGGCAGTAATGATATTCTTTCTTTGAAAAACATTCATCCGGATAATCTTTTATTGCGTCGGAATTTATACGGAGATCTAAGAATATACATTAACGGTGATACGCAACCCGCGATAGATATTATTGGACAATTCCGTTTAGTCGATTGGTCCGTTGAAAAAATTACTTTTGATGATGGAACAGTTTGGGATTATGCCTTTATGGTAGAGAAGGTGCTTGAGGGAACCGATAACAACGATACTATCTATGGACACAACCATAATGATGTTATTGAGTCAGGTCATGGAGATGATGTTATTTACGGACTCGAAGGTAATGATGTTATTCGCGCGGGTACCGGTAACGATAAAGTTACAACAGGCGAGGGGAGTCATACTGTGTGGGGAGGCACTGGAAATGATGTGCTTACCGACAAATACGGAGACAATCGTTTATATGGCGAAGAAGGAAACGATCAACTGAGTGGTGTTGGACAACTTTTTGGCGGACTTGGTGAAGACACACTGACAGCGACAGACTCGGCTACATTATACGGTGGTGATGATAACGATACCTTGATTGGCAGCAGTTCGAACGATCGTTTGTATGGCGACGCTGGTGATGATGTCTTGTACGGAAAATCAGGAACGGATTATCTTGTAGGCGGAGATGGTAATGACGTACTTTTTGCTAACGACAGCGTCCATGACAGAAGTGGAAACGAGCTGTCCGGTGGAAAAGGAAACGACGAATTGTTTGGAGGGTATGGAGACGATACTTATTACTTTAATTTAGGCGATGGACAAGACACCATAATTGAAACTGCGCGAGAGCAAGCTTTTTCTAATTTAACGCCCTCTAATGATCGATTAATATTGGGAGCTGGTATTACCGATACAAGCATTTCATTTAATCGAATGAATGACGATATGGTCATAAAGATTAAAGATGTTAGTGATGAACTAAAGATAAAAAATTGGTTCTTTAACTTCAGTGATAGTACTGTAGATTATTTTAAGGTCAATACGCTCCTTTTTGATGACGGAACGGCTTTAAGTGATGTTCAAATTGAAAATTTAGTCAATTACCTAGGAACCAGCGATCACGACAATTTAAATGGTTACAGAGATCGTGACGAAAAGATCTTTGGATTTTCTGGAAATGACGATATTACTGGCGCTGGCGGAGATGATCAACTACATGGAGGCTTAGGTAATGATCGCTATTTTTATCTTCCGGGAGATGGAAATGATGTCATCTTTGAAGAACAGGGCGAAGACTCTTTAATAATCCGAGGTGGGATGAGTTATACCGACGAGTCGTTACGTTATTTTAAAGATAACGATGACTTAGTCATTCGTATTAATCAACTTACTGAATCTGAAATTCGTATTGTCAATCAGTTTGCCGGCGAGTTTCCTGCGATTGAGTCGCTAGGATACTCAGAAAAGTCAACCGGAGAACATAGCTTTACTTATAGTGTTACTTCTATAGCCGCTATTAATAATCTATTGCGAGATTATAAAACGGGAGAGTTAATTGGCTCCGGTAATGGTGATTCTGAAAAAAACTCGGATACAACAGCGACCCATAGTGGAACCGACGGTAACGATTCCATTTTCGGCTCCGACGATGCAGATATTATTGAAGGTTTAAAAGGAGACGATCAACTCAGCGGCGGTGCCGGTAATGATATTTACTGGGTAGCTGCAGAGGGAGGACAAGACACTATTATTGAATCTGAAGGTGATAACATACTGCGCTTTATTGGCGGCATTACCTACAATCAAGTCGGATCCGGACTTAGACTCAGTGGCGATGATTTAATTTTGGTTATTGATGGAGGTCCTAACCAGGTAACGGTGAAAAACTTTTTCAGTCAACCCAACACCATCAGTGCGATTGAATTCGAGTCAGGTGGCGTCATCACGGCGCAGCAATTATTCGAGGCGTTTAATGTGACACCTCCTGCAGATAATGAGCCAGATGGTGATACAGGTGGTACTGGTTCTAGTAATGGTGCTGTTATTAATGGGACCGCATCTAACGATTTGCTCGAAGGAGGCACGGGAGACAACGTTTATGTCATTGGAGTAAGCGAAGGTCAGGACACGATTATTGAAAGCGGCGGAACAAACACCCTCCGGTTTGTCGGTGGCATTACTTACAACCAAGTTGGCTCTGGATTATCGAAATATGGAAACGATTTGATCCTTATCATTAATGGTGGCCCTGACCAGGTCACCATTAAAAACTTTTTCAGTCAAGCTAATACAATCAGCGTGATCGAGTTTGAAACCGGTGGATCAATTACAGCTCAGCAATTATTTGATGCCTTTGGTGTAGCTCCACCTACGAGCAGTGGAACAGATAACAGCGAAACGATGAGTGGTATACGAGGCACATCGGAGAATGACGTATTAGAAGGTAGTACTGAGGACGATCTATTTTTGATAGGTGCTGCAGAAGGGCAGGATGTTGTAGCCGATACTGCAGGAAATAATACACTTCGGTTTGTTAATGGCGTTACTTACAACCATGTTGGCTCTGGATTATCCAAATATGGAAACGATTTGATCCTTATCATTGATGGTGGCCCTCACCAGGTGACCGTTAAAAACTTTTTTAACCTACCCAACACCATAAATGTGATTGAGTTTGAGTCGGGTGGAGCCATTACAGCTCAGCAATTATTTGATTTATTTGGTGTTCAAGCACCTTAGCGCTGCAGTAGTGATAGCGGTGAAGATGGACTTTTCACCGTTATTTCAACAAAATTAATGGACGTTTCTGATCATAAGGATTCTGATTTTTCATTAGCTGCACCTGGTTTTTAATTGTAGTGTTACTTAAAAATGGAACGAAAGTCAGGTGCAAACAAGGAAGTTTATTTCTATTTATGGATTCCGTTGCGCTTCATCACATCTTACCATTTGGTTCATTTTGCAGGATCTCACAAATAGAACTCCGAAGGGACCCAAAACAACCCTAGTTGTGAATAAATCAAAGACTTCTTTACATAACTTTACTTATACTGAGTAAACAAATCTCCTAACGCTGCGTTTTATTGACTCCGTAATTCGCACTTTGGAGATATGCATGTTTAATCATCGAGTCAATCTTACTTTCTTAATTCTTGCTTGTACTTTTATGTTCGCAGCCTGCTCCAGCTCTACGACTGAGCAGGAAGACGAGGTACCCATTGCGCCGAACTTAATGATAACGTTCAATGAATTGCCGGATGTGGAAACCACAAACTACTTTGCACGATTCGAATTCTCGGCGGTTGATGCGGCAACTTACGAATGCCGATTGAACAATCAAGCGTTTCAAACGTGTGAGTCACCGGTGTTTTTAATTGATGTTGGCGATGGAGAACACGTGTTTGAAGTAAGGGCCATTGCTAATGATGGATCTATTGGTGACTCCAGTGCTTATTCGTGGCAAGTGAATGACCCGATTGTGGCGGAACATGACGACTTGATTCCCACCAATGTTTTGCCCGATGGTGTCGCTGCGAACAGTTGGCGCGGTATTGTTAGAATTAATTGTGACTTCTCACACAGCAGCTATAACGACCCCATTGTCTATCCTGGTGTAGAAAACGCGGCGCACTTGCATCGTTTTTACGGCAATACTCTGGTGGATCACAACACTACGACAGAATCACTGTATATGATCGGAGAGTCGTCGTGTCAGGGAAACAAACTCAACCTTTCATCGTATTGGGTTCCTGCGCTGTTAGCGCCTAAGTTTAATGAGTTAACGGGAGAGCGTGAACTGGATGAGAACGGTGAGCCTGCATGGCAAGTGGTGCCTGCTGTTGTCGGTAACGACGACGAAGCGCACGAAGTGTTTTATTATTCTGCTGGTGTCGATGACTTATCGTCCATTCAACCAATACCTGCGGGTTTAAAAATGATCGCTGGCACTGCTATGACTATGCCCGGACAAGCACAAGAGACATCGATTGTGCGTTGGCATTGCCAGTCGTGGGAATCGGACGATGCTTCAAACCCAATGTTTAGCGCTAGCATTCCGGAATGTATTGCGCCCGATCGCGTTCGTATGGATATCTTTTTTCCGAGTTGTTGGAATGGTGTTGATTTGGATTCCGAAGATCATAAAAGCCACATGGCTTATCCGGTTAACGACGGTGGTCCGTTAGGAACACATTGCCCCGAGTCGCATCCTATTCCAGTGGTACGTCCCAGTTACCATTATGCGTTTGGGGTAAAGCCAGAAGTGTATGATCCGCAAACGCAATCGAGTAAAGGTTGGCGTTTAGCGTCGGACATGTACGAGGTAACGGACGAACAACCTGGCGGCTTGTCATTGCATGGCGATTGGTTTAACGGTTGGCATCCGGCGATTATGCAACTTATGTTGGATGGATGCATTAAAGGAGAATTGGATTGCCACGATGGAAACCTTGCTAACGGTTATCGTTTGTCGGGCACTCAACCAGGTACTCAAGTTGAGCCTGAAATTGTGAACGCGGGATTAGGTTGGTAAACGATATCTAAAGGGTGACACCGCAGACATTCGCTATGTCACCCTATTATTCCTTTAAGGAACGTTCTAAACATAGCAATACCTAATGTTGATAGGTGATTGGCTTCTCCGTCTTTAAGTCGACTTTCCTTTCTCTTCCATTTTTTTTGGTGCAGGTGCACTTAACGTATCATCTTGCCCTTTAGGTCTGTATTTAAGCCATACTAAATTTATGAATGCAGGTAATATTTGTTTGCATAGAAAGACTAAAAACCTGGCATAATGAAAATACCTTTTAGTGCATAGAGTGACTCTTAATTGTTAGAGGCGCATGATAAACGCTTGTTTATTATTTTCGTAAAATAAATTGGAGAAAATAAATGTTGAAAAAAGCTCTTTTGTTGATTTCTTACTTTATGGTGATAACCGGCGCTAATGCGAAAAGTGCGGAAGACAAAATTAATGCGCTTTATGAAAGTAAAAGTAACTACTCGTTGTTAAGTCAACCAGAACTTATTCATTCTTTAGCGATTAAACAGGTTTTTACGATTGACTTTTATAGTGCCATTAGTAATTTTAGTGAAGATGAAAATGAGCCCGATAATACGGAAATGGCACGTTTAGGCATTGGCTATACGGGCGATAAAGTCATTATTTATCCAAAGCTTAATGATCAAACCGATTTGTCACCATTTATTCTTCCTTATTTAAAGCAAGGTTTTAAAGTTCGAACTAAAGAGGATGCTTATATTTTAATGGAAGCCTTAAAAGATTCCTTGAACATTGGGCCTTGTTGGACCGACGATCAATCAGCAATTGCGAAAGTAAAAATGGACAACAATAAAGTATACCTGGCGGTGGCTCACTTTTTTGATGATTATCAAGCCTTTGAAGTTACGTTAGATGAGTCTGGCCGTATTATAAAAGTGTTTTTTCACTTGGCAATGGAGAAAAGCCGAGTCGGCTAGAAAATGTTTTTCTAGGCCCTTAGACTATCAACCTACGGGCCTATTCTCGAGCATCGCGAGGTTCACTCAGATTAATGCGGTGCTTTACTTTAAAGGTAAGGCGATATTCCAATTACGTTAGTTGTACGAAATCAATATTGCGACGCGATAAATTGCCCTTAAGGACGAAAAATCATCGTTATATGGAAATTCAATTAAATACTAATCAATACAATGCACATAATTAAACGCTGCTAAAAAATACGACATTTACGATAAAAGCAGAGTTTAAGAAGAATTCATTGACGTTTCATCTCCCGCCGAGAAGTGCCATCGCACAAGAGAGTTACCACAAGTTTAGTAGCCTGCAAATGCGACTATTTTTTCCTTTAGCTTAAGACTAGTATTTCCATACCAAACGGTATAACGCTCGTTGTCGCTTAGGGAGGAAAGGTTATGTCTCACGATCTAGACGAGTTATTTGATGAAGAGATGGACGCCGAACTCGAACAGGATGAGTGTTCGGATCTTTACGGTGAAGAATACGCTGCAAACGGACACGACTGGGAAGATGAGGAATACGATTTCTATGCGTCGCACGAAATAGACGAAGAAGTCGAAGAGTTTTTGCCTTTGCTTGCTCCTCTTTTGGCTAAAGCCGCGCCTATTGCAATTAAAGCCTTAGCGCCTATGGCTGTCGATATGGTTGGAAAGTTATTAAAAGAAGACGATTCATTCGATTCTGAAGCCATGGATTACGAAGATGAGCTGTCCTATGAAGACGACTTTGATGAGGAAGATGAGCTTTTTCTTGATTACGAAGATGATCTGGAAGTGGAAGCATTAGCTGACCAAGCAGCTAAAAGTAAAAATAAAACCGCTGCTCAAAGTATTGCCGGTGCAACAGCAGTAAAGGTGCTGTCCTGTGCACCAAAACAAGTTAAAAAGGTGATGCCCACCTTAGTTAAAGCTTCGGGTCGCGTTGCAAAAGCGTTGCATAAAAAGCCACAGTTACGTCCACTACTGAAGGTGTTGCCCTCCATACAAAAGAAAACGGTAAAAACGTTAGTTAATGCCGCGAAGCAACGTAAGCCCGTTACCAATAAAGCGGCTGTGGTTACGCTGGCAAAAGAAATTAAAAAGACCCTAAAAAATCAAGCGAAAGTTAAAAAAGCTCTCAATAACAATGCACTTAAACGCAAGAAATTCGACAAGCTCGCAATACAGCGCGCCGAAAAATATGCTTGAACCTACGTAATTGTAAATGGCTACTTAACAGGAGATACCGTCATGTACGATGAATTTTATGATTATGAATCCGATTATGAATTAATGGATTATGAAGATGACCTGGAAATGGATTACGAACTGGAGTTGGAAGCCGATGAATACGAAGAAATGGAAGCGTTAATGGAAGCTGCAATCATGGCGGATAGCGATGCAGAAGAAGATGCTTTTTTGGGAGCCATTGCATCCATTGCTTCTAAAGTGCTTCCGAAAGCGATTCCTTTCGTTAAAAAGGCATTACCAAAAATTGTGAATGTAGGAAAACATTTCATCAGCCGTGCTCGTCGCTCACCGTTTGTTCATCGAGCCGCAAAAGCTGGTGTGAATGTACTCACCCGAACCACGCAAGATGTGCTTCGAGATTATGCACGTGGGCGTCCGGTCAACCCTAGTCATGTTGCGCGTCGTGCTGCTCGGCATGCTTCTCATACGGCCCCTTACGTAGCATACGGTCGAAACCGGCATCCCAGCTGGTCATATCCACCACGCCGTCGGTCACGCAGTGCTTATGCCCAACCACGTCGTATTGCCTATTATCAATAATGCGGTAGTGTTTTCGAATTAGGACGCAATCATGGTCGCTTTACGTCAACGAAATGACAATCAATCCGAGCGGATCAGCAAACCAAAGATTCGCAGTGTACATGATAAGCCGTTGTTTACGAGTGACAAACGCGCGTTAGAAACCTGGATCCGAACTCAGGTAACAAATGCGCTAAGACATGCAACCAACTTGCGTCCTTTTCAAAAGAATGAGTTTGGCGATGGGCCACATGCACCCAGTGAAGCGCATCGTGTAACGGTTAATCGTTTGTTATCGAAATTACGACAACAAGTGTTTCGTTACGGACGTCAATTATCCATACAAAAGCAATGCGCAATTCAAAAGCAAACTCAAAAAAACTTACAACGCTTTATTCAGGCTAAAGAAACCGGTGAGCGCTGGACCATTGCAACGGAACTGGTATGGGATTTCTATTTCGAGATTTTTAACCAGCGGCAGTCAAGTGTTGCAAGTTATCTGGGAGCCTGCGATAAAATCGCAGCCGATTGTTATCAAGCGGTGTATATGGGCTTAGGTAAAGCGCGCTCGATACCAACACCTCCACCTATTTCTTTTTTCGATACACAACGTTCGCCAGCCACTTATCGTCGTCATGTTTTAATTACGCAAATAGGTAAATTGCCGAATCCGTTTCCATTGGTAAAACTGCCATTACACCGATTGGTGAACCCTTGGACTTTAGGTGCGGTTGCTCACGAAGTCGCTCATAATTTACAGTCGGATCTCGGTTTGTGGCATGTACTGCCTAAAGCCATTGCGCGTTGTTTGTCGCAATGGCGGTTGCCGAAACTAGTGATCGATACCTGGACGCGTTGGCATAAAGAAATTTTTGCCGACCTATGTGGGCTCCTTTTGGTCGGGCCACAGTTTGTGGGATCATTAATGGATGTACTGGCCAGAACATCGCGTAAAACATCGTATTTTAATCCTCGTGGCGTGCATCCGGTTCCTTACTTACGCGTATTCATCAATCTGGAATTGCTTAGACGATTGGGCTTTCAGGAAGAAGCTGCTGCTTATGCAAGCATGTGGCAACGGCTTTATCCCGCTACTGTAAAACAGAGTTTACCACAATCTCTGACGTCTACATTTAGCAGAGCCAATCGATTGGTGGTGGATATCGTGTGCTTTCAAAAATATTTTCAACTAGGCGATAAGCGGCTGGTTGATGTGATTAAATTTGGTAATAAGGAAAATAAATTAATCAAAGAAGCGGCGACTCGATTGGCCGCGGGTAATGACCCCGGCATATTGCCGGAACGATTTCTTATTGGAGCGGCCCGATTAGCACTGCAAAGCAATCTGGCTCGTCCGAATACCATTAAGGATAACTTCTACAAGGCGCTTACCAGGAGATAAATTATGAGTACTGCCGGACTGGAGTTTAGCAATCTGGAAAAACGCATTGCCGATTTCGAAACGTTTTATGGAAATCTGCAGGTGGATAATCTGGATAAAAAAATACGGGAAGAGCTGATTGATGATTTGTCGAAACAAATCGGCGATCTGAAGGGCTTTAGCGGTGAGTGCAAAAAGTTTATCAAAGCATCGGAAAAACGGAAAACCGATTCCGCACGACTTGAAAACATTCAAAAATGCATTAAGCATCTGGATGACATTTCTGGATTGCTTGAGCGTATTAAAGGTCGTAATGCGATTTTCAAGAGCTTTTATGATCCAGAAAATCCGCAAGTACCTGACGCTAAAACTCGTAAAGATTTTGAGCGGCATCGCGAGGAATTACTGAAAGAAGTCCTTCTTTTGCGTGGTGAAGTGATCAGCCACTTGATCAGCCTAACGCAAAAGCAAGATGATGATTCTGAGCTTGTTAAATTGAATACGCCTAGTCGATATGATGGCATTGAAGACGCGATTTTGAGTAGGGGACTTATTTCTGGCAATTATCAAAGCAGTCCCGGATTTTCCACCGCTGATCATTCTGGCACGATTGGTGAAACGGACATGATTGCCCATGTCGATACTGCTATTGCACAGTTGTTGGGAGCGCCACTTAAACGAGATTTATACGATGTTCCCGATAAAAAAGAGTATGCACTGCACGTACAAAAACTATTGAATAATGCTTTTGAGAAAAAGGTGACCAATGGCAAGTCAGAGTACCTTTTTAAGCGAAGTTTGATAGGTAGTACCATTTCAACCAGTGGCAATCACCTTCAAGGCAAGCAAAGCTCTTTCTATCAGTATTTTAATGATGGCTTTAAAACCGTAAAAAAATTGGTTGAGTCTTTCGATGTTCTGGTTTGCGAATGCGACGAAGAAAACTTCAATTTCAGCAAACAAGAAATCATCAAAGATTTTCTTCAATTGGTTGCTGAGCTCAATCGTGATGGTGGACCAATATTGGGTAGAGTGAACACACTGTATCAATCGTTAAAACGTCAGCTTAAAGTGATTGCTCAAGGTTTGGGTGTCGATTTTAGTGACTACCAAAAGTTTAGAGCCAACGTTGCCTTCTTGCTGAACATTGAGTTGGCGAAGGTAGAGGAGCATCACACCAACTTTGATTTGGTATTTGAGTTTTTACAAGAGTTGGTCGAGAAATGTCGCGAGACGTACAATAACAATCTGGGTGTGCCGGTAGGAACTGCAATTAATCAAATGTTGCTTTCGGTTAAAGCAATACCTAAGTCAGTGCAAGAAGTATTTAAATATTTGAACGTTGCTGGTGTTCAAAAGCTGGATCGCGATGCGCGACAACATTTTCGAGTGCTCGACTGGATACGCCAAACCGCTGAACAAGACTGGTATTTACAATTGCGAGATGGTGATTTGAGAGCTTCTGAAGTGGAAGATATCAATATTGAGATTGAAGCCATGTTGGAAGACTTACAAAACATCGATTGTGGTATTGAAACGTTTGTCCCAAAAGGTAAACGTTATATCGAAAGAGCATTGGCTGAGTTAAAAGCCCATTTGAAAGAAATCAAAAGCATAGCCGAAAAACTTTTGGGTAATAGGCCCAGTGTCGAATCTAACATCGAGCAATTCACCGCTTCACAAGCGTCGTAATTAAGGAGAGAAAACCATGGCAAATAACAATGGATTTTCTAATCTGGGTAACTATGAAGATCTTATGGGGCAGATCAGTAAATTACGCGCCATGTTGATCGATCAAAATCAGGGTCTGTTTTTACAAAAACCGTATTTAGCGGATCTGTTAAATGAACGCATTCGCGATACGTTGCAACTGATTGATGAAACCAGCCGTGAGCAAGACAATGGCACCGACAACGGACTATTAAACCTGACCGGTCTTGGAGAAAAGGGTAACACGAGCATGAGTCAGGCGCGGATCCCATCGCGCTTGCCCAACTACGAAGATGATGTAACGGCAGAGCGAATTCTGGGTGTCGCCGATTTGTATTACATCTATCAGCACGAGCGTATTGGCGTGTTTAATGCTGTGCTCAAATTGCAGGAACTGTTTAAAGCCGGAAGGGTTCGTCTGGCGTCTGGACCTGGTGCCATGATGTTGTATCAATACGATCGACAAAAGGTATTGCGTTACACCAAAAAAGAGCGCTTTCAAGCTTATCGCCGTGTGTTCGGTTATACGGAAGCGCAACCTCATTCCGGCGCTAAACCCAATCATGGCTTCCACAGCTTATTTATGAATTTTAATACGTCGGTCGCGCAATTTTTCCGTGACCAACGCGTATCAGAAGTGATTCGTCCCGACGGCAGTAATTTGGCATTTGGCAGTATGGCGGTTGTTCGGCGCGCAGGGCTTGATTTGCGAAACAATTTAAAAAGCAGTTCTTATGGACACATTAACGTCTTACGCATTGAAGTATTTCAACTATTGGAGCAAGCGTTTGAAATTCTGGGCGCCGACGATATTCGAAACCTGTTCGGTGCTGATTCAGGTTGGGATGTTTTGGAAGAAGTGTTGCATCGGTATCTGAATGTTAGTGCTCCCGTTTCACAACGCAGTCGTATGGCGGTAACAGGCCATGAAATCCTCACTTGGCTATCGCAATCCGACATACTGGCTCAAAGTCGCGCAGATTTTGAACCAAGGCTAGGCTATATTAAAGATCCCGTGGAAGAGTGGATAACCAGTGCGGAATCTTTAGGAATGATCAAAAACGAGTTTGATCGCACTTCAAATAAGGTGGTGTCGTTTCCACAACGATCTGCCATGGCTGCAAGATAACCGAATAACGCGACTGATCAGGAGAAGACCATGAATTCGGGTAACGCTGTCAAATCACTGGAGGATTCCATAAAAGAACGCCAGGCGTTTGCGAACTTATTAAAGGCGCAGCATTCACTGCAAAATAATCAATTCGTAAAACAGCGATTGGGAGATTTTATCAGTGACCCAACCTTAACACCTCGAGAGTGTGAAATTGCAAGGTTGATCGCGAAAGGTTTACCCAACAAAAGCATTGCTGCTGTTTTAGATATTAGTCCGTGGACGGTATCGACGCATTTGCGCCGTATGTTTGCGAAGAAGAAGGTGCGATCGCGTGCTGCTCTGGTAGCCGAATTGATGGCTTAAATAACGTCTTAATTTTCATACTTGTTTTTTAGCAGCAACAAAATTAGGGGTTGCTGCTCGACTTTTTTGCATTTTATTGAACATGATTAAGCAGAGATTATTTCACCTCTGTAGCATAACGACCTTTCCATCGACCTACTGCATCGTCCAAAATTTTTTCTAAGGATAAAATGAGATCTTTATGACAGCTGTACTCAAGTACGGTTTGATAGTCTTTTTCCGCTTGTTGTAATTTCAGTTGATATCGAACGCTGTCGGTACGTTGATAACGACAAGGATTAACTTGTCGATCCAAAGCTTGCAGCTCTACGCTTGACAAAAACGCGTTAAAATCGTTTCTTACTTGTGGCGTAAGTAAAAAGTGTTGTTTGTCTTTTTGCTTTACAAAAGCCAGTCCCTCATAAACGGCACTGTGATCGGCTTCAATACTCAGGCGGTAAATTGGACAACCGATCCCGCAACCCAGCGCATTAACTTGCATTTGAAATGCACCGTTCAAGTCGAATTGGGCAATAGGTGTGTGTTTTGGTGCCTCTTGTTTTTGCAGCTTTATGGGCTTTACGGGGGTAAGCTTTTGGGTATCAGCGTTGGATGCTGATGAACGGGTGCAGGCCGCTATGAGTAGCAATGCACAATAAAAAACTATTTTGGATTTAACAAGAAGACTAATAAGGTTCATGGAAAACTTCCAGCGATTGCGATCCGGTTTTTAATTTATATCGTTATCGGTGCCTCATAGTCTACCTTAAAAACAACTGTATTCCATCCGGTAGCGACCAAAACTGGGATTTATATCGGATTCCGAAACAACCTTGCCAATGACTTTTTGGTTTTGATAGCTGCTTGTCCAGGATACAAAAGCGCTTGCTGAAGATATGCTGTGACCACTTAGCACACAATATTGTACGGAATCTGGTAAAGTAATTTCGCAACTCGCTGTCCAGGATATTTCGTTTTTATCGTGCTTTAAAACACCTTCGAACTTCTCGATCGACTTCTTTTGCATGCGGTTAATTAGAAGGCAATGGGGTTTGGTATCAAACTTGAGCTCTATCTCAATCGAATAACGAACAGAATTCGCGTAAGTCGTTATTGATACAAGCAGAGTAAATAACAAAAAGAGGTGTCGAGGTACTCTTGTCATCGTAATCATTCCAATATCCAGGGTTGAATGACAAGAGTTTAGTCGAGCAATGGGCAGTTCGCCATTTGATACCCAAAAGCGATATCTTTTTCAAACATCGAAACGATTATGCGGCGTTTGACTGCAATGATTGTTCAAATTTAAATATACGATTTTGAACAGTAAGCTTACCGGGTACATCGGTCAGTGCAATAATCTTTTCACAAGCGGTTTCTGCGGCAATCGGTAACGAAAGCCAGCCAATCAAAAGTGAAAAGAGTTTATTAGTGTCTGCATGAGTAGAAAGTAATTTCGCCATAGGCTGAGTGCTTATTCCCAAGCAAACGCTATTGCGTTGCAATGGCGACTTGGCAATTTGATACAGAAAATCCAAGCCCTCAATACTGCCTCTGCCATCAGGCTCAAGATTGATCAAAATGGCATCGAAGGCATGATGTCGTAAATAGCTTTCAGCTGCTGAAGACGTGGTCGCTTTAATCGTAATACATTCATGGGTGTCAAAGGCGTTGGCAATACCATGAAAAATATCGATTCCATACGTGCCAATCATTAAAATGCGACGTTTTTGAGTCATTTTTTCACCTTTTAAATAGTTCGCTATCATTGGTCAGCTCTGCTCTTTCCGGTTTTCATTGATAGGCACGTCACTCAGTGAAAATTGGATTATCTCATGATCCGTGAAGCATTAGGTTCTCCATTTGACGATGATCTATTCCAAGATTGGTTTAAGCGCCTAGCTATGTTTCATTAATAGCTTTGATATCGGCAAAAAGACAGATATTTTTAAAACCCATTTTCTATATAAACTTATGAATTCTATGGAAAAAAATATATGGAGATAGGCTTGCCCAAACACTAGCCAACGTCTTACATGCGGAGCGGAAAATCTCTCAAATTTTATTCGGGGAATGGGTTAATATTTTTAAAAGTTATAAAAAATAATCTACTTATCCGTTTATATTGATGTATTTGACAATCATTCAGACAATTTTTCTCGGTATTTCGTACCGATTTAAATTCTTTTATGAATTCGTTCACTCACTCTCGATATAAAGCATCTATGCTATAAAAGTTAGGCCTCGAATATAAATAACAGCCGTGCTTCTTTATATATTGATATTGACCGGATGATTTATTGAAACTTTCCACTGAGATTTAACAGAAAAATATGAATGTTTGGTTGAATAAGTAAGGGTGTATGAATGAGCACACCACAGGCACTTAATTCGATTGACTATTATCGGGCAGCAGGACAATCCATTAGCTACCCTGCAAAACCTTTGCATCGGCTTTTTGAAAGCGTTGCGGAACGGTTTCCCGATAGAATTGCGATTAAGTTTAAGTCAACCTATTTGGACTACGATAATCTCAATGTAAAGTCCAATCAAATGGCTCGTTATTTTGATAAGCGTGTTCAAAAGACCAATGGTCGAATTGCCGTAGTACTCAAACCCTGTATAGAAGTCATTCTATTGCTTTTAGCCATATTAAAAAGTGGACGCGTGTACGTGCCGCTTGATCCTGATTTTCCGAAAGTACGAATCGAAACGATTTTACAAGATACACAACCTGACTTGGTTGTGATTGATGACGCAAGTGTGTCTACCTTTAAAGAACTGAGTTTGGCTTGGACGCATGTCACTTCACTACTCGACGCCTTACCAGACTTTGATGGCAGTAATTTAACATTTGAGCCTAATGTCAGTATTCCAGCTTATATATTTTACACGTCAGGTTCGACGGGCAAGCCAAAAGGCGTGATTGCACGACATCAAAACCTCATTCAATATATTCATTGTGCGCAAGATAAGTATCATTTGAATCATAATGATATTATGGCAAGTTGCGCTCGATATACCTTTAGCATTAGTCTTTTTGAAATATTTCTTCCATTAACACAAGGAGCGACACTTCAGCTCTTTGCTCGCGAAGATATTTTAGATATTGAAACACTTGCCAAGGCATTGCAATACGTTACTTTTCTGCATATGGGGCCAAGCTTACTAAAGCTCATATTACAATTTATTAAACTAAATTCTAATGATCTCAGTTGCTATTCTAAATTACGACATATCTCATCGGGAGGGGACTTAGTTGGTGTTGAAGTCTTAAAATTAGCTCGAGAACTTTTTCCTGCCATTGACCTGTTTGTCATTTATGGTTGCAGTGAAATAAGTTGTATGGGTACCACTTGGGAAGTGCCAGAATACGCGGCGATTAATCGATCCTACGTTGGTAAACCGTTCAGTAATACCAGTGTTGTATTAGTTGATGAAAACGATCGTCCTTGTGCAATCGGTGAAAAAGGTGAAATTTGTTTTTCCGGCAATGGTGTTGTTGAGGGGTATTTAAACTCTAATGCTTTTCTAGAAGAGAAAATAATACATATCGATGGATTGTCCTTTTACCGTACTGGGGATGTCGGACGATGGTGCGGTGATGGGTTATTGGAAATATTAGGAAGAGCTGACTTTCAAATTCAACTCAATGGTATTCGAATTGAGCCAACCGAAGTGGAGTATTTTGTTAAACAGTATCCGGGTATAAAAGATTGTATTGCTGTACTTGCGTATCAGAATACAACTCGTGCGGCGCTAAAAGTCTATGTTGTGACTTTTCCGAACGCCGAAGTCTCGTTATTGGCATTAGAGGAACATCTAAAGACACAATTACCTGAATATATGCTTCCAAAATATTTTGAAGTGCTGGATGCATTACCTTTGAACTTTAATTTGAAAGTTGACCGAAAACACCTCATAGAAAAGGCAAACAAAAGCGAAGAAATCAACCGTATTATAAATACACAGAATACAGCAACGGAGCACTTATTGGCTAACGTTTGGAGTGAGGTACTCAATATCAGTGTTATCAATGCGAGCGATAACTTTTTTAATCTCGGTGGCACGTCACTTTCGGCCATGGATATGGTTGCTCGGTTTAAACAAAAAACGGGATATCAAATATATGGCATTGATGTAGCGAGAGAATCCCTTGCGAATATTGCGAAAAAGTATGATCAGTCAAAAGCACTTGATCATCCAAACACACATTCGGTAACAAACGCAACGAAAATGTATTGTCTAACAACACAGTTTATCGGCAAGCACTACGCTCTGTTTAGTGCACATTACATACCGGCTGTTGAGCCAACATCTCTACCGTTATTGGTTTGTGCACCGATAGGGCAAGATGGCGTTCGGCTGGAATTTATTCTCAATAAGTTGTGCGTCCAATTGGCAGAGGCTGGGCACCCAGTACTTTATTTTGAATGTTCTGGAAGTGGAAATTCACAAGGTGAAAGTGTTCAGCAACGACTGCATACTTGGCAACAGGATTTTCAGTCGGCTTTTAATTATTTTTCAAACCGGTTAAATTATTCTCAAATTGCCGTACTGGCCATACGTCTAATGGCTCCGATTGCCGTAAACGCACTCAAATCGCGAGCGTTTAAATTTTTGCTGTGGGACCCTGTTTTTGATGGCAGACAATTCATTGAGCAGCAAAAAGGCGTTAATGAAGTATTAAGACGTCAATTCATGTTTCCAAGTCGGCATGGTTTTGAAGGAAAAAACTATTTACCCAATCAAATTCTTGGGTTTCATTTTCATCCGAAGTGCATTGAAGACATTGAGCAAATTCATTTATTCAACATAATAGGAAATGAATGCGAGCGAGTGGACTGTCTTTTGAGTAAAAATTATGAATTTGGCAGCTGGACTGAAGATAACGTTAAGTGTCAAACTCATCACATTGATGAGCTGCTATTTTGGAATGATGTTAATGCGATTGAGAAGTCTACGACAGCACATATGACCATCAGCAAGATTAAAGACCTGATGGCAGGGTATAGTCATGGCTGAATGTTGTTATCAGTTTGGTGTAAATAAGAGTTTGTCTGGTATTCTGGCCTTGCCAAACGAACCCAGTAAATTGTGTGTTGTGATGATAAATGCTGGGTTTGTTTCTTCACAAGGCCCCTTTCGATTGTATACCCAATTCGCGCGTCGATTATCTGAGGTCGGTGTTGCGAGTTTCCGGTTCGATCTTGGCGGGATAGGATTTAGTCAAGCTCAAGATATTTCACTGACGCTGGAAGAACGAACTCATCATGATATTAGAGCTGCTGTTGATTTTATTTTAGATACTCACCCGTTTAATGACATTGTATTGTTTGGCTTATGTTCTGGAGCAGAAGATTCCTTTCGATACGCAGAGCATGACAAAAGAGTTCATGGCGTCGTCATGGTGGACTCACATAGCTATCGAACCATTCCTTTTTACATTCGACACTGCTTACAACTTCCTTATAAGCTTATCAGGAAGTTGTCAAACCTAATTATTCATCGAACTCTTATCAATTTTAGAACGACGCATGTGACAGCTCTCATACACTATGAATATATGAGTTTTAAGGAGTCGACGAGGATTCTGAATGAGTTGATTGTTCGAAACGTAAAGCTTCATTATGTTTATACGGGTGGTATGAATGATTCATTCAATCACAAGCGTCAACTTTACGAGATGTTTCCTCAATTAAAAAAACGAAAGTTTGTATCGGTAGACCACATTGTGCATATCGACCATACGCAGATGTTATTGGAAGACCGGGAGTCTTTATTGAACAGTTTATTAAGTGCGATAAAAAGTTGGGCTTAAAAAAGCCGCTACTTTGAAATAGCGGCAAAGAACGGACTACCGTCCTATTGTGAAGTGCGGAGGAAAATTATTTGGGGCCGTCCACTGTTTCGGGTTGTTGCCAGTCCGCCGACCAGACTTGTGCGTTGTAGATAAAATAATTGGCGTTGTCGTGTTGTATTGAACGCGAATTCCAGTGGTAACTGTGGTAATCCTGTTGAATACTAGACTCAATGATTATGGCACCTGCGCTACTGATAGACGGCGTGCTTGAAGTATCCAGGTCGATCAGTTGTAAGCCAAAATCCGTCCATTGATACCATTGCCAGGGATCATTGGGATCACCACCTTCCGGTAACCCCTGGAAACGAGTAACCGGTAACGCCAATCGATGCTGCTGATCATTCAGCGATAGTAAACTGAAAGCATGATGATCATTAGTTGCTTCTGAATATGAGCCGCGTTTACCATAAATGATGTTGCCGATACTTTGTGGCGCGCTGATATTACTGACATCAAACAATTCCACTTTTACTCCTTGTGTGACACCTTCAACTGCATCGTGACCAATGCCAATTAAAAAGTTTTCGCCTAGCGGATGCAATTGCTCAGAAAACCCTGTGACTTCTAATTCGCCGGCAATGCTTGGCATGGTTGGGTTACTCAAATCAAACACATACAAAGGGTCGATGCGTTCAAAAGTAACGGCATAGCCTCGACGACCTACATAACGTACGGCGAAAATATCTTCACCCGGTTTGCCAATAGCATCCGGAGCGTCGTCATTCGGCAGTTCTCCGAGTACCGTAAACGATTCTCCGCTGCTAGCGGGTGACGTTAATAAGGTCAGTCGATGATCGATTGACGTATTACCACTGTCAGGATCAAACTCTCTATCTGTTGAAAGTACGCGTAACACATTGTGTTCTTCGTCGAGTCGAAACGACGGATTTCGCCAGCCGAGATCGCCCATCACACTACCGCTGTCGAGGTATTCTACACCTTGCACGCTATAACCCAACTTATGAAAAACAGTGGCATTGTCGTCCGAAGCCAAAAGATAGATACCTGTAGTGGACGCGAAAATTCCGTGGCTGTAACCGCCTACACATTGGGAGTTTATCTGATGGCTGATTAAGTTAACTCGGGTAATGGTAATCAGCGTGGGGTAGCCTTCATTATTCGTGGTACTCGCAGGAATGTAGCAGTCGGTAGCCGATAACAGCGGTCGTTCGCTTCCGTTATTGATACGCAGCGATGGCAACAAGTTGGAGAATGGAATACCATCAACAAGCTTTTGGTTAGCGCGTTTGGCGGCATCTGTAGTAGGTGAGTATGTTAATCCTTCGACCTGTGGCGTAAAACGAGTGACCAGATACAGGTTTTCGCTAACGCGACGGCTGTCGATAAAAAAGCCTTCAATTTCCAGCTTAAGAGTTTCGGCCGGTGCATCAGGATCGGAAATGTTCAATAGATGCAAACCGGAGCGTCCGTTTTGCCAAAACCAAGGATCATACCAAATATCAAACGGCCAATAACGGGGTAAACCATTGGTAACAACAGCCAAGATATTGGTGTTGTCTTCCAAATACAATCCGGCGATGCCTACGCCAGCTTCAGACAAGGGGTATTCACTCACCAGCTCACTGCTTGGCGGATGTTGTGAGGTCGACAACACGCGAATTTTTGCAGCATTGTCATCATTGGCAGTGGTGGCATCTTCTTCCGCCCTATCCCAGGCGTAATAGGTATCTGGCTCTTGGGCAATGTATAAATGACTGCCGTTGTATTTCACTCGATCCGCTTCATCGACACCGTTCACTTGTAAGTTGGTTCCTGAATATCCGCCAGTGGTATTGGTGTTAAAGCCACTGTCTGCCGCCGCTAGCGTTTCATAAATTGGCGGTTGACCGGTGTGAGCGAGTAAGCCGTTGCGCAAATACGCGTTGAGTTGTTCTGCATGGGTAACTGGTTTAAGGTCTCCGGTTTTGGCATTTTGCAATCGCGCTTCGCGAAGCGGTTCAATGTCGTCATCCAGACAAGCGGTAAGACCAATACATAGCGCAATGGCTGAAGTGATAACTTGCAAACCTTTCATCGAAAACTTTCCTTATTGTGTGAGGTATGACTGGATGCTAAAACTTGGGCTTTGAATAATCTGTGCGTATTTGGCAAAGAAATGTTTTATTGTGTAAAGTTGGTTGTGCCAATATCCTTACTCTTGAATGGCATGCTTGCAATGTCGCTGAAAGTTCAATAAGTTACCGCTATATTACTGAGAGACTTTACACTTTTTCACAATTGAACACTCATTTACTAAGGCTTTTCATCATTGACTCTGTCACATTATTAAGCGGTCCCCAATCGTAACTTTAGGACGTTAATTTTTGAAATACCAAGCTATAAAACTTCAGCGTGCAATGATAACTTTTGGGTTAGTGTTAACGCTTTGCGTCGGTACCAATCTGTGGGCTACGGACGCAACAACTATGGCCGTGGTGGAAGATTCTCCCTGGGAGTTTGGATTGGGTTTTGGTAATGGGGTACGAACGAATCCATTGAGTCAGTCTGACGATACAGAGCTTCCCGCTTTTCTGCACATTGCTTATTACGGTGAACGACTTTTCTTTGACAATGGCGATTTGGGATTGTCACTCAGCAATACTTCAACTTCTTCTTGGAATTTAATTGTTGGGGTAAACAGTGAGCGGTATTACTTTGACCATCTGAACCGTTTAGGCTTGGTGATCGATAACTCGTTAGCCGCGGGTGAGTATGTCCCTATTGATAGTACTGCCGTCGCCAATAATCAGCAGCAGCCGATCGAACCACCAAAGCGAAAGCGACCCGTTGATGGTGGTATTGAGTGGTTGTTGGATTCTTCATTGGGCGAATGGCAGTTTCAATGGATGAAGGATGTCAGCGGTAAGCACAGTGGTCACGAATTTTGGATGGCTTACAGTTACCCGCTTCATTGGCTAAACGTTTCATTTACACCAACGTTGGGTTTGAAAAGAAAAAGTGACGCTTGGAATAATTATTTTTACGGTGTTCGTAATGATGAAATCATTATCAGTGAACTGGATGATACAGTGGTTCGTCCAGCGTATACTGCAAAAGCCTCAACCAATGTATGGTGGCGGCTGGTATTGAATTATCGCTTGTCGGAACACTGGCGAATTCTTGGTGTCTTCGAACAAGAAAACCTGGGAGACTCGATTCAACAGAGTCCTATTGTGAAAGAAGAGAAAAGTTTTACCCGATTTATTGGGTTCTATTATCAATTTTAGAATAATTAAAAATGAAGGACGGGCGTTATGCGCACGATATCTAAAATAATGGGTAGACACACACTAAGAAACCGAGACCGATTGATTTAGCAGGCATGGTGATCCTGCAACGATGGCTGGTTCTATTTATATTCTCTGTATTGGTTACTGGGAAGGGCTCGGCGTGGGCGGAAAGCACGATAGTTGATACCAAGAATAAAGTGACGTTAACACTTAAGCCCAGCTTGTGTGTATTGACCAGCAGTCGACAAAGTTGTGAAGATAAAGTGTTGATCCAATGGCAGAGCGATACGGAATTAGATCTCTGTTTGTATCGTGACGATAAAAAACAAGCACTCAATTGCTGGCAACAAATCGACCATGGTGAATGGATGGAATTGCTACGCACGACAGAAAAGTTGAATTTTTTTTTAAAGCATAATGAAATCATTTATGCAGAAAAAGCAATCGAAGTGCTCAAACAATACGAACCGATTAATAAACGGCGGCGCCATCGGCATCCCTGGAGTTTATTTTAATGCATTTAGCCATTGTTGAAGACGATAAACGCCTTGCGCAA
The DNA here is from genome assembly GCF_055326765.1 of Pleionea sp. WD8-19. Classification (NCBI taxonomy): domain Bacteria; kingdom Pseudomonadati; phylum Pseudomonadota; class Gammaproteobacteria; order Oceanospirillales; family Pleioneaceae; genus Pleionea; species Pleionea sp. WD8-19. The sequence goes on along the minus strand of NZ_JBUZOU010000001.1, from coordinate 633,194 downwards.
CTGATTGGTGATTTTTTACAACAGAATCAATATCGTGTGTCGATCATTGATCGAGGCGATCAAGCATTATTGGCGTTACCTAAATTAAAACCAGATTTAATCATTCTCGACTGGATGCTTCCCGGAGTGGAAGGAGTTGAAATATGCCGACAAATACGAAGTTGGTTTCACGGACCAATACTCATGATGACGGCTAAAAGTTCATCGTTTGATCAAGTTGTGGGATTAGAAGTGGGTGCCGACGATTACGTGATTAAACCGGTAGACCCACATGTATTATTAGCACGAGTGCGGGCTTTGCTGCGTCGAATGGGTGAAAACGTAAATACCAAAACGGATGCGACGGATCTACCGATGGTTTTTGATCAATTAGTTATCGATCCACAAGCTCAAACCGTTCGTTTGTCGGGAGAGGAAGTCGTATTAACGACTCGAGAATTTCAATTGCTGTGGATACTGGCTGAAAATGCTGGACAGATCGTTAGTCGCGATGAAATTTTTGCGCGTACTCGTGGCCTCGACTACGATGGCATGGATCGTACCGTAGATGTACGTATTTCCAAATTGCGTAAAAAACTGGGTGACGATAGTGATCAACCGCATCGCATTAAAACCATTTGGGGTAAAGGTTACCTGTTTGTGCCCAGTGCATGGCAGTAACAAAAAAGCATGTTAATTCGTCGACTTTTTATCAAGCTTTATTTGGTTTTAGTGATTACAGTTGCTGCCTTAGGTTTTGCATTCGATAACTATTTACAAACACAATGGCAACGGCAATATCAACAACTGCGTCACGAACACTTGATTAGTTTTTTATATCTGGAGAGCCGCCTGAATCAATCGGAACCTTCAGATTGGCAAGCGGTATTTGATGATGCGAAGAAGACTTTAGCATTGGATGCGCGAATACTGCAGAGAAATGATTTCAGTCTTGATGCTAAGACTATGTCACAACTTCAACAAGGCAAAGTAATTGACTTATTTTCTGATGAACGTCGGTTACTATTACGTGGTCTCAATGAAGAGGAGTTAATTGCCATATCATTACCCATCACAGAACAAAGCTATTTTACATCGACCCTATTGTTTTATTTGTTGTTGGCTTTGCCTTTAATGGTTCTTCTTTGGCCATTAACGCGTGACCTAAATCGACTGGAGCAAAGCGTACAGAAGTTCTCGCAGGATAACTTTGAACAGCGATTAGAATTACCGAAAACGTCAGCGATTCGAAGCATCAGCGACACCTTTAATCGCATGGCTGCACGCATTGAATATTTAATCCGCGAGCAACGACTGCTGACTTCTGCAGTTTCGCACGAATTGCGTACACCATTGGCGCGGCTGAAATTTGCTTTGGCATCAAGTGTTCAAGGTTCTAATGCTCCGGAAGATGTTAATAGAATGCTCGACGATGTGAATGAGTTAAATACTTTGATCGAAGAAATGTTAAGTTATGCCCGGCTGGATAACCTTGACACACCCGTGGAGTGGCAGTCTGTTGCTACCGAAAATTGGTTACAGTCGATCGTGGAAGACTGTCGCAACGTTGGTGAAGAAAAAAACATTTTTATTGATTGCCACGTGAAACACGTCACTCTCGATCCTCATTTGATGGCTCGTGCATTAAGCAATCTGATATTAAACGCGCAGCGATTTGCCAAACATGAAATTCAATTGAAAATATTGAAGCACAATGAACGATTATTCATTCACATTGAAGATGACGGTTGTGGTATACCAGAAGACGATCGCGAACGTTTATTTGAACCCTTTGCTCGTCGCGAGTCCAGCCGCGAAAAGCAATCGGGAGGTGTTGGATTGGGGTTGGCTATTGTAAAGCGAATCGTTGAAAAACACGAAGGTATGATTTTTATTGATGACTCGCCTTTGGGGGGAGCACGATTTGTAATCGATTTGCCATTGGGGAAAGCCGTTTCGAGTGCCAAGTAACGAGTTTCGAGTAAACACTGTCAAGTGTCACTTGGCATGCTTTAGCATTGCTTCATGGTTTTTTCGCAACTTGGATTTCTCTTGGGTTATCGAAATGAAATCTCTATACTATTGGGAGTCATCGTTATTCAAGCATAAGGAATATTTTTGCGTCTTACACAAATCAGTTTAAAAAATCCCGTCGCTATTTTGGCAATCACAGCGATCGTATTGCTGCTGGGGCTTATTTCCATATGGCGTATACCTGCGCAGTTGTTGCCGGATATCGAAAAGCCCATTATCTCAGTAATCAATGCATGGCCAGGTGCCTCTCCGGCAGAAATTGAAGCCGAAATATCGGTTCCGGTAGAAGAAGTGTTGATAGGTACACCGGGCATGACCGATCTGGTGTCGTGGAATATGGCAAATTTTGGTTTTATGCAACTTGAATTTGCGATTGAAACCGATATGACACGAGCCTTAATTGAAGTCATCAGTCGCTTAAATCGATTGCGCCCTTTACCAGCGAATGCAGAAAAGCCGCAAATAATGATGGGCGAATGGGGTGATGCCAACGACACCTTAATTGAATACTTTATTCAACAACAAAATGGAGACGATGCACAGCGCTTGGCAAACGCAAAATATTTGCGCGATAAAATTGTACCTGAGTTGCAAAGTTTATACGGTGTTTCGCGCATTGAATTTGATGACGCCAGTGGTGGAGGTGGAAATCAACTGCAAATTATTTTTGATCCTTATCGTGCTGCAGAGCTTGGAATTGACATCGCTCGAGTGACACAACAAATTGGACGTTCTGCTGATATTTCCAGCGGATTTGTTGATGTTGGTCGACGTCAATACATTGTGCGTTTTGAAGGACGTTACGATTATCAACAGTTGTCGGATTTGATTCTCGAGTGGCGTGACGGTTTACCGGTAAAGCTTGGAGATATGGCAGAGTTCCGAATTGGTCCGGGTCGAGAAGATGGATTTATTTATCAAAATGGCAATAAAAGTTTTCGTTTGGCGGTATCGAAAACCAACGATGCCAATGTGTTGCAAGCGTTGGACACCATCAAACAGAAAATGGAAGAGTTGAATGCCGGTGAATTTGCTGAGCGCGGATTGCACGCACAATTTGCATTCGATCCGAGTCGCTACATTAAACGTTCAATGGGTTTGTTGGGGAGTAACTTAGTCATAGGCATGTTGTTAGCCATTGGTGTGTTGTGGTTGTTCCTGCGGCAATGGCGCGCCACGTTTTTAATTGCGATGGCGATCCCGGTTTCGTTACTCACAACCTTTGTGGTATTGGCGTTGGCCGGTCGTTCGTTAAATGTGATCTCTCTAGCAGGGTTGGCTTTCGCTACCGGAATGGTGCTCGATGCTGCCATTGTGGTGTTGGAAAATATTGTACGACTGCGTGAAAAAGGCGAGTCGTCGGATGAGGCCAGTGACAAAGGCGCAACGCAAGTTTGGGGGGCATTATTGGCTTCCACTGCAACGACGGTCGCCATTTTTATTCCGATCATGTTTTTAGAAGATGCCGAAGGGCAAATGTTTGCCGATTTGGCATTCACCATTGCGATTGGGGTTAGCGTTTCGTTATTGGTCGCGGTGACTCTATTACCAACCAGTGCACGTTATTTAATGCGGCAGTTACCGGAAGAACCAATAGGTGAAACCGTTTGGGATCGTTTAGCTGATCGACTCATGGCGATTACCGACACACCGGCTAAACGCTGGAGTTGGATCGTTGGGTTGATCACGTTGCCCATCGCATTGACGGTGTTGTTGTGGCCGAGCAGTAATTATCTTCCACCGGTAAAGCGCGACACTATCGACAGTTTTCTGTTTTTTCCGCCCGGTACTAATGTAAAAACCGCCGATCGTGAAATTGCGCAGGTGATCGATCAGCGATTGCAACCTTATTTAAAAGGCGATCAACAACCGGCCATTCGTGACTATTTTTTCTGGTCATTTCCTGGTGCTTCTGGCGGATGGCTGGCAATCAATGGTGGTGAAGACAGTGATTTGGAGCAACTTCAACAGAAAGTTCAAACCGAAATCATCAGTGGTATTCCCGATTTGTTTGGCTTTTCCTTAAGACGCAGTTTGTTTGGTGGCTTCAGTGATACCAACAGTGTGGAAATGGAAATTACTTCGGTAGATTTGGAAGCAACCAAAAGTGCTGCCATGCAGGGAATGGGCATGGTGATGTCGCAAATTCCGGGCGCTACTGCGAATCCGATCCCTGATCCTTTTGCCGATGCGACAGAGTTACGTTTTATACCCAAAGATGTGCGATTGGCTGAAGTGGGTTGGACTCGTCAGGACTTAGCCACTGTCATCTTACAACTGGGTCAAGGTGCGTGGTTGGGTGAATACTTCGATGGTCAAGATCGACTCGATATTTATGTTAAATCCATTCCGTATAATTCCCCTGAGGAGATGGCCGCAATTCCGGTTAAAACCCCTAAAGGCGGTGTTGTTCCTTTAGGCGAATTGGCTGAAATTGCGCAAATGCCATCGCCCAGTGCGATCGTTCGATTTGAGCGTAAACGAGGTTATAGTCTCGTCGTTAATCCACCCGAAGGTATGTCTCTTGAGCAATTAATCAATGAATTAAAGACAAAAATAGAGCCAGCACTGTTGGCTAGCTTGCCTTCCGATGGAGCGATTCATTACGCAGGAAGTGCGGAAGACCTAACACGTGCGGTAGGGACGCTTGGTGGTAATTTTATAATGGCGTTTTTATTACTCTTATTGATTATGGCGGCGTTATTTCGATCGTTAAAGCTGGCGTCACTTATTGTGATCTCAATTCCCTTGGCCGGTGTGGGTGGGGTACTGATGATCTGGCTGATGAACAAGATCAAATTTCAGCCGCTGGACTTATTAGGTATGATCGGTTTTATCATTTTACTTGGCCTTGTCGTCAACAATGCCATTTTGTTGGTGGCACAAACGCAAAAAGCGTTAGCAGAAGGAATGTCACGTCAAGAAGCAGTCCATCAGGCATTAAAACTTAGATTACGTCCTATATTTATGAGTACGTTAACCAGTCTGTTTGGTATGTTGCCCTTGTTACTTTTCCCCGGTGCAGGTAGTGAAATATATCGTGGAATGGCTGCGGCTATTGTTGGTGGTATGAGTGTATCAACATTATTTACTCTCGTGCTGTTGCCCAGCTTGCTGCAATCGACGTTAGAACGAAATTCAACATTGAGAGTAAAGCATGCGGAAGTCCATCAATAAAGTGTTCGTGAGTATTGGCTTAGCCTTTTCTATTGCAGCAATGGCTCAACAGGAAATGCCTCCGGCACAGGTTAAAGTTATTGCGGCGGAGCAACGCATGTTGGCGCCGACCATGGAAGTAACCGGATCGGTGCTAAGTGTGAATGATTCAGAGATTGCTACTCAGGTTAAAGGACAATTGTTATGGTTGGCCGATGTTGGTTCTGCTGTTGCAAAAGGTGAAGTGATCGCACGCATTGATGATCAGGTATATAAAATAAACGTACAGCGCGCGCAGGCCCTAATTGGTCGACTGCAGGCGGACTTAGAATTTCGAGAGCAGGAAGTAAAGCGATTCAGTACGTTGGCGTCGCGCGATAGTGCTTCAAAAGCGAGATTGCAAGAAGAGCTAGCACGTCGGGATATGTTATTGCACGATATAAAAGACGCCAAGGCCCAGTTAGAATTGGCAAAGCGTGATTTGTCATTAACGCGAATAAAAGCGCCTTTCAACGGACATTTAGTAAAACGACTTGCTAGTGTTGGTGAGTTTTTGTCGGAAGCCGATGCCGTTGCACGAGTCGTTGATACACAGCATCTGGAAGTGAGTGTGTTTGCGCCGATGCACTTGATACCGTTTATACAATCTCGCCAACAAGTGATGGTTAAAGCGAACAATCAATCTCAACCCTTGGTTGTGCGAACACTGGTACCGGTAGGAGATGCGGTCTCACGAATGGTTGAGTTGCGACTCATGGTTCCAGAAGACAGCTGGTTAATAGGCACGCCTGTAACGGTGAGTTTGCCACGAGAAGCATCGAAAGCGTCGGTTGCTTTTCCACGTGATGCTTTAGTGATTAAAGGTAGCGATGTGTTTGTGTATCGGGTGAATGCCGACAGTATGGCTGAACAAATAAAAGCCGATATCGCCGCCATTGATGGCAATTGGGTTACCTTAAAAAACAAAATAAACAGCGGCGATAAAATTGTCATTCGTGGTGCGGAACGGCTGATGCCAGGACAGGCGGTAAGTATTATTCAATAATGGATATAATTGTCATCGTAAGTCTTGACTCAGCATCAAAACGCAGCAATTGAAATGCCTTTTTGTTACTTAAGAGTATTCTATTCCATATGTCTCTAGGGCGCTTTTACTTATCATCTTTACATGGTCTAAACGATTGACGCGCCAGTGATGATAATTGAAGAATAATCACGCCCTATTGATTGTGTGCTAATTGGAACTTCTTATTTTATTTCAAGCAGCGCAAACAAATCTTGATGTTTATCTTTCAATTCTGGGTGATATGTTTGCGCCAGTTTCAGAGACTTTTTTGCAAGTGCAATGGCGTGTTTTTTATCTCCAGTGAGTCGATACGCATCGGCTAATTCTAAATGTAATGCTGATGAATTGGGGTAGTATTCGATTGCAAGATTCAGAACATCAATGGCTTTATTGTATTGTTTATTCTTTTTAAACCATTTACCCATACCCAGTAAATTATCTGCACCAACGTGTCCGTCTTCAACTGGAAAAACGTCGAAACCATAGGCTTTGGATTGTTCAGTATAGAGTTCCTTAATATCATCAACTAACGTATCCGATTTCATCAAGTGATGGAAAACATAATTATGCTGACCACTTAATGGAAAGATTTTTTTCAAACCAGTGGTAATCCCTTTGATTGCGTGTCCATAGTGTTCTTCGTTCTCTAATACTTCTAAATGAATGGTAATTTTATCGCTATTAAAGGCCTCCAGCTTTTTCTTGGCATCGTTAAAAGCGTCTTTAACAAAAGTGTTGTTTACAATATCATTATCAGCTCGGGACATATACAGAATGGTCTTCGGATAATTTTTATCGCTCACAGTCGACAATATTTCATCAATAAGTTTTACATTTTTTCTTGGTCCCCACTCTAAATGAGCGGATAAAGCAATTATCCCAGTAAACAGTCCGGGCTCAGTGTATAAACTTTCATAGAGAATTTCGGTGGTCGGTGAAAGCCCAATGAGCGTTCTGTAAGAGTTAGCTCGATAATTATTTTCAACAAAAGGAATAACTTCATTCTTTATGAACTTTAGAATATTTTTTCGAGAATCTTTGTCGTACGTCGTATAGCGTTCATCGCTATCTTTACTCGGAATGCCAATGACAATACTTTGAGGAATTTGACTTCGTTTTGACATGAACGCAGTAATGGATCGCGTGATATCAAACAAATATTCACCTTCAAGTACAATAATTACAGGGTAGGATTGTATATGTTCTTTATATTTGTTAGGCAGAGAGACAAATATCTCTCTTTGCTCTTGTAGCGATTTGGAAAATAATTGAACAATTTCACCATTAACCATAGGGCTCATATTTACTGTTTGGGATTTACTCGAGCTTTCGGCAAATAGGGTGATGTTGAAAATAGCCATTATTAGAAAAATAATTGTATATGTAAAATTTTTTTTCATGATTATTTACTCTCAACCTTTATCGGATTATTTTGGACCTGGCGACATAATATTCATCTAAATTATCATTTAATCCATACGGTTAATAGCTTTGAATTCATATCGTTTGATGACTCAAATTAACTGATTGACCTCATTGTATAGATAATTACTTCTCTTACTTACGATGCAGCAGGCTTTAATGTGCCAATATACTATGAGCAACCCTCTTCGACAAACCTTTGTCGATTATAATGACTTTGGTTTATAAGTAATCTAACGATGCATTACTGCAGTATCGCATTTTTGGATTCTATCTGGCCCATTTTCAATTTTATTTGTTTGAGTTGCTTACGAATTTGCGCCAGGTTTTTGGAGTTGTTTTTTTCTGCGAGTGTTTTAGCCTTATTCAGCGCACTAACGGCTAAAGGAAGCTGTTGACTTGCAATGTACGCTTCCGCTAAATAGCGATGGGTCTGTTCAGACTCAGGGTAGGCGTGCGTTAGGTTTTTAAGAACCGCAATCGCTTCTTCATTGTTACCGTCCTCTAATAAGTGAAGCGCGTAATCGGTAAGTGATCCATTGTCCGTCTGTTCATTAACGTTGTTTACTAATTCGTCTATTTTTTTATTCATTAAGTGAACGATTTCTGAGTTATTCGATTGTCGTGCTATTTTAGAAAGCTGGTGATACGATAACGGGTTGTTAGGATATATTTGACTCATTTTTTCCCAAATTATTTTAGACGTATAAATATCGTCCATACTCATGAATCGACTTGCAGCACGATTTAAAATATAGTGTTTCCATTTAGAACGAGATTTTTCAAACAAGGGCCATGCCTGGTCAAACTTTTTTAAGGTTAAATATTTTTGTGCGATGTTGGTAACCGCTTGATCAATGTCTGAATCAGACTGAGTGAGTTGATATTTACTATTTTGTTTTTTTACATATTCATGGATCTCAGGATAACCTAAGTTGATTTTCTCTAGCTGAGTTATATTGGGTAGTCGAAAATCTGAAAAATGGAGCGACAATCCTTGACTTAACGCCATAGGAAAGACTGAGTGATGATCTTCGTTAGCTATGTTTAAATGTTGTACATTTGATTCAATTTGGGCTAATTGCTTTTTTAAAACAATGACATCACTGGTATGTTCCGCCTCGGTTAAAAGTAGTAAGCGCGAATCATTTTTTATCGTTGCCGGAATTTGAATACGCTTTATGAAGTTTTGATCGGGGAAAACGGGTGATATAGCCAAATAGCCATCAATTGGAGTGATGCCTACAGCAAACGTTTTGATCGCCAATGCAGCTGCATAAGAATGTCCAACGAGTAAATTCATATTCAACGTTCGAAATTGACTTTGAATGAACGGAATCAGTTCATTTGAAAGATACAACTGAAAGGGTTTTGAATCTTGAATGCTGTCGCGATACCACTGTTCACTTTCTATTCCCACTATTATGGATTTAGGAATGCGTTTATATTCTTCAAGTTGCTCAATCACAGTGACCGCGTGGCTGAATATATTTCCGCGATAAAAGGGGCTAGCATTGAGCACAAATATTACCGGGTAATGTTGTTTACTTGTGCTGTAATTTTCTGGTAACCGTACAGTAAGCTCTCTCATTTGATTCAAACTTTGAGACTTGAGGGGGTACTTTTGACCTAATACAACGGTTCTCGTATGAATGCTGTCAGTTGCAAATAGATTTAATGGATGCCAATATGTACACACTAAAAAAAATATAATTGATCGAATTTTCATTATTTTCCTCGTAAAAAATAATTCAACAAGTTACTCTGAGTTCTATTGTCAGTACTTGAATGTTTTAATTGATTTTTTTCCATTGACCAGTTATCAGTGATTTATAGCGGCTGTTTAATGGAATTTTAGGGGTTAGCCCGACTATTTCTCCATTCAAATCTCGATGAAAATAAAACCGTTCTCCCTTATTTAAAGTGGCTAACTCAAAAGAGAATTCAGCGATTGGCTTTAAATAGGTGTAAAACTTATCTTCTTGTCGTGCGACAAGCTTTCCATTTTGCAGCAATATTTCGATATCATTTCGTTTATCAAAGCGATAACGACCAATATAATTTGTGAGTTTTTGTTCCGTTGTTGGCTCATTCAGGTCGATCAGTGCTTTTAACATGTTGCGATTTAATGGTTCTAAATCACTCACTGTATCAAGGATTAATTGTCGGTAGTATTGATTGACATCGTCGTCCTTGGCAATTTGTTCAAAGCTTAAACCCAGCTTATGAAGTTTGGCTGTTCGGTTAACCCAGGCTTTAACATTATTCATATAAGTGATAAGTTGCGCTTTGTTCATAATGGTATAGCCGTGACCAGGAATGATTTGCGTTTCGTCATTCATCAATGCCAGCGCTTTGGTTGTCCATTCATCAAAACTTTCCATACCAAAAACGCCTAAACCCACCCAAAATTTTGTAATCAAATTATCGCCGACGAACAGCACATTGTCCTTTTTCAAATAAATAATGGCGTCATCGAAAGTATGAGCGACGAGGTGTTCAATTTGTATTTCCTCGCTTCCAGTGTCTAAAGATAACCGATCGCTAAATCGAAGAATTCCTTTAGGTTGTCCGGATTTAGGAATAAAGGGACTGAAAGTCGAGTTCTTATGGACAATTACCGTTGCGCCATTATTGAGAAAGAATGGGTTCCCACCACTGTGGTCTCCGTGAGAGTGCGTGTTAATCACATATCGAATGGGTTTTGGTGTCAGTTTTTTTACTTCTTCGACGATCCGTTCTGAAGCACCTTCTTCATAAAAGCCAAGCCAAGAGTCAATGAGAGTGACATAGTCGGTTCCAATAATCACACCGACATTGGCATAAAGTACGTAAACATTGTCTGTGACCTTAATCGGTGTATAAGCTTCTGGCTCCGAATGTAGTTTGGTACACATTGTTAACAGCACAAACTGAACAAAGGTTAGGTAAATTATGCGGCTCATAATTCTCTCTTTTTATATACGATGTCATGCGTTTAGAAAGGGGATATCTTTGCTATGAAATCATCCTACGAATGACGGAGCAGCGAATCTCTAATAAAACGCTGATAAAAAGCTGATGATTTGCTGATGCCGCTCAATTAGCGGTTTACGGTGGTCTTTTTTAGCAATCTGCAGCGATGGCGAGCGCTACTTTTCTCGGTATAATCGTTGTGGTCTAGTCGGATTGGGCTGATTGATATGCAATTGAATGAGTTTTACGTTGGAAAATTTCGTATTGATATGGGGCGATCGCAAATCATCGCACAAGATGCAATTGTGTCGATGGAGCCCAAAGTGTTACAAGTACTGTTGGTGCTGGCGGAAGCACAAGGACAAGTGGTTACCCATGAAACTCTACTGGACAAAGTTTGGCCAAATGTAGAAGTGGCACCGAATGCGTTGCAGCGATGCATTGCTCAGCTTCGTAAAGCCTTGAATGATGATGCTAAAAACCAACGAGTCATCGCGACACATCCGAAAGTGGGCTACAGCTTATTGGCGAATGTTCAGTGGAAAATTGACGAAAGGCAGAGCGTCAATAAAAACAAACAAAGGTATGGGTACTGGCATTCTATCGGCGTAATTATCATTTTTTTAGCTTTAACTTTTTGGCTTCTTCCTTCTTCCAACCACTCTTTACCCTTGAGTCGACTGACGCCGTTAACAACCACAGATAACAGAGAGTTTGCTCCCAGCTTTTCTCCTGATGGCCGTTACATTGCTTTTCAACGGTTTGTCGGTCACTGTGAAAATCACGTATGGGCGAAAGATTTGGAACGTAACCGGGAGTTCAAGCTTTCTAAAGAACCAGGTATTTATGGTGCTTTGGCCTGGTCACCCGACGGTAAGCACATTGCCTTTTCAAACGTGACTCATTGTAGTGAGAAGCAAGAGTATCGAGGCTGTGTCGATATTCGAACCCTTAATTTCTCATTGGCAAAAAACAGTCCGCAACTTACAAGAAAATTACTTGCTTGTGACCAATACAACTACGGCGCTGTGGTATGGTTAAATAATGAACGGATCGCTTTTTTTGAAAGTGAGAAGGATAAGCGGCGAGTTATGAGCTTGTCGTTGCTAAATAACACTTTAAGCCAGCTCTACACATCCGATACGCATCAAATGTACGCTTTAGACTTCTCCCCACGACTGAATAAAATAGCGATAATGCAATATGATGCAGAGCATAATGGGCAAATTGTGTTACTTGATCCCGACACTCAAGCATTCGATGTCATTCCATTAAACTTGCCAGCTCGATATAAGAACAGTCGTATCGATATTTATTGGCATCCGCTAAAAGATGTATTGATCTCATCCGTAGGAAAAAACTTGCTAGAGATAGACTTACAAGGAAACATACAGGAATACCCAATACCTAGCATGCACAACATTTGGGGACCGGTCGTTCATCCGCAGGGAAAATCGATAGTGGCATCTATGGGTATTTTGGATTATGACATTGCTGAACTAAAGTGGCCTTCCGAAAAAGCGGGAGCCTTTACTTCTCCCACATTTTCTAAAACCACTCTTTACCGTTCAACGGTGAGTGATCATGATGCTCAGTATCAACCCGGAACTGACAAAGTTGCTTTTATATCCGAGCGCAGCGGTTCATCGCAAATCTGGTTAAGTGATGGCGACCAACCTCTGCAATTAAGTCGGTTACCCGATGGTTCGAAAATTCAATCTTTCGTATGGACAACTGACGGCAACGTGATTGTGTTGGTTGTGGATGGAATCTTATACTTGCTCCATATGGACGGCCAGTTGGAATCCGTTAATACACCTTTTAGAGTGACAAATGTGTACCAGAGCTTGCGGCATAGTCATGTATTGTTAAACCTTGTAAAGCAGTCTGAGCATCAGGTCGTTATTTATGATATCGACTCTGGTAAACACAACACACTTTATCGGGGGGGTACTCGATGGGCACAGAAAGCAGATGACAATACGCTTTACCTGTCGAATTTGGAACGCGATTTTCTTATGATTAAAAACGGAGTGGCGAAAAAAATGGAAACTTTAAATTCGCTAAAATTAAATCCTAAATTTCTATACCGTGATCAACGTTTGTTTTTATTAGAAGATAAGGGTATTTTATGGCAGTACGATACACTTTCGAATACACAAGAGCCATTGCTGTACGGTGATGATTTTATTACAACTATTGATGATATTGATTTTAAGAATAAACGGTTGTTATTGTCCAGTATGGTCTCTTCAGAAAAAGAAATTGTTCTGTTTCAATAACAAGCAGTCGAGATAAGCTTCACCATAATGAAATAACGCTATTTTTTACAGGAGAGAGCATGCAACAAGATAAAGAATTTTTACAACGAGCTATTCAACTGGCTTCTCAAAATTCAAAAGATGGTTCATGCGGTCCTTTTGGAGCTGTTATTGTAAAGGAAGGTATTGTCATTGCCGAAGGATGGAACCAAGTTGTTACTTCACAAGATCCATCCGCACATGCTGAAGTCGTAGCCATTCGATCGGCATGTAAAACGTTAAACTCACATCAGCTAGACGGTTGTGTGCTTTATACTTCTTGCGAGCCTTGTCCTATGTGTTTCGGTGCTGCAATTTGGGCAAGGCTTGATCGAATTGTTTACGCTGAAACAAGGTACGGCGCCGCTGAAGCCGGTTTTGATGATGATTTAATTTACAACGCAATTCATCAGGGCGATAAGCAAAAAGTGATACCATGCGAGCATGTGCCACTCGCTGAAGCGACAGAGGTTTTTGAGCAATGGATTCACAATGATAGAAGAAGGGAATATTGATATTTGTGTGTTAAGCAGGTTAATGGATTCTTTAATCAATTTAAATTCAATTTAATGAACCAACAGCGAACAACTTAAGAAGCAGCTAGTAAAGAATTTGAGGTGAACTATAACGCAGCCTAGTTAGCCGGTTAAATGTATAATCGGCTTAAATATTTACTTTTGCTCAGTATAATGATTTACAAAGCATCACCACCAATTCAGTACTTGCCCGTTTTTGAAGCACCGACAAGGCACTTAAGGTTTAAAAAGGCTGCTGAAGAACTTGAAATTACCCCATCGGCGGTCGGACAACAAATTAAAAATTTTGAGTCATGGGCAGGGTTAGCCTTTATTTATTCGACTCACATATCTTCGTTTTATCGCTAAAATGCAATGCATTGTCGTTTTAGAATACCGAAGTTTCAGGCGAGTTTGCATTGTTGCGAGTGAAATTAAAGTTGTCTAATAATTGTTTGGCAAGCTGGTGCGCATTTGCACAGCTAGTCGATATATACAACTACTAGACCGTCATTCCCAGTCATAGACTGTTTTACATTTTTCTATACGTTTTTCATTGCTTGAACAAGTCGCATTCAAACCTTTTATTCACTTCAGAATTGGACATTGGTTCTTGAAATCTCTCTAAATATAAGGCGTACAGCGTAGTTGTCGCTGTAGTGTGACTGAATGTCGCTGTGCTGCTTGTTGGTTTTTGACACCTTTTTATAATTGACTCGAGCAAGTATTTCGAAACAAAAATTTAATCATTGGGAATAGACATCTGCGTCACCAAAAAGGCGACAGCAGCTTTAATTTATACCTTTCAATACATTGAGGAAGTCATGAACTTTAATATACGCTTGATATTAAAAAGCTTCTGTTTGGTATCTCTGAGTACGTTAGCCAGCGAACCTGAGATCACCGATACACCCGACGCTTATGCCGTTCCCGGAAAAAGTGGCGGCCGTGGATATGAGTCATCGTTAAATCTGGACATTGATACTTTCTCGGGAACATTGCACTGGTCAAATAATGACCTTGTTCTTTCGGGTACCGGTCCCGATATCGTAGTTAAGCGATCCTATAATTCGACACCTAGCGTTATCAGCGAATATTCCTACATGGGACCGGGCTGGGACATCCATTTCGGTCGTATTGTTGGTCAATATAACTGTACGGGCGATAACGACATTTGGTTCTCAACAAAAAATCTTTACTTCATTAAGCCAAATGGCAGTCAGGTTAAAATTCTTAAAAAGAATTTGGTCACTGTTGACTACGACAATGGCTCTGATTATCAACCTACCCACATCACGACCGATCTCTGGCGTGCCGAATGTCGTGATAGCGGATTAGTTCTCACCGATAAACGGGACAATGATTACTATTTTGGTAAGGAATCAACCAATAAACAGGTCGTCATTAAAATTGAAGATTCGCACGAAAACTCACTGAATATTGAGTACGAAATTGCGAATGCCTTCACTCGCCCTACTCGCATTCGCGCTTCCGATGGTCGAGAAGTCAATTTTTCATACGACGGGAATTTACTCACTCAGGTTGATGACGGTCGTTTTAATGTTAAATACGCTTATTCGGGTATACACCTGACCAATGTCACTTTTCCGGAGCAACAATCCTGGAGTTTCCAATACAAAGATTCCACTCGGTTACTCTCTGATGTTATAGCTCCTAACGGCGCCAAAGTTTCCATTAAATGGGATAATATTTTATTTTTAACTAAAGATTATCCGGTTGTGACAGAAAAATGCATCGAAGATCGTTGTTGGAAATACCGTTATGAGCGAGTAAATGAAGATGGTTTTAATGCGACCGATCTCACGAAGGTAACAACACCTTACGACACCCGAGAAGAATATCGCCACATAAGCCCATTCGGTATTATTAATGGCGAAGTCTGGAAGATTGGTCTTCTAAAGTCCGTTAAGCGTTATCGAGACGGTGGTACGCTATTTTCCGAAGGTTCAGAGCCTCAAAACACTTGTCCGGATACTAATGAACTTGAAATAAGCCCTGGCTCACTCATAGACAGCATAGAATATACTTGGGACAGTTATATTCTCGCGGACGATAATCGCGATTATAAAGTGAACGGAGTTTTACGCGTCGATGATCAATATCAAAGTGCCTATCGCAGTAAGGAGACTGGCACCAAAAATGGAAAAGATTATACCTACGAGGTACTCGAAGTCACTCCTACTGGGTTACCTCTAAAGCATAAAATCACTGGAAACAAATCAAAATATTATAAAACGGACTATGGTTACTCAGGAAGCAAAGGTGGTAACTGGCTGATTGACCTAATAACTGATGAGCAGGTAAAAATAGCAAATTTTGAACCTAACAACGGCTACTTCTACGAGTCGAGTTACCGATTCAATAACGAAGGAAACCTTGCTAAGGAAGCCAAACGCGGTATCGTTACCAACTACGACTACTACGGTAACGGTCTGTTAAAAAGCAGCACCAATGCGTTGGAATATGCTACTTTTTACTCCGATTACTATCGAGGAGTCGCGCGAAAAATTACACATCCAGATGAAACAACTGAAACCCTCACAGTAAACAGTCGTGGTTTAATCACTTCTCATACCAATCAAAATTTAGTGACCACAAAATATCGATACGATGATTTGGGACGTGTGACTTTCATCGAATTACCCTTAAGTGCTGCCATTGTGGTCGACTACTCTGACAATGGTCGACGAAAAACCTATACTAAGGGCGCTCTAAAAGACAGCTATTACTATGATGTATTTGGTAATCTTACTAAACATGAACGTGTCGACCTCAACAGTGAAAAAACATTAACTCAATTTTTTCGATACAACGAAAGAAACCAAATGACGTTTAAGTCATTTATAAATGAGCCAGAAAAAGGAATTTTCTACAAATACAACATATACGGAGAACTGATAAAATCATGGACGTCAGGCGGTGAATTGTCCCAATATCATCGTGGTGAAAACAGCGTGACCGCGATCGATGCAAATTGCAACGTCACTAAGCGTAGCTTCCATCGTTATGGGCCCGATGAAGAATACCTTGTTAAAATTGAAGCGTCTGAGGGTGTCGTGATTGATATCGAAAGAAACGAACTCGGATTGCCTCTTTCAATTACACAAAATGGCTTGGTAAGAGAATACCAATACAACGATGCCATGTTGGTCAGCGGTTACATCGAACCAGAAGCGGAAGGGCAAATGGCTTTTGGGTACAACGCTGCCGGTCAAAAAACAATTGAAAGGCAAGTTGTTGGTGAAAAAGCTTACGATAAAACGTTCTCCTACGATCCTATGGGAAGGCTAATTACCGTTCAATACCCTCCTTATTATCGTGACCAAAATGCGAATTATGATCAAGACGATGCTTTGGGTTGTTTAGACTCCGCCAATGTTACTTGTAATATTAAAACTCACTTTCTTAAAGATGAATTTCAATACGATGCACAAGGATTGTTGCTAGAACTTAATCGTGAACTGAGCGGACAAGAATTACGTGTAACACCCAGTACTAGCATTAAGTCTTATTCTGAGAGCACCCGATGGGCAATGACCTACGATATCGAAGGCAGATTATCCAGCGAAACATTAAATACCCAAAATAGAACAATCAAGTTTTCGTACCAGTATGATAATCAGGGAAATTTAAGTGCGCTGACTTATCCAAATCAAATGCAAGTCGCCTATCTTCCAGATGCATTCGGTCGTGCGACTCAAGTGGGAAATTTTGTAGATGACGTTCAATATTACGACTCAGGAAAAATTAAAAGCATAACTTACGGAAACGGACGCACGGCACACTTTACATTGAACGACCGATTGTTTCCCGAAACATTAACCATGTCACTTGGTTCGGGTTCATCAATTGACCTGTTTTACGACTATGATAATGCTGGAAACTTAACGCACATTAAAGACAAAATGAATGCGCAAAATACGCGCACAATGTCCTACGACGGTCTCCATCGACTCTTATCCGCCGATGGCATATGGGGCAATGGAAACTATGTTTATGATGCACTAGGCAACATTGAGCATAAAGCGATTGGAGAACAAGAATTTGATTACAGCTACGACTCTAAAAATCGACTGATTAGTTTCGATGACAAACCTTTTGCTTACGATCAAATGGGTAAAGTAATCAGTGACGGTGCAAATCAATATTTTTACGATTTTTCTGATAGTTTAATAAGAGCGACTTCACTTGAGGATGGAGCAATCAGTCTTTATCGTTACGATGGTAACAACCGAATGGTTTCCAAATTAGCAAATGGGATGACTGATTTGCTCGCATACAATCAAGCTGGAACCTTATTGTATGAAGAACAAAATGATGGCGATTTAAAACGCTCACACATTTATCTCGGCGATCAACGAGTCGCTTATCATGACGAAATCATCGAGTGCAGTGATGATTTAGATGAGGACGGTATGGGACATTGCTATGAGCGTCTCTACGATTTTGATCCTTACAACGCGAATGATGCCAGTGGTGATGTCGACGGTGATGGCTTGAGTAACCTCGAAGAGTTTAATGCAGGAACGAATCCACGCAATATTGATTCCGATGGGGATGGTCTTCGTGATGACATTGAGTTACTTCATGGTTTGAATCCACTTTATGCTGATGCCGATGAAGATTTCGATGGTGACGGTTACAGCAACGTTGAAGAGATTTATTTATCAACGGATTTAAATGCTTTCACACCTTTGCAAACTCCGCAGCAGTTATACCTGACGGTAACTGACAATCAGGTCGCAGCAACTTGGTCGACTTTGCCGTATGTTAATAATTATGATTTGTATTGGAGTAACCAGCCTTTTACTCAATTGAGTCAGGCGCAAAGAATAGAAAATGCTACTCCACCCTATCTGCACAGCAATGTTAATGTTGGAGAAACGCTTTACTATCGAGTCGTTGCAAAAAAAGGAAGCCAAGTTTCTGGCGCAAGTGAAATAAAATCGATTTCAATAGCTGAGCCCGGTTGGCGATTTGTTGCTGAATTGGAGTATTCAAAAAATGCCCCAGTGATGGATTCGTTAGGCAACATTCACGTTGTAAAAGCGGTTGATTATCGCACGACCGTTCAGACATGGTTATCATCTTCTCAAAGCCTTCAAACAAACGAATTGTTTGGCTTTAAACCTCAATCGTATCAGTTAGAAGTTTCGGAAACTGGTTGGGCAATGTTATTAGCAACGGATGGCGTAAAAGTTTGGGCAGCAATCTTTAATCCAAAAACACAAAGCTGGACTTCAGAACCAATCAAGTATGCAACTTATGGATTATCCATCAAATATAACATTGGTATTACCTCGGCACCGAATGGGCAGTTTGTTGTGAGTTGGTGGGAAAACAGCTATACCGAGTCCTATCGCTGGATTGCGCAATGGAGCCCTGGTAGAGGTTGGCGAGATCCAATCAAGCTGAAAAACACTGCAGAGCAGAAACACCGGTACAATGGACGCATTCATTCTCTTGCTGTTAATCGCTCTGGTGAGCTCGCTGTAATGTGGAGTTTTAATACATCAACAAGCGAGAGCGGTTCAGTCGATCACGTTGAATTGATGACTGTAACCGAAAAAGGAGCCATCCAATTATTTAACTTAGGAAAGGTCGATAACGCAAGCCGCTTCAGTGTTGCATTAACCGACTCCGGTGATGGGCTTGCGGTCTGGGAAGATGTTTCTCAATCCATTCGAACTTATAAAAGCCAACGATTCACCATCGATAATCTGGAAGGCGCCATTCAAGATATTCATCAGGTTGTTAACTCCGGAGGATTGATTCATGTCGAGATGGCGTCCGATCGGTCTGCCAGTCTTTTTACAGCAAGTAATCAACAGTTGAAAATTTCGCGCCTGAGTTCTTCTGGCAATTGGTCAATAGGGCAAGTTACTTCTCTAAACGCCGCATGGGAAAAAACGTTTATTCAGTCCTCTTTGTCTGGCGGGAATCGATTGATGGTTGGTCAGGATGCCGAAACCTGGATTGCTGCCCGTGAGTTGGACGGTACGATTGTTTCGAGCGAAGAGTTACCAACTCAATCAAGTCAGATGAAAGCTTCGAAATTTACCTCGACGGGTATGGCCGCAAGAATAGATGACAGTAACATTAGTGGCAAATGGCCACTGTATGTGTTCGATGCAACGCCAGTTCCTGTGAATCAACCACCCATTGCAAATGCAGGTGAAGATGAATCGCTTGGTGAATTAACGCCGCATACACACGATCTTCAATATTGGCATTCTCTCGATGGCCGACAATCGAAAGACAACGATGGTTTTATTGTTAGCTATCAATGGCGCCAAATTGCTGGGCCTACAGTTGTTATGGAAAGTGAACAAAATTCACAAGCTGCAATTAGCATTGGATCCATTGAAACAGCAGAGCTCGTGTTCGAGTTAACCGTCACAGATGATCAAGGTGCCCAATCTACGGATGTGGTTAAACTTAATATTAATAACCCCGCCGCAATTCCTGATGTGAAATTAATTGCTCCGGAAGTGGTTGATAATCTCGATACGTTTCAAATTGAGTTATTAATAATCAATGAAGCTTCAGCGAATAAAATTGTCAGCTATGAATGGCGACAATATTCGGGCCCAATGGGGACGTTTAATGATGCGCAACTTCAGTCTCCTTTATTCACGGCCCCCGATGTGAATGAAGACTCAGAAATCGACATAGAAGTTAAGTTTACAACCGAGCGTCAACAAGAAGTTGTACGCACGGTTCCAATTCTCGTTCGATTCAGCAAAGCACCTGTCGCAAACGCAGGAGCCGATCAGGTCGTCAATCCGGGTGATCGCGTCGTGATAGATTACAGCGCTTCGCACGATCCTGACTACGGTTCGATTTCAATTGGAATCAGTCAAATTGCCGGTAACGCAGTACAACTTTCTTCGGGCAGTCAATCAGGAACTTTCGAATTTACGGCCCCCGACGTCACTATCGATACCGTTCTCGAATTCCGATTAACCGTTACCGATGATGAAGGTGATGTATCGACAGACGATGTAGCCATTACCGTGATTGCACCAGAGCCCACAGCTGCTCCAGTGGCTTCTGCCGGCAGCGATCAATCGGTTGCAGAACTCAGTCTCGTTAACTTAACGGCGGCAGCGTCTCAAGCTCCAGAAGGCGAAAGCATCACCGCCTATTTGTGGACTCAATTGTCTGGGCCTACCGTCAGTATTAATACCGCCAATAGTCAAACGGCAAGTTTTACTGCACCGGATGTGTCAACCACAACAACCTTGGTATTTCAGGTTCAAGTCAGTGCGAGCAATCAGGAAACCGATACAGCAACAGTGTCGATTACCGTTAACGATACCAGTGGCAATCAACCTCCGATCGCAAACGCAGGTGAGGATCAAATCGTAAACGAACGTTCCACTGTCATTCTGGACGGTCGCGCTTCGAGCGATCCCGATGGCAGTGGATTGAGTTTAAACTGGAGTCTGGTGAGTGGTGGAAATGTGACACTTCAGGCAGGTCCTGAACCCGGTACATTACAGTTCGAAGCGCCTAATGTGGCTTTCGATTCCGACTTTGTATTTCGTTTAACGGTAACCGATAACGGTGGCGCAAGCAGCAGTGATGACATTACCGTTACCGTTCTCAACACCGACGCTCCACCACCAACCGGCAGTTGTGAGCTGGATTTTGACGGAAATGGTGTCGTTGAAGAAAAAGACTTCTTTAGTGAGAGCTACGAAGGCATTTATTACGCTGTTTATATCTATCTGAACTACCCAAGCTATTACAGCAGTTATTTTCCAAATACCCCGACGGAAAAACTGGATTGGAACAAAGATGGGAACATCACGATGGAAGAAGTGTATACCGGAGAAATCAGCAACAATACGTTGGACACCTTTCAGACACAACACTACTTCTATATGAACGATAAAAACGCATACGCGAATTACTATCCCAGTTCCGGCTGCGCACTGTAATTTTTTGAGGAGACAACAATGAACAAAATGAATCACACATTGGCGAGTCTAGCGGTGCTTTGGATGTCAATTCACACACTTGCTGTTTGCGCCAAAACGACAGAAGTCACCTATTTATTAAATGATCATCTGGGGTCGCCAATATTGGCGACCGATGAACAAGGCAATGAAAAGTGGCGTGAGGCTTATCAAGCTTACGGTGAGCAATTGATCAATCAGGACGACGACAACAACATCGGCTTTACCGGTCATCGAGACGATAAATCCACGGGCCTCACGTATATGCAGGCTCGTTGGTATCATCCCGCCGCCGGCCGGTTTATGTCATTGGATCCCATTTTATTTCGTGATGTGCACAGCTTTAACCGTTATGCGTACGGCAATAACAACCCATATCGTTATATCGATCCCGATGGCAAAAGTTCGGAAGAGAATACTGATCTTGAAAAAGCGCAAACTGCGGCGAATGTCGTGAATTACGCTTTCGAAGGCTCAGAAAAAGCTATTCAAATGGATACAATGCAAAAAGGCAACGCTTACTGGTACGACACAAGAAATGCTTCTACCTGGAGTATTGAATTATCCGTGCCGAAAAACGACGGCTCTTCAAAAGTTCCATTATTACATATGGATGCGGTTTCCAAAGCAGCTGGAAATTTGTCTCTTGCTGGAGATGCCTATAAATTTGCGACGGGGAACAATGCTGACCGAGCCGAATTGTTAGCTGAGTATACAATCGCTGCATGCCATCCTGAACTAGCTGCGATTGTTGCAGTTAAAGGGGCTGTTGATGCTTTTTATCCAGGAGGTACTAAAGGCGCAGTTGATGATTTACGAGAGGGTCCTGTTGGACAAGGCTATATGGCGCCTGTTACTTATAGTCAACGTTTGATGAAAACCTTTTCGGATTTATTTCCGGCGAACAGTTCAACACCTCGTTAATTTTATTGTTCACTATTCACGGCTGGTAAATCGATTTTTTGTTTACCAGCCTGTTTACAATTTCCAGATTACGAATAATTATCTATAAGGATGATAAGCGGATCACAATTTTAATCGCGCAAATTAACTTATAACCCGAGGTATGAGAGAATCGCCACTCTTCTCTTAAGCCAACCCAGCAAACAAAAAACCTGATGATTTCCTCGTGGCAAGCTCGCTATTTTTTCTTTTTTCTTATTCTAATCAGTTTACTGATTGGATGGCATAAATCAGCCACAGCCGCTCGTTTCGAGCATTTTTCGGTTAATGAGGGACTGTCGAGCAATCGCGTCACAGCGGTTGCGCAAGATCACCAAGGATTTCTCTGGATCGGCACAGAAGCCGGATTGAATCGCTACGATGGCTTTCAATTTAAACATTATTTGCACAACGAAAACGACCCTTACTCCCTATCTGGAAATAAAATTGAAAGCTTATTTGTCGACAGCGACGGCACACTTTGGGTCGGCGTCAACTATGGGGGGCTTAATCGTTACGATGCGATTAACGATGCGTTTTATGTTTATCTTCCGGACGAAAAGAAGGATACAGCAATCAGTAACGACACCGTACACGGAATGATGGAGGATCGTCGAGGTAACCTATGGTTTGCAACGTCTGATGGTGTCAATCGTTTTGATAAGTCCAGTGAACAATTTACTATTTACAATGAAAAACCCGGTGATTCTAATGCCCTTGTATACGGGCATGTTCGCTCACTTTTAGAAACAGCTGACGGGAAAATTTGGATGGCCACAGTCGGCAAAGGGCTCAATCGATTTGATCCTGAGCAGGAATCCTTTGAGCTTTTCCGCCATAACACTCAAGACACAAACAGTTTGCCAAGCAACGTTGTACTGTCTTTGGCGCATGCGGCCAATGGTGATATCTGGGTTGGAACTAACGCTGGATTAGCTCGGTATCAACACCAGAAAAAGCAATTTGTACGATACGACCATCAATTGTTGTCCACTTCCGAATTGAATAACCTGTGGATTTTAAGTTTGCATGAAGACGCTGAAGGCATGCTTTGGATTGGTACCGCTTCGAACGGTTTGTTCCAACTGAATACGAAGAATTTAAAACTAGTACAACACCGGCCCAGTCCAGCCAATCCAAACAGCTTTAATAGTCTTTTTGCCATCAGCCTGTTTCGCGACAATACCAATCTATTATGGGTTGCAACGACCAACGGATTAAACAAGCTGAACCTCAACAACATCGGGGTTGATGAATACAGCTACGATCCAAAATCACCATTAAGCCTGAGTGGTCAGAACATCAGTGCAATTGCGCCCGTCGAAGGAAACAACGATCAAGTCTGGATCGGAACATCCGCCGATGGTTTTAATCATCTGGATATAAAAGCAAACACGGTCACTCACTATAAATATGACCCGAATGACGACAATAGCTTAAGTGATAACGCCGTTTTAGACCTAGTTGAAGACAAACAAAACCATTTATGGATTGCGACACTTCAAGGTGGACTGAATCGTTTTGATAGGACATCCGGGACGTTTAAGCGATTTCTTCATGAACCAAACGATTCAAACAGTGTATCTTCGAACTCGGTAGCGACATTGGTCGATGACGGCAATGAACTGTGGGTAGGCACTTTGCAGAGTGGGTTGAGTGTTTTAGATAAAACTACAGGCGATTTCCGACACTATCGACGTGAAGCCGGTAATCGTCGGAGTTTAGGTAGTGATAATATCAATAACTTGTATAAAGACAGTCGGGGAAATATTTGGATCAGTTTATTCAATGGCCTTTGTCGATATGATCGTTCTCAAGACAATTTTGGTCGTTATTTTTCACGCAGTGGCAGAGCAAACCCTTTAGTGGGTTTTGCCAGTTATGGCATGTTGGAAGATTCAAAAGGTCGACTATGGATTGGAACTGACAGAGGCTTGAACGAATATCGATACCAAACCGATGATTTTCGATGGTTTGATCTGGCATCCTCTTCGGGCATTCAAAGTGTTGTTTCCATTCAAGAAGATCATGCTGGTATGTTATGGTTAATGACCAATCGCGGCTTAGTGCGACTGGATCCAGATGAGGAGCGCATCGCGTTCATTCGACCGGATCATGGATTACAAACCAATTACGCCGATTCAGCTTACGCCAGTAATGCAGAAGGCCGATTTTTTTATGGCGGTGAGCGCGGCGTAACGACTTTTCTTCCCTCACAAATATTCTTTGACTCTTTCGCACCGAAAGTTGCCGTATCCGCACTTTATATTAATAACCAAGACATCAGTTTGTTAAACGATTCCAAATCGCCTTCGTTGTTACAATCTTTTAACAAGCGTCAAAGTCTTTTGTTACCTCATCAACAAAACAACATCAGCTTTGAACTCGCTGCAACAAACTTTGCCACGCCGGAAAGAAACCGGTTTATGTTTCGACTGGAAGGATTCGAAAGTGAGTGGCACACAGCCGATGCCAGCAATCGGCGAGCAACTTACACTAATTTACCCGCGGGAAAATATTATTTTCAATTTAAAGCCAGTAATAAAGATGGAATATGGAGTGAGTCAATGAACAACATTGACCTTCATATTTTACCAGCTCCTTGGCAAACCATCTGGGCTTACATAGGCTACGGGTTGATTATTCTCGCATTGCTTTATGCTCTTTTCCGCTACCGTGAAAAAGCATTGAAGCAAAGTGCGATACGACTGCAGCAACAGGTTGAAAAGCGAACGATCGAAATTGAACAACAAAAACAGCTCATCGAATCTCAAACACAACAACTGAAAAAATTACTTGCAGAAAAAAATAATCTGTTTACCAATATTTCTCACGAATTTCGAACGCCACTTACGCTCATTTCAAATCCTGTTGCTCGATTGCTTGAACACAATCTAGATATCGATACACAACAACAGCTCGGTGTCATTCAGCGCAATACTCAACGATTATTAAGGCTAGTAGAGCAATTACTCAATCTCGCGCGTACATCGAATAACGAACATAGAGATTGGGATTGGCGAGAGGTGTCATCCAGTATTGAGCCTATCCTACAATCTTTTCATCTACTCGCGAGCGAACGTTCGATTCAATTGACTTACTCCGTTGAACCGAAATTGTCAGTCTATTCATTGCCTGATGCGGTCGAGACTATTGTTCTTAATTTGCTGTCTAACGCATTTAAATACAATAAGCCTGAGGGTTCCGTTCGCTTGCAGATGTTTAAGACTCAAGGTCAGTGTTTAGAAATCATTGTTGAAGACACAGGCATAGGTATTGAGATAGATCAGCAACCACTTGTATTTGATAAATTCCAGAGAGCCGCAATCGGAAGCGAAGTTGCGTCAGGTTCTGGTGTCGGACTCACTTTAGTGAAAGAAATTGTCGACATTCACCAAGGAACGATTGAACTTCAAAGTGAACTTCATCAAGGCAGCAGGTTTCGTATTACATTGCCTCAGGTACGAGTTATTCCTTCCGAAGTGCAAATAACTAACACACTCACTAGCTATCCGAAAGCGACGGTCAATTTGATGGAATCCGAAATGGATTACTTGCGAATGATGAATTCTTCTCGACAAGTGTTGTCCAATCGAAAAAACGGACTATTGGAAGATACCAGTAAATCATTGGTATTAGTGGTCGAAGATAATCTTGAACTGCGTCAATTTTTAGTTGATCTGCTTACTCCTCATTACCGGATCATTGAGGCGGCCGATGGTATTGATGGTGAGTCTCAGGCATTGCAATGGATTCCCGATCTCATTGTGAGCGACGTCGCTATGCCTGGACAGGATGGTTTTACTCTCACACGCAAATTAAAAGGGCAGGATGCAACTTCTCATATACCCATTATTTTGCTGACAGCACGAGGAGACACCGACAGTCGGATTCAAGGCTACAACGAGCAGGCAGACGATTACATCTCCAAGCCTTTCGATTCTCATGAATTACTCGCAAGAATCGAAAATTTACTGGCCATCAGACAATTACTCAAAAAACGTTTCGGAGCTGTGTACTTTTCACCGTCCAATGAAACTACTGCAATCATCGACAATCATAAAGACGCACAATTTATTGAACGTTTGAACAATTTATTATTACAGCATTATTCCGATGAAAATTTTAAAAGTGAACAAATGGCCGAGGGATTATCGATGAGCTTACGTCAATTTCAACGCAAAATTAAAGCGGTGACGGATTTGACGCCATCTGACTATTTAAGATTGTTTCGACTGCAACAATCGAAGAAACTATTGATGCAAGGTGCGCGTGTCAGTGAAGTGGCTCATCAAGTAGGGTTTGCCTCTCTGAACTATTTCGGGCGCTGTTTCAAAGCGCATTTTGGACACGCGCCGAGCGAGTTTCTAGACGCTTCGTCCGAGATTGGCGGACCGCCAAATTGAACAACTTAAATAAATCGCTCTGAACAGATAACTAACAACACAAGAAAGGTGAAACGCACGTACCCACGTAGAAGTGGTGGGTACGAGGCTGAAATCCAAATTGAACAAATATTGCTATTGTGAGTGGTTTATTGCAGGTTAAAAGGACGCTCAAAGTTTAAAGCGTTAGTATCACCTTCCTCCGCTTCGTAACTAAAATAAAGTGTATTTTCATCACGGTAGATAAGTGTATCTTGAAACCGCTCAAATACATTATCTGGATTGCTGATCACTGTGCCGCTGAATGTTCGAGCTTCAAAGCCACCCGACGTTATTTGTATGTCGCCAAAACTGACTTGATAAGTCGCTTCAAAACGGTATTCCGGGTTTCCGCTACAGTCGCTGTTACTTTCGCTGTAAATTCTAGCGACGACATCGACTTCTGTAGCTCCTTGATGAAAATCAAACTCCATGGTTTGGTTTGTGGCACGAGAAGGATCATTGATATCCGATTCTTCTACTCGCTGACATGTGGAGAGCCATGCCGTATTACTTAAATTGAGTACATCGTTTACCGGTGGGTTGCCTGAAGTATTTTCGGTTGTGTTGGTTTCTTCATTGCAACCGAGAAGTGTCAATGTAAGAGCCGGTACTAACAGTTTTAATAGTTTATGATCCATAAAATCTCCTAACGTTTAATAGGATTCCAAATTTGATTCTGCTTTTTCACTTAATGACGGATGGGTCGTTACAAACTTATGAGAGAGACAGTCAGTTGAACCTACTTCGTCCTTAAAGCTTTCGCATATGCGAATTAAAGTGAGCGATGCTCGATAATTTCCGCGCCCAATTGAGAGCGAGTTGACGGCGTATTATAGTGAGAATGATAAGAATTACTGTGAACGAGCACCAAAATTGACGATTACTTTCGCACTTGAAAAGTTGAGCAGGCACAGACGAGCCTGCTCGAATACTTTCCGATGTCTTACTTAACGGGCAACCCACCAATCAATCGAGTTGCCGTATGTGCGCTGGGGTATGCACTTTGAGTGTATCCTTGATGGTTTGAAGGGCTGTATTGTGAATGGCCGTATTGTGCGGGAATTGAGTAGCCCGGTGCGGCCAGACTTTGTGTGGTTGATATCGCACCGAGATCGATCCATCCGGTATCGACGTCAATGTCTGACGGTGGGAACAAGGCATTGGGCGTGGTACCAGCACGAACGGGGTCAAACTCATAAATTCGAGTGCCATCGATATACATTTCGTACGCCGGGAATCCGTCGTGATCGCCAACCAGTTTGGCTTTTAGACGCCCGTTTTCCACTTTTAAATGCAAGATAAGATCAGCGGTGATATTAGGTGCGACGTCCGGAAGTAATGGGTTGCCACCGTCGACGGTAAAGCTGACCAACGTGGCTGTCGACATGAAAGATTCGATGTTGTTGGCCAAACTACTGCTGCCCAATTCGGCGTTAAGGTTGCTGTTGTTTGCGGATAATGTTTCACGAGCGGTGGGTGATGCACCTGCACGTTTGTCTTTGTACCAGCTGGGTTTGCCGGCTACCGCAACCACATCGTTAGTGGAATACTGAGTAGACTCCCCCCAATTTCGATTAATGATATTCACTTGAGGCGCTGTACTGCCTACGCCAACTTGTACATTCGCAGTAATTTGCGCGCGGTGAGTGCCGGAATTGTAGGAGAAACCACGGCCATCACCACCAAAGGCTTGTACTGTTCCAATCGCCGGTAAATCCATTCCAATGGCGGGTGACGGAATAAACGCACGCAATTTCACTTCAACTTGTGGGGCGACACTTAAAGTTTGTCCCATTCCACTGTAATTCATGCTTTGTGGGTACGGAGCTGGTGCGGAATAACCTAAAGCATGGGGACGGTGGCTGAGACCGAATGTGGTTTCGGTATGCTGCGCTTCGGCGAATACTTCAAATACGGTTAATGCCGGTACACCAATAGTCACGGAAACCTCGGCGGTAACGCCAAGAAAACGCCCTGACGGTGACCACAAAAAATGGACACCAACACTAGGGCCTTCACTGAGATCGACGGAGCCCGCAACGCCAACGGCATCACCGCTGAAGTTAGAGGGGCCGCCCTTGATCACGGTGACTTGCAAAGAAGCGGATATGCTACCAATGTATCCGGCTAGTCCCGATACCGAGCCATAAAATCCAATTCGGTTACCGGGCGCAAACACAATACCCACGCCAAAGCCAGCGCCTTCTCCAAAGCCGCCACTGATTGATGGACCAATTCCGATAGTGATGTTCAGTCGGTTACAAAGGGCCAATATGGCATCGGGGAAAACCAAAGCAATAGGTGCCATCGCAGGATTCGCACTTAAAGCGGTTCTCATGGCAAAAATAAACGCATCCGCACGCCAGCCGTCAAGTACCGTTGAACCGGGTAAATGAACCGTCACGTCCGACAAGCTGCGTGAGATGGATGCCGTTTGACTGACTGGTGCATTTAATGTGTCCAAAAACTCGCGTACTTCCGCTTCGTTAGCGCCACGAGCGACTAATTGACGGGTAATATCACTTTGTGAGCCTGAGTTGTTACCAGCGAATGGACGTCCATAACGCCCCTCTTGATGGTCATGTCTCATGGAATGTCCTCCGTGCGAGTGCGAATAGGGCTGAGCGGTAACTCGTTGCCAGGATTGAGTAACAGCAGTATCGGGTGTTTTCAGGTGACCAACGTAAGCCAGGGTGGTGCTTAATTGAACAATGGATTCCGGTGTACTGGTATGGGGAGGTTGACCCAGAGATCTTCCCGCATGTTCGTAGGCGGCAAAAATCAGTTCGCTGCAATACCAGCGATCGTCATCGTCATTACCAAAACTGACCAGGTAACGTGCGGCTTCACAGCGCAATCGGTCCGCCATACTTAAGCGGGCACAGACGTTGCCGGCCAGTTGGTACAACAAATGTTTACTGATGGCGACATAGTCGTAACTGGCACCGATTTGCTGTCCGGCAAAATCGCGCACTATTAAGGCTTGTTGATCGGTTAATTGAGGGTGACGAAAGGCTACGGCGTAGAGATCATCGGCTAAAGCCTCTTCTAAAGTTCGCAATACCACACCTTCACCCACCGATTCCACCACCATGCCATCACCCACGTAGAGAGCCGCGTGGCTAACTAAACTACCGGTTGATCGCCGAATTTGTTGTGAAACAAATCCACTGCTGGTGGAGACAATGATGTCACCCACTTGCAATGCATCTGGGCCGATTGACATACCACCACTGGTGGGTGACAACGGAATATTGGGATCCGGTGTTTGGGGGGCCTGTAACGTTTGGGCTGAATAAGGTGAGGTTTGGGGTCCGTAGGGTCGCATTATAGTGTCTCCTCAATAGTGAATTTGGTGTCCTTAGGCCGCCGCAGTATTACCGGTGATCGGTTTATTTGCGGCGGGGTTCGGTGTGTTATCTTGAATACTGGTCAGAACGCCGGCATCGGCAAAGCGCTCTAACGGAAAGGTTTCAGATTTGAATTTCAAGTCGACTTCGCCAGTGAGGTTAGCGCTTACGTCTATTTCACTTTCGGAATCTTTTTTCGAACTGCTGACATAGGCAACGGTGGTTTTACTGGTGGCTTTAACGGGTGTGAAAAAGTGTCCGTACCGAATGTTGGTTTCGTTTTTAAAGTCGAACCTGCTGGCCGACTCGGCACGCGCACTGTCGGTGGTATCGATGCGAAAACCCATAGCCGCCTTGATGCGACCACTGGTGACCACAATACGATTAATCCCCATCAGCACCATGGTCGCTAAGACCTGTTGGCGATTTTGAGCCAGTCGACGTCGCGCCGCGGGAACCAGCTCAGCTTCTATGGTTTCGTCATCGGCTTCGACATCATTGGGTAAATTTAGATCTCGACGAAAATCAGGAGCCGGTGCTTCGTCGGCACCGGCTTCGTTAACTCTTGCTCGTGGAGCACCACCGGAAACATCCACCCGGATCACCTGTGGGTATTGGCCAGCCAACCAATCACGGGCCTGATTATCGGTGATATTGTCTTGCATAAACTCATCAACGGTTTTAGCAACATTGGCGAGCAGCTCGCTGAACGCTTCCATTTGTTGAATCGATGCGTCGATCACGGCGTTAAAGGTTCCTTTAATGAGATCGGCGACAAAGGTGGGAAAGGCGATGGCGTTTAACGTATCTTCGGTAATGCGCGCGACCTGATTTGCAGCCCGAGGCGCGAATTCATCGGCGGCAACTTTGCCTTCTTCTGCTGTGCGGGCGGGCGCGGAAGTACGGCCGTGAACAACTTTTTGTTCTCGCACTACTGGACGTTGACCAAGTTTTTGAGATTGTGACCAGTCGTCGTGAATGAGCGCTGCGCTGTAACTGGCAATTTTTTGCAGGTTTTCTGCCATATCTTCGCGCGCCGCGGGAGTCATTTGTTGATAAGCGGGACTGGATTCCAACAAGGCTTGAACTTGCGTATTCACCAGGTGAGCCACCGCCGGGCTGATTTTCATTTCTTCACCCGGAGGAACATTAAATGGTCCGGGTAAAGGATCAGGGGCCGGTAATTGTTGTGTATTGAAATTCATTGTTTCTTTCTCCTAAGCCACGGCTCGTCCGGGACGGTAATTGCTGCTGGTTGCGGGAGCTGTGGTTGAAGGGGGAGTACTACCTGATGGGCTTTCTGTTGCCGCACCGCCACTGGTTGGTGGAGTCCCACCACCGCTACCGGAGGTTGAGCCAGAGCCGCGATCTGAACCACTTGATGCAGGTGGTGGTGTTCCCGTACCACCCGTTGCTGAACCGCTTGATGTTCTTTCTGTGGTACCTCCTCCGGTACCCGTTCCTCCAGTGCCTCCTCCAGCTCCACCACTACCGGAACCACTTCCACCTGTACTTGGCGCGGGTGACGTTGTTTGCTGAGGTGTTCGGACGGGCGGTAGTGCGGGTGCGGTAACCGCTGTACGTCGTTGCAAGTGGGTATCCAACATACTGCTGGCTGAAGGTGAACTGCCGGAACTTCGGCCTGCGGTTTCGGCTCTGGGAGCATTCTGTTCGGGCACTGGAGTGTTGGCGCGAATGGTTTCGATGCGCTCAGCACTGGCGACTCGGTTTAATGGCAAATAATCGGATTCAAAAGTGATATCCACTTCGCCGGTTAAATCTGCAGATACGTTCAGTTCCGCGTTAGATTCGGCCTTGGTGGAACGCACATAGGTAATGGAGGTGGATGCGCTGGCCGAAAACATCATAAAGCTGCCTGCGGCTGAAATGGCGGTATTAAAGTCAAACATACTGGCGTTTTCTTGCCTTGCAGTGTCGCTGGTGTCGATATGAAAGCCCATGGTGGCGCGGATGCGGCCGTGCTTCACCACAATCCGTTGCAGACCCATCATCACCAAAGTCGACAGCATTTGCAGTCGTGATTGTGCCAGTTTACGTCGTGCGGCAGGTATCAGGGTTTCTTCAATCACATCGCTGTCGAGGCTGTCGACGGCATCGGGTAAGTTCAAATCGCGACGAAAGTCAGGTAAGGGACCTTCATCTGCGGCATCTGTGGGGACCAATGTTGGATTGCCGTCGCCCATTTCAAGACGCATATAAGGTGCGTAGCGCGCTGCCAGCCAATCGCGAGCTTGGTTGTCCGTGATGTTATCTGATTCGAACTCTTCAACGGTTTTCGATACGTTTTCTACCAGCTCCATGAAGGCATCCATCTGTTCAATGGTGCAATCCACTATGGCTTTAAAGGTGCCTTTTAGCAGGTCGGCGACAAAGGTCGGAAACGCGATGGCGTTGAGCGTTTGTTCGGTAACACGCGCGATTTGGTTGGCCGCTGCCGGTCGAAAATCATCCCCCGCGGTGAGGCTTCGAGCGAGTCTAGGTTTGTGGCTTGTTGCTGATTGCGTTTGCGATTTTGGTGGTGGCTGTTGTACCCGTTCCACGGTTTGCTTTATTAAAGGGCGTTGCCCTAAACGTTCGGACTGCGCCCAATCATCACGGACCAATTCAGCTGCGTAAGTGCTTACTTTTATTAATTGTTGTTGCAGTTTGGACTGATCGTCGGTTGAAAGTGCTTGGAATGAAGGTGTCTGTGTCAGAAGAGCATTGATCTGGCTGGAAACCAATCGCTCGGTTGCAGCATCGGCAGCAATACCTTCTGGCGAAGGTAATCGGTTATAGGGCGCCGGTAACGCGGGTGGCAGTGGACCAAGGTTTGGGGCGTTGTTCATCAATGCCACCTTGCTGCGGGTGTTGGATTCAATTTGGCTGCGCCCGTATCATTGAATCCGCTGGCTTGTAACCAAGTTATGGCATTGTGAAAGGGTTCGGCAGAGCTGCGCAGTGCTGACTGTAATCCTCCGGGCGTTTGCAAGCCGCTCAAGTTTTGCGCCAGCCAGTTCAATAGGCGTAGCCCTGACTGAGCTCTATCGATCAGTCGTCGTAAGTCGGGTGTATCGGGGCCGAGAATGTTACGGATGACTTCCCACAGGTTGCGGGCTTCAAACAATCGGGTCATTCCTTGATGATTCAGGATCTGTAATGAGGATTGCAATTGTTGCTGAATACGTTGAGCAGCAATAAGCGTATTACCATATCGCTGCCGCGCCAGATTCTCGAGCAAGCCCCGGAGTGAAAATTCGATGCTTACCAAGTTTCCGCTTCCAGCGGCTCCCCATCGCTGTCCCTGTTGTTGATAGTTTAATAGGGCATGGCAAAACTGTGCGAATCGATTTTGAAAGTCGCGATTGGGTCCAACTCCTGGTGCTGTTTGAGTATTTCCGAGCCCAAAAGTACGGGCAAACAAAATTTCTCGCTGTTCTCGGGGGTACCACTCGGTTCGCATTTTGCGCGCAAACTCTTCCAGCCAACCGGCTACTTCACGATCAGTCAATTGCAACTGGTAGCGCGACTCGGCTAACAACTCCGTAACTGGGATCACTCCGGCCATTTCCAATTCCGCTTGAAAATAGAGTGAAGCCATCACTTGCACGGCTTCGCTGTCGAGGCTGTGACTGTCGCCCAGTGGAGGTAAATCAATATTGAGGGGATCCGCCCGATAATCGAACGCCAGCGTTAAACTTGGTTGAGACAAAAGTCCGGCCACTAAAGCCATCGAGCGAGGCAGAGGAATATTGGCCGGTAGCGATGGCGTCGGAGACAAAGTTAATTGGCGTGACGAA
This sequence comes from Pleionea sp. WD8-19, assembly GCF_055326765.1. NCBI lineage: Bacteria > Pseudomonadati > Pseudomonadota > Gammaproteobacteria > Oceanospirillales > Pleioneaceae > Pleionea > Pleionea sp. WD8-19. Next base: position 599,263 of record NZ_JBUZOU010000001.1, on the reverse strand, counting down.
TGAATCATGTCAAGCGGCCCGTTGTGGATTACTGGCTCGAGTCGATGTTTGATGAATGGTTTCTTGGCCGACACCCAGCATCTCGGTCATTCGCTCGAGTGGGAAAGTTTCTGATTTAAAACGCAAGTCGACGTTGCCTTTCATTGTGGTTTTTAAGCTCACTTTGGCTTCGGAATCTTCTTCCTGCGATGTTTCAATATTCAGTTTGGTATCGCGACTGTAACTGGTTTTCGGTCGGAACCAGGGGTTCGATTCGCGAGTGTATTTGCTGTTGGCTTCAAAGCTTAGGTTTCTTTTTTCGGTCTGTTTTACAGCATCTTCAGTATTTAGCGTAAAAACCACGGAAGCGCTGATTTTGCCATCGGTGACGACGATACGGTTAATGCCCATCAGCACCATCGTTGCTAACAGTTGCTGTCGATCCATGGCGATGCGTTTGCGCGCGGCCGGAACCAGGGTTTCTTCGACGGTTTCTTCATCCATACTGTCCAGTTGAAACGGCAGCCCCAAATCCGACATAAAATTCGGCATGCTCGACTCATCGGCATCGCGCTTGGGGACAACGCGACCGTTGCCTCCAGAAAAGTCGGACTCCAAATGATCCGGATAGCGCTCCAGCAGGTAGTCGCGAGCTTGATCTTCGGTAACGTTGTCTTTCATATAGGCATCGGCCGATTTCGCGACATTGGCCACCAGTTCCGCATAGGCTTCCATTTGATCAATTGAGGCTTTCACTACGGCGTTAAACACACCATCAATTAAACCACCGACAAATCCCGGAAAATCGGCCTTATTAATCATATTTCCCAAGGCGTTGACACCGGCATCGGCAGCGACGGCGCCGCCCTGGTTAGCAAACTTGTCGCCGGCCGTATCGGGTGGTCTATCGTTGGCTAATGGGTTAGCAATAAGGGCGTTCATAGGTAAATCGGCGGTTTCGCCACCACCATCGACCAAGTAACTGCCGATTTTTACCATAGCGTTGGCCACTTCTTTGCGCTTGTGATCCGGTAACTTTGCGAACGCCTCTGACTGTGTCAAAAGTGAGCGAACTTTGTCACGAACCAGTGGCAGCGCCTGCTGTTCGGGGGGTGAATGAGCGGCCATGGCGGTCATGGGAATTCTCCTTAAACAGTTTCTGCTAAACCGGCATTCGGTCTGCCGGAATTTCTTGATCGAGCGGGTTTGGGGCGTGTTGAGGCGCTCGTTGCGATGGTTGCTCATCGGCTGTTGGTTGTTCCGGTTGAAAGGCTACCGGTCGTAAATACAGGGCGACGCGGGCCGGGCTTTCCGGATTCACTCGGATCGATAACACACTCACATTCCCCGGACCGTGATAACCATCGGGCGTCATGGCGGTCATCCATCGATCGAGTGCATTAAGACTGCGGGGACGCTCGACCATGGGTAAGCGGAGTAACGGCAACAGTTGTTGAGGTGTATCGGGTAATGCATCGAGATTGATGTCGAGCCGAAGTTCAACACCCGATTGATTACGTAACAACGTTATTGTTGCGCTGTGACGTGGTAGGGTGAACCGAGCACCGAGAATGAATGCGGTCAAACTCATTAAGCCACCATGTCGATGGCCCATCTGAAAAGCGTCCATTAACGGTTGTAAGTCCGAAAGAGGCAGATCACGATCAATGTCGAAACTGATCTGCTGTCCTCCGGAAAGGCGGCCGCATCGTACCGTCGTATAAAAAGGCACCAGTCCGGGCAGGGATTGCATGGCGGTTTGCGCCATCGCATGAACCGGTGGCGGCAAAATATTCATCACTTCTGGTCCCCATGCGTAACTTACCGAGGATTCGGCCAGACCACTGCGATCCACCGATGCGGAAAACATGGCTCCTTGACTGTGGTGGAAAGGTGAATGGCGCGCGCGCATGGCCTCGGTTCGGCTATCAAACCAGTGCAGCGCATCTTTACCGAATTGCTCGCCGACCAAGTTACGGACTATGCCGGTGGCAATTTCATCGCCATCTCGAGCGTGAACGCCGTTTCCCGTCGGGCTTACCAAAAAAGCGAGCGTGTTGGCCGTCGACTCTGAGAAGTTGGGTTCGAACGGCCGAGGTTGTGGTGTTGAGCGGGACGGATAACCCAACGGCCAATCTAAAGACTCGTCCAAGGCGTAATTCAGTTGCCGGCTTTGGGTCGGGTCGCGTGTGAGAAGGCGCTTGGATGCGTTGTGCAGTAAATTACGTGCCGCATCAGCGGCGCGAAGTGAGTAAGTCATAACCGATACCCCGCGATTACAGGTTGTTCAGCATTTCCAGTGAAGGCATTTGCCCAGCTGCAACCATTTGCTTGATTTGATCAAGGCTACCGTTTGATTTGCCGTGACCGTTCATTCCACCGAGGGCTGGTAAGCTGGGCGTTGCCAGTGTTGGCTGTGGCTGGCTGTATTGATCAACCTGGCTGTCTTGAATGCCTTCAACCGCAAGAAAATATTGCGCTGAACGTAACAAGCTTCGGGTTTGCTGCTCATCCAGATCACCGACAATCATATTGCCGTCGTTATCTCGAACGGTGAAAAGATCACGTGAAGTGGTTCGGTTCCAAACGGTGTGATTATCCGCAATCATATTGAGAATGTTGCGTGTTTCGTCGGCCAAAGTACGGTGTTTTACCACATTGATGTTGGTTCTGTGTTCGCGTTGTGCGACACGTTCCAAAACTTGCCACATATTCGTCACACCGTAAGCTTCTCTAACTTGTGGTAATTGCAGAATTTCAATTGCTTTGTTGATTTGTTGAATCAATCGCTCGGCGACGAAATGGGTTCCGGCCCAGCCGTAAAGTGAGACATTGGCGGCCAGATCACGACCGGCTTTTCGAACATACTCTCCACGAGAAATAAAGCCCAAATAGTTGGACTGGATCGCGTTTAGATACTGCTCAAACTCAGCAACGGATGAAATGAAACGCAGCAACAAAGTATTAAACTCGGTGTTGGGTTCCACTTCGCGACTGACCTGACCACCTGGTGCGCCGAGTACACGACCAAAAACAGAACCTCGAGCGGTAATATTCAGTTGCGCGTCGCGATCCCACAACCATTGGTCGATTTTGCGCATGTTTTCATCGAAGGTGAAGGGCATGAGACCAACGGAAGCCAACTCTGCAATACGATCCACGGTTTGGAAGAAGTAGATCTGTTCCAACTGGAAAGCCACATAAATGGTTGCGACAGCACGGATATTATCCGGTTCGATTTCATCGTCTTGTCCATGAGGATCGGTAAGAGGTGGGAGATTTAATTGAGTGACACCCAGGTTATCGTTGCCGGATGCTTGACTTTGGAAGTTGGCGATTACGGCAGCTTTAAATCCTTTACCATCAGGATTTCGTGATAAGTACCGTTTGGAAGCACTGCGACCCAGACGAGACAAGTCCTGATAAAAAATCGAGTCGCCACCAAGATGTTCTTTGAGTACCTCTGCCACTTTTCGATAAATGTAAATATTTTGGTCGTCTCCATCGGGCACGTGCATATTAAATCCGCCGATCGACTCAATGCGCTTTGGGTTAGCGGAAGCGACCAGTTCACTGTGCGCTCGATTGACCATTTTATAAAAGTTGGCCGAGTTGGGGTCGAAGTGGCCCTCCGAAAGCAGCAAACCAATGGTCGCTGCGGTAAAGAGGACGTCTTCTTTGCCTATCACTTTTAGCGCGTGGGCAACGGCTTCGCGATAGGCGTTGCGAAACTCGTCCTTAGCAAAAACGGCTGGCAATCGACTGAGATCGAAATCAAAGTCATTCGCCTCCAGGGTGACTGCATTGGTCATGGTTTGGTTCTCCTGTGTCAGCAACATTTGATGAAGTTCAGTCGACGTTGACGAGTCGGGCGACAGCGCGCGACGAATGATTTGGCGCAGATAATCAAACAGTTTCATGTCATCTGCTTTTGACACTGCTTGGAGCAGAGCCTTTTTAAGTTTTTCCGGAACCGGTTGGTGTTGAAGGTCAAACACGTCCAGTTCGGCATCGCGTACCATTTGCTCAAGGGGTTCGCGCATGATTTTGGCGAGCTCGTCATCACTGGCATTGGCCCCGAGTTGGGTAACTTTGCTTTCCCATTTGTCGGCGTAACGACCGAACCGATTGCGCGTAGAACGTAGTCGCGAAAACAACGCGTTTTTTAGCGTATCCAGTGGTAATTTTTCATCTTTGAATGCCTGCTTGAGCAAATACTGGACAATGCGTTTGTCAGCCTTGTCGCGATCTTCAGTCATGAGAGGTCTCCTTGTGTTCCAGGTGCTGATCGAGTCGGCGTAACGCGGCGGGCACGTTTAAAAGACCGGCTCCAATCTGATTATTGGGTTGTTGGGCGTGGCTGGCAGTACCGCATAACAATTGTCGTACGTCATCGACACTGAGTTGATGCCCTGCGCGCAGAGCTCTGGACAGAAGCAGAGCCGCTGCTGCACTCACGAAAGGGGCTGCGTGGCTAGTGCCCGTACTGCTGCGATAACCTTTCAGTCCTGCACTGATCACCTTTTCACCGTGCGCACATAAATCGATATGATCGCCCCAGGTGGAAAAATCTGAACGTTCGCCTTGCGCTGACATCGAACCGACGGCGATGGTGTTTTTGAGGGCGGCGGGAAAGTAATTTTCTTGCTTGCCACTGTTACCTATGGCTGCAATTGGGATGGCACCTTTGGCGACGGCGTAGGCAATGATATCGGCGTGTGGTGAGGGGGCTTCTGGATCGATGTCATCGGCTGCTGTACCGAAACTCATGTTTAATACACGAGCGCCGCGATCGACAGCGACCTTAATACCCGCATCGATATTGAGAAGGCCTCCGACACCGACCACTTCACCGGAGCGCATTCGAGCCGCTGCGAGTGATCGAATGGGAATGATGGGACAATCGCCAGCAAGACCTTTGGGTAAGTGCAACCCCAATGCACCAATAATGCCGGCAACGTGACTGCCGTGTCCGGTTTCATCGCGAGCGCAAAAATCCCAACCCAGCGAATCTCCTATTAGCGTAACGCCGTTGGAGACATTGCCAATACCGAGGTCGACGGTGTCGAATCCTTGCGCCAGACGCCCTGGAAATTCAGTATGTTCGAGAGCAATACCGGTATCGATCACGGCAACCGGTACATGGCGATCACCGGTTTCCATCCGCAAGGCTTCCAAAGCACCCACTGCAATATGCGGTGCCCAAATCTGATTTCGGTCGAGCGTTTGCGCAAAAGCTTGGGTATCGAGACCGGTCATTGCCAAGGGTTCCACCATGGCCCATTCCACTTGTTCCAACGACCGTAGATCATTAACCAGATGCTGATCGCATTCACAATGTGACAGCTCTACTGCGACAGTGCGGGACAGACCTAATTGATGTTCGAGTTCGTTGTAGTGAGCGGCTTGTTCGCCGCAATGATCTAAAGAGCAAGCGGCGTGAAAACAGCGTCGAACTCGCATCGCATCCACTCGATGTTTTAAAGTCCGATCGACAATACCTCCGCCATCGACGGTGGGGGCGGCTCGGCTGGCGCCTATCAAAACATCGAGATGACTGGGGGCTCGAGTCGAAACACCACTACGGAGCTTAATCAGTAAATGACCGTCTCGTCGCATCAGTGGGTTCCTCTCCGTGGTAGCCAAGGATCGGATACCGGTTCGACCAATAAATCGAATTGATCCACAGTGCCATCACCGTATTCAATGTGCAGAACGTCCGATTGCAATGGGAACCCTAGTTCTAAAGCGAGTTCGTGATCATTGATGCGATTGATGGGGAGTACACGATTACCGAGTCGCGCTTTGGGCAGTTGCTTGTCTGGATGTAAAGGTTGTCCACTCAGACGCAGTCGCTGGATATCCGGCTGTACTTTTAGTTGTGGCCTGGGCATTGGTTCTGGCTTTATCGCGACGGGTTCCGGTCGTAAGGTGATCCGCGGTGACTTTGCGATGTCTGCTTTGGTGTGGATAGGCTCTGGGCTAATGGTCGCATGGGATGGCGGAGTCATTATGTCAGGCTCTGGGGATGGATTGAGCTGTTCTGCTGCGAGCGATGGTTTTTTTAAGGCTTGACGCAATTTACTGATATTCACTCCCGATAATCGCGACAAGTTTTGATCGCCTGCTTGAGCTTCGAGGTTTTTCAGTTGCGCTGCGTTACGTACCCCCAGTCGTTCCAGTCGGCGGCGCTCTTCGGGTTCCAGTCCGGCTTCTTCCAGCGTTGGACTTTGTGTCATTTCCATCGAGATGGTGTTTTCTTCGATCATGGGACGAGTCACTGTAATAAATCCAATGCGGACCGTACTGGCGCCTGACTCATTAGGGCCGGCGGGTCGAAAGCGAATGTTTCCGGATGCATCCATTTCCACGAATACCTGTAGATCGAGAGCAAAATCTTTTAAGCCAAAGGTCAACGGACGATTGACCGCCTTAAGCCGCAGCGCATCCTGGGTTTTATCCAGTTGCGCCGTAATGGCCTCTAAAAATTCCTCAACGGGAAAACTACCGTTTCCCAACATCTTCGTTACCCGGGTGCTGTAAAGCTTTGGGTTCTAATAAATTTAATTGGACTAATTCGTTTTCATTAAGCTCCGTTTCATTTTGGGGCAGCCGAACTGCATGAAAGCGGACTTTATGGACCACCGGATCCACTCCATAACGATAAATACTGTACGGAGGCCGCGCGCCTAATAACCATTGTCCCTGATGTTGGAACAGTTGGACTTCAAGCGGCAAAGTGATTTCTGCGGAGTCTACCGAAATGCCTTCTATCTCCGATGCGGTCAGACCGCTCAACAATTCGAGTAAGGTGTCTTTCAATTCAACGGGCACGAGCAGTCACCTCACCTAACGTGTTTTTCGTTGATTTTGTGGGAGCCAGGGATCGCTTGGGTCGCTGGCTGGCGTATAGTTCAAGCTTTGGCTGGGCAAGGCTGCTCCTGCAGCCGGAGCCGGAGTGGCGGCGGGCGTTCCGCTGTTTGCGTTGGTCGGTGTTTCCGCTTTTTTCTCTGGAACCCGAGCATGCATATTGATCAGCTGGATCGCATGAGAGTCGGCAAAGCGCTCTAATGGGAACACGTCGGATTTAAACCGGATTTTGACTTCGCCCGTGAGATCGGTGCGCAAATTTATATCGGACTGTGCGTTAACATCGGTGGTGTTTACCAAGATGCCACTGGCAGCAAAAGGGTTGCGGCCAACGGTGCCTGAAAGATTCCATTGTGTGGGCTTTTGCTCATTAAAATTGAGGCTCATGGACTCGCTGGCGTCGACGTGGAACATCAACTTGGCGTTGATTTCACCATCGCTAACAACGATGCGGTTGATGCCCATCATCACCATAGTAGCGAGGGTTTGGTGGCGCAATTCGGCGAGGTTGTGGCGCGTTTTCGGAATAATGACTTCTTCGACGGCTTGCTGATCGATGTCCATCGGGCTGTCAAATCCCAGGTCTTTCAAAAAGCTGGGTAGTTGTCCGGCTTGAGTGGTTTGTGGATCGACCGTTAATTGGGGTTGGCCTCGTGAAAAGTCTTTGCGGAAAACATCGCCAAAATTGTCGGCCAGATGATCGCGTGCCATGTCGTCGGTGATGTTGTCGTCCATGAAGGCGTCAACATTTTTCGCCACTTCGGCCAATAAATTAGCGTAAGCTTCCATTTGTTGAATGGAAGCATCCACAATGGCCTGAAAAGTTCCTTGTACCAGAGAAGCCACGAAGCCAGGAAAATCCACCGCACCCAACATGGTTTTTGCTGCACCTGCGGCGCGATCGATAACACTGGCTCCTCCTTTTGCTTGCGGTTGTGTACCACCTGAAGACGGAATTGGGTTCGGTTGTTGTTTGTTGCCGGACGAACTCGAATCGCGACGCAGCGAGTCGAGATTCGGGGCAAAAGGTTGTGCCGGTGCCATATTGCCCGCTGGTTCTTTCAAGTAACCGAACACCTTGGTCATCGACTGACTCATTTCCGCTTGTTGTGCTGGTGTCAGCGAATGAAAGGCTGGGCTCTGACGAAGCATTTGCTCCATCGCGTGGGGGGACAAGCCGTGAGCTGTGTTCATCAGACTATCCTTTTTCAAGCACTGTAGGTTTGATCGGACAGGCGTTCATCGTTGCGTAGTCCACTGACTCGATGTGCCCAAGAACGTTGGGCAGCTGCACTCACGAGTAAGTCGAGGGACTCTTCATAAGTGGGTAGCTGGATGGGTGAAGCGGTACCCAGTTGACGGAGTGCGTGTGTCAGGGCCGCATGCGATTGTTTACCCCATTGACCATCGGCATCGACACCTTGTGTGGCGCGTTGGAAATCGATCAAGGCTTCATGACCTAATGCATTGAGGGCGTTAGCGCGCATGGCGTCTGTTTTAATCGGACCTACGGCATCGACCACAAATCGGAGTCCGCCACTGACTCCCATTTGAACGGCGCGGTCGTACAACATGGCGACACCACGTTGCGTATAAAGCCCTAACCAACGGCAATAGGGCAGGATAGGGTCAAGGAACAGTTCTGCGGCCAGCTCATTTTGTGCGGCCTGGAAGGGTGGGTGATCGCCCGCTTGACGGAATCGGCTGATCCAGGGTTCTTCCCATAAATCTGCACCGCCGATCGGTTGCACTCGATTGGATCGTCCACCTTCGCTGTCCAGTGAGCGTGGACCATCGGCGGTGGTGGTATCGAGCAATTGGGGCCAATGGTCACCGAATATTTCTTCAAACGCTTGACTGTCGCGTTGGTGCATGCGCATCAGCAATCGGCCCAAGTTACCCGAGTCTTGAGTAAACTGGATTAAACCGTACGACAAACCGACATGAGCGGTTTGATAGTAGGGGTTATCCTGCCCGAAACGGCCTCGGAATTCGCCGTCCAAGTTCATGGCTCCGTAACGAGCGCTTCCAGATTCAAATTCGGCAATGAACTCGATGACCTCACGTTTTGCAGCGGCATCCAGTGGGTGTTCGGTGCCATTGTGGGTTGCAGGCTGTTGCGCTGTTTCTGGTATTGGCTGATCAAAAGCGGTGTCGAGATCTCGATAGGACAACCCTTCAACGGTGTCCAACGGAGGAGAAGCTCGGCTCATTTCGGACTCCGAAGGTTGTGGAGTCGACTCTTCACTTACCCTTTGCGGTGCGTCGGCGGATGGCTGGGGAGCTAAGTCGAAATCATCATCGCGATACGCGTGTTCAGGTAGCTGACCATTCCGAGAGGCTGCATTACGCTCGCCGTTGGCACCGTTGCCATTTAAACCCTCGTATGCAGCTTGCTTAGGCTGCCTGTTCGGTTCGATTTGAGATTCTGGCTCGAATTCACCATAACCATCGTCGTAATCGATGGGAGGAATAGCTTCTGGGGATAAGCTTTCTTCATTTCTAATGACGGATTCGGCGTGTTGGGAACGATCTGATGCATTTCCGTTGCTGCCATTGTTAATCTCTGCGGGTGGAGTAGGGACGGTATCGGTTGATGCTCGCCTGATCCCGTTCGGTGAATGGTCATCGCGTAACGGTAATCCTCCAGGGCCCGTGACGTACCCAGAGTGAGGTGTGGAAGGTTGCGACAGTGCGCTCGACATTTGCCCGGCTAGAATACCTTGAACACCGACGGTTCGTAATTTTTCACTGGCAACACCGAGTACTGCGGATAGTGTATGGCCGGAAAAGCCGGGAGCAATTCGAATGCCTGGAGCCTGGTTGGTTAGCGTATTGGGATCATGAGCAAACACTGGCTGATTACCGTGTGGATTGGGGTAACCAATAGCAGTGTAATAAATGGCGGTGATGTTGGGTTGACGAGCTAATTGTTGCAATACCACCGGAGGCACCAGATAGCGTCCACGACCTTCGTAAGCCTCTATCAATCCCGAATCCTGACGGCTGGAGTAAAAGTTTTGAGCATTACGCATTGGAGCCTGTGTGGGATCGAATAAATTGCGATCGATCGTTAACAGCACTTCGAAATATTGCAAAGGTCCAAGTGATAGCAAAAAGCCGAGTTCCGGAAAGCGATCGTTGATTTCTTCTCGGGTTGGCTGAATGTTAATGGGTTGCTGAGAGGGAGTGATAAAGGAGTCAACCGATGAGCCGTCGCTATAATTGGGTTGTTGCTGAGGGTTGGGTTGTGGTGACGCTCCGGGAGCCTGATTGAAACTTTGCTGTCGACCCAGTGCTTGGGGATGGGTGAACATCGTGTCCTCCTTTTATTGAGTGTGACGACCCAGCAGACGTTCGAATATGTCGGGTAGCTCTTGCAATTCACGAAACCAGAGCCTTTGTTCTGCTTGAGGCTCAGTCGCCCGATGTGGGGAGTCAGGCACCTTAACCACATAGCCTCGCCACTCTTCTTGCTGGTCCTTAAGTTCGCGGGGTTCTTGACCGTAATACACCACGAATCGGTATCGTTGCTGGTGGGAGTTATTGATCACTGGATGCCTTCTGGTTTCCTTTAAATAAAATTTTGTTGCCTCACCTAGGTTAAGGGGAAAGGGTCACGGTGGGGTCACAGAGGTATCACAGCGGTATCACCGATGCGAAAATAGCTCAAAATGAGGTTTTGTATTTTAGGTTTTTAAGTGAGTTGTTTCGCACGCAAGCGTAGCGGTGCGAAAAACTAAATTTTATTTAAAACATTTAACCGTTGCCGAGCCTGATCAATCGCCAAACTCGCGCTAGACAGATCCTGCAAAGCCAAACTTAACTGCTGACCTTCACCGGCTGGAGCAGAAAACAGCGTCGCTTGTTGATCAAGAGAAAAAGACAACTCCGATTCTGTAGCGACTTCCATCTGCCGGGCAATGGTTTGATAAAGACGGGTTGTTTCCGGCATTGGCTCAATGCCAAGTTCTCTTTTTAACTGTACTTGAAATTGCTTGTATTGACTGACTGCGGCGGGGCGATTGCCCGAAAGATAATGGCATCGCATTATATCGCGATGCACATGTTCAACAAGGGGATCAAAGGTTAACAACCGACTTCCCCATTCTAAGGCGTTCTCCCAAAGTTGCATTTTCATATAGTGGTGCATTAAAAATTCCAACGCATGTTGATGTTTTGCGCGTAATGATTCTCGATGTACTAAACACCAATCGTCGTAGCAGCCTTCCAGTAGATCACCGCGGTAAAGAGAAAGGTGTTTCACTAGACGGGTGATTTGGTCGATATCCATTTCATCGATTTTTTTTTCATGGATGGGTCGTAAACTTTTTTCAAAACTGTCAACGTCTATCCAGCAAGGCGCAGCAGGATTAAAGGTAATGCTGTTGTTGCAAGCATTTAAATATTGATCAGGGGGCAAGCCTGACTCGCGCAAACCACGGCTAATACGCCATAATTCAGAATTCAATGCTTTACGAGCACGTGTTTCGGGTAATCGTTGCCAAAATTCTGAAGAAATAAAGTCTCGTGAAACAGGTTTGTTTTTTGCCAAAATAAGATAAGCCATTAATGAAATGGCTTTCGGACGTTGGAGCGCAGTGAGTACTTCACCGTTGAGTAAAAAACGTGGGCTGCCGAACAGATAAATTTGTAGCATTTGGGTTCCTTAGTAAAACAGATAACTGGTCCTTATATTGTTCAGGACGATTGAACAACGACGTTGCGTAAACCCTTAATTAAAAATCAATAGATTGAGATGAACTCTGATTATTAGTGGTGTTCGAATGAGTGCTACAACAAGAGACAGCGATTAATTAAATGTGCTGTGTATAAGTTAGTCAAGTCTCATTTTGCGATGGTGTATAGATAGAAAACGCAGATGACAAACAAAGTAATTTTTATCTCGGTAAGTTGAATTATTGATAAAAAAACTGCCGCAAAAGCGGCAGAAACCTTGGGGTTTTGGAGGCTATCTCAGGAAAGGCCTCAAGGAAAAAAATTAAGTTGATTGCTGAAAACCAGGAGAATCAGACAACTTAACTAAACGCTTTAGTTTGCCGAACGGGGTTAAGACAATAGCGTTTCCAAAAAGCACGAGTAAAAAACCGATAACTGTTGATTGATGCCAGGTAAAGCCTTCATAAAGACTGCTCAGTACTACGGCAACTAAAGGGAAAAGGACAATAACGTAACTGGCTTTTTCAGGACCTATGTTTTTCAGTAAGGCAAAGTAGCACGCAAACGCAATGACTGTACCGAACAAAGCCAAATACAACAGGCTGATCCAGTAACTTGGCTGGTTAGAGAAGGTGAACTCCGAGCCGTTGAAAACCGCGTAAAGTGCAAGTAGAAGGCTTCCGTAAAGCATTCCCCAGGCATTCCCTTGAACCACTTGGATACCTTTAGCGCTGTTGCGCACACTCACCATATTGCCCAATGACGCAATCAGAGTTCCACTTAAAGATAAAATCAATCCGATCAAAGCATCGTTGGACAAGTCAAACTGTTTCAGATCTTGCCAAAAAAGTGCTGCAATACCGATAACACCCATTAAAGCACCCAGGTAAATTTGTCCGGCAATGGGTTTGCCGAAAAATAATCGAGTGTTAACAATGTTCATTAGTAGGAGCGTTGAGAACGCGATAGAAGTCATTGCTGACGTTAAATAATTTTGTGCCCAATAAAGTACCAAGTAATTGAGTCCAAAATTACAGAGAGCGAGCAGAACGATAAAACCGTGATTGCGTAACGATAGTGTCATGTCCTGCTTTTTCCACCAACAAAAAAGCCACATCAGCAGTGCGGCCAATCCAAAGCGGTAAAACAACGATACTTCTATTGCAACTTCGCCTAATTGAAACTCAATGGCAAACCAAGTGGAACCCCAGATTAATATTGTGATCAGGTATAACAGTGTATTTTTCATGAGTGACACTTTCCATTGAGTGAAGATGCTTTTGCTCGCAAAACAAATTCGTTAGTGCATGGGTATCCATTTTAATGTTTTTCTGTATACTTAACATATACAGAAAACTTAAAATGTAACCTACACAGATGGCTTCTGAACTTTGATATAAGGAAACGTTATGTCAGTTGCGGTTGAAAGAGACGGCGATGCTTATTTGTATCAGCAAGTGATCCAGCTCATTAAAGAAATGAAGCAGCAGAACACTCTTCGTTCTGGAGACAAATTACCATCATTGCGAAGCATGGCGGATAAGCTGGCCATTAGTGTTCCTACGGTAAAGCAGGCGTATGAAGAGCTGGAACGATTAGGGGAAGTTGAAGCGCGTCCTAAATCGGGCTACTACTTGAAAGCAACACCGGTAGAACATCATCGTCCGAAGCGGATCAAGTTGGCACAAAAACCAGTAACGGTAAAGCGCCAGTCATTGATTGAACAGGTTTATGACGCTATTCATACGCCAGGCAACTTACCCCTTGGTATTGCAAGTCCGGTTGCCGCTTATCCTTCCGATAAAACCTTAACGAGAGCGATGCGACGGGTGATGGCGAAAAGTGGCGCGCAGGCAATTTCGTATGGTCCTATGGACGGCTTTGAGCCTTTAAAGCGACAACTTGCATTGCGTTATCTTGATTATGGCTTACAAATTGATCCGGGCGATATTTTGGTGACTAACGGAGCGCAAGAAGCCATTGCCATTGCTCTTCAATGTGTTGCCAAGGCCGGCGATGTCATTGCGGTGGAATCACCGTGCTATTTTGGCATTTTGGAACTCATCGAAAGTTTAGGCATGATGGCTTACGAAATCCCGGTGTGTTCTGAAGATGGATTATGGCTTGAAGATCTTCAGCAGGTACTCGATAAGCATGTGATTAAAGCCTGCGTGTTTTCAACGTCTATCAGTAATCCGATGGGCAGTTTTATGCCCGATGACAGGCGACAGCAATTGGTAAAAATGCTGGAGAAAAAAAACATTCCTTTAATCGAAGACGATGTGTACGGCGATCTTTATTTCACTGGTCAACGTGGTACGCCTGCACAGCGATTTTCCAGTAAAGGTTTGGTGATTACCTGTGCTTCGTTTTCTAAAACGGCCGCTCCCAGCTATCGTGTTGGTTGGATGATCACTTCGCGTTATATTGATAAAGCGCGACGATTTAAACGTGCGTTGTCATGCGCTTCATCGTTGCTCAATCAATGGACGCTATCGGAATTTATTGCTAGCGGTGAATACGATAGAAATATGAAACAGTTACGCAATATATTAATGTGCAATCGCGATCGTATGATTGCTTGTATTCAACAGCATTTTCCCGAGTCAATTCGCGTGAGTGATCCTCAAGGCGGTTCGGTACTCTGGATAGAGCTTCCGAGTCATTGCGATACAGTAGAATTGTTCTATAACGCGTTGGAGCATAAAATCAGTATTGCTCCCGGTGCGATTTTTTCACCAACTAATAAGTTTAAAAGCTGCTTTCGGATCAGTTATGGTTTGCCTTGGAGTACGCAATTGGACAATGGAATAAAACAATTAGGGGCGCTTGTCTATCAATTGTTAAAAAACAGACATTAAATTTAATGTGCTTCTTTACCGATGGGTAGTAGGCAATCTGGTGTTGGCTGGTTTGTGATTAAGGTTTTAAATTGAAATTGAGCGGTTGTGTTATTTTTATCTTCGTCAAATACAACATCACCACTATAACCTTGATAAGTGAATGACATCTGTTTTTTATAGCGCGCTAATAGTTCTTGATATTCTTCGGGTAAAATCGGAATGCCTTTATTCGCTACTTGCGCAATCGCTTTTTTGATAGAGACGTTGTAGTGACGTTCTATGGACTTTGCCATGGCCAAAATAGTAACGGCATCGTAAATATAAGTCGTGTCGACACCGGAAATATTCTTCAGCATATAGGCAGTAAGTTTTTGATGTAAAAGGGACGCTCTTTGATGAGGTTGTGAAGATACCAGATAACGAACACACGCGAAAGACTTGGTTGCTGTTTCATTATTAATGTATTCTGGTTTAAGTATATCTCCGAGTAGCAGAGTCGGCATAGGTCCTTGCCATAGATTATTGAGTTTAATCAGAAACTCAACCGTATGTTTTGGATGGGTAATAATAACAATGGCGGTAGGCTTTGTGTTTTGTATTTTATAAATGTCAGACTTCAAATTAATATCGGTAATGTTTACTAATTCGCTAATGGGCAAATGTCCGACTAACTTGGTATTGAGTTGATTGAGTGCATTAACGAGTCCGTTAGTGATCTCATCGCTATAACTTCCACGTGCAGACACCAGAAATACTCGATCTAAGCGATTTAAAAACTTCAATTGTTGAACAAACTCATCGACTTGCTTTTGATTGTCGGCAACCATTCGCCAATGCCATTCACCACCTTCAATGCTATGAAGTAAGTTGGAAGAAGCCATAGAAAAAACAGGAATGGGTTTTGACTTTGGTAATGTTTTAAGAACTCCTTTGGTGTTGTCCGATGTCGTTGTCGTAATAATGGCTTGAACATGAAATTGATTAATTAAAGTTGTTGCGACAGATTGAGTCACATCAGAAAAGTGCGCATCATCAGCATAAACGATGGCCAATGGTTTACCACTTATTCCTCCCATTCGGTTGATGTCTGATACAGCAGTGTCTGCTGCCGCGATCAATTCTGAGGCGTAATTCGGGTACTTGAAAGAAACGACCATCCCAAAGTTTATCGAGTTTTTGGAGATTCGATGGTTGGAAGACTGAAACACTCCTTTACCCCGATCGGATAACTGAAGTGGAATACTCTGCAATTCTTTTAAACTCAGCGAGAGCAGCTCGTCACTTTTTGCATCATTAGTTGAAAATGAAATAAGCGAAAGTACGTAAAGAATTGTTCGTATTAGCATATTACATACGATTGAACGCCTGAAAATTGAATTATCGATTCATTCGTCAGAGGCTTCATATAAAAAGGCATTGTTTAAGTATAGTGAAATAAGCGCCCTAAGCGCTTATTTTCGATAGGTGCTTATGCGTATTTATTTACGCCGCCTATTTGCAGCGATCAAAAATAGTCCGAACAGCCAGAAAATACTGCCGCCTCGAGAAGGTGACACGTTTCCTGAGGAACTTGATAGAGTAATTGTTTGTTGATACGAGTGTGTTTTTTCTCCATCATCCTCTACGGTGAGCTCTACAGTGTAATTTCCTGATGCAGCGTATTGATGGTTAATGCTCTCACCATTTCCTTGCGATCCATCACCGAAGTTCCAACGGTAATTGATGATCGCTGAGTCGTCACTGCTTATTGAACCATCGAATGCACAGGTTAAGTTTTCACAACTGTAGGTAAAAGAGGCCTGCGGAGAGGCATTTCCACTCACTTCGATGATCATTTGCTGGTTGCTTGTAGCGCCCATATCGTCGGTTACTGTGAGGGTAACGGTATAGCTGCCGCTGCTGGCAAACGGATGGACGGCAGTAACGCCATTCGCTTCGGTGCCGTCACCAAAGTACCAGTGATAGCTGGCAATCGCAGAGTCATCACTGCTGGCTGAACCATCGAAACTGCATGTCAATTCATCGCAACTGAAAGTGAACGATGCCTGCGGCGGAACATTGCTACTCACGTTAACGGTCATTTGTTCTGTGTCCGTTTCCCCCATATCATCGGTCACCGTTAATTCAACGGTATAACTGCCTGTTGTTGCAAACTGGTGACTTGTTGTTACCCCCGATAACTGGGTGTCATCGCTTAACGACCATTGGTAACCGCTGATGGCTGAGTTGTCGGTGCTGGCAGAGGCATCGAATGAGCAATTCAACCGGTCACAGCTGTAAATGAACGATGCTTCTGGAGGGCGGTTAATGCCCACCGTTACCAAAACAGCACTGACGGTGCCCAAGCTGCCGCTACTGTCTTCAGCCTGGACGTACAAAAGGTGGTCACCTGGTGTCCAGTTGGTTGTATCGACTTCGGCCGAGATGGACTCGCTGCTCTCGTTATAGCTGCCATCTTCTGCTGGCAGAGAATTGGCCTGTGCGCCATCTTCCCAAGGTGGCGTATTGATATACAAGCGAATCGCAGAAACCGTTTGTGTGGGCTCAGTGCCGTTGCGGTTTTCAAAGCGTGTATCATCGGCGGTGGCGGTTACCGTAAGGCTTTCACCCGCCAGAATAAATGGATTTTCTTCGCCATTGGCCAATACATTGATCACATCCGGTCCGGCAGGTAACCGGTAAGGCGCACGCACCGCTTTAGCAGCATAATAAAGCGCTTCGAGGTTATCGGGGCGAATGGTGTTTTCGTAGGTGCTGCATTGTTGAAAAAAAGCCGTGCCTAGCTCAAAAGTGATGGCAGCGACTCCCAGTTCGCCATAGCTGACATCGTCGCTGGTACCGTCAGTCGGGTACAAGCCGACACTTTGCTCGGGTTCGTAGCCATTAAAATAGGCCAGTTTGCGACCGAGTGTTTGCAGCTGCGAACCATTAGGTGCGGCATTGTATGTGTGCCCCCATGGCCATAGAATTAATTGGCTGTAACTGTGCAAGTCGATATGCATTCCGGTGGTATCCAGTGGAGCTGCGTCGGTATCCAAGGGACCGCGGTTGTCAGCAAAAATGCTGCGAATGTAGTTTTCTACGGCTTGGGTTTCGGGTTCCGAACCGGCTGAAGGTCCTCGATAAGTGGAGTCGCATTGATTGCCACTGGAGCCACCGCCGTTGGTTTCATTCCAGAAAAAGCTAAAGTTCCGATTCAGATCGGCCCCTGGGTTACTACCAGCGCAGTAAGTTTCGTTGTTGTTCTTTCGCCATAAGATGCCAGTTTCGGCATGCTTGCGGCCGTCGGGATTCATATGAAACATCAAGTGAATTTCGTGGTGGTCAATCAACCAGCGTGCGTCGGCCTTGGTTGTGTAGTTGTTCAAAAGATCTTTGGCGAAATCAAGATTCAACGCCGCGGTAGTGTATTCGCGTGCGTGCATGGCGCTGTGAATAAACAAAATCGGTTTGGTGCCGTTAATCGACTGGTTGGTCATTTTAAGAACCATTAAATCGTAACCGCCTTGAGCCTGCGTTTTTTGCCAGGAATCGCCGACATCAATCCATTGGGCAAGTGTTGGGTTAGCTTGTGCCAACTGTTGGGCTTGTGTAAACGTTTCTTCAACCGTTGGGTAGCAGGGATAGCCTGGAATACCTGCCATATTTTGGGCCTGAGGGTTGTCCATCAGCTGTTGTAGTTCGGCCGTACGTTTTTTTGTCCAGTGCTGTGCCGGTTGAGTGGTGATGCCAAACTCGTGAAGGCGTTTTAGTTGTTGATCGGATAAATTTAAAATATGCGTCAGTTGTTGAGGGTCACTTTCGAGTAATTCGCCGTGATGACTGACGCTGATTTTGATGAACTCGGTGCGATTGCGGGCTTTTACTTGCACCACATTTTGCCAGCTTGCCTGTTCAGCGATGGCCCAATGGGTGATTGGCTTTTCTCCGTAAGCGGGAATAAGACTACTGAGCAAAAAACAGAAGCCAAATGTTCTAAACATAAAATGTATACTCTTAAACTGGAAAACTCATTCACTGTATCAGATCTTTGGAGTGAGGTTTCGGTAAATAGTGCACAAAATAGTTGGAAAACGTTCACTGTTTCTAGAGTATTGAAAAAGATGAAGTGCTTTTTAAGTGTTGTTAAAGTCGACTATTTAAACGCGTTTCCCCATTTGATAAAATCATCAAAAGGCATGGGCTTAGCGAATAAATATCCCTGTATTAAATGACAGCCAAAATGATTGATCACTTTGAGCTGCGAGTCTTGCTCTATTCCTTCGGCGATCACTCGCTTGTTTAATGAGTGTCCTAAATTAATAATAGCGCGCGCAATGATTTTATCGTCCGAGTCTTTATCGACTTCAGCAACAAAGGAGCGATCCACTTTTAATGTGGAAACCGGAAACTGTTTTAAATAGGCTAAGGATGAATAGCCGGTACCAAAATCATCAATCGCCAAATCGACACCAAGTTTATCCAGCTGTTTTAAACGTTGCAGCATATCTTCACCGACTTCCATTAACGTGGTTTCGGTAATTTCCAAGGTCACGGCTTTTTTACTTAAAGCACTTTTACCAAGTGCTTCTTTAATGCTTTCGGTAAGGTTTTCGTCGCGAAACTGGTGTGGAGAAAGATTGATATTAACACCTATGTCATTCAACTTGTTTTCCTGCCGCCAACGTTGGCAATCGAGAGTTGCTTGTTCTAATACCCATTGACCGATCGGAATGATTAGTCGGTTACGTTCTGCGGCATCGATAAAGTGGTAAGGGCTCAGCAAACCACGTTCCGGATGATTCCAGCGTAACAGAGCTTCGGCTTTTTCTATCTGATTGGTTTCGGTATTGATGATGGGTTGATAGAACAATTGAAATTGTTTTTCTTCTATGGCTTTTTGCAACTCGTCGTGTAACTTTTTGGTTTGTGTTAACTCAAGCTCGAATTCTGGATCGTAATAGCGATAGGTGCTGCGTCCTCCTCGCTTCGACTTATACATTGCCAAGTCGGCACTTTTTAATAAGTCTTCCGGTGTAATTCCGTCGTGAGGGTATATTGCAATACCGATGCTGGTACTCGTAGAAATTGGTTGTTCATCGACAATTTGGGGTTCCGACAGGACATGGTTCAGGCGTTCGGCTATTTGCGCACTACCTTCGGCAATGTCTTTAAAGTCGGCAATAATGGCAAATTCGTCTCCACCCAGCCGAGCAACAATATCAACACCTCGTAAAGTATCGCTGATTTTATTTGCGGTCAGTTTTAATAATGCATCACCGGTGGAATGACCCAGCGTGTCGTTGACTTCTTTAAAGTTGTCCAAATCGAGTAAGTACACCGCAAACTGCCTGTCTTCTCGTCGTGCTTTTTGTATTTTTTCCGATAATGAAATATTAAATTTGGTGCGATTGGCCAGGCCAGTGAGCGGATCGTGCTGTGCCAACGCAATGAGCTTTTCTTCGATGCGCTTTCTTTTTAAAGCATAACGAATAGAACGCTCCAATAATGAAGCGTTTAACTCTTGTTTTACTAGATAGTCCATGGCTCCTGAGCGAGTTGCTTCCATATCAACTTCTCGGTTGTCGAGTCCGGTCAATAAGATTACTGCGTTTACAACAAATGTATTGGAAGTAATTTCACTGGTTAATTCAATCCCATTTTTTTCGCCGAGCATATAGTCGATAAGAAATACGTCAAAAGAGTGATGAGCCATCAGCTCTCGCGCTTTGTCAAAGCTCGCTGCCCATGTGATTTTTACATTTTTTCCGTAAGCTTCTTTTAAATAGTCTTCCGCTAAAATAAAGTCGTCTTCATCATCTTCTACCAGCAGTAGGCGAATGATATCAGGCGTTTCATTATCAACTTGAGTTAACGGTTCATTCATGATTGACAGGCAGTTTGACAATCTTAAACCAGTAGTCGGAAAGCTTGTGCACTAACTCAACAAGTTTTTCAAAGGTCACGGGTTTACTGATGTACGAATTGGCGCCGAGGTTGTAACTACGTAGAACATCTTCTTCCTGTTTGGATGTGGTCAGTATCACCACCGGAACGTGTTTCAAAGTAGGGCTGCTCTTTATTTCTTTTAACGCCTCGCGGCCATCTTTGCGGGGCATATTCAAATCCAGCAAAATAATATCGGGTAATGGTTGCCCCCGCAATTCTTGGTATTTACCCTCCCGATTCAGGTAGTCCATCAAGTCCTGTCCATCGTGCGTGAAGGTGATTTCGTTCATCATATTGGCCTCTTCCATGGCATCTTTGAATAACAGGCGATCGTCGGGATCATCGTCGCACATATGGATCAGGATAGGATCTTCAGCTTTGACCATCGTTGTCTCTCTCCAGCTTTGAAATACTGAGCGGTAACACGATGATAAACTCTGCACCTTGGCCTGGTGCGCTCTCTACCCGAATCGTGCCATGGTGGCGCTCTACTATTTTGCGACAAATCGCCAGCCCGATACCGGTACCTTCATACTCGTTGCGGGCGTGAAGTCTTTGAAAAACCTCAAAAATGCGGTCAGCGTACTTTTGATCGAGACCAATGCCGTTGTCTTTGATATGGATCGCCACAGAGTTCTCCGCCTTATTAACTTTAGACCATATCTGAATGCGATGCTCGGTATCGGGTTTACGGAACTTTATGGCATTGCCTACCAGATTTTGCAGCAACTGCCTGATTTGTAAATCATCGACTTCCAGTACTGGCAAATCGGAGACCTCGATGACGCTGCCTGACTGTTCAATGGCAATTTCCAGATCTTGCAATACCCCTTGTAAAATATCGCCAATATCTGCTTTTTTAAATGGCCGCCCACGAGTGGAAACCCTGGAAAAAGTGAGTAAATCGTTAATTAACAGACTCATGCGATTAGCGGCTTGTTGCATGCGGTGAAGGTAATCAACGGACTTTTCATCGAGTGTGCCTTTGTTTCTCTCCTTTAAACGGTCGCCAAAGGCTTGAACTTTTCTCAGTGGCTCTTGTAAGTCGTGAGAAGCAACATAGGCAAACTTTTCCAGTTCGCTGTTAGAGCGTTTCAGCTCGCGTTCCTGTTCACGTAAGCGACGCTCAGTAAAGCGCCGAACCAGTATTTCCTGATTTAAACGGTTGGTCTGCTCCTTGATATCGAGTGACATTTTTCGAAAGCTGCGCGCTAGCAAGCCGATTTCGTCCTGGCGCTCTGTAGGCAATGACTCGATGCGTTGGTTTTTGCCAAATTGTTGAATGCTTTTGAGTAATTGCTGCACTGGGTTCGCCAGTGTACGGAGCATCAATAGAGCGAATAAAGTGGTGATCAGAGCGATAACCAATCCAGTAGTGAGTAAAGTGAGGTTGAGTTTAAGGGTAATGGCATCGATTTTCGCGTAGGGCTGGATTAACACCAGGTGCAACAGCCTTTGCTGCTGTAATGGATCAAAATAAAGGCTTTGTTTAACCATCGCCTGTTTGATAGTGCTGTTGTCGTAAACAATACCGTTGGAGTCTTCCTCAGAGGCAATTAAAGTGTCGCTGTCCCTAAATTCTTGTTGCATCAGAAATCGGATCTGATCATCGGTTTCAAAGGTAAAGGTTTTTTCCAAGTCTGGATGAAAGTAAAACGCGCCATCTTCACGTAAGACATAAAGCTGAGCTTCATCGCCGATAACCTGGGAAGCGGCCTGAAACATCCGCGTTAAATCCATACTGATAATGATAAATCCGTGCAGTTGATCGCGGCTAAAAATCGGAGCGACGGCGCGTAAAGTCGCGATTTTGGGATCGCTGATTTTCTCATGTTCTCGGTTCAGGCTGAGTTTGGACAGCAGCACTTGGTTGGGTTGTAGCAATAGCCCTTGCTGAATATAATCTCGGTGAATTTTGTTTTGCAGCTCGCTGGAAGGCAATAGAAAGATTTCGTTATTTTTTTGCCAGGCCACAACCTGTTCTAATGCCGACGGTGTCCCAGCATCTTTTTGGTATTTAATATAGCGGACTTTAAAGTACTGCTGATTTGCTGCCAATGTTTGGTAAAACAACACCTTCAAGCTTTCTTTCCACTCTTCCTGTTGAATCAAGTCGAGAATGTCATCGGCATCGGTTTCACCGGATTCCACAAGCCCCTTTATCAACCTAGAGTTGGCAAGGTTTATCGTATCGTTGCGCAGTTGCTCTATATCATTGCGCAAATTGTGCTTGATAAAAGATAAGCTCTGATTGAGTTGAGTGAACTTTTCATTGGTCAATAATGAGGACAATTGTAACGACATGACGCCAACAATGGCTAATGACGTCACAATAACCAATAACAAAATTATGGACAGGAATTTGTTTTTAAGTGTCCAGTTTATACCCATTGAACGCGAATACCTGCAAAATCGATAACGCAAAAGCGGAATTCACTAAAACTCAATAACTTAGCGAATTCTTTAACTATAGAACACGTCATCGAATATGGTGGGGTAATTCGCAGGTATTTCGAACGGTGCTCTTGTTAAGGTTGTTTTTGACGCTTTTGTTTGAAGATATTGCGACTGTCGGCTTCCAGATCCTGCTCTGGAGCGCCTTCTTTTACAGCTTGCTTGAAAGCTGCAAACTGTTGACTGTGCTTTGGTAGCCCCAAATCTTTTAGTACCGCTTGCAAGCCGTTACTACGAAAACGTCGAAAACTGTTGAGTACTGCATCCCAGTCGGTTTCTGCAGTTTTATACAGGGCGCAAATGGCGTACAAATCGGCAACCGAATATTCGAAGTTCGCTTGCAGCTCATTCAGT
This sequence comes from Pleionea sp. WD8-19, assembly GCF_055326765.1. Classification (NCBI taxonomy): domain Bacteria; kingdom Pseudomonadati; phylum Pseudomonadota; class Gammaproteobacteria; order Oceanospirillales; family Pleioneaceae; genus Pleionea; species Pleionea sp. WD8-19. The sequence goes on along the minus strand of NZ_JBUZOU010000001.1, from coordinate 576,155 downwards.
AATGCCTTTTTTATCGCGAATCGTTTTGCAATTTGTTCTATGGCTGCTGATTGGTTGTCTTGTGCGACAAAGTCGATGTTGACCAACCAGCGATCAATTTGCGGATCGCCGCTGTTAATGGTTTGTGCTTGTATGATTGAGGTACCAATTAATGCCAATAATGCAGTCAAGTAAGACTTCATGGTTAATCTCCAGCGAAGTTCGGATCAAATCGAATGAGCTATAGACTTGAAAAATAGAGAAAAAATGTCAAGCAAGGATCGCTGACTCGGGCAGACTTTCGGATAAACTGTGGACCGCTTATCTATTAATGCGATCCTATCGGAATGATGTAGTACAAAATTAATCCAATTAAAAGTCCCATTTGGCAATGAAACACGTATAATAGCGCGCCTCAAAATAGCTTCAGAGATACCTCCTGTGATAGACAAGTTACGAAATATTGCCATCATTGCGCACGTTGACCATGGCAAAACTACTTTGGTTGACAAATTATTGCAACAATCGGGTACGCTTTCCGATCGTGCTGCGCCCACCGAGCGAGTGATGGACTCCAATGATCTGGAAAAAGAGCGTGGGATTACCATTTTGGCGAAAAATACAGCCATTCGATGGAACGACTATCGCATCAATATCGTCGATACACCCGGACACGCCGATTTTGGCGGTGAAGTGGAGCGCATTATGTCGATGGTTGATTCGGTTCTACTGTTGGTGGATGCCGTTGATGGCCCGATGCCACAAACCCGTTTCGTGACGCAAAAAGCGTTCGCACAAGGCCTCAAACCCATAGTGGTTATTAATAAGATTGATCGCCCTGGCGCACGTCCGGACTGGGTTATGGATCAGGTGTTTGATTTGTTCGACCGACTTGGTGCAACCGATGAGCAACTCGATTTTCCGGTGATTTACGCATCGGCATTAAATGGATTTGCCAGTGATGATCCAACGGTTACTGAAGGCGATATGACACCGTTATTTCAGGCCATTGTGGATATGGTAGAGCCACCGCAGGTGGATCTTGACGGGCCTTTCCAGATGCAGGTTTCGCAACTTGACTATTCAAGTTACGTTGGTGCCATTGCGGTAGGCCGCATTAAGCGCGGTAAAGTCAAAACCAATATGCCGGTAACCATCATCAATCGAGAGGGTAAAACTCGTCGCGGTAAAATTGGTCAGGTACTTGGTTACATGGGCTTGGAGCGTAGCGAAGTTGAAGAAGCAACCGCGGGCGATATCGTTGCTATAACTGGTATTGAAGCACCGAAAATCTCCGATACCATCTGTGCGCAGGAAACCGTGGAAGCGTTACCAGCACTGACAGTGGACGAACCTACCGTTACCATGACTTTTCAGGTCAACACTTCTCCTTTTGCCGGAAAAGACGGTAAGTTTTTGACTTCTCGGCAGATCTTGGAGCGTCTTGAGCAGGAGCTGATCCACAATGTAGCGTTGCGTGTTGAGCAGACGGATGATCCTGACAAGTTTAAGGTCTCCGGTCGAGGTGAGTTACATTTGTCCGTATTGATCGAAAATATGCGTCGTGAAGGTTACGAGCTCGCGGTATCGCGTCCAGAAGTTATTATGCGCGAAATCGATGGTGTTCTGATGGAACCCTATGAGAATTTGACAATCGATATAGAAGAAGATCATCAAGGGACCATTATGGAAAAGCTCGGCGAACGTAAAGCCGAGATGCAAAATATGGTACCTGATGGGAAAGGCCGAGTGCGATTGGATTTTGTGATCCCTTCGCGTGGTTTGATTGGTTTTCAAACTGAGTTTTTAACTGCTACTTCGGGTTCAGGTCTGATTTACCATACATTTGAACGTTACGATGTTGCAGTACCGGGCGCGTTAGCACAACGACATAACGGCGTTTTGATCAGTAACGGCGATGGTAAAGCTCTCGGTTATGCACTGTTCAGTTTGCAAGAGCGTGGTCGGCTGTTTATAGGCCATGGTGTTGAAGTTTACGAAGGCATGGTCATCGGGATCCACTCACGTGATAACGATTTGACGGTTAATCCATTAAAAGGCAAACAGTTAACAAACGTACGTGCTGCCGGAACCGACGAAAATCTGGTGCTAACACCGCCAATTATCTTTACACTGGAACAGGCGTTAGAGTTTATCGATGACGACGAGCTGGTTGAAGTGACGCCCAACCACATTCGTATCCGTAAAAAGTTGTTAAAGGAACACGAACGCAAGCGCGCGTCGCGTCAAGGTTAAGGAGACGTTATGAAGTCAGTCGGGTTGAAAGTCACATTAAAACTTACAACCTTGATCTGCGTGTTGTGGTTGGCCGCCTGTGCCAACCAGTCAGCATTGGAGATCACGCGTATGTTGTTTGGCTACATCGAGCCCCCCAAAGCAGAGTCGGTAATGGACTCGCTGAAGAGAGAATATCAGCGCTGTATGGCCATCGACAGTGATCGCGATTGTGTACAACTTGCTTATGACAAAGTGCGTGTCACTCAAGGGCTTGACCCGAAGCCGATTCCTCAAGGGTACGTTGTTATCATTCAGGAAGAAATGGAAAAGCCTGTTGATGAAGAGTCGGGCGAACAACCTTAAACGCTTTTTTTGAATGGAAAGACTAAAAAAAACCGGCCAAGGTGGCCGGTAGTTGTGTCAATGTTTTGCAGGTAGGAGATTGACGTTAATCAGTTTAGTGCTTGCACCCGCTGACATCTGTAAGTGCATTCCCAATTCACTGTAAGACAATGCCCATTCGCACTGGGAGATTTTTTTCATTACCAGCGCGGAAAATCAGGCGCCTCATGCTACCATTTAACTGATCTTGGGGTAACATACTAAGTAGTGTATCGAGACGGGAACTTCCATTTAGAGTGATGTACTCTAAAACCTGTTCTGAAATCAATGGAGTTTTATGCAGGTACTATTTCCGGAAATCAAAGCCTATGCCAAACATTCGGTGGATGTGGGTGATGGACATCAGATCTATTTTGAAGAAAGCGGTTCTGAAAATGGAACGCCAGTGCTTTATGTGCATGGTGGACCAGGCACCGGTTCCGTCAGCTATCATCGGCGTTTTTTTGATCCGGAGAAGTATCGCATTATATTAATGGATCAGCGCGGTTGTGGGCGCTCGCGCGCTTCAGAGCCGCTTAAAGCCAACACCACTGAACACCTTATGCGAGATATGGAGACCATCCGCGAATCATTAAGTATTGATCGTTGGGTTATATTCGGTGGAGGCTGGGGGGCAACTCTAGCGTTGCTTTACGCACAAATGTTTCCTCAACAAATGTTGGGCTTGATTCTTCACAGCGTGTTTTTAGGGCGCCAACGGGATATCGAATGGATTTTTGAAAGCGGTGTTCCGCGACTTGTGCCTGACTACTGGGAAGAGTTTGTGCAGTCCTTGCACACTAATGACACCCAAAACATTCTAGAGACTTTTTCCCGTCGGTTGGAAGGCGACGACGACTTGGCTCGTATGGCCGCAGCGAAAAGTTGGGCTGTCTGGTACGCTCGTAGCAGTTTGCTGCATCATTCCAGTGCCTGGTTGCAGCGATTCAGTGATCCTCACGTCGCCAGTACAACCGCTCGAATTCAAGCGCATTACTTTCGACATCAGTGTTTTTTGAAGGAGAATCAACTACTGAATAATGCCGATAGCTTGAATAATATTCCAGGCATTATTGTCCATGGTCGATTCGATTTGTTGTGTCCATTGGACAGCGCCTGGCATTTACAAAAAGCGTGGCCGACATCGGAGCTTCATATCATTCGAGATGCATCACACGCCAACCTTGATCCTGGCATTACTGATGCGCTGGTTCGAGCCACCCGCGACATGCACCGGATAGTGACTCATGATTGCTCTGATTCAGCGAGTGACTGAAGCTTCCGTCGAAGTAAACAACCAATGTGTTGCACAAATTGACCGAGGGATCCTCGCGCTGATCGGTGTGGAACGCGGCGACTCTATCGATGAAGTGAATCGTTTGTCGAAACGATTGCTTGGCTACCGGATTTTTTCTGATGAACAAGGAAAGATGAATTTAAGCCTAACTCAAGTCGAAGGCAGTTTATTGTTAGTCCCTCAATTTACGTTACCGGCGGATACGCGAAAAGGCATGCGCCCAGGTTTTAGCAACGGTGCCGATCCCGCTGAAGGGAGACGGCTGTTTCAGGAGCTGAAAAAGGCATGTGAGCAACAATATGGCAAAGTGCACTGTGGTGTATTTGCTGCTGATATGAAAGTTCGCTTGTGCAATGATGGTCCAGTCACTTTTTGGCTGCGGATGCCCCCAAAAGACTAATCGATGCTTGAAAATGTATCTCCCGATAGGATATTCTCGGTAATATTTACCTGATTTTTAAAGGAATTACGCGTATATTGTCGAAGTTTTAATCAGTACAAGTTTCGACCAATTTAAGTTTTAATTGATAAGTTTTGAGGATTAATCAATGTCAGATGCAGTAACTTTCGACATTATGATAACCGGTGAAATAACCGCTGAGCGTACCCAAGTCATTGCCGCCTTGGCACAATTATTCAAAAAAAGTGAACATCAAATTGAAAAGCTATTCCACGCAGCTCCGGTTGCAATCAAAAAAGAAGTGGATGGCATTACCGCGAAAAAATACCAAATTGCCATTGAGCAACGTGGTGCGAAAGTTTCGTTAAATGAAAACAAGTTGAAACTGCATGAAACTTGGTCGCTAGAGCCAACGGAAGATGAACTTGAGCAAGTTGTCAAACAGTCTTCTAACGAAGGCAAAGTCAGTTTTGAAGCCGGTGATGTTCGTTCCGAATCTTTGATCGCTACCGCGATTGATCGTTCCGAGCCAACAGTAGATGAAGAGAATTTGTATGCTTCACCGGAAAGCGATGTATTCGAAGATGATTCGGACTTTATTAATCCTCTCAGTTTAATGCAGGTTTATTTTTCTTTTGAAGGGCGTATCAATCGCACAACCTATTGGTTGAAATATTTTTTACCTAACTTTCTCTTTATGATATTTCTAACTGGTTTAAGTGTCGTTACCCCAACGGTAAGTTTAGTCGTCCTACTTATAACTTTTATACCTTGGATTTGGGCATCGATTGCCGTACCTGTAAAGCGATTGCATGATATTGATATGTCTGGCTGGTGGGTATTGCTTAATTTAATTCCTTTTGGTTCGCTGATAATTTGGATATTAAACGGTTTTATTGCCGGTAACGAAGGCGCAAACCGGTTTGGTTATCCAGAAGCCTAACGAATCAATAAAGTTAGTCTGAGTATCAATTATAGCTTCTGCAAAGTGACCACGTTTTAATCGGGCCATTTTGTAGAAGCTCATGCCGCACATTTCAACCATAGTTCGTCCAGTACGCATAAAACATTAATGAGCATTTTGTTCTATCAAATGTGCTAGTTTTTCGTAATTTTCTTCAGTGTGACTTTTCATCAGCGACTGGAATAAAGGTAATAATGAGCGCCAAAATAATCCTTTTCCACTCACCTTATTGTTCGTCCGAATTAACGTTTTATTCCCTCTTGATTCAAAATAAACATCAATATCCATTAACATCATTTCGTTATCTAGCTCAAAAGAGAACTGTCGGTTGGGCTTAACGAGTGTGACAGTTTCTAGCATTTCCGTAGTTGCTCCATCGTGATCGAAAATTAATTTCCACTGGCTGCCTGCTGTTATGGTTGTACCTGTCACAGGTTCGAATCGAACAAAGTCAGTAAGCCACTCATCGGTAAGGTTTGGGTTCGAAAAAGCAGTAAAGCTGGCTTGACGATCGGCATTAATCAAGGTTTCTGTTTGATACTCGAACTCATCCACAAACAGACCGATACTAAAAAAAATGAGAACGAGTGCAGTAATAACTTGTACTATACGTAAAATAATCTTCATAAAGTAATCCAAAGTTAGGCAATTTGACCACGCAGTTCGGCGACTCTTTCTTGTAACTGCTGGGCTGACGTTGTTTCCGGTGCAATGGGCTGCCCCACGGAAAAACGAATTTTCGACCAGAATCGTTTCGGAATGTTGCCCATCGCCGGTCCATCTTTACGACTGAAAAAGCTGCCCCACAAGCCGCTGAGTGCCATGGGGATTACGGGTACTGGTGTGCGGGTAATAATTTTTTCGATGCCGGGGCGAAAGGTATTAATGTTACCATCGTATGTAATTTTTCCTTCTGGGAAAATACAAACGACTTCGCCTTGTTTTAAGTATTCGGCAACGGTATCGAAAGCTTTATCCATCATTTGTGGATCTTCTTTTGCGGAAGCAATTGGAATTGCTTTTGCTGTTCTGAAAATAAAACTGAGTATTGGCGTTTTAAAAATTCGGTGATCCATTACAAATCGAACTGGGCGAGGGCTGCAACCGGCAATAATGAGTGCGTCCATAAAACTGACATGGTTACACACCAATACACAGGCACCGTCTTCCGGAATATGGTTTAAACCTTTTAATTTGATTCGATACAAAGCGTTCACCAATACCCAAACCAGAAAGCGCATTATAAATTCCGGCACTAAAAGGAATATATATACGGAGATTAGAGCGTTGATGATTCCGGTGACCAGTATAATTTCCGGTATCGAAAAACCGAGACTGATTAACACAATTGCCATAATACCCGAGAGCACCATAAACAAGGCATTGAGAATATTAGTGCCAGCAATAACTCTCGACAGATGATGTCGTTCGCAGCGTTGTTGGATCATGGCTTGTAATGGCACCACAAAAAATCCGGCAAACACACCAATCAACGACGCATTAAGTAACACATACCAGCTGGCGCTCTTAGTGATAAATTCATAGGCTGTTAATATGGGTTCAGCATCCGTTGTATGATTGGCAAAATAGAGATTAATACTGAACAGCGTCATGCCTATCGCACCCAAAGGCACTAAACCCACTTCGATTTTTCGACCCGATAGCTTTTCACAAAGCAAAGAACCAATACCAATACCAATGGTGAACGCTGCTAATAATAGGAGCATGGTACCTTGTTGGCCACCTAACGTATTTTTGGTGTAATTTGGAATTTGAGAGAGCACGGTTGCGCCGAAAAACCAAAACCAGGAAATACCCAGAACCGATAAAAAGATAGTGCGATTACTTCGTATATAAGTGAAGTTTTTTACTGTTTCAGAAAAAATATTCCAGTTCACTTTCAGTTTCGGTGAAACCGCAGGAGTATGTGGGATCGATCTTGATGATAAGTACCCACCTACTGCGATAATAATCACAATGAAAGACACAACTGAAGTGCCATATTCGGGAATCGAAACCAATGAAATGCCGGCTATCATGCCAATTAAAATCGCCAGAAAAGTTCCTGATTCAACTAATCCATTACCACCAATCAATTCATTGTCTTTTAAATGTTGGGGTAAAATACTGAACTTTATTGGGCCAAATAAAGCGGATTGAAACCCCATTAAGAAAAGTACAATAAATAATAAGACCGTACTTTGCAGATAAAAACTGATGGCCGCAAAACACATGATGCAAACTTCGAGTAATTTGATTTTTCGGATTGCTCCGGATTTTTCGTATTTTTCGGCCAGTTGTCCACTTACCGCAGAAAATAGAAAAAAAGGTAAAATGAATAATACGGCGGCTAGATTGATCAACATGCCGCTTTCAGCGGCGTTGTCAGTGAACAATTGAAATGTAATCAGGCTAATAAAAGCATTTTTATAAACATTGTCATTGAACGCTCCCAAAGCTTGAGTGACAAAAAAAGGTAAAAATCGTCGTTGCTTCAGTAATTGAAATTGACTTCCTGCCATGATGATATCCGGAGTTAATCGTTTAAAGGGTTGGTGCCACTCGGGCCACCACGTTTAGGTAAGTGAGGATCGGTTGAGCACCAGGAAACATGACGATCATAAAAAGCGTGCGCCTGAACTGGATGATTGAGTTCGTCGTCTATTATGGCTCGCGCCACGTGCATTTCTTCGGCCCATCGCTCTGCCCAAAACAACATGGGTGTTCCACATTCGTTGCAGTGCGCTCGTTTACCACTTTCAGACGATTGATACCACTTCAATGACGCCTTCCCCGATAAAATGCTTAAGTCGCTTTTGGCAATGCCCACCCAGGTAACGAAAGCTGCGGCGTGTGATTTGCGACACATATTACAATGACAATGAGCCACCCATAACACTTTCGCCGGTAAGGAAAGTTGAATTTTCTGACACAAACAAGAAGCGATAAGCCGAGAGGTTTCGTTATTCATTATTTAATGCCTAGCTTCAATGGCGCTCAAATCCACTGGCCACTCGAAAAAAGTAGCACTGTTCAATGTGGTGATTGCCGCGATAATTTCTTCTTCGGTTTCTCGAACATTGGCTAATGCTTTTCCAACTTCCTGAATAAAAGCGGGTTCGTTTCGGTTTGATTTTCTTTTTTTGCTAAGAGTACGTGGCAACAAATAAGGAGCGTCTGTTTCGATCATTAATCGATCATTCGGAATCATAGGAACCGCATCCAACAACGATTGGTTTCGACGTTCGTCACACAGCCATCCGGTGATTCCAATATACATATCGAGTTCCAGATAATCTTGTAATTGAAATTCATCACCGGTGAAACAATGCAGAAGTATTTTGGTCAGCTTGTTACGATATTGGTGCAGAATGCTGATCATTTCATGGTGTGCTGCTCGTTCATGAAGATAAACCGGTAACTCATATTTCACGGCCAAATCGAGCTGTTGAGTAAATACTTCAATTTGTTGGGTGGGGTCGGAATAATTACGATCAAAATCGAGGCCACACTCACCCACTGCAACAGCAAAAGGCGAAGCGTACAATTCTTCTAACTGCTGCCACTTTTCATCGTTCATGGTTTTAGCATCGTGGGGGTGACAGCCAACGGTACAGCGTAAATGCATAGGATATTGCTCACAGAGCTTCACCGCTTGTTTAGAATGCTTTAGGTCAGTTCCGGTAACAATCATTCGTTTTACTCCAGCATCGAGAGCGCGCTCGATAACGGATTCGCGATCTTTTTCGAATCGACTGTTGGTCAAGTTGACGCAAATGTCCGTCCAGATATTCATAGGTGTTTATCCTATTGCTGGTGCATCAGCAGGCCAATGCCCTTGTTGCTGAGTGTTTATTAATGATGCCGAAAGTGGCGCTCGACGATACTCGGCAAATGTTGAGCTTCTTTTGTAGTGAAGTTAATCGATTGGGTCAATAACTCTACTCAACAAAAGTGCGTTTAGTCACAGTATAACGGTATTTGAATCAATTGGTTATGCCATTGTTTTAACCCAATGCGTAAATATTCTGACGAGCCGTATTCATTTTTCCAACGAAATTGGCCACTTCGACTGGTGGCTTGAAAATGAAAATAGGGCGATTCCAGCAAAAACCGACCAGAATATTGTAGAAATGATAAGTGTTCGGTAAACGGCTGCGGCTGTAGTGATTGGACCTGTCCACGCCAGCGAATATTAACGGGCTCATGACATTGATTGATAAATTCAACCACATACCCTTCAGTACGGTTTGTTTGAAACGGATAACTGGTTGCCATCGCAATTTTATCCAATGCTGAAAGTTGATAACTGACTGCGATATCTCGCGAGCGATGTTCCAGCCACTGAGCTTTCACCGGGTAATTCATAATGGAATATTCATCGAAAGGAAAGATACTGTCATTCTTTCGAGCGAATACCTTGTTTATATTGGTGCAATGTTCGGAAAGCGCCTTAGGTTGATAGAGTTCAGAAAGTGTTTGTTGACACTTTTTTACTTGGTATTTGGACCACTCTTCACCGTAAGGCCAGTCAGGATGGCGGTATTCGTGTTCGAATCCTAATGCATGGCCGAACTCATGGAGAACGATGCGGCGTTTGTATTCGATGGCCAAATCTTCTCGACCAATGCTGGCGAGTCGCATGGTTGGGCTGGTTGATTGCAAATCTTGATGAGCGCCTTGCGTTGAGCCATCGTAACCGTTAAAGCTGATTCGTATGTGGGTCCCTTCTGGTGGTTGATTCTGAAAAAAGCGAAAGTGGATATTGCCGTATTTACTCCACTGTGTTGCCGAAGAACGCACCAATTGTTGCCAGCTTGGCTGACCATCTAAAAACCACACATTGAGAGTAGAACCGTTGTTCCAGCGCTGTTCCGGTATCACTACGGCGGCTTCCAAAGAGTCATTTAGCAAAAAAAAGAGTAGGAGCGGGATCAATCGTGCCATGAGTGGTGTTTATTGAGGATTCTTGTTCAAGTAGAATATACCATCTTTTATCGAGCCATTCGGAAAAGACTGACTTTATCGGTTGGCCTGTCTATAATTTCTCAGCGCGAGTAGAACCATGCAACAATCTCCTGTTATCGCTCCTTCCATTTTATCCGCTGACTTTGCCCGACTCGGTGACGAAGTTAATAACGTGCTGGCGGCGGGTGCTGACTGGGTACACTTTGACGTGATGGATAATCATTACGTGCCGAATTTAACCATTGGCCCTATGGTGTGCAAAGCATTGCGTGATTACGGCATCACAGCGCCCATTGATGTGCATTTAATGGTGAAACCGGTTGATCGCATCATTCCCGACTTTGCTCAAGCGGGTGCGACTTACATTACCTTTCATCCAGAAGCGTCGGAGCATATTGATCGAACCATTCAATTGATCAAAAACGAAGGTTGTAAAGCAGGGATAGTGCTCAATCCGGCAACGTCGTTGCATTATCTCGACTTTGTGTTGGATAAACTGGATATGATATTGTTGATGTCAGTGAATCCGGGCTTTGGTGGTCAATCGTTTATTCCTTCCACGTTGGACAAGCTACGACAAGTTCGAGAGATCATCGATCAAAGTGGATATGACATTCGTCTCGAAATCGATGGCGGTGTTAAAGTGGATAACATCGGCGAAATTTATGCGGCAGGTGCAGACAGCTTTGTTGCTGGCTCGGCGATTTTCAATACCGAAGATTATTCAGCAACCATTGCTCAAATGCGTGCTAAAATCACCCAACAAAAAAACGTATAACGAGTGGGATCAGGAACATCATGATCCTGATGATCGATAATTACGATTCCTTTACCTTTAACTTGGTGCAATATTTTCAGCAGCTTGGCGCGGATATTCGAGTTGAGCGCAACGATGCAATCACTCTGGACGATATTGAACGCCTTCAACTGGAAAAAATAGTGATTTCGCCCGGTCCTTGCAGTCCGAGCGAAGCTGGCATTTCTCTGGCAGCGATTGAGCGATTTGCTGAGCGATTGCCAATATTAGGTGTTTGTTTAGGCCATCAGGCCATTGCGCAAAACTTTGGTGCGAAAATAGTGCGGGCCAAACAAGTGATGCACGGTAAAACTTCACCCATTTATCATCATAATCAGGGTGTATTTAAAGGCTTGGATAACCCTTTTACCGCCACGCGTTACCATTCGTTAGTGATTGATGCCGATACATTACCGGACTGCTTTGAAGTAACCGCCTGGACTCAACAGGCGAGTGGCGCGTTGGAATATATTATGGGAATACGCCACAAACATTTACCATTGGAAGGCGTACAGTTTCATCCAGAATCGATTTTGACCGAGTTTGGGCATCAGTTGTTGAGCAATTTTCTTAATCGATAGTTACATCAGTCTGCACGTTTCTTTCGGCTGAATAAGGATGCCAATCGTAACGCCGAAGCTTGTATCGGTTTCCAGTAAATACCCACCAAAGAATCGTGATCACGAAAGTTCCGACCCACACCAAATCGAATGCGACCGCAATTTTTTGCGATGATCAAAGTGCCTGCCATGCGATCCCAAATCGCTAATGCGGATCCCAAATTGCGATCAAAATGAATGGGATTATCACTGTGATGAATTTGATGTTGCGCCGGACTGATAAACCAACGTTCCACCTTTTCTCCCCAACTTAACCACACATGCGAGTGGCGCAAGTTCGAACCCAACACATTAAAAGCAAACACAAAAATATTTGCTCCTGCCACCTCAATGACGGATAAGGCCGTACCGAACAGGTAAAAAGCGATCCCTATAGCAAGCCCTTGTGCTAATGCCAATCGACAGGCGAACAGATAATTTTCGATTGGGTGAGACCGGTAAATGGTGATTGGTGTAAGCACTTTAGCAGAGTGATGTACTTTGTGTATTTCCCATAAAAATGGAATTTTATGAAGCATCCAGTGCAACAAAAAGCGTGACAAATCATCGAGTAAAAAAAGCAGAGCCGTAAAACAAAAAATAACGATTGGCTTTGAGTGAGTCACTGGAGTTATTGGGCCAAACAACCATTGCATTACGTCGGTTATTGAAAGGGCAATAGGCACAACGGTGAGTAATAGGGGGGCCCATAAAACACCCTTAATGATTTTATTGATCACCAAAAGCAGGTAATCCTGTCGTGCCGATGGTGCCAGCCAAATTTTTCGGGGAAACATAAATTTGAAAAATTCTGCGACAGATTTTGAGTTTGCGCGTGCTAAAAATACTGGAATCGCTAATAGCAAGGCACCTGCCAAATAAATCAGATAAATGCGCTGGCTGGCATCGAACAGATAGCGGCTAAGTTCATATAAACTGCCAGTAATGGGTTCCAGTATTTGCATGATTAGTTTTGCATCAAGAGCGAGCTTTCAATTTACCAGTAATATTTATAACCGGCAAAAAGTTGTCGCGGTTTATTCGGTCGTGCACCGTAAGGACGTCGACTGACGATTTTGGTTTCGTCTAACAGGTTATCAATTTTGAAATAGACGCTTCCATAATCGCCCAATTCATAGGCGGCCGAAAAGTCGAGGGTCCATAATGAATCGGTGGTGACGCCCGAAAGAGGAACATCAGTACCTGCTGCTTCGTGCATGGTGTCGGTATAATGTGCCAGCAAGTTAGCGCGCCAGTTTACGTTTTCTAAGCCGATTGTTAACGTTAATTGTTGTTTCGGCAGGTAAGGGACCGGATCTCCTGCGGCTAAGTTACCCCAAAGGTCAAATTCAGAACTAAAGGTTTCCTGAAACTCAGCACTGGTGTAGGTGTAAATGATTGAGAAAGGCAGATCGGTCGCGTTTGCGACTTCCAGCCGGTGACTCAAGCTGGCCTCTAAACCCCACACGTTAACCTCTCCAGCACTGTACTCTTGATCGATTTCGGAGTAGCAGTCTGATGAAGCAGATGCGGTACAGCTTTCTTTGAGGTTTTTAAAATCGCTAATAAATCCCACCAAATCGATTTGTGTATTTTGTTGATAATAGCGATAACCGACTTCTAGATTAATGCTTTCCTCTATTTCGATTTCTGGCGCTTGTTTAGGACTGGTAGGGATAAAACCACGGTGGAGGCCGAGAAAAATTCCAGAGCTAGGATCAAGCTCGTAAAACACGCTTGCGCTTGGCAGCCAAACACGCGTTTCTTTGTGCAACCAATTATCTTCTTCTCCGAGTTGATGGCTTTGATAAAAAGCGTCAATCCATTCTCCACGCAATCCTAAAGTGAATTCCCATTGATTCAGTTTCATAGTGTCCTGAAAGTAAAGTGACCAGGTTTCGGCACGTTCCAAATTAGCGGTAGTAATGTCGGTTGGATTGCCACTGGTAGTTAAACGACCGGACACCATATTAAACCTGTCTTCGGTATGGTGGCGTTGAATCTGATCTTCATGATAGCGAACGCCTACTTTTAAATTGTGATCGAAACCTAGCGTATGAGTTTGCCAACGAAGATCGGACTGTACGCCTTCCGAATAGAAAGAACGATCATTGATGCCAACGAGCAATTGAGAGGGGCGGTTATCGCTATCCTTTTCCCCGATCAAAACTTGATAATAGTCGGAGAATGCGAGGTTGTTTGGATCCTGCAATACATCTTGAAGACTTGGCGCGGAAATGTCGCCAAACCGGTTAAGCTTACGCCAGGCGCGGTCAAATTCGTTGTGGTATAAACGAGTCGTGAGATCAAAAGTATCGCCCGCCAGAAAATGATTGAGTTGGACTTGGCTGTGTTCCCATTCCATGCGATCGAGTTGGCTGGCAGCGTAACGCCGGTAAGGCGTTGCGGCAAAATCAGCGTCGGTCAGTCCTAAGTAAGACTCGTCAGATACTTCGTCAGCATAACTGAGTTTGAGTTCCAACAGTTGCGTGAAATGACGGGTGTCCAGGTTGTATTGAAACTTGGCAATAAAATCGTTTTTATCGAAACCGGTATCTGTGCCTGAGTCCAACTGTTTAAAGCCATCGCTTTGCACATTTAGTCCTTCTAACAGAACGCCTAAATTACCTGAGTGCAACATCGTATAAGCGTGTCCTTTGCGATAACCATCTCCACCAATGGCGATATCTAGCATGCCTTCATTAAAACCGGACAAAGGACGGGTTTGCAGATTAAGCGTTCCCGCAACGGTATTGGGGCCGTAAAGTATTGCTGCTGGACCTTTAAACACTTCGACCGAAGTTACGCGACTGACCATCGGGAAATAATAAGCCGCAGGTGCAGAGTAAGGAGCGGGACCAATTAATACACCGTCTTCCAGAATATTGATTTTTTTACTTCGCTCTGGAGTTACGCCGCGAAAGCCAATGTTTGGGCGCAATCCAAAACCATCTTCCTGTCGAATATTAACGCCCGGAACTTGCGACAATATGCGGTGGATATCGTCGTACTCAAATTTTTCCAATTGGGTTTCATCGATAATGGTTGCTGAGCCCGCATCGGTATTGACGCGATTTTTTTTGCCAATGATCAACATGCGTTCGCTGTAGTCGGCTTGCTTCTTTTTGGCTTTCTCTTTTTCAGAATTGTCTTGTTCACCCAAACTGTTTTGGGAAATGAAAAGAGTTAATGCCAGTGCTGTCAATGGGTAAGTGTTTCTTGATATTATCATTTCAGGTGTCTTTTTTTTGAAAGCGTATATTCCTAAAATTAAGGAACAATATTAGTCGTTATCGCCGGCAGAACTGGCTGGCAGGTCTAACGCGAGTTGAGTAATAAAGTCGGTTTTTAATTGATCGGTTATTTCTTTCACTCGCTGGTGGCTGTCTTGCACTTGTTCTACATTCGTTTCCATAGCGTCGCGTAAATTGGATTGGTAAGCTTCAACTTGCGCGATAGCAGCATCAATCGCGGTTCGCAAGTCGTTAGCCGTGCTTGTTGCACCTTCTTCAATCAGAAAGTCATCGAAACCTAATGTTTCGTTTTGCCCTGTAACTTCACCGGTAAATAGAGCTTTCAGGCTAAGCAAATTACTGTGAATATTTTCCAGTGAGTGATTGGCAAATTGGGATTCAAGGTTCTCCGGACAAATGTTCTGCTGGCAATCGTTATCGAATAGGCCGAGTGGGATACCGAGTTTGGCATCTTTGGTTACGCTATCGATATAAAACATGGCGTCGGAAACGCGATTTACGGCGTCGTGCAAATTGTCGAAGTCACTGCCGGCTTGGTTGGCCGCGTTGATCAGAGACTGGGCGTATCCTTGACTACCGCTCCAACTTTCTAAAAGTGTTTGAGCACTGTCGGCAATATCTTTTGCAACTTCGTAAGCAAACTCACAGCGTTGTTCGCGCTTTTCGCTGTCCGTTAAATTATCCCAACCTTGAGGTGCGGTTTGCGCGGAGCAAGAATGAGCTAAATTGGTGTTGAATAACAAGTATTCCAGGGCATCAAGGCCGCGTCGAGAAACGACTCGATTTTTAATATCGTATGGTACTCCATTGATTTCGCCAGCATTAAAATAAGCGACGTCTTGATCGACTGCGCAACTGCTGGTTACCGGCCAAGAATATATTTTATTGCGCAGGCTGCTTTGGTTTTCTAACAGTGGTCCTAGTTGCATCACTTCCACTTTTTGCCAGGCGACCATTGATGTTTTCCAGTCGTCACGAGTTGATGTTAAGGACTGATCTCGCTCTTGCTCGCTGGCCGAGCCTGCATTATATGCTTTCTCCAACTCACAATATTGCGAAACCGAAAGTTCTAATTGATTGGCGACCGATTCAAAGCTGGTAAAGGTTGGTGTCAGTACATTGTTGGTCAGGTGAGTCAATAGCGCCGCTTCGTTAAACTCGCCAGTATTACCTCCATTATCATTTCCATTATTGAAACCCGCTCCGGCGGAACTGTTAATGCCGTCACTGCAGGCGGAGGTCAATAACATTAGTGAAATCGATAGTGAAACAGGGTGCAGGAGAAACTGGGTTTTCATTTTAGCGTTCCAAGATTATTTTATTAAAAAACCAGAGAGTTGAAACAACAAAAGGCTAAGTCATTCGACTTAACCTTTTTGCGAGGTCGACAATAGCGGGTTGTAAACGAATTTACAACCACAGGCTATTACCAAGCTGCAACATGTTCGCTATCGAACTCATAAGCCTGTTGCAACAAGTCACGCGCTGCCAAAAGATCGGCTTTATACTGTGTTAATTCTTCTACCGGTGAAATTACGGGAGCATCTTGTATTAATGTATGCAACTGAGCATAGTCTTCGTCGGATAAGGGTGAAAACGGACTGAATTGCAGATTCAAAGCAAACCCTTTCATTTCGGACCAGTGCTTGGCCAAGTCGGCGTAGTTGAAATCATCGGTTCCTAGAGCGTTCAGATCGTCTAGTGTGTCGTTAATGTAGTGAACAACGGTTGCTGAAATTGATTTTTCCCAGTACTCGACCACTGAGTCACGTTCGGCAATCAGTGCCGTCATTTGCTCTGCTGTAAGTTCGGTACCGATATTTTCATTAATGATTTTTCGGCCGGCCAATAGCGCATTGAATGCTGCTGTGCTGTAGTCGGTTGGGCTGGTTAATGAAGCGGTTCCGCGATCGCGTTTGGCAGCATTAACGGAATTACCCAAGTTAACTTCAGACAGCAAATCGTAACGACTATTACCATCACTGTCGTGACGACCTAAACGGTAATCATCACGTCCACCTTTTCCTGAAATTTCGTCATCGGAGTACTCCAGATAGTCACGTGCCGCGCCGAAATAACCGTAGCCCTCATCCCATTGGTGCTCAAGTGTGGTGTAAGCACTTCCATCGGCAATGTTAGAGGTTAAGAGTCCTTTTCCTTGCGTGTCATTATCGAAGTAGTCATCGGTGCCTTGTGAAAAGGCGATGGCACCCAACAGGAATTTTTGGATTAATTGCTTCAAGTCGCGTCCATCACTGGTTAAGTAGACTTGGTTGATTTCATTTCCATTGAAATCGGTGCGAATGTTTCCATCGATATAGTCTTGCGCGTTATCCGCTAACATGCCGAAAAAGGTTTGGACCAAATCATGGGGCGTAGTGGAACCCGGTGCGCCCCAACCTTCGAATGCGCCATCGTTCCAACTTTTATGTTGACCGACAGGATCATTACCTGCAATTTTACCAGCTAGATCCTTGTGAGAGTTAGACAGTTGACGTAAGTTGGTTTGCTCTGAGTTTTCGATAAAGTCCACAACAAAAGTGTCGGCAATTAAATCGTATTCCGTAATTTCATAGAATGAATTCAGTTTGTCTATAACCGCTTGGCGACTCGTTAAAGTACCGCTATCCAAATCCGCTTGCAGTTCACTACCAATGTACTGGTTAAGTTCAGCAATCAGCACATGACGTGTGATTTGGCCAGAATAAGAAACGGTTGACTCTCCATCGGCATTAACAAAGGTGTAGGTATCCAGAACGTCAGATACTTCAACGATCAGGTTTTGCGTGTAGCTTAAACCGCCGTTATCGGTCACGGTTACCGAAACATTAACGCTAGGAGTTTTCTCAAAATTTAATGCGATCGCATCTTTCAGTTTCAAGTTGGTGCCAGAAATTTCGAAGTCGTCATGGCTGGTCGTGAAAGTGAAGGTATCGCCTGAGTTAGCGTCGGTAGCAGATAGAGTTCCGACCGTTGCGCCGGCGACGTTTTCTAATACAGAGGTCGATGACAGACTGATGGCGGTTGGCGCGCTGTTGCTTGGATTATTCGATGAGCTGTCGCAAGCACTTAGGGTAAACAGTGCCATAGCGGCAGTCGATGTGATCAATAATTTGTTATTGATGGTGTTCATTTTGGGATCCTGTTCATTATTGTGCGAAAATTATACCTCGCAGCTAAATGCAAATCAATCTCAGTCGTATTATGTTTACACTTTTTATTTAAGCCATTAATGAATCAACGGTGCTGCATTATGCAAAGTGAAATGCAACGGCTCGAAATGACTATCAGTTTATAGAAGGGGGGATAAGACGTGTGCTGATGAGAGTGGAAACGGGCGAGGTGATAAGCGCGCTAGTTATCGGCTAACGCGCTCCAAAAATCACCATGGTTTTGCCTTTTACTGATATGTGATCCTGTTCTTCGAGTACTTTTAATACTCGGCCAACCATTTCGCGTGAGCAACCAACGATACGGCCCAGTTCCTGCCGGGTAATTTTAATTTGCATACCATCCGGATGCGTCATGGCGTCTGGCTCTTTGCACAGCTCCAACAAAGCTCGTGCAACACGACCCGTGACATCCATAAAGGCTAAGTCACCTACCTTGCGGCTGGTGTTGCGCAATCGGAGTGCCATTTGACTTGACAGTCGCATCAAAATTTCTGGGTTTTCCTGAATGAGTTGTTGAAATTTGTTGTAGCCAATTTCGGCAATTTCACTTTCAACTTTTGCTTTTACCCATGCGCTACGAATGTCTTGGCCGTCAAACAGCCCCATTTCGCCAAAGAAATCCCCCGCATTTAAATACGCCAGCACTAATTCGCGCCCATCGTTGTCTTCAATCACAACACTGACGGAGCCTTCCAGAATAAAGTACAACGAGTCGGACTTATCACCCTGATAAATGATGGTGCTTTTTGCAGGATAGCGACGTCGATGACAATGAGAAACAAACCATTCCATAGTTTCGTCTTTAGCGATAAATCGAGGTAGTGACATAATTTTGCTCGCCCTGAGTTGTTACCACAGTGAACTTTTGCTTTTCACGAATTGTTTAACTTTAGCATAAAGTAACGAGCGAGGTGTAGATTTAATTAATTCAACAGCTTATCTTTGAATGTTAAAAACTCTGTTAATTTTATTTTCAACGAGGAAAGGTCTGTGAAAGCAACAGTAACTTGGCAAGACAATTTGAATTTTAAAGCATCTAATGAAAGTGGTCAGAGCATTTTACTCAGTGGTGAAGGTGATCACCCTTCACCAATGGAAGTGGTTTTACAAGCGGTAGGCGCTTGCTCTTCTATCGATGTAGTTATGATTTTACAAAAAGCAAGGCAGTCAATCACAAATTGTGAATGTGAGTTGACTGCTGAGCGTGCCGAAGATGTACCACGGATTTTCACAAAAATACATGCGCACTACAAAGTGACAGGAACTCGCTTAAGTGACAAACAGGTTCAGCGTGCTTGTAACTTGTCGATGGAAAAATATTGTTCAGTCTCATTAATGTTGAAGGGAAATGTGGAGATAACGCACAGTTTTGAAATTATTGACAACAATTGATGAGATGGTTTTAACCGAAAGCAACCTCTTATGAATTGAATTTTAAAGAGAAAATACTTTTTGACATATTATGACTTGTTTTTGTTGACAGTTTGTATACATATGAATACAATTGTTTTTAAGCAAGCTTGCATTGAATACGGAGTCTGAAAATGACTGGCCGAACGGTACCACTTAGCGTTCGTGTGTCGCACGATGATGCGGACTTTTTGGCGTCCTTTGAGATTGAAGGCGCCGATACACCGAGCGAAAAACTGAGAGCATTAATTAATGAAGCGCGTCGACGTGAAGACGCCATGGGGGGATTTTCTGAATCGCAAATGGAACTCAGGCGATTGATCCAACCATTAGTGGATAAAGTCCGAGATTACGAAGCGGATCATGAACAATATTCGCAGCTGCTTCATCTTGGGTTGGAGTGGATCCCGGAAGCCATGGCCGAATTGGTTGCTCAACGCTTTAAGTTGAAAGGTGATCCCGGAAACGAAGACATGCAACAACTGGAACGACGGATAACTGACCGCGTGTTCCGGTTAATAGAAGGATTTTTACGCCTTGCTGTGACGCAAGATTGTGAAGGTTATGATCCTCAGGTGGTAAAAAAGCGTCTTCCTCGCATTCGCCAACTGATCGAGTTGATGAACATGATGGAGCAAAACGCCACTTCCTGAGCCGATCATCGGATGATGTTGCGATAGGCAACGATAGGAGGTGGGTTATGGCTGTGGTGATACTGCTGGTATTGGGCGTTATGGTTTTTCCACAATGGAGTTTGGAAATTTTGTCGATTGTTGCAGGGCTGAGCTCTTTAGGTTGGTTGTTAATTGGGCGTTGGCGTCAAAGTTTTAACGTACGGTTTCACTCAATGACGCAATGGTTGAAAAATTGAAATCTTTACCACTTATACATAGTAGACTGTGGACGTCATCACTTTTGACATCAGACTCATGGCTTTTCGAGCTACACCTGGCAGTTCGACACCGCCGGCTTCAAGAGCATGAGTTGCGTGTTGCAACTCGTCTTTTTTCATTTCCGTCAAAATCGCACGAGACTTTTCATCCTCTGGAGGGAGCAGCTTCAAATGACTTTCCAAGTGTTGGACTACTTGATGCTCGGTTTCTGCGACAAAACCAAGGCTCCATTTATCGCCAACGGCACCGGCCAAAGCGCCCAATGAAAAAGACCCTAAGTACCAAAAAGGACTTAACCAGCTGGTGTGGGCATCCAGTTCAAGCAGGCGCTGATGGCACCAGTCGAGATGATCATTCTCTTCCATTGCTGCCAGCTCCATTTTTTTTCGAACTTCCGGCAGTCGCGCGGTTAGCGATTGGCCTTGATACAAAGCTTGTGCGCAGACTTCACCACAGTGATTGATGCGCATCAACCCAGCAACATGCTTTTTCTCATCATCCGAAAGTTTAATGTCTTGGTGAGCGTTGGCTGGCGACCGCCTGTCTGTCGTTTGGTAGCCACCGGCAAGGGTTCGCAAGGCGTTATCGGCGGTGCAAATTAAAGAGTCGATAAAACTGAGCTGTCGCATAGTGAGTACTTAGGCTATAAACAAAGGTAAATTATATACTCACCCGACAGAGGACAACATCGTTCTGGTGTGAGAAATTAACCTTTTTATTTAAACTCAATTTTATAAAGTAAAAGGCAACTGACTTGTAATGAGTGGAAAAGATGATCGCCATGACTTGGCGCTACTGATCAAATCGCGTAACCCAATTATCAGTATCGAAACGCACGAAGAAAATCGAGCGCTCAAGCTGCTTTCGGGTATTGCTCAAGAGCTGAATAAGCCCATGTTTACATGGGATGTTGTAGAGGGTTTAAAGCGATACGACTTGAACGATGAGTTTGATGCAGTCAACGAAACGCATAACCCGGAAGATATGTTGAAGCATATCTTATCGGCTCATAGGCCCTCCATTTATGCTTTGTGCGACTTCCATCCTTACACCAACGATGACCCTCAAATTATTCGCTTGTTAAAAGAAATGGTACTGAAATCACATGAGCATGGACATACACTGGTGTTAATTTCGCACGAACTGGCGATTCCTGAAGAAGTTAAACGGTTTGTATCACGTTTCGATATGGCATTACCTGATAAAGAACAACTGGAAAAGTTGATCCGACGCGAAGCTAAAGAGTGGTCGGTGCGCAACGGTAAAAAAGTTCGAACGGATTCCAAGACGCTTGAGCGTTTGATCAATAATCTACGAGGATTAACGCTTTCTGATGCGAAACGATTGATTCGCAATGTGATCAATGACGATGGCGCTATAACGGAAAATGAGTTACCGGTCATCAATAAAGCCAAATTTGAACTGTTAAATATGGAAGGCGTATTAAGTTTTGAGTACGAAACTTCAAAATTTGCTGAAGTCGGTGGATTGGAAAACTTAAAGCGCTGGTTAAAGCGACGTGAAGTGGTATTTCATCGGCGCGAAGAGTTGGAGCTGGATCCACCAAAAGGCCTGATGCTGGTTGGTGTTCAAGGTGGCGGAAAGAGTTTGGCGGCAAAAGCGGTTGCTGGTATGTGGAATGTGCCTTTACTAAGGTTGGACTTCGGCGCTTTGTATAATAAATACCACGGAGAAACCGAACGCAATTTACGTGAAGCGCTTACCATGTCAGAATTGATGGCGCCTTGTGTGTTATGGTTCGATGAAATTGAAAAAGGTATTTCCAGCCAGGACAACGATGGTGGCACATCACAACGCGTTTTGGGCACATTGTTAACTTGGATGGCGGAAAATCAAAAGCCAGTGTTCGTGGTTTCAACAGCCAATGATATTTCTCGTTTGCCTCCGGAACTGATCCGTAAAGGTCGTCTTGATGAAATCTTTTTTGTCGACTTGCCGGATATTAACGCGCGAAAACAGATTTTCGCCATTCACCTGCAAAAGCGCAAACAGGATATTAAAAAGTTTGATTTGGATAAACTGGCAAAAGCCTCGAAAGATTTTACTGGCTCGGAAATTGAACAAGCGATTGTCTCCGGACTTTATCACAGTTATGGCCAAGACAGCCGCCTATCCACCCGAATTCTGATTGAAGAAATCAATAGTACTCGCCCTTTATCCGTGGTGATGGCTGAAAAATTACAAGCGCTGCGCGATTGGGCCAGCAGTCGAACCGTTCCAGCAAACTAAGCAACATAAGGTAAAAAGTATGAAACTGTTTTACTCCTCCGCTTCGCCTTATGCGCGTACTGCTCAGGTGACTCTGCGTGAAGTTGAACTGGATGCCGGAGCTATTGAAAAAGCATCGCACCCTTTTGACAATGAAGTCGATTTTTTAGCGGCGAACCCTCTCGGTAAAGTACCCTGTTTGGTATTGGATGATAAAACTTCGATTTTTGACAGTGAAGTGATTTGCCAATATCTAGATTATCAATACAATCAAGAACGTTTGTGGCAACCGATAAAAAGCAATTGGAAACGTCGAACGATGTATTCCGAAGTTTCCGGTTTGCTCGATCTGGCCGTGGCGTATCGACAGGAGAAAGTGCGAGAAAGCGAAGGGCTACGTTCGGATTTTTGGTGGCAAAGGTTTGAAGATGGTTTGTTGCGTGGCTTTGAGCATTTAAATAATGAAATTTCGAACCTTCCGGAAGATTTTTCGCTACTTCATATCAACTTAATATGCTTATTAGAGTATATGGATTTTCGACACGAAGATTTTAATTGGAAGTGCCATGAAGCGTTGTTAAAAATACATCAAGAATGGTCTGAGCGCGCTTCTTTTGTGTTAACGCGCCCCTCCGGCTAATTCGATTAAAATAACGCTACAAAGATAAACGTTAATTTATTTTTTTACCCAGCGACCATTCACCTGAATAAAATGACCGGACTGCGTTTTCTCGATTGCTTTTTGTCCGGCAATTTCTTCAACTTTTTGTAAGCTGATATTGCGCGACTGAGCCACTTCTTGATATTTGGCTTTACGTTTGGCGTTGACATCGGCAACCAGCGCTTTTACATCCGAAGGTGCAGAGTTTACTACTAAACCGAGATATCCATTAGGTTGCTCACCTATTAAACCTTGCGCTTTGGCGGAGTCGAGATCAGCCGCCCATAACGGCTGCATGCCGCAAAACACGATTGAAATAACCAGCAGAAATCGATGGAATATGCTTTTCATGTTCATTGTGCTCTCCTAAAATAATTCGTCGTCACTGAGAATATCTTCTACGTCTTTTTGTACTTTAACCAGAATTTCGTGCTTGATATTGAGGTTAATTTCCATAGGTTTATCGCCTCCTTCAACACGAATGGTTGGATTACAGGCACTGAGCAGTATTGAGAGCCCTGCGACCAGAAACATTGGTTTATCCATTGAGGTATCTCCTGACAAAATTATGAGTTCAGTATAGTTTGACTTAATGAATACAGCCTGAATCGTCCAGATTACTTTGCAGCTGTTGAACCGATTCTTCTCCAAATAGTATCAGATAATAGAGGTTAACATTAGATACCGGTTGGTAGTTGATATTAAATCGCTGATTGGCGCGGTCACCAAGATCGGGGTTTCGACCATCAAGCCGTATTCCTATATCAAAACCGCAAGGTCCCCCTTTTCGCAGCTCGACATCCATCAGTTGATAATGAAAATTTTGTAATGCGATATTGGCAAAGTCACCCATATTCTCCTTAGTCAGTGTTTTTTTCTTTCCTTCGGGTAAGTACTGAATGATCCCATTTCCAGAGGTCAGTTGACCTTTCGAAAAGTGTAATTGCCCACTTTTTCGATAAAAAGGTAATCGACCTTGTAGTCGGCCGGAAAGTGAAAGTTCGGGTTTATTGATCAGTTGATTGACTCGCATCATATCAATATTCTTTAAAGTTATTTCACCGGCAAGATTATCGAAAAATTGCTTTTTCTGATCCGTCTTTAATTGCAATGAACCACCAAGCAGCTGTGAATTCAGCGTTAAATCGGAAAGCATTAATTTTTCGTTAATCTCTATAATGCTGGTTAATTGGTGTTGCTGGCGGTCGACTTTCGCATAATCCAATTGGCTGTTGAGGGAAAAATGAAACTTATGCCAATCTTGTTTTTCCGACCAATTGAAAGTAACTTCTGTTTGTTCTGCTTTAATCTTTTCCAATGTCATTGAATTCACTATCGACTTAAGTTGTCCGTGTAATTGAAATTGTTGCTGCTGGTGAAACTGCAAATCGGATTCAATAACCAATGGTTGACCGTTATTAATCGTGAGTTTATTTAATACTGTCGTGTCAGGTAGTAGCGATTTGAGTAATGGTTTAATACGGTTGATGATCACTTTTCCTTTAAAAATACCTTGTGCGCTGTCGAATGATTTTGACATTTGGCCTTTCAGTTGTGCGTCGGTTGTTAATAAACCATTAGCGATATTATTTTGATAGTCATTGGGGATAGAAAGCTGTGCTAAATAGTTAATTTGACTGTTGGTATTTTCGAATTGTGCGGTCACTTTACTTGCCCATTGGCTTTTATAAGAGGGTTGAGTTAACTGTAAAAGTGGAGTAGATAAGGTAATTTTTTCCCAGGTTAAATTTTTCAATGGTTCACTTTTTATATTTAATATCACTGAAAGTGTTGGTATTTTCAGTTGAATGTCTTTGTGGTATTGAAGGTTTAGAATGGTTATCGGTTCAATAACAATATTGGATATGTGAGAGTTGTTTTTATCGTATTGCAGCGTGATTGAGCCTGTTGAAGTTAACTGATCAAGTTCCAGTTTAGGTATTGGCAGCCCATTACTTTCGGTTAACTTAGACAACTCTAGTTTAAAATCATGATGTGATGTTTTCGGCGATGACTTTGCAAAGGTGCTGGCGACCTCTAGTTGATGTTTTTTATCGATGAACAATTGACTGTCGATGTGCCATTGGTCGTCTAATTCGTTCATTTTATTGAGCCGGTAATGGAGCAACCACTTCCTTTTACTGACTGGATACTTCTCTTTGCTTAAATTCACTGCCGCTTTGGCTTGCAGCTGTTGTACTTTTAATGCATTTTCTGAAAACACACTTTGAAAATTTAAGGTGCCTTGATCGAGTTGTAGTGCTGGATGATTAAATGAAATTTGATCCGCCGTGGCCTTTAACTGCAACTTTTTTAGTCGAGGTGGGTGCGATGTGAATTCGATCTCGGTGCTTGCTTCCGAGTCAAGTTGGCCTCGTAGAGTGTCGAGCTGTTTTAAATCGGGAATATAAGGTTCAAGCGAGCGAACTACCTCACCAAGCTCTGGTATATTCAGCTTTAACTTGGCAAACACTTCCTCTGGATTAAGTAATAGGTTTAGTTCGCCATTCAGTAAGGTGTTTTGCACCAATGCGAGAGGCAATTGCCACTGATTATTTTCAACAGTAAGTTGTCCTTTTATTTGCAACGGCACAGGCGCCTTGTCTGGTAAGCTGAATAAAATATTCTCGATAGTTATATTTGGTAGTTTGGGAAGCGCGAACGGTGTTTGTGAATCGGTATCAACGGGATTCCATTGTTGCAACTGGATAATTAGATTTTGCACATTGATTCGAGAGGGGGCGAGTACCAGCCAGTCGATCTCGAGTTGGACGTTGGTGAGTTCAATTTGCAGATCAGGTTGTTGATGATTCAAAATCACGCGCTGTATAAAAACGCCGTTGCGATCAGGTCGGCTGATTTCTAATTGTTTCAGGTGAACGTTTTTAGGAAGCGATTTTGTAACGAGCCATGGTATCCATTGTGGTGAGAACCAATAAGTGAGCGCACTCAAAAGAATAAGTGCGGAAATGAAAAATAATAGGAGTCGTTTAAGAGGCATCGTGAGAATCATTAAAAAAGGCCAGTCACTGGCCTTTATTTTTAACTGTTTTCTCGTGCGATAGCGCGGTGACCAATATCAGTACGAAAGTACACATTATCCCAGTGTATTATGTTAACACGCTGATATGCTTTACGCTGTGCTTCGGTAACATTTTTGCCTAGCCCGACAACACACAGCACTCGACCACCGGCAGTAACAACTTTGTCACCGTCGAGTTTTGTGCCAGCATGGAACACTTTGGTGTCTGCAATTTCATCGTTCAAGCCCGAAATGGCATTGCCTTTAGCGTAAGCGTTCGGATAACCGCCAGCGGCAAGAACCACTCCCAGTGCCGCGCGTGGATCCCAGTCGCATTTTGCTATGTCGAGTTTTTTGTCGATGGCTTGTAAGCAAAGATCGACCAAATCGGATTGCATACGACTCATGATAGGCTGTGTTTCTGGATCGCCGAAGCGGCAGTTGTATTCCAATACTTTCGGTGTTCCGTTTTTATCGATCATTAAGCCCGCATATAGAAACCCAGTGTAAGGATGTCCTTCTGCAGCCATGCCTTTTA
This sequence comes from Pleionea sp. WD8-19, assembly GCF_055326765.1. Classification (NCBI taxonomy): domain Bacteria; kingdom Pseudomonadati; phylum Pseudomonadota; class Gammaproteobacteria; order Oceanospirillales; family Pleioneaceae; genus Pleionea; species Pleionea sp. WD8-19. The sequence goes on along the minus strand of NZ_JBUZOU010000001.1, from coordinate 549,353 downwards.
CCGTCGGCCAAATGACTTCACGCATAGCACGATCGTGAATGTCTTGTGTGACTACCGGTGCAGGAGAGTAGGCACCCATGCCGCCGGTGTTCGGTCCTTTATCATCATTGTCGCGTGCTTTATGATCTTGTGATGTCGCTAAAGGTAATACGTTTTTACCGTCTACCATTACGATGAAGCTGGCTTCTTCGCCGGTTAAAAATTCTTCTATTACAACTCGAGACCCGGCATCACCAAATTTATTTGCAGCCAGCATATCGTCTATAGCATCAAACGCTTGCTGTTCGTTCTCTGCGATAATCACGCCTTTGCCTGCAGCCAAGCCATCCGCTTTGATGACGATGGGAGTGCCTTGCTCGCGTACGTAATTTTTTGCAGCGTCGATTTCGGTAAAGTTACCGTAAGCTGCCGTTGGTATTTTGTGGCGTGCAAGAAAGTCTTTAGTAAACGCTTTAGAGCCTTCCAATTGAGCGGCGCCTTTGGTTGGTCCAAAAATTTTCAGCCCGGCTTGCTGAAAAGCATCGACAACGCCCATGACTAATGGCGCTTCTGGACCGACAATTGTAAGCTCAACTTGTTTGTCTTTTGCAAAACGCACTAATGCATCAATGTCTTCCACTCCAATAGCAACGTTTTCCAACTTCGGCTCGTTGGCTGTTCCTGCGTTACCTGGTGCGACGTAAACTTTGCTGACTTTTTTCGATTGTGCAGCCTTCCAGGCCAGAGCGTGCTCGCGGCCACCGCCGCCTATGATAAGAACGTTCATTAGTGAATCTCTTTAAGTACTGAAAGATAGTCTGAATTTTAACGTGAATGTTTAGGGGGTGAAAGGGTTTCATTTTCTGTCCACTGATACTCAACAATTTGCTCTATCTGAAGGAAACAGTCATTCGGTTGTTTAGAGTACAAGCAAGAAGCGTTATTGGTAATATTCTGATAATTTAATACACTAGAGAATTAGAGAAACTTTTAGGGTGGAGTTTATGAAAAAGCTTATAGGCATTGCACTTTTAATGTCGGTTAACTGGGTATCTGCAAAGCAACCGGAAGGTGTCAGTTACCGCTATTTTGACTTTGGTTACTCATTCCTTCCAAATAAAGAGAGTTCTGAGTACGATATGGATGGTTATACGCTAGATCTGGGGTTTATTTTTACAGAGAATGTTTTTGCGGCAATTTCTTACTCAAAGCGCGAAGATTCTTTAGCGCGGCCAACCAATGAAACCGTTAAAGAATACGCTGTGGGGTATAAATATGACTTTAATACTCGATTGTCGAGCTATCTGAGTGCAAATTGGAACAGGTTTGATGTAGTCGACTATGATGTGGACCCAAATGAAACGTACCAGCATCTCATTTCAAAAGCGAAAGGTGTCGATTTGGGCGTTCGGTTTCGAGTCATGCCACAGCTTGAAATCGATGGCAGCGTTAAAATGAGAGACTATAAGTTTTGGGATGGTGAATCTAAGGATGATACCGGAGGAAGAGTGCAGGTTATTTACTTTTTGGTGCAAAATTTTGGGGTTATTGGCGAGTGGAAAGGGGAGCTGGATCAAGATATATGGGCATTAAAAATGCGAATGAATTTTTAACGCTTGAAGCAAGGTGATGACCGTCATCACCTTGCTTCCATTATAGGCTAAAAAGTGCGTAACACTGAAATGACGAGTTTAATGCCTAAAGTGACGCATTCCAGTAAACACCATCGCCATATCATGTTCATCAACAGCGGCAATCACTTCTTCATCACGCATTGAGCCACCTGGCTGGATCACTGCAGTAATACCCGCTTCGGCAGCCGAGTCGATACCATCTCGAAATGGGAAGAAAGCATCGGAAGCCATGACTGAACCTTTAACCACCAAGCTCTCATCGGCGGCTTTGATTCCTGCAATTTTAGCCGAGTACACTCGACTCATCTGTCCTGCACCTACACCGATTGTCTGTTCGTTTTTTGCGTAAACAATGGCGTTTGACTTAACGAATTTCGCAACTTTCCAACTGAACAATAAATCACGAATTTCTTGTTCGCTAGGTGTACGCTTAGATACAATTTTTAAATCATTGACGCCAATGGTACCGAGATCTCGATCTTGTACCAAAAGGCCGCCATTAACGCGTTTAAAATCCCATCCTGGAACTGGATTTCCCCATTCCCCGCAAGTCAATAAGCGGACATTGGCTTTACTTGATACAATATTTTGGGCTGCGTCGGAAATTTTTGGAGCGATAATCACTTCGACAAATTGCCGATCAATAATGGCTTGTGCGGTTGCTGAGTCAAGCTCGCGATTAAACGCAATAATGCCACCAAAAGCCGAAGTAGGATCGGTTTGATAAGCCCTGTTGTAGGCTTCAAGAATATCTTTGCCTTTGGCAACTCCACAAGGGTTGGCGTGTTTTACAATCACACAGGCCGGCGATTGAAAGCTTTTTACACATTCGAGAGCTGCATCGGTATCCGCTACATTATTGAAGGACAACGCTTTACCTTGTAATTGCTTAGCGGTGGCTACACTGGCTTCGGTCGCATTATCTTCTATATAAAAAGCGGCTTTTTGATGTGGATTTTCACCATATCGCATGTCTTGTGCTTTTTTAAATTGCAGCGACAGGGTTTCTGGAAATTGAGTCGGCTGATTTTTATCATCCAAGCGTGCTGTTAAATAATTAGCAATGGCTCCATCGTACTTTGCTGTGTGAGCAAAAGCTTTCGTCGCTAATTCAAATCGAAGGTCGTAGTCGGTACCCTGATCATTTTTTAACGCAGTGGCAATGCGACCGTAATCGTTACAGTCGACCACAACGGTTACATCGTTGTGGTTTTTGGCAGCGGCTCGCAACATCGTTGGTCCGCCAATATCAATGTTTTCAATGGCTAAGGGTAAAGTACAATCGTCATTTGCAACTGTTTGTTCGAAAGGATAGAGGTTTACGACCAATAAATCGATACCGACAATTTCGTGTTGTTCCATGACTTCATCGTCAGTACCACGCCGACCTAATAGAGCGCCATGAATTTTCGGGTGGAGCGTTTTTATACGGCCATCCATCATTTCTGGGAAGCCTGTATAGGAGGAAACTTCAGAAACCGGAATACTATTTTCTGCTAACAGCTTAGCAGTGCCACCGGTGGACAAAATTTCAATATTCAGATCGGAAAGTTGTTTAGCAAATTCAATAACGCCAGTTTTATCCGAAACACTGATTAAAGCGCGCCGAACAGGCCGTAAGCTTTGCATGGGATTGCCTCTTAGTCGTTTAATGAGGGTTATGAAAAATGCCTCAAACGGGATCGGTAAGAATTAAGATTACAAGAAAAGAGAAAAACCGGCAAAGCGAGTGCTTTACCGGTAACAAGCGATTAGTTTAAGCCGTAAATCTTCAGCTTTTTGCGTAAAGTCCCACGGTTTAAACCAAGAATGATCGCGGCTTTGGTTTGATTACCACGAGTGAACTCCATAACACGCTCTAACAAAGGCGCTTCGATTTCAGCCAAAACCATTTCGTATAACTCAGAAGGCTGTTGACCTTCTAAAGAGTCAAAATAGTTTTTAATGGCTGTGTTAACACTTTCACGTAACGTCGGCTGTGCGCTCACTGGAGCCGCGTTAACGGATTCTGTGGTTGCTACGGTTTCCATTGTTTCTAGAATGCTCATGCTACTCTTGCCTGTTTCAATTTTTGTTGTTGAAAGAACTGCCTCGCAGCCGATAACTGTTCATCAGCTTGTTCCAAACGAACAAACGTATGACGAAACTCATCACTATCCGGCTGCTCCTTCAAATACCAGGAAACATGCTTTCGGGCGATGCGTGTTCCCTGACCTTCCCCATAAAACGAATGCAGGTGACTGATATGCCTTAGCATTATGTCCTCTACTTCGTCTATTTCTGGTTCCGCTAACCTGTGCCCGGTTTTCAGATAGTGATCAATTTCTCTGAAAATCCAAGGGCGACCCTGAGCTGCGCGACCGATCATAATGGCGTCTGCACCTGTGTAGCTTAAAACGTCATGGGCTTTTTCGGGGCTTGTGATATCGCCATTGGCAATCACGGGAATAGACACGAACCGCTTGATTAATCGGATTGTGTCGTATTCAGCCTCTCCTTTATACCCACAGCTACGGGTGCGGCCATGAACGGCCAGCGACTGTATGCCTGCCTGTTCTGCAATTTGAGCTATTGCTAGCCCATTTTTATTATCGCTGTCCCATCCGGTACGAATTTTCAATGTGACCGGAACGCTAACCGCGTTAGTGACAGCATTTAGAATCTTTTCTACCAGTACTGGATCGCGCATTAATGCGGATCCAGCGGCTTTATTGCATACCTTTTTAGCAGGACAGCCCATGTTAATATCGATCACTTGGGCACCTTGCTCGACATTGTAAATGGCTGACTCAGCCATCATTGCAGGTTCAGCACCCGCAATCTGTACCGAACGAATTCCGGTTTCACCACAATGATCAGAACGAAGCAGACTTTTTCGGGTATTGCGCAATTTAGGGTTCGCAGCGATCATTTCCGAAACCGTTAAGCCTGCGCCGAGTTCTTTGCAGAGCATACGGAAAGGACGATCAGTAACCCCAGCCATAGGTGCCAGAACTAACTGATTTTCCAGTTGGTACGGACCTATTTTCATTGACAAACAACTACCCTTGCCAGAGCTGGTTAAGAAAGCGCCAAATCATACACTTTTTAATCTGCTTTGGAAACGAAAATATCTGCAGTTTTGGGCTTGATTTTCAGGAAAAACGGCAAAACAAACAGTTAGCTAAAGTAAAGGAGTAAAATTACGGTAAATGAGGGTAAGTACCGATAATAAATAGTGCTCAAAAGGCTTAATGAACTGCGCAAAGTAATAAATTTTTACAACTTATAGCGGTAAGTTCTATTGGTCTGTTCTGTTATAAGTGGGGCGACTTGTTTTGAAATTTATTGAAAATTGAATTCAAAACCAAAGGCATTGGTGTGTGCCTGTTTTGCCTGGATTAGGATCTTGATGGGTTGATTGATGGGCATTTGTGTCCCTTGGAATTCTTTTGCCAAATAATCCTCAGGGGTATGGAACTCACTGGCAACCGGATTTCCGTTCGAGTCAGTGAAGCGGATTTCGACAACAGGATAAGGTTGCTCAAAGGCGGCATTGTTGCGAATCATTAGACTGAATTCAGTGATATCAGGATTGTCGTCGCTGGGTTGAGAGTTGCGAGAAAGTAATTCGATGGAGGTAAGATCTCGTCTAGGTTTTAAGTCACAGGGTAAAAGCGTACACATGCTTTGTACCAAGCCACCCCAACTGTTATCCCAGGCCAATACCTGACGCTCACTCCAAAGGAAATGACCACTCCAAACTAACACAATAAATACGGAACCGCTTGCGGCTAACCACTTCCACTTATGACTTTTGCGCTCGACGATGTCGTCAAACTCATCGAGCGGATCTGGCTCTAGACGTTCGCTTTGCAAATTTACATTCAGTTGGTTAATAGATGCTTCGTTATCTGCATTCTGCGATGTACGGAGCTCTTCTTCTAAGAGCTCTTCATTTAAACTGTCGGTCGGTGGTATTTCACTCTCAGGCTTTAAAAACTCCGGTGATTGCGATTCCGAGGCTTCATCAGTCCAGTCGGGAGCCATTGTCTCTGAAGCATCGTCAATGGTGAATAATGTATCTTCTGCTTCAGTAATGGACGATTCTTCTTCATCCAATCCTTCGGTAAACTGGTTTATATCATCCGTGGTAGGCTCAAAATCAACTCCCATTGACGTAATGGCGTTTTGCTCTTCATCTGGTGTTTCACTGGTTATGCCTGAGGTAAATTCCGGATCTTGTTCTGTGGCAAAGGAATCGTGCGGAGTCGGTGAGTCGGTTCTTTCAGAGTTTCCGAATTGATCGATCGGGAAACTGACTTTTTCGTCTTCTTTTTTATTCAGATGTATTTCCAGTTCAGCTTCTGGCGGAGCTTTCATCAAGTTGTCGGTAAATTCGTGGATTGTTTGCTCTTCTGAGTTGGGCGCCGTTTCCGTATTTAAAACTTCTTGTGAGCGGGTGATGCTGGTGTCGGCTTGCGAAGTGGGTGTTTCTGCTGTTTCAAAGTTTTTAGGGCGAACAAGGTGTTCTGTGGCTTTAAAAATGTTCAGACAGGCACCACAGCGTACTCGGCCTTTAGCCAGCTTAAGATGCTGATCGGTAACTCGAAATACCGTTGCGCATTCCGGACAGCGGGTATAAATCGATTGCGGCATCGGTTAAGGGATTCCTTTAAATGCTCTTTTTGTTATTTGATCCGATTGAATGGGTCGCTCTAATATCTTGTTTTATCGTAATTACAGTTTAGCAGACAAAGCCAGATTCCTATTTACAGTAACGAACTGGCTTTGGATTAGAGGTTCCCTTATCGCTTGGTGCCTTCAAGTCTGATCCAGTCTTCTTTGGCAACCGCAGGATTCATATTAAACCATTTTTCGTAACATTGGCTAATTTCTTGTGCTTGCGCTTTGAGTAACCCGGATAATACTAACTGGCCACCGCTGGAAACTTTTGCGGCAATGGAAGGCGCTAATTGTTTCAGTGGGCCGGCCAAAATATTGGCAACCACCAAATCGTAAGTTTGGTCATCGGCTAACTCGGGCATGCCCGTTTTAATACGCTCTGTAGGCACTGAATTACGCTGCATATTATCGCGTGTTGCGATCAAGGCTTGAGGGTCAATATCAATAGCGGTGACGCTCATTGCACCCAGTTTGGCAGCAGCAACGGCTAAAATACCGCTGCCACAACCGTAATCGAGCACGGTTTTATTTCTGATGGTCGCAGTGTCCATCCACTCCAGGCAAAGTGAGGTGGTGGGGTGAGTACCTGTACCGAAGGCAAGGCCGGGATCGAGCAAAATGTTTACCGCATCCCCTCTCGGAGGTTGGTGCCAGCTCGGAACAATCCATAAACGCTCGCCAAACTGCATAGGATGGAAGTTATCCATCCAGGCGCGTTCCCAGTCTTTGTCTTCCAGTTGTTCGAAAATGGGGTTTTCCAGATGCTGCTCCAGCGGACTTTCTTTAATATTATTTAATAGGTTGTCGGTATTAATTTCCGCATCAAATAAAGCAGATACGATTAAATCTTGCCATAAAGGCGTTTCGCCAGGTAAGGGTTCAAGGATGGGGTTGTCTTGTGCATCCTGATAAGTCAGCGAGAGGGCACCGAGCTCCATTAAAAAATCGGATATTGGATCGACGTGCGCTTGCGTTGTGGAGAATTTCAGCTGTAACCAGGGCATAGTGTTCCTGAAAATTTATTGATGGGTGAATAACGATAAACGAATGATATCAAAGTCGACCGCTGCGCTTAATCTCAAAATAGCTGTTCACCATACGCGTTGCCAGATGCTTCGGTACAGTATCTAACGCGATTACACCTTGATTGGCGCACAAATGATTTATTCGGTGACGATTTTTAAGAAAGTCGACGGTTTCTGCGTAGCTAAGTGCTTGTTCGAAAGTTTCGATCGACTGTTGGAGCACATCGTCCAGCGCCTGTTCGCGTAAATTGGCCAGTAATACCAGATGATGTTGGTTTAACAGTCGTATTGCTGGCTCCAACTCGGTACTGTCTTCGTCACGTAGGTTAGAGACCAGTACAATTAATGAGCGCTTTCGAATGCGTTTGTTCAGCTCAGTGGCGGCTTCGATAAAATCGGACGCGTGCAAGGTGGGGTGACAATCGTAAACTTGATTCAGCAGGGTATTAATAAACTGTGTGCCTTTTTGCGGTGCCAGCCAACGAGACACGCCGCCAAAACTGAGTAAACCAACGGCATCTCCCTGCTTTAATCCGATATAGGCGAGTAGCAACATGGCGTTTAATGAGTGATCGAAATGCGACAGCTCATCGTCTTGTGTACGCATGCGACGACCGCAATCGAGCAAGAAGATAATGTTTTGATCCTTTTCTTCCTGGTATTCCTTTGAGATCAACTTGCTCAAACGAGAAGTGGCACGCCAATCAATTTGGCGAAGCGAATCACCAATACGGTATTCACGTAATTGATGAAACTCCAGACCATCACCTCGACGTTGTGATAAGCGAATACCCATTTGTGTGGTCTGCTGGTCCGCAGACAGCAAAATATAATGATGAATGGCGGCAAAGTTGGGGTACACCTTAACGTGTTGAGATTCCCCTCTTAACAAAACGCGTTGCCATAATTTGAGTTGAGAATGAGCCAACAAACGAATAGCGCCAAAAGCGGCATCCCCTCGTTGCAGCATTTTGATTGGGTAACTCACTTCTGCGAAGTTACCGGGTTGAATGGTAACTGTTTGAGGTAGATCGCTGGCCTCACTATGGGGCGGGTAATGATCATTGACAATCAAGGTTTGCTCTTTGGGTGTCGGGTTAGTGACGATAAGTTGCACATTACTGTTTGCGCCTACTGCGATATTTTGTGACACCTTGCGTTCGGCTTTTATTGTTTTTGTCCTTAACAAGGTAAGCGCATCCAAAAGAGTGATGAGCAACATTAAAGCGCCAGACCATTGCCAAGCGATCAGCAGATGTCCGCTGGCTTTGGGTAGGCTTTCAAAAGCCTGTTCGATGATCGCTGCCGCTGCAGTTACACAGGCAAGCAACAACCAGGCAATCATCAGGTAGAGCAAGCGATGCGATGGTCTCATTGGCGCGGAGCTTCCACAGAATTGAGAATATCATCGATCACTTCGTCTTCAAGGATTCCTTCGATTTCCATTTCGGCTGAAAGCTGAATGCGATGCCGAAGAACTGGCATAGCGACTGATTTGATTTCATCGGGTGTAACAAAGCTTTGGTGTCGCAGTAACGCTAATGCTCGAGCGCAGCGTATCAATGCAATACTGGCACGCGGACTGGCGCCCATTCGTATGCCGGCCCAATCTCGCGTGGCAGCTACCAGACGTACGGCGTATTCAAACAGAGAGTTGTCCACTTGAATATTGGCGGTCACTTGTTGGCACTGTAAAATTTCATCCGGACTAGCTACGGTATTCAACTGCTCTAACAAACTCGAGCTGGAAACTTGCCCCGTCGTCACATTCTTAACTAGAGTCACTTCATCGGCCTGTTCTGGGTAACGCATGTAGACCTTCATTAAAAAACGATCCAGTTCGGCCTCTGGCAGTGGATAAGTGCCTTCTTGTTCTAACGGATTTTGTGTTGCCAATACCATAAAAGGGACATCGGAATGATAAGAGTTTCCTTCAATTGTGATCTGTTGTTCTTGCATCACTTCCAGCAACGCCGCCTGAGTTTTTGCCGGTGCGCGATTGATCTCATCGGCTAACAATAAATTGGTAAATGCTGGGCCTTTACGAATGCGAAACTTTTCTGATTTTGGATCATAAATCGCATGGCCGGTAACGTCACTTGGCATTAAGTCAGGGGTAAATTGAATGCGCGAAAAGTTACCTTTAAAACATTGTGCCAACGATCGTACCAATAAGGTTTTACCGATTCCGGGCACACCTTCCAACAATAAGTGTCCGGCCGCTAACAAACACACTAACGACTGTTGTAAAACTTCCTGCTGACCGATTAATACCCGATTGATTTGTTGTTGCATCCGGTCCATTAATTGACTGCAATGTTCGATTTCTTGATTGTTAGCGACATTGTTGCTCGGTGCGTCATTGCTGCCGGCACTATTGTCGTTGTCTCGGGTAAACTCGGTCATAAGGATTTCCCATACAATTGAAGGCTGAGGGTTTGTAAGGTTTTCATTTGTTCGACAAACTGAGTGTTATCTTTGGTGCTGTCAAACAGGGCTCGTGACAGGCGTGTTTTGGTAATTTGTGTGAGATGATGCAGATGCTCCAGCTGCTGACTACGTGACCAATGGTGAAATCCGCGCACACGCTTTTTTATGCGATTTAACAGTTCTTCGCGCGTTTGTTGCAACAGTAGGTCTGGATCACAACGATGCCATTTAAACTCGGCTGCAGCGGCAATGTGCTGTAGCAGTTTTCGGCTGTCGTTGGAAAACCTTGGAAATACCGGACCTGTTTTTATCTGATGAAACCAAACGATCATCAGTAGCAATAGCACACTTGAAATAACCACATAATAGCCGTGCTCCCAAATAAGCGACATTAAACTGGCTACTTGTGGATTGTAGATGATCCATACCTTGCTGTAATTTTCGGTTAATTGATGCAAAAACATTGCGTGATCCGCTTTTTCAATACGTCGGTTGTTCCAGATCTGTACATCGCTCAAAACCGTAATGATTCCATGCCCAAGTTCATATTGAATGATATGATGGCTGTCGGATGTGCCGCCGGTAAATACGGCTTTACCACTGCCATCTATCAGATAACGTTCAGTTTGAAAAAATACTTTGGTTGGTGTTTCAAATCCATCAAAAGTAAATTGTGAAGCGCGACTTTCATCATAGCGTTTCGACCACTCATCGTCGTCTTCATTTTCTGCTCCTATCATGCCCCGGTACTCATACAAACGGGCATCGAGCTCATCGAGGAGAGGTTCTCCACTGGCTCCTCGATCATCATCATACAACTCTGTCGCGGCCAAAATTAAATGCCCACCTTCGGCAACGAACTGCTTCAATGTTTCAACGCGACGTTGATTTAGTGGCTTTCGGCTATTGGTGATTACAATGGCGTGGTTGGGTGAAAGCGGTTCATCGAGCAAGCTGAAGTCGCGTTTCATTTCGACGCTGCTGCCAAGTTGATTTTTAAAAAGCTGGGCGGCTAAAAATGGATTGCGACGAACCTCTGCACTGGCTCCGATGTCTTGGTAATAAACTTCTTTATTGGCATGGGAAAGCAAAAACACGTAGAGCAAACCAAAGAGCAGAAGAAATACAGCAAACAACCCGAAACCTGGACGCACGGCGCGACTTTGCCAATCAATCATGAGTGCGTCTCCGAATTTTGCAGTATTCGGAATGTTTCGCTCCATTGTTCGCAAAGTTGTTTTACTGATTGTTCTTCCAGTGACTGGTGTCCGTAAGCAAACAATCGCCAGTAGCGTATCAATTGATCAAAATAAGCGCTGATTTTTCGTTGCGCTTTAGCTTGTACAACGCGAGCGCATTCCAGTTCAGTAAAGCCATCTTCAAATTCACAATGATGCTGCTGGATTAACTGCGCTAAAGTTGCCCGTAATAATAGCGACAAGGCCTTACGGTGGTGTCCTTGTTGCCATAGTTGCCAGCTTTGTGTTGCAGGATCTTCCGGTAAGGTTTCCGGTGTCAGTTCCAGTCCAAATAGTACTACCGGAGCTTGCTTTTTAATCGGCATGCGGCGACGTTCCGGTAACCAGCCCTTCAATCCAATAATTTTGTACACAAACCAGATCACCAGTGCTGCGACTGCAACCCATAGTACCGCTTCGGCCAGTGCTGCAAAGGCACCAAAGATTCCAAATAAGGCTTCATTGGATTCTCTATTTCTTGCATTGTCATTATTCGAAGTTGACCATTCCCAATCGAAGTCGTAAACAATTCTTTCGTGTTGTTCTTTGCGGTAAAACGGTGGTTGATTTAGTATTTGCTCTATTTGATTTTTCGATGCTTCATGAGTTAAGTTTTGTGGTACATCCGTTTGTTCGACAGGCGATGACGCCTCTGTTGCATAGAGCTCTGGTGGTGTAAGCCCAAGAGTAACGGATAGTACAATTGCACCGGTTTTAGTGGCAAGTTTACGCAATCGCGTTTTTTGCTTTTTCTCTTGAGTGCGTAGCGCTAATTTTTTAAAGATAAGCTCGATGTCCCAGGCTTCAAGTATGGTGCGCTGATTGATGTAAATTGCGAAACCACCGGCAATGTAAAACGGACTGAAAAAGCTCATAATTAAAAACAGTAGAAACGCTTGTAAACTCTGGGAAAATCCTTGTTGCTCATTCCAAAAAAAGTCCCAAAACCGATTGCCAAGATCGTCTAAATAAATATCCGGTATTAACCATAACATCAGAAAGACCAGGTTGATGTAAAACAGACAATGTAAAAACAAAAGCAATATTGTCAACCAACTGGCTGCTCCGGCATTGAATGCATGTAGCGTTCGAATACGTCGAGAGCGCTGATGTCCCTTTAATCCTTCCAGCTGTGAAACGGCCAGATCCATTGCTCGAGTTGGGCTGAACCGACGAAACGTTATATTTGCAAACCATTGAATAAACGCATATCGGTGAAAGGTTTTTAAAGTGCTTTTTAATGTGGGGTACTCACCGAATAACGCGCGACTTAAATAGTTCAGTAACGCACTTTCAAATAATGGGCGCAGCCACCAAAAAACAAACAATACCCAAAATAAGTGATCATTAAAGAGTAATACCGCGACAAGAAACAAAGGCAGCGTCAGACCAAACCAAATACCATAGAGCGCTTTCCAGTGCAGATGCACCATTCGAAATCCCAAGTCCAGCGCTTCCCAACCCAGTCGTGGTCTTACTTTGGCAGTAATGGCTTCTAACTTCACTAGGCTACCTCTTTACGTGGCCATAACATATAAGCGTAAACCAAGATCCAAAGACTGCTGCCGACCCAGTATTTGGTGGCGTTGGTCAGGTTGGTACTGGAAGACCAAAAAGCTTCAATAAAAGCCGCAATTAACAGAAACAAAGTGGCACCGTACATCAATAAAATGGCTTTTTGTGTTGCCAATTTAAGCGCGTCTAGGCGTGACAAATTACCCGGAGCTATCAATGACCAACCCAACTTTATTCCCGCCATTCCCGAAATTGCAATTGCTGTCAGCTCAAATGAGCCATGCCCAATAACGAATGGAAAAAACGTGGAAGTGTACTTCACATTGACAATGTGAGCGCTGATGGAGCCGAAAAATAAGCCGTTAAAAGTGAGAAAAAACAGTGAGCCAATGGTAAACAAAATACCCGTAGCGAAAGTGCGAAAGCCAATGCCGATATTATTTCGAATGTAATGACCGAACATATAAAAGTCAGTGTCAGACTCCCGCTCACGACCAAGCACTCGTGCTTCCGGATCGTACATGGCTTCTATTTGATTCACTTGATCGGGCGGTACGAGACTGTACACCAGCTCTGGCTTCATCAATGTGAGGATAAGCATTAATAGAGCTGGGCCATAAAAAATCAACATCGATATCCAGAACAGACCTTGTTGTTTCTGGATCTGCAAAGGAAAGCCGTGCGCGATAAAATGTAATACGCGATGTGGTAGTCGCATTCGTCGTGAATAAAGAATTTGATGACCACGTAATACCAGATTATCCAGATGCTCAATTAAAATTGGGCTGTATTGTCGTTCTTTAGCAATGGCAAGTGCGTGACAAAGAGAGCGATATTCTGTCGGTAATACTTTAAGCTCATCGTTGGTTAGCTCTTTACGCTTTGCCCGCACCTCGTAACGACTTAGCAATTCAGCAAAGGCTTGCCAACGCGATTTGTATTTTTGCTCAAACTCTTCTTGCCTCATCGGCGACCTCGTAACCAATTAGCGATGGCAAGAATATGTTGATAGCGTTGTTCGGAAGAGTGACCATGTGCCACCGGAGATAAAATATCAGCCAACTCATAACGTCGAGCTTCGCTCAAACTGTGGCTGCGTTCACCAAAGTGTAAGATGGCGCTTTGTTCATCTAATGTGAGAGATAGTGGCGTGTGCATTGGTTTTTGCTTTGGAAGGTGACCACTGTGTGTGAAAGCTTTACGATGGATCACGATAGTCCCGGCAGCTAAATCACCTAATCGTTTAAACTCTCGATTGATCATCATAGAGAGCAAGCCAGTCAAGTAAAGTAGAGGGAACATATCGGCTGCACGCAGTAAATTTCGAACGACGGAACTGCTCCAGCTTACCGGCGTACCATCGTCGTTAACCACGGCGATCCCCATAAGTTTTTTGCCCAGCGTAGCCCCTTGGTTGTATATTTCAAACAGTACCGGATATAGCCATTCAAGTAGAAAAATAAAGATTAAAAACAGACCCATTCCGAATCTACCAAAACTACTAAAAACCATGGCGGCCACCAGATAGATGCCAATACGGATCAACATATCGAGCATAAACGCAAGCGAACGGGCAACTGGCCCTGCAAGTGGCAACTTGATCTCAATCCCTTCTGGTACTTCGACCGTATGATTTGTATCCAGCATTAATCGTTAACTTCTTGGCTCATTAATCGTTTAGGGGGAATGCATCCTTATCAATGAATGTTATCGCTGTTTTTTACACTCGTACAGTGTACTGGAAAATATTGCAGCTGCCTATATTCAGTACGAGGTTGTGATGATGGTGGTGATTTGGGCGATGATTTTTAACAAAGTGTGTCTGCTTTCTCAAAACAGCAGATCCACACTTTATGTTTAATTTGGAAGTCGATAATGTGAACTCCGAAAGCTTAAGATGCAAACCGTAGCATTTAGGAATGAGACTCAAGCAGACTCTATGAGTCGCACGGACTCATTCCTGAGGGAGTACCGGTGCAGTCAACGCGGTTTGAATATTTGGTTTTCATCCTAGTTGAACTGACTGATATTTCGACCCCTAATGTTGCCCCGTTTAATAGCGGGGCCTTTTTTTATCTGGCCAACCTTTCTAAACGCATCGTTTGCCAAAAATCGATTTGGCATGCTTAGCATTGAAATCTTTGATCATTTCGATAAAAAGCTTTCGTTTGCGGTAAAAATATCGATTGAGGCAAAATCGCGAAGTTTTTTGTTCTCGTTGTACGCGGTGTTCTTTTAATGTTTTCTGTCCCTACTTTTGATTGCACTACCTGTGGCGCATGTTGCGCTTTTTTTCGTGTTTCTTTTTATGCTGGTGAATGCAGTTCCCATTATTTGGACGGTGTTCCAATCGAATACGTTGAGCCGATCAATCCTTTTCGGGTGTGTATGCAAGGAACCAATAAACGACAACCACGCTGTGTTGCATTAGAAGGTAACATCGGTGAGCTAGTGCGTTGCCGTATTTACCCAAATCGTTCTTCATCCTGTCGGCAGTTTGAAATGGGAACGGAGGATTGCATTCGCGCTCGCGTTGCTCATGGTCTTAGCGTTGAACAATCGATTGTTGCGTCATATGAAAGCGACTTTGAGATTGTCAGATATTCTTAAAATTAAATCTTTACTGTTTTTATTCTGCTTACTAAAAAAATAAAATATATATTTCTATATGCACAATTATTTCGTAAGTCAATAAAACGCATCGTATCTTTGCGATAAAAAAATAAACTATGGCGAAAAGCTTACAACCTGCTTTTACAAATTCGTATATGGCTCACTCGATGATAATGTCATGATGCGCTCGCCAAACAAGGGGAGGCAAACTGCTGAGTAGCGAAGTTGTTTGGTATATCGAGCAAATGGAATTGTCGAGGTTGCCATTTCTTTATAATTCCATTTGCATTTTCAACTTGGGCAAATAGCCCATCGCTCATGGAGTTATAATATGAAAACACTTTTCAGGATGACAACGGTTGCTGCTTGTGTTCTTACTACAATGACACTAAGCGCCGCAAAAGGAAGTAACATTCATCGTGGAGAAGATGGTGAAAGCTATATTCTTAATGAAGCTTTAAATAAAAATATCAATAATAAAATCGGTGCGGACTTACTTGCAAAAGCAAAAACTGAGAAGCAATTGGATGTGATTATTTTCTTTCAAGGAGAAGAAATCGGTAAAAAGCTCGAACAAATTGATCAAGATTACAAAATGCGATTAAAAGATTTGTCGGAGCGTTTGCGATTGGTGGATAAAAAATATCGTCCTGCTCATTCTCTTTCTGAAAAGGAAGAGCAAGCGTTTATGCGTTCGAAAGCGGCGCAAATGTCAGCGAAAGATAAAGCAATTACACGTGGTATTAAATTAGAGCTAGACAGTCTTTTAGATAAACAAAGAAAAGAAAAAGCGCGTATTGTGGAAACTGTTGCGGTAAGCAAGTTGGATGAGATGGCAAAAGTGGTGGATTCACTAGGTGGAAAAGTGAATCACAAAATCGCATTAAGTCACGCGGTCAGTGCTCGCATTGATGCTAGCTTGTTGCATCAACTGTCGGATTATCCGGGGGTTAAAAGTATTGTGATCGATCAACCCGTGGATTACGAGTTGGATGTGAGCATGCCTTCGGCCCGTTACAATACTTGGCATAATGACAATTTTGATGGTTATCCTTATGACTTTGGTGTTGTGGATTCTGGCGTAAGAGAAAACCATCCAGCGTTTACCAGTGGAAATATTAATTTTTGCAGTAAATCAGGCTCTTCAGTTACCGGTGACCATGGAACACACGTGGCAGGCATCGTCATCAGCAACGACAATACTTATAAAGGCACAGCTTACGGTACCGACTCCGTGATTTGGGCAAACTCTGGAGGGCAATCCACCACAATGTCCAATATGCAATGGATGATAACCGGTAGCTGCCAAGGGCCAGAAGTTGTGAATCACAGTTTGGGTTACGGAAGAGCCGATGATACCGATTATTCCGCGACCGATGCGTTTTATGATGCCTTTGTTCAAAATTATAATGTTATGGTGACGAAATCGACAGGTAACTCTGGTTGGAGTGATACCGATCCGACAATCACACATCCGGCACCGGCCTACAATTTAATGGCGGTTGCGAACATGGATGATAAAAATACCAGCACACGTTCCGACGATGTTCGTCGCAGTAGCTCAAGTGTAGGGCCCACGCTAAGCAACCGTAAAAAGCCCGACATCGCTGCGCCTGGATCGAACATAATGTCCACCAACAGCGACTGGTCAACTGAAGCCGACTTTATTTCAAAATCGGGCACTAGTATGGCTGCTCCACATGTTGCCGGCGCGGTGATACTGTTAGAAGACGGTGGTAATCATACGCCGATGGCGCAAAAGGCCGTCCTTATCAACACTGCGGATGCGTGGACCAGTAACGATACCAGTGGAACCGGCGATGATGGTGCGGTTTCTGGATCTCATTGGGATAAAAGTTATGGCTGGGGCTACATCGATATGTGGGAGTCGCATTTCAATCGAGGCGATTATTTTGTGAGTTCGGTGATTCCTAAAAACAATAATAATGTCGCTAATGATTACAAGTTGTTTAAAGGAAAAATGTATACCAATGAAAAAGCGACACTGGTATGGCAACGTCGCGCAAACTTTGCATCGGGTCCAACAGGCGATGCTTACAACTTAAGTGATTTAAACTTACGTTTGTACCAAGAAGGTAATAACTCGCTGAAAGATTACGACTTCGATGGAAACGATAATGTGCATCAAGTTGCGGCACCTGAAACCATTGATGCGGTGATCAAAGTTTATGCTTGGAGTAGCAGTTTTGACGGAACCAGCAGTGAATCATTTGCTTTGGCAACGGAAGAGAACTTCAGTGCAACGACACCGCCTTCTCTGCAAATACCTTCAAAAACCTACTTTGGTTCGCCATTTTCGCCCATCGCTGTCAATGTTACAGTGAATAACAACGGCGGTGTAGATACTTGCAGTGTTTCAATTACACGAGGATCCGTCAGTGGAATTTCGGGTACATCAAGTGCTTCGATTGGAAACATTGCTGACGGAGGAAACGGATCGGCAACGTTCAGTTTAACCGCGTCAAGTAATGGCACATACAGTGTTCCTTTTACGGCGACCACTACGTGTTATAACGAGACTTATAGCTCTACGGGTTATATCACTTTGAAAATTTAAATAAAAAGGTGACTTTTTAATCTATAAAACACCCGAATATTGTTCGGGTGTTTTTTATAAGTAGGGAAATAAGTGCTCCTACCGGAGCTATTAGTGACTCATTTTTGCCTGAGTCTAAGTAACGGCAATAAGAATAACAAGTAAATAAGCGTTCCTCCACTTTTACCCGGTGCTGCTGTAATATCAAAAGTAACCGTTACAGTTCTTTTGGCGCCGCGTGAGTCGGAAATTTCGAACTCAACGGTTTGTAAACCCGATCTTGTGAATTGACCTGTTAATACGCCACCACTTGTTACTCTCATGCCATTAGAGTTATTTGAGGTTACGAAGATATAATCGCCTTCGGCGTCAGAAAATAAAGGAAGCAAGTCATAGGCAACATTTTCATTTTGTGTGATTCCGGTAATTGCATTTTCATTGATGAGAAACGGTGCACTGTTAAATTGCACATCGAAAGTAAAGTTTGTCTTTGCACCCAGTTCGTCGGTTGCTTCGATTTTGATTTCGTCAGATAACGACTCTTCACCTGAATAACTCAAATTTCCCGTTGTTGACTCCAGGTTCATGGAAGCAAGTAAGTTTTCTGATCCAAATGTCATGGAATGTTCATCATAATCGAACAACCAATCTGTTAGTTCGTAAGTGCGACTTACACCCTCGTTAATATCGATCACTAGCTCTTTTGTATCATGGAAATAAGGAGCGCGATTAAAATCAAGGCGGGTTATCGAATCAGAGTAGGCGTTGGATAACCATAATCCTTGGTTGTCGTAATGAATACGGTTACCATAATTCAGACTAACTGCAGCATTTAGTTCTTCCAGATCAATGCTTTGTTTTAACTTAATTTCACCTGTAACGCTGTCCATTAGCAGTATATTCAAACTTCGATCATATACTTGTACAATATGATTTTCATCCAGAAAGGCACTGTAGGTTCTTGAAAGTACTCGAGGAACGGCCGATGTGCTTAACCATTCGAACTCTCCACTTTCGGAAAAGTGATACGTATGAGCGACATAATCATTCGAAATGATCAAGTGTTCATTGTTTACTAATATGCTACTACCGCTTAAAGGTTCGTTTTCGAAATGCTCCTTAGCTTGTAACCCTGAGTCGCTGTAAGTAAACGTATAAATTTCCGGTGTGTTAATGTCGATTAAGGCAATATTATTATTTTTTGCGTAGATAAAGTTAGTACCGTTAATGCCCTCCATGCCATTTACGTAATCGACATAAAATTCTTTAAAAATGAGTTGCTGGCTTTCATTGAGTTCAAATATTGCAAGTCGATCATTGTTAGACTGCGCAATGATTTTGTTGCTGTCGAACAACGCGGCAGTGATTGCGTCATAATAACCATTATTTAGATAAATTGAGTTGTTGTCGCCATCGACCAGGTTTCCTGCATTTAGTAAATACAGTGATTTATTCTCGATATTGACTTGAAAAGTTAGATAGCTGCTATTACTGAGTAGTAGATAAGTCGTGTCATTTAGCTTGAAATACATCGATTGATAGTTGTGGATATACTCGTTATTTAACTCGTTGGCTACGGTAAATTTCTTACTTTCCGTAGCATCAACGAGGTATAAGCTGTTATTTCGGGACTTAATAAAAAGCTCGCTGCTAAGTGGGATAAATAATCCACCACTATTGTAACTATTACCAAAAAATTCCTCTTCAATTGACGTGGTGAATTTATCGGTAATTGCATGCGCATTATCAAGTCGATAAAAGCCGTAATCGAATTGATTATTTGAGCTGTAAAATACACCATTACCTAAGTAGCCTATGCGGTCGGCATATCCATCAAAATTGAATTCACTTCTTGGGTTCACGTTTCTGATAAACGTAAATTCACCTTGTGAGTTTACGGTGTAGTGTGAAAATTGATTCGAGTAATTAGTGGTCGTAAATACTGAATTATCAAAAGCTATAGGTGATACAGAGTTTACATTCGGAATTACGTTTTGTCTCGTATCAAATACAATTTGTGAGAGTGAAC
Organism: Pleionea sp. WD8-19; assembly: GCF_055326765.1. NCBI lineage: Bacteria > Pseudomonadati > Pseudomonadota > Gammaproteobacteria > Oceanospirillales > Pleioneaceae > Pleionea > Pleionea sp. WD8-19. The sequence goes on along the minus strand of NZ_JBUZOU010000001.1, from coordinate 529,668 downwards.
CGTCAGCTCCGATAGCGAAAATTCCGAGTTGACTTGAACCCGTGATAAGTAATCGGCCATTGCTACGATCAATCAATGCTGAACTTATATTGAAGCTGTATTGACTTGGGCAAGTCACTGAGTCTGTTTCAGTAATGTCGCCGTTATCATTCAATGCATAAGAGCGAATACATGGAGTACTGCCTTGGTAAGTATTAAACGTTTTAATGATGTGATTATTATCTGCGCTGAACAGAACATGTTCGCTGTAATTGCCCGTAGAACTGGCGCTATTAACTGTTGTGAAAGTATAGTTTGTAGGGTTGAACTGAAGTACTGTTAGTGTGCCTCTAGAATTATCTATTGCTAACAAGTTTCTATCATGAGATACAACGTATTTATTGGAATAATAGCTTGACTGTGTAATGTTTTCGGCAATAGCAACTTGAGAAATCTCTGAGTCGTCATTGATCGTGAAAAAATAGGCGTTGGTTTGAGAGATATAACTTTGGTTCGAGTACTTACGTTCGCGAACAATTAAGGTTAAAAGGCTATCGTCTCGATTGATATAAGCCGTAAGAATAGTTGCATCATTTTGTTGGGTGTAAATCCCTAATTCTCTTAAGGAGTATTCCGTATATTGTGTCAAATTGGTGGGTGAGTTCATTGCGAACAGACCGAAGTGGGAGTTTGTGAATCCAATATGTAGGTTAGTCCCACTTGCTGCCGAATTGATGTCAAAGATCTTAGCTCTTTCATCAAATTGAGCTGGAGAAAAAGTAACATGTTGTTCAGAGTGGTATCCGGTCTTAGTTGCTGCCAGTTGTTCTGTTGAAAACTTTGGTGAATCTGCTTGGATATTGAAGGAACAAGCCAACAATACACTAGTTAAGGTGTAGTTTTTGAACACTATAGATGCTCCGAGAAAATAATTTGGGATTACAGGTAAAGCCGACGTAAATAGTTACTACCAGCTATCCCTGCCAATATGAGGAGGCGCAATATACTGATGAAATATCTAAATTTCAAATATTTTTGACTTTTTTTTGAACAGGTTCCGATTGTTGCAAAGTTGTACCAGAAGAGTGGGGTTCTGGTTTGAATGTATTGAAGAGCTAGTTGTGTAGCTAGATCTTTTGTCTTTAATAATTGTAATTAAAAGAAATTTTGGGTTAAAGCTGTTTTGTTGTATAGCTGTGACTTTTGATGCGGTTAATCATCAACCGCATCAAACAGGTTTAATTCATCAATCGTTACGGTAATTGTTACATCTATTTCACCGTCACCGTCTTCATCGATTTCAAGCAAAGCTTCCATGGCATTCATAATAGTCACAGTAACCGAAGTGTTGTCTTCGGCAGTTACTTTAAATTTACCGGATACAATGATTGTTGGTTCTACATCATCACCATTGCCGGTAGCTTCAAATAGGATCGGCTCAATCATTTCGAATGTGAAGCTTCCATTTTCGTCAGCGGCGAAGAAACTTCCGCTGACATTGAGAGTAAGCACGAAAGTTTCAAGGTTGTAAGTGATTTGGCGTTGCCAGTTATTAAAACTGACTTCACCATTAGTGCCTGATAAGTCGAGATTCAGTGTGTCGGTCCAGCTGAACTGCGGAGCTTGGTAGCTTCTTACAGAGAGAATGGTGCCATTGATGGAAGCTTCGAGGTTTTCTTCGGTATCGACTACCGATAAATTGGTGAACGTTTGGGTAACGGTGTTGCTGCCTTCTTCAAAGTTAGGGCCGAGTAATCCAACACCCACAAAGTCAAACTCGTAACCGCCATTGACGGTTGCAGTGTCAGTCACATCGCAGTCATTAAAAATAAGTGAAAAGGTGTAGTCGGTAAACAAAGTGCCACTGATCGTAAAATCAATCATGCCGTGGCCGGTATCTTGGTTGGGGTCTTCACCACAATACCAAGGTATCATCGATTTATGAGATGGTTGCAGGTTAAACGTGCTGAGTGACTCATCTTCGGGGATAAAGTTTTCAGCCACATTGAGCCCATTAAGTGACTCAAATGACTTAGCGACAACCTCTTTGGCATTGTTTTTGTTAATAGTTGACGGTGTATCGTTGTTATTGTCGTCGTCAAGGCAGGCCGATATAAAAAAAGCCAGGCATAGGATGATTAAAGTGCGCATACTCTTCTCCCAGATTAACGTGAAAACGTTACGTCGAGAGCAAAAGTATAGCGCGATAAAACGGAATATTTACTGAACGGGTTCAATAATTTTGCGATTAATTTATTGTCGTAACGAGTTATTTAAAGAAAGCGACAGCTCAGGTAATAATTTGTTTGTAAGCATTTTTAATGCGGCTTCTTCCGCTGCGCATTGTGTACAGACGGATTGAGCATTAAATTGAGTGGCGGTTACCTGATACACCTGATTGAACACGGTATTACCACCATTCTCCAGAATATAGTGGGCTTTGATTTCCAGTGGGTATTCGGTTTTTCCTTGATGTACATACAAAAAGGTTACCCGAAGTAAAGTGTCGTAACCGGCAATATCTCGACCATCTCCGACAAACTCGGAAGAGGCAAACCACTTGCGTTGTGTTATATCGGTGCTTAATTGACGACCGTGCACCAGGCGTAATTTTTTATCAATTTCCTTATAACTGTCGCCGTAAGTAAAAATTTTTAAATGCTGTTCGAATAAGGGACCGTCTTTTTTGACTACCGGAGTGGAGCCGCAGCTGAAAAGAAACAAACAGAGTAAAATCGCAAATGCGAGGCGCAGCATGGCGTTCTTCCTATTATTGATAATGAGCCTAGGTTATTGTCCTGAGCTATTGTCTCTTTCGCACTTGGAATATGCAAGTGACTGAGCCGTGGTGCGACGATAACCGCAAGGTTACGTCTACATGATTACCTGTTTCAACCAAATACCTGTATTTTGGCATTTCGCTGTTATTCGAACTTCGAAATCGACCTGATCGGATTGCCATGTCATAACAGGGTGTGATAAACCTCTCACCTGCCATAACTATAAATTCAATCAGGACAGTTCTTTATGATAAAACGCAGTTTATTGGGCACCTTTATTTGTGCTTTGGTCAGTCTTTCTAGCACCGCAGAGTTAAATGTTTCGCCGCAATTAGAACAAAAAGTCATCGAATGGCGGCGCCATTTACATCAACATCCAGAGTTATCCAATCGAGAATTTAATACCGCTAAGTATATTAGTGCGCATTTGCAACGATTAGGTTTGGAAGTGCAGGAAAATGTTGCACATACGGGTGTGATTGGCATTTTAAAAGGTGGCCATCCAGGCCCTGTCGTTGCGTTGCGTGCCGATATGGACGCATTGCCAGTGGTGGAGCAAAACAATTTATCTTTTGCTTCTAAAGCGACCGGCGAATACAACGGACAGTCGGTTGGTGTAATGCATGCGTGTGGCCATGACACTCATATGGCAATATTGATGGGGGTGGCTGAACTGCTGGTAGAGCAAAAAGCACGGTTACAGGGGTCGGTAAAGTTTATTTTTCAACCGGCAGAAGAAGGGGCGCCAAAAGGTGAAGAGGGCGGCGCTGAGTTGATGGTAAAGCAGGGTGTGTTAGACAGCCCGAAAGTGGACGCAATTTTTGGTCTGCATATTTCGTCAAAAATGGATGTTGGCACGATTGGTTATCGCAGTGGCGGTATTATGGCCGCTGTGGATAATTTTAAGATAACGGTTGATGGTAAACAGGTGCACGGCTCAACACCTTGGGATGGCGTTGATCCTGTGGTTGCTGCTGCGCAGATCATCACCGACATTCAGTCCATTGTTTCGCGACAACTGCCTTTGACCAAAAACGCAGCGGTGATCACCGTTGGCAGTATTCATGGTGGTGTGCGATCGAACATTATTCCAAACCGGGTTGAAATGCTCGGCACCATCCGTACGTTGGATGCGGGCATGCGTACCCGGTTGCATCAACGGATGCATGAGGTTGTGAAACATTCCGCAGCAGTAATGGGCGCAAGTGCAATGCTTGAACTCCCTTATTCGACGCATTATCCAGTCACTTATAACGATCCGCAGCTGGTGAAACAGATGTTACCCACGCTGCAAAAAGTGGCAAAACAGCACAATGTCTATGAAATTGATGCGATCACTGGCGCCGAAGACTTCTCTTTTTTCCAGCAGCAAGTTCCGGGCCTTTATTTTTTCCTTGGCGGTAAAAAAGCTGACCTGCCGGTAGAGCAGGCCCCGGCACACCACACTCCGGAGTTTTTTATCGATGAATCCGGAATGAAGTTGGGCGTGGCAGTCATGAGTCAACTAGCACTAGATTATCTGGCAAACGGTAAAACGACCCAATCACAGGCGAAATCAACTCAAGAAGAGTCGCCTAGGCCATCGGCATTTTAAAAAAGGAACGGAAAGGGTCGTCTTTCGAACACTTTATGTCTGCTATTCTTACTATGAGGTGAATTGATGAACGACGACCCGTCCAACGTGTTCGATAAACAGTCATTTTGGCAGTTCAGTTTCGACTTTTACCGGCAGCCACAGGTAGAGCAAGCGTGTTTGTGTTTGCAGGACGAGTTTGAACTGAACGTTAACCTTGTCCTATTTTTGCTGTGGTATTCAGTAGGTACACAGCGCATTATATCCAGCTCTCACATCGAGCGTTTATTGGATGCGATAGCGCAAAAAGAGGAATGGGTTATCGAGTTTCGCCAGTTCCGCAAAGACTTCTGGAAACGAATTTCAGACAGTGACGATGAGGATTTACGTGATGTTCGTCAGGCACTGCTGGATTCTGAATTGACATTGGAAGCCAAAGTACAAGCCGCAATAATTGAGTACGCAAATAAGCACTTGCTAACCGAAACCGAGCTGGAACATAACGACATTAACCCAATCGCACTGGATTTTATCGCGCACGAAAACCTTGATACCTATACTCGATTTTTGCATCCCAACCATCATCCTCGACTGTGGCAAGCGCAGCAGGTATTACTTCATAATTTGCTGGAGTTTCCTGAACAGCATCAGGCTGCCTGATTTTCTAGACGTTTCTTGACTCTTGAGTTAGCTCCAGGGTTTATACTGTGTATTCCTTATAGAGCTTACGGTAACGGGGTTATGTTTCGGATTAAACAAGCCGCATTAATGAGTGGCTTTTCTATCGATACCTTACGGTTTTATGATAAGTGCGAAATCGCACAGCCTAGCTGTCGCAGTGAAGCAGGTTATCGATTGTATAATGAAGAGGATATTGCTCGATTGCGCTTTATCAAGCATGCTAAAGATGTTGGTTTTACCTTGGAAGGGATCCGTGAACTGCTGCAAATTCGATTGCAAAAGGATCAAAAGTCTTGTGAAGATGTGAAGTCCATGACCGAACAAAAATTACAAGAAGTCGATCAACGAATTGCAGAGCTGATGCGTATCCGTAATGCGTTGCAGCGGTTACACGACAACTGTTGCGGGGGGGCTGAAGCTGCAACTCAGTGTACCATTTTACAAACCCTCGAAGGGATTAATGGCTATGTATCCGGTTATTGAAAACTTTATTCGCATTTGGCTGGAGTCGGCACCCTGGTTATTACTCGGATTGCTACTGGCTGGCGTGATGAAGGCGTCTCTGTCGACCGAATGGATGAACCGACAACTCGGTGGGCAAAGTCGCTTTACTGTCATTAAAGCTGCGCTTATAGGTGCTCCTTTGCCTCTGTGCAGTTGCGGTGTCATTCCGGCGGCTTTGGCATTAAGGCGAGCAGGTGCGTCGAAAGGCGCGACGGTCTCATTTCTGGTTGCAACACCCGAAACTGGGCCAGATTCCATTTCGTTATCTTACGCGCTGCTGGGGCCTTTTATGGCCGTTGTGCGACCGGTCGCTGCAATAGTCAGTGCCATTGTTGGTGGATTACTCGTACGTCGAGAAGAGTTGCAATTAAATCCGATAATTTCAGGCTCTTGTAAAACAGTAGAGTCTTCAGATGCCAACAGCAATATACCCAAAACGGATTCGGCTTCCAGCTGTTGTGCGACGAAAAAGCCACCTGCCGTTTCTTTCGGAGAAAAACTTCGGACTGGTATTGATTATTCAATTACGCAGTTGTTAGCCGATATCGCCGGTTGGCTTTTGCTAGGGATTGTGATCGCGGCGTTAATACAGACTTTTATCCCGGTGTCCTGGTTGGCTGAATGGGGGCAGGGCTGGAGTGCGATGATAGTGATGGCGGTTATTGGCGTGCCCATGTACATATGCGCATCGGCTTCAACACCAATTGCTGCGGGCTTTCTGGCCGCAGGAGTATCACCGGGCGCGGTATTGGTATTTATGTTGGCCGGGCCAGCCACCAATATCGGGACTTTGGGGATTATTAAAAAAGAGTTAGGCCGACAATCTTTGACTGCTTATTTAATCGGTGTGGTATTAACCGCCATTGTTTTTGGCTGGTTGACGAACTACGCATTGTTGTACTTTCAATGGGATGACGCCGTAACCGGTGTGCATCATATGTCGCATGACTTTGTTGGTTTAGAGATCTTGCTTGGCGTGGTATTGCTGTTTCTAATTTTGCGCGCTAAATCGAGTGCCTTGCGGTCAATTAAAATATTTCGGGCAACAAAAGTAAAGTAGCGTACCACTCGCATGCTCGAGTTGGCGCCAGCGCTCGAGCTTAAACTTCAGCTGAACAAACGCACAAGTAGGTACATTAACCAAGTAGCAGCCGGTGAGTTTGGCTATCAGCTCTGTGATAGCCGGGTTATGACCGATCAATGCTATTGCGCGATATTCATCCGGCAATTGTCGGCACTGTTCCAGCAGTTCGGTTTCGCTGAACGTATATAACGACGACTCAACGATAATTTCAGTTTGCGTGTTAGATTCCGACTGCAATTGTTGCCAAGTTTGTCGAGCGCGTTTGGCGCTGGAACAAAAAATGATGTGCTGAGAGCTCAATAACTTCTGGTGATGCTTACCCATTCGTTGCGCGTTATAAATGCCACGACTGGCCAGTGGTCGATCATGATCGGGCATATCGGCTTGACGCCAACTCGATTTGGCGTGACGGATAAACAACAAACGACGATTCATGACTACTGTTCGGGTGCCTTATCATCGTAAAAACGTGGATCAAATGCGCCGGGCGGTTTAACCAGTTTGTCGTTACGTTCAATGGCTTCAAATTGGAAACTTTCGATATTAAACAACATTCCCCAGAAGCGTTTATCGCCACGACAACTGACCACGCCTTGGCGATAAGGATCCACTTCCAACTCGAGATCTTTCGGAAAAAAGTTTCCGTATAAATAAGACTGACCTTCCAACTCAAAACCGATATATTGTCGTTTGTAGAGGGTTAGGTCACCCGGTATAAACTCGGCTTGTTGTTGTTTGAGCGTGTTGAGGTGTTTGAGTAAAAACTTTTCAATGGCCGTTACCTGGCCTTCGGTAACACGCCAAAATACATCGGGATAATAGACACTTCGAGTGCACTGTTCGACCAGCTGCCATCCGAGATCTTCCGGCATGATGTAGATAAGTTTTTCTCGGTTTTTATCGTCTTTTTTGTTGTCAGACCATTCCAATGCTTGGGCATTGGCAATTGACAGTAACAACAGTAAACAAAGTCGTATCATATTGAAGTTCTCATAAATAAGTATTCTAGCTTATACCAATTGGCGCTTTTCTAGGGTGGAAATTTTCATTGATTCTTGTACTCGGTGCAAAATTTTTTTAAGGATGCAGACAGAGCTGCGCTTTACCCCTCGAAAAGCTAACGTTTATTCAGGTGATTGGGGGTTAACGAACTAAAACACCGTGTAAAACGTACTGCTCGATTGAGAGTAAGTTGAGAATAGCCGTTGATTGACTATACTTGAGAACTCGAACTAATGATTTTTTTGCAGGTAATCATGCGTTTTTTATCGTATTTTTTTGCGCTCGTTTTATTGTGTGCCTGTGGCGTAGATCAGTCAAATCCAGAAGAAGTGGCTTTGAATTATGTCGATGCAGTCTACTACGCTAATCTTCCTCTGTTTAAGCAATTGGTGCAAGAAAAGGATCATAAGTCGACGGACGACTATAAGCTGTTCACCGATATGGACTCAACAGCAAAGAGCAATACCCGCCAGTTCCGCGGTGGTTTGAAAAAAGTGGAAATTGAAGACGCTTATGTGAAGGAGTCGCGTGCAACCGTAAGAGTTAAAGTGGAGTTTGTGGACGGTGAGCGTCGCGTATTGGCCATTCGAATGAAGCAAGAAGAAGATGGCTGGTTTGTCGAACCCATGAATTGGAACAACTGGTAAAGGGCGTCGTTGTTTTGCTTTTATAACCAGTTATTCAGCATAAAACCCAATCCCAAACGCGTGTTTTTATGGTTGTAATCGAGCAGGGTTTCGCCATACCCATGAAACAATTGCACGTATCCTCGCACTTTTTTATTAAAGGGGTAGCTATAATTTAGCTCGAGCTTTCCTCGATTCTTTTGGCGTAGGTTATTGCGCAATACCAAGCTTAACTCATTATCGTGAATGCGTCGAAAAGCGCTCAATTCAAAGTATCCGTAGTAATCATCAATATCGGGGTTGTCGTCTCCTTTCACATCATTAATATCGGTTTTTTCGCGCTCCGGAATGCGCCACCAAGGCTTAAAGCTGATGTAGAGGTCTTCATATTCCATGATTAGGTTGAGGTAAAGGCGGTTCCAGCTGCGAGAAAAAGTCCCCGATTGACCATTGCTCTGATGAGAAAAACCTGCCGTAAACATCGGAATATGTGCGCCCAAAAAGTTTATGTCGGTAAGAAAGTTAAGCATGATTTCCGGCTCGTGATTGGTATCTCGAAACGGGCTGGATTCGTCCGTATTGTAGGCCTGCCATACCGAGCGTGAGGTGTAACCAAAAAATAGGTAGCCATTATCGTTAAACAAGGTTTCGCGAGTTACCGGTACTTTAAAGCTGACTTGAAACTTTACCTCAGTGTGCATTAGTCGGCGGTTACTTCCCTCAAATGGGCCTTCATTAGGGCTGTGTTGGTAGGTGAATGGCAATATGTAGTTGGTTCGGTGGGGAATCAGAGCAAAAGTGTTGTTGTATGCTTCGAGCTCCGCTCGGATACGTTTGCGAACCAGATTATGATTGTTTTCTTCCGGTTCAGCGACAGCGCTCTCGTTCGCGATAGCGGCTAAGGTACTGGCGTTGCATAAGAACAGAACAAAAATTATCTGGCGCATGCGAGATGAGTCTTTATTGGATTTGGCGCTATCTTAATGCAAGTCACTCACAATGCAAATGGCAAACGCTGAGTTGATTATGTTTGTTTGAGATAAATTGGCTACAATCAAAGGGTATTAAAAGTATTTAACCCCAGCTCGGGAGAGGCTTCGAATGGTCGAAAAGCTGATGAATACGTTATTTTGGGCAGTGTCTACAATGGTTTATGGGATTCAAACGCAGAAACCTATCAATGGCAGCGATGAGTAACGCATTGATTGGCTCGAGGTCCCCACATTTCTCGTTCTGAGCTTAGGTTATTTGCCGATACTTTCTATTGTTTTGCAAGTCAATTGGCCATAACTCATGAGTGAGCTGCATCTAAAGTGGGATGATGATGGCGTTCGAGTAAAAGCGACCGTTGTGCCTTCCGCTGTAAAAACGCCCATTCATGAAGCGGCGTTTATGAACTTCTTTCGCCGTTCAAAGTTCAGTCACTGCTTTCTGTTTAAAGATAAAATCCCCGAAATTGTTGCAGCCTATAATGAGCCGAAGGGTGTTGAAGATCAACAAGAGGCGACGGCGCTGGAGTGGATAGTTGCGGAAAAGCAAGATGCGGAAGTTTCAGTCGAAGTCTCAGAAGACAAAATGCTAGCAGAACTCGTTGGCATCGCCGCTTTTCAGGGAGAGTCTCCGGTACTTGAACCCTTGATCGAGCTCTTGAAACAAGAGGAAGTAACGGACACCGTCGATCACGCTGCCTTAACTGAATTTGTTGAACTGCTTAAAGTGGCACAACCCGGCGAAGTCGTGCGAAAAGCTGTGGCGGAAGGCGCAGAGCCGGAGCCGGGAACGCCTGCGCATTACGAGTGCCTGGTCCTAACCCTTCGAGATCGCGTATTGCAGCCACGAGTATTGGAAAATGGTAATGTCGATCTGGTTGATCTAGGCGAAATAAAAACCGTTGAACCGGGTGAACCACTGATGAAACGTACGCCTGCAAAACCAGGGCGAAACGGGTTTACTGTGCTCGGTGAAGTGATAATGGCGGACCAAGTTTCAGATTTCGAGTTGAATGCCGGTTCAGGCACATATATCGATAATACCGATCCCAACCTTTTAATGGCCAGTCGTTCTGGATTGCCTTGTAAAATTGAAAACGGAATGCAAGTGGACGAAGTGTTTCAGGTTGAACAGGTGGACTTGTCTACAGGAAAGATAGATTTTGACGGTAGTGTTTTGGTTTTGGGCGATGTTTGTGAAGGGTTATCCGTGAAAGCAACGGGGAGTATCACCGTTAATGGATCCGTCAATAACGCAGAACTCGAAGCCGGACAAGATGTTCTGGTTGCAAATGGAATCATTGGGCACAAAGTATTAGATGAGTCGGCAATTGATTATGGCGAGTTAAAGTGCAGTGTAAAAGCTAGAGGCAAAATTTGTGCTGGATATGCTCAGTATTCACGACTTGATGCCAATAGCGATATTCATGTTGATAAACAAATTTTACATTGCTTGCTGCACACACAATGCAGTTTACTGCTTGGTCAAGAGCAAGATAGAAACAGTAAATTAATTGGTGGTGAAAGTTATGTGGGCTGCCGAGTTGTTGCGGGAGAAATAGGTACGTCAGCGGGTGTGCCAACAAAAGTTTTAATTCGAAGTGAATCTGAGTCAATGAACGATGAAGTTGAGTTAAATAAGCAAGTTATTGAGCAGTCGAAAGAAAAAGTGGCTAGAGCCTATCAAGTACAAAAACAATTGCTGGAAGATAAAAAAGCGCCTGATCGCAAAGCCAGTTTGGAAAAAGTTCGAAACGCCATTTTATCCATTGAGGGGCGTGTTATTGCTGCAAGAGAAGCGATAGATTACTTGCGAGCTTCCGCACAAAAACGCCTTGCCAACAGTCGAGTTACTGCACTAAAACAATTATTCGCCAATGTGGATGTTTGGTTTGACAAAATCAACTGGTTAAGTCAAAGCCGACAGGGACCAACAACTTTGGTTTTTAATGAACAGAAAATTATCAATACGCAAAACTGATTATTTGCTTGGTACGACATAGGTTTAATAATTTGATGGAAACAATGAAAACTAACATCGCTTCGCCACACTGCTTACAATTCATTGTCTGGATACTCATTTGTTTTTTTGCTGAAGTTTGTTTCGCCGAAGCAACTGAAAAGAAAAATAAGAATGAAAGTGTCGAACAGCAAGACTTATTTACTATGCCAATTGATGAATTAATGAATGTAAAAATAACCAGTGTGACGAAAACCCAGGTTCGCTTAAAAGATGCGCCTGCCATCGTTTCGGTGATTACGGATGAGGAGTTTGAGCATTTTCAATACAACTCTATCGCTGAAAGCTTGGTTAGCCAACCGGGGATTGATACGTTTAATTCGCTAGGGTATTACAATGTTGGACTGCGCGGTGTACATGCCGGTCTTGCGGGGCAAAGTTTAGGCGTTAAGGCAATGATCGATGAACAGGATATGTCTTTTCAAACAACGGGTAGTAGCTTTTTGGGACCTGAGTTTATTCCGGATATTGCCATTGAGCGAGTGGAAGTCATACGTGGTCCATTATCCGCTCTTTACGGCGCTAATGCGTTTTTGGGTACGATTAATGTGGTTTCTAAAAAATGGGACAGTCAAAGTTCACTTCGATCGTATTGGAAAATGAAACACAGTGCAGTCGTCGAGGAGGGTGAGAGTGGATGGCGTTCGCAAGTTTTTGTGTCCAGTCCGTTAACTTATGGCGGTGTGGTGGCTGCGCTTTCGGTGCAGTCGATTGAGCGCCCTGAGCGTCAATTACCTGCTACTTCGCCGCGTTATGAAGCGATTCGCGTGAGTCGAGGTGTGGTGTCAGAAAGTCAAAGAGATAAAACACTTTCCTTTTATATGCGTTCGGAAAGCGAGACAGAAAGAGGACAGTTTATCGTTGATGGCAGTTATCAATTTTTTGAACGAGGTGCTAATTTTCATCCGGACAGTGAGCCGCTATCGAATGGGGTTATTGCTATGGACAACCAGATGGCGAGGTTTCGATTTAATAATGAATTGAACGAACATTGGGATATCAAGGCCGCTGTGTCGATGAATGCAGGCGGTTCACGAGATGATACTCGTCTATTTGATCCCTTTCGTATTGGGCTGGATTATGCGTATCGACAACACCGTTTTCGCAGTTACAACACTTCTCTTACGATGATTTATTCAGGTGCGGATAGACTGCAATGGGTTGTTGGAGGTGATTATTATTTTGATCGTGAGCAACTGCCGACACTGGTCTTAGTGGATATCGATGGAAGCCGCCAATTAGAAAATCCTAATCGTAAAATTGAAGTGGATAATCTTGGTGTTTTTATGCAGTTGGATTACAAGCTCTCCCCTGTCGTTTCGTTAATCGGTGGATTAAGACAAGATGAACACAGTATCTATAGCAAGCAAACCAGTTATCGCACGGGAATGGTTTTTGATTACTCCCAACACACGGATATTAAGTTGTTGCATGGTAGCTCATTTCAAGCACCGTCTTTAATGTTGATGTTTGCTGGTGAGCACCCTCGACTTTTAGGACCGGCAGATAATAATAAATTGAAACCGCAACGTGCTAAAACCACAGAGTTATTTGTCAGTTCTAGCATCAACGACGCATGGCAAATCAACACAACGTTGTACGACATGCAAATAAAAAATTATGCAGAATACGATACGATTGCAGCCAACCCAATCGCCAACAATAGAGCCAAAGTCAGCAGCCGAGGTTTAGAGCTTGAATTGAAATACGGTTCGGTAAGCGTTCCCTGGTCGGGTTATTTACAACTCACTTTATCGGACAGCAAAGTGTCGTCAGAGGACGAATTTGGAATTGAGGTTTCTGATAAACCACGTCTATTTCCTGATCACTTTGCCTCGATGGGGATTCGGTATCAAATGGAAACCTGGCCGATTCATTGGTCTTTGAACAGTCGCTACGTAGGGAAGCGTTTTGCCGACAAATCAAACCTGCCATTTTTGCCTATCGGAGAGCAAGTTGAATATCAATTGCCCAGTTATTATTTGTTGAACTTGGTCATTCAGTATTTGGGGAGTCAACCGAAAGATGACTCATCTTCACAATGGATTTTACAAATCAATAATTTAGCAAATGAGCAGTATATTGAGCCGGGCTTTAGTGGCATTGATGTGCCCGGAGAAGGGCGGCAAGTGTCTTTGACCTACCAGCAGAGTTTTTAAGGTATGAAGCAATGAAGCCAACTCTTTTCAATCAAAAATCATCCTACTGGATTGCGTGCGTCATTCTGTTGGTTAGCTGCTCGGTAAGTGATGACATTAAATTTGAGAACAGCCCGGTGAATTATGTTTATTTTATGGTGACCCACGGTCCAACAACGGATGTTGGTTTTTGGGGCGATGTACTGGAAGGTACGTTGGATAAAGCGGATGAATTGGATGTGGATGTTGTTCCGCTTCACCCTGTGGTTGAGTCTTCGGGAGCGCTTTTGAATGCACAAATGGAGCAAGCGATCAATGCTAACCCTCCTGGAATTATTGCTACGGTTTGGGGCGAGGGAATGCCGGCGGTTATCCAACGAGCTAACGCTGCATCCATTCCGATCGCTGCGATCAACGTGTATCCGGATCCGGAATTTTTTGGTCCAGGGAAAGCAGAGTTTTTATTTTATTCTGGGCAAAATGATTCAATCGTTGGTATTGATGGTAGTAATGCGCTCATTTGTGCCAGTGAAGGGCTGCAACTAATAGAGGGAATGTGTGGAGATAACTCGCCGCAAGAGGTGTTTGATGGGATAACCCGCACGGATCGTGTTGCTGTAATTTGTATTATTCATCAGCAAAGCGGCGGAGTTATCAGTCGGTGCAATTCAGCGCAAGAGTTGTTTATTCATCAATACGGGTTGTCATCGAGTGATTTTTATACGATAGCCTGGGATGAGTCGGTACCGGGAGCCAGTGTCAGGGCGATTGAAGATTTTTTTACGCAGCCGGAAATCGATGGTTACGACCGACTTTGGGTTATGGCAAACGGTCCTATCACAATTGATGCCTACAATACGGCGATTATCGCGCAAGCAACTCGCGATAAAGCCACTATCGGTACCTTTAATACCAGTAATTCAATATGTGAGGCATTAGCGCGGGGTGAAGTGGCTTATGCTTCCAGTCAGGGGCAAACCTTTCAGGGCAAAATGGCCCTCGATTATTTGCATTACTTTGTATTGCATGGTGACTTGCCACCCGATGGTGTCGCACCTGACGGGAGCGAAGACTTGCGCTGGACTCGGTCTCCGGACGGTTATCGATGGTACAAAACTGGCCCCACTTTATTTTTTGATAGCTGTCCAAGCTTTTGAGTGTGTTCGGACGTTCTTTCGGTGTGCTCTATGACTGAGTGATATCGCATATTGACTAAAAAAACGGACTTGAAATTCCTTCCAAGTCCGCTTGAGGTGACGTAACTACATTAATCATCAAAAGATTGCCGACAAAATTGCAATGGTGTGTCTTCCTTAATACAAGTACTCCGTTAATTAAAATCACCATCGCGGTTCCAGGGGCCATATTAGTGCTAATTCGGCTTTGTCTGCTTTAAATAATCGGACAAAGACTTTCAATATTCCGCCAAATTCCCTTTTTTATGCCGTTATAGAGCGTAAATAGCGAAAATAATCATTCAATAATGAGATGTTTTCATTTCGCTTAATCTCCTACGGAAGTTTCCCTGTAGAACTTTTTCCAATTACTGGAGTGATATGCACTTTACGATTATGTGCCGAAACGGTGTGGTTGCCCTTGAGTTTGTTAGTGAGCACCTTGGTAATGAATGCTTAAAGCGTGTTGAATTGGATGTGAAGTACAAAAATTAAGCGATTTCATCGTTCCGAAACTGATTTGATTGATATCCAAGGAGGGGACGAAGTGAGTGTGGACTTTCGAGTTTCAGTTGATAGTTACACTGACTATCGCTTTTTAAATCAGCTCAGTAGAAGAAGTATTGTTCCTTGGCTTTCTGCAGATTAAACGGTACGCGACTGTCGATATAAAGCGCTTTCGGTATTACAGGCAGCCTATTGCTGTGGAATAACTAACACATTCAGGAAACATTTTGGTTATGTACTGTTCAATTCTTGCGTGCTATCCTCCCGGCCCTTAATTTTACGTTGAGTCGTTAGCAGGTTATTTATGAACAATATGTCGTCTTATTCCGGTAAAGGTGTTTTGGTCTTCCTTGCTTTTTATATTACCCAGGGGTTTACTGTTGAAGTCATAGAAGAAAACACCGCTTTTAGTTCTCCAAAACATTTTACTGTTGAAAACCCTTACTACATTAGCTTCTTTGACATTAATGGCGACGGGTGGAAGGATATTATTTATGTGGTTGAGAATGATGAAGGTGAAACGTTTCAAGACAGCATCGGTCGCTATAATGGAGGTGGGAAATTATATGCCTTAATCAATAATCAAAATGAAGGGTTTAATGCTCCTTTGTATTTAAATGTGAATGATCGGCTTTCAACTCGCTCAAAAATATTGTTTAAGGATATTAACAAAGACCAAAAAGTCGACTTGGTTTTCTCTACTAATTATGGACTTACAATCAGCTATTTAAACAATGGAAACAATTCATTTACATACTTTTCAAACGTTGAAACACCTAATGGAACCCAACGCGACTTATTCATTGAAGATATTAATAACGATACCTTTGAAGATTTAGTTATTGGAGGCATGAATTTCGAGAATGCTCAAGTCCTTTGGGGGAATGAAGACCATGAGTTTCAAGTTGCTCAAGTTCTTACAGGAACCGAAAGCACAGCGGTTTCACTTACTGATTTTGACGACGACGGTACTCTTGATTTGGTCACCTATATTCCTAACAATGTACCTAATTCGCTTGCCGTCCATATAGGCGCAAATGACGGGTCATTTACTACTTACATTCATTCAACCTTTGATTCTCAGACAGGATCAACTTTTGGTACGGTGGCCGTCGCTGATCTAGATGCAGATGGTAAAAAGGATATTGTAACTTCCGATCAAACTTCAATGTATTTACATTACCAACGAAATAACGAGTTTGAGGCTGAAAATACGGTTGTCGGTACACATCAGCATTTCGTATTAGCAGACATTGATAATGATAATTTAAGTGAAATTATTACAGCATCAGCTACGAACTATGATGGAGAGGGGTACGGTGTCGGGATAAAACTGAATTGCGGCTCGCGAACTTTTTCGGAAGTAAACCTTTTAAGAAGTGGGTTAATGAGTCAAGGTGCACGAGTTTATTTAGAAGATTTAAATAATGACGGTAGAACTGATATCGTTCAAACGACCTCTGACTCTGGAGACTCAATCGTTGTATTCTATAATAAAAATACTGCAACTTGGGCTGATGATACTTGTTCTCAATTAAATTCGAGCTCGAATGATGCAACAGATTCGGGAGAAGAAAAAAGTTCAGGTGGCGTTTTGTTTCACTTTTTTGTATTGCTGCTTTCTTTGATAGGTATATTTAGAAAAAAATAAGACGCTGAGTGTACCGCTCTGGCGAGCGGTACACATCTAAGAAATTAATCTTTATAGTCGTCTATTGTTGGGCAGCTGCAGATTAAGTTGCGATCACCGTAGACGTCATCAATACGATTAACCGTAGGCCAAATTTTGCTCGTTAATTGATCGTTGAGAGGGAAGCACGCCTCTTTAATGGAGTAATTGCGATCCCAATTGGCGACATCGGTTTGTGTGTGTGGCGCAAACTTAAGAGGATTATGTTCTTTATCAAACTCGCCACTGGCAACTTTATTAATTTCCTGTTTGATGGTGATCATGGTGTCGATAAAGCGATCCAACTCGGCTTTCGACTCACTCTCGGTTGGCTCAATCATTAAAGTACCTGCGACCGGGAAGCTCATGGTTGGAGCGTGAAAACCAAAGTCCATTAATCGCTTGGCAATGTCGACTTCGGTAATACCGGTTTCGGCTTTAATTGGACGTAAATCGATAATGCACTCATGTGCGACTCGATCGTTACGACCGGTGTAAAGTACCGGATAGTGCTCACCCAGTTTTTTCGCCAGGTAATTTGCATTTAATAAGGCGTACTCAGTGGCTTCGCGTAACCCTTGTCCGCCCATCATGGCAACATACATCCAACTGATAGGAAGAATAGACGCACTACCATAGGGTGCTGCAGAAACGGCACCGTTATCGTTCCCTGTGCCCTCGATTTTACGGACTACGTGATTGGGTAAGAATGGTGCTAAATGCGATTTCACACCAATCGGTCCCATACCTGGACCTCCGCCTCCGTGAGGAATGCAAAAGGTTTTGTGCAAGTTAAGATGCGAAACATCAGAGCCTATTTCACCAGGCGAAGTAATGCCAACTTGCGCGTTCATATTGGCGCCATCCATATACACCTGACCACCGTGTTGATGCACAATGTCACAAATGTCTTTAATACCTTCTTCGTATACGCCGTGTGTAGATGGGTAGGTGATCATGATCGCCGCAAGATTGTCAGCTAACTCTTCCGCTTTTTGCTTTAAGTCGTCGATATCGACATTGCCTTTTTCATCGCAATTGACGACCACAACTTTCATGTTCGCCATTTGTGCGCTGGCCGGATTGGTGCCGTGCGCAGAGCCTGGTATTAAACAAATGTTACGATGGCCTTCATTGCGTGACTCGTGGTATTTCATGATGGCTAAGAGGCCTGCGTATTCGCCTTGCGCTCCTGAATTGGGTTGCATTGAGATGGCGTCGTAACCGGTGATGGTGATCAACCAGTCGCCCAGTTCTTTAATCATTTGATCGTAACCCACGGTTTGCTCTTTCGGTGCAAACGGATGCATATTAGCAAACTCCGGCCAAGTGACCGGGATCATTTCGGATGTGGCGTTCAGCTTCATGGTGCATGAGCCAAGTGCGATCATCGAATGGGTCAATGAAACGTCTTTGTTTTCGAGACGTTTTAAATAACGCAGCATTTCCGTTTCGGAGTGGTAGCTGTTAAATACCGGATGAGTTAAAAAGTCACTTTCGCGAACTAACGACGAAGGGATTCCCGAGATATTGTTGCTCGTGATTTTGTGATCCAGATTTTCAATATCCAATGATTTTTCATCACCTGAAATCACTTTCACTAACGTTTCGATATCAAAACGAGTGGTTGTTTCGTCGATGGAAACACCCAACTGATTCTCGCTATCGAATCGCAAATTCAATTGTGCTTTTTCTGCTCGAGTCATCACCGATTTAGCGTCTGCAATTTTAAACGTTAAGGTATCGAACCAGTGATGGTTAACCAGCTCAACGCCAGACGCTTTTAAGCCTTCGGCTAATAAAGTGGTTAACCGATGGATGCGATTGGCAATGCGTTTCAGTCCTTCCGGACCGTGATAAACCGCGTAAAACGAGGCGATGTTAGCCAACAAAACCTGTGCTGTGCATATATTGGAAGTCGCTTTTTCACGGCGAATGTGTTGCTCGCGGGTTTGCATGGCCATGCGCAGTGCCGGGTTATCGCGACTGTCTTTGGATACACCAATGATGCGACCAGGCATAGCGCGTTTATAGGCATCGCGTGTCGCAAAGAAAGCGGCGTGTGGCCCACCAAAACCCATCGGCACGCCAAAGCGTTGCGCGGAACCCAGTGCAACATCGGCACCCAGTTCGCCAGGCGACTTCAGCATGACCAAACTCATCAGGTCAGTGGCAATAGCAACAATGGCTTTGTTATCGTGTATCTCACTGATCAAGTGCTCGATATCAATGATGTCGCCGTGTTTATTTGGGTACTGCAGTAAAGCGCCGAAAACATCGTGTTGTGTGGCTTCGTGCGCATCACCATATACCAGTTCAAAGCCAAAGTATTCAGCCCGTGCTCGCATCACATCAATGGTTTGTGGAAAAGTATTTTTATCGATAAAAAACAAGTTCGACTTTTTGTTTTTTGAAACCCGCTTGGCAAGCGCCATAGCTTCTGCTGCAGCGGTCGCTTCATCAAGCAAAGAGGAGCTGGCCAAATCCAATCCGGTGAGATCCATTGTCATTTGCTGAAAGTTGATAATCGCTTCCAAACGACCTTGTGCGACTTCGGGCTGATAAGGTGTGTAAGCGGTGTACCAGCCTGGATTTTCCAGAACGTTTCGTAAAATGACGGTTGGGGTTTTAACATTGTAATACCCCATTCCAATGTAACTTTTAAACACTTTATTTTTTTGCGCTAACGATCGTAGATAGTCCAGAGACTCTTGTTCGCTGCGTGCATCGGGAAGTGGTAATGGACTGTCTAGCTGAATTTTTTTGGGTACCGTTTGCTCAATCAGTTCGTCCAGCGAACGGACTCCAAGCTCTTTTAACATCGCTTCGGTTTCGTCTTCACTGGGGCCGATGTGGCGACCGACAAATTCTCGATGATTTTCCAATTGCTGCAGATTTTGCGCCGCAAACGGTGTTGTTGAGTTAGATTGTTTCATTACGTCTTCCCGTTTCACAATAAGTGCGAAGTTTCGTATTCGCGCTTAAATAAGTGTGCTAGAAAAACAATAGCCTCAACAGGTGTCGAGGCTATTGGGTAAATCTTCGATGATTTTTATTCGTCGGCAATGGCTTCTGCGTAGCCTTCGGAGTCGAGCAAGTCTTCAAGTTCTGCTTCATCGGTGGGTTGAATTCGGAACATCCAACCGTCGCCGTAGCAATCGGAGTTAACGGTTTCCGGTGCGTCTTCCAGCGTTTCGTTCACTTCAATGACCGTGCCCGAAATTGGAGCGTAGATATCCGAGGCTGCTTTGACAGACTCGACAACGGCGACTTCGTCGCCGGCGCTGATGTCAGAGTCGACGTCGGGCAATTCGACGTAAACCACATCTCCGAGCAGTCCTTGGGCGTGATCAGTAATACCAATCACTACGCTGCCGTCTTCTTCCAGTCGTGCCCATTCATGGGTAGATGCATACTTCAATTCGCTTGGGATATCGCTCATTTATATCGTCCTCATCGCTTAATTATTTTTACTTTATTCTAACGTAAATTCTGATTTTCACAGTTTTTTTTAAAGCTTAAACCTGTGGTTCGCCTTTGCGCACAAAACAAGGCTTTACCACACGAGCAGGTACTTGTTTGCCCCGTATATCAACCATAACGTGATCGCCAGCTGTCTTGGAAATACGTGCCAAAGCGATGCTTTTTTTCAGAGTCGGTGACATAGTACCACTGGTGATTTCGCCTTCGGAACCGTCTTCTCCAATCACATTCATATGCGCGCGTAAAACGCCTTTGCCTTCCAGTACTAATCCGGCCAGTTTGTTTTTCACTCCGGTGGCTTTTTGTTGCTCCAATGCATGGCGTCCGATAAAGTCACGCTCGGTGGGCTCCCAGGCTATGGTCCAGCCCATATTCGCTTCCAGTGGTGATACCGAATCGTCCATATCGTTGCCGTAAAGGTTCATGCCGGCTTCCAGTCGTAAGGTATCGCGTGCACCAAGCCCGCAAGGTTTTACTCCGGCTTCCAACAACGCATTCCAAAATTGATCGACTTCGGCCAGAGGAACCATGATTTCATAACCGTCCTCGCCGGTGTAACCGGTGCGCGCAATAAAAAAGCCTTCACTTTCTACCGCAAAAAAAACGCCCAAACCTTCGGTGGCCTGGCGCTGTGCATCGCTAAAAACCGTTTGCGCTTTGCTAATGGCGTTGGGGCCTTGTACTGCGAGCATCGCGAAGTTTGGGTTATGTTCTACGGTCACATCAAACGCGGCGGCTTGTTGGTTCATCCAGGCCAGATCTTTTTCACGAGTGGACGCATTAACAACGACTCGATAAAAGGTATCGTTAATGTAATAAGTAATCAGGTCATCGATCACGCCGCCATTTTCGTTCAGCATTCCGCTGTAAAGTGCTTTGCCGGATTGCGTTAATTTGGCGACATCGTTAGCCAGTAATTTTTGCAGAAAGGGTTTGGCATCAGTGCCGTTAACGTCGACGATGGTCATATGAGAAACATCAAACATACCGGCATCCTGGCGTACGGCGTGGTGTTCATCAATTTGCGAACCATAGTTGATGGGCATGTCCCATCCGCCAAAGTCCACCATGCGTGCACCAGCGTTGATATGTTGCTGATAAAAGGGTGTGTGTAATCCCATGGTCACCTTCTTGACTTTGTATTTCGCGAGCAGTATCAAATCGCTCGGATTAGTTTTTCTAATGAGTAATGCTATGCTTAATTTTTGAGCGCGAATTATACCTGTGCTGTATCTATTAACAAATCGGATTTTATGATTTTGTATAAAATATTAGGAATTCACCTTAAAAAAAGGTAATTAAAATTAGGCTTGAATTGAATAAGGCTCGCCTACAAAAAGGTTTTGCAGGCGAGTGATTAGACATAACCGAAGGCTATAACGGTTGATTGGTATATCGTGCTCTGCAACTGAAATAGATTATTGCTCGGTATTTTTCTGCATATCGTGGCCGGCATTGGCGAAAATTTGCGCCACATCGATACTGTCAAATTCATAATGTGTTTGGCAAAACTCACAATTCATGGATATTTTGCCTTCTTTTTCCAGCATTTCGTTCAGCTCGACACGCGGCACCAATAATAAAGAAGCGAGAGACTTTTCCCGGCTACAACCGCAGTGGTATTCGATTTTTGACGGTGTAAACAGTCGTAACGGATCTTGATGAAATAAACGATGCAAGACCGTTTCTGTATCGAGGTTTAAGGCTTCTTCTGCTTTCAAGGTATCGGCCAATTGCGTTAAATGCTCAAAGCCTTGTTTGTCTTGTTTATCGGGCATTGCTTGTAACATCAGGCCCATTGCACGTTCATTATTGCTGAATAACCAAATGCGAGTGGCCAACTGTTCAGACTGATGAAAATAATTTTCTAGGTTTTGCGCCAGTGAACTGTAATGCGTCGGTACAATGCCTTGATAGCGTTTGCCTTGCTCTGGCTCAATGGTTAAAGCCATTTGCGCCGCTGGCATCAGTTGTTTGAGATCATCGGTTTGCGGCACATCATGTTGATATCGAGCAACGCCACGGTACTGGTGGCGATGATTGGCTTGCACCAATAACAGGTTAATGGGCCCAGTGCTTTGCACTTGCAAGGTCATGCGGCCTTCAAACTTTAAGGTTTCGGTTAACAGGTTGGCCGCCAGAGCGGATTCCATCAATTGCTTACGAACCACCGCAGGATAATCATGACCTTTGAGCATGTCACCTAAGGAGTCGGACAAAGTAAGCCATTCACCACGTACCGAGTGATGTTCAAATAGAAAGCGTTGGATGTGATCGTGTTGTTGGGTCATTACCGAGCAATGTTCCGATCTTGGTTAATAGGCAGAATTATATATCATTTCTGACCGATTGCGCCGTTAGGACTCATCTTGATTAATACGCTTAAATCGATGAATTTGCCTCCGCTGTTTTTTATCCGGTTTACGTTCATGGATAATTCCTGCCATTTTACGTATTTCGCTAGCTTTTTCACGACGTTCAATACTGTTTTCCGTTTCTTGGTAAAGCGTTTGCGCTACAGGAGCCGGGCCGCGTTTATCGGAAACCGCCAATATAACCACTTCCTTTTCGTCAAAGCCCATTCTCAGCGTAACCGTTGCGCCTATCTGTACCAATCTACCGGGTTTTACTCGGTGTCCATCGTAGTGCACTTTACCGCCGTCGATGGCCTCTTTAGCGAGTGTTCGGGTTTTGTAAAAGCGGGCCGCCCATAACCATTTATCGAGGCGAACCTTTTCTGATTGCTGCATCGTTTATACCTGTATTCGTGCTGGAGCCGTGTAGAAATCATCTGGTTGTCAAAAAAAGCAGTAGTGTAATGTGCTTTCCGCCACCAGGAAAATGTTAGAAACCACACAAATTAACCCATTGATGATTAATTTTGTGAATACTACCCAGTTTCGGTGAGAGATCCCCCGTTTTTTTTGGTATCCTTGCGGGCTTATACTTGCGAGTCGGTCTAACAGACTTTCGTCTAAGCCACTTGGGAAATGTGGTGAAAACAATTATTTAGGGCATTTCTAAAAATGAGAACGTATTTTTCAGAGTGTGTTGACACTGCGCCAGTCCGACACACAGAAACGATCATTTTTAGAGGAGCCTTAGCGACTCTTGAACGATTTTGGGAATGATAGGTAATGCAGTTGAGTGCATCTTTATTTCAGCCGTTTAGCAAACCAGAACCCTGGGTCAAGCTGGCCAGCGCTCTTTTATGGGTGTTTGCTCTTTATTTGCTGGCCAAATTAGTGTGGGTTTGGGTCGATGTGTTCACGGCGGACTATCAAATTAGCGCGCCTCGACAAACACCTCGTACCATGACGCAATCAAGCGATTCTCGTGTTGCCGTCGATGCCATTGTCAGTAAGCACTTGTTTGGCGATGCCAGCGCCAAGCCCGAAGAAAAGCCAGTGGTGCAAGAAGTTGCAGCAACTGAAACACGGTTGCCTCTTAAGTTACGCGGTATTTATGCATCGGATGATAAGCAACGGGCAAGTGCCATTATTGAAGCTGGCGGCGGCAATCAAGAAGTTTATTTTATCGGCGACAAAATCACGGGTGGTAGCGGTGCAGTGTTGCATCAAGTGCAGGCAACCAAAGTCATTTTGAACCGTAACGGGCAGTTAGAGTCGTTAACTCTGGAACAGGAAGAGTCGGTTATTTCAGTCGATCGAAATGAACCGCGCAACGCTCCACGATCGTTAACCGCGGCCGAGCCGGAAAAAATGCGTGGCGAGGTGGTTGATAATCCCAGAGTCAAACGTGAGCTCGGGGAGTTACGCGAAAAGCTGCAAACGGATCCCACCAGTCTAAAAGATATGCTGCGCTGGGAGCCAGTCATGGAAAACGGTCAAATCCAAGGCGTTAAAATTTCTCCTGGAAAAGCGCGCCGGTTGTTTTACGAATTAAAACTGCGTCGCAATGATATTGTGACCAACATTAATGGCATTCCGTTGAACGATCCTTCTCAGCTATTAATGTTGCAGCAAAACTTGGCAACTTCACAGGAAGTTAGTCTAACTGTAATGCGAAACGGTCAGTCGCAGGATATCACCATCAAATTAAATGACGCTCAGTAGCAAATTGAGACGTTAATAAAAAAGAAGAGTTATACAGGTAATCGCATGACGTTTAACAGTAAGGATAATTCGATGATAAAACGCTGCCTTTTCGCAGCCCTAGCCCTGACGTTTGTTCCTTTGTCTTGGGCTGGCAAAGCAACCGTTAACCTGAAAGACACGGATATCAAGGTGTTTATTGAAACCGTCAGTCGATTAACAGGTAAAACCATCATTTTGAGTGATCGGGTGAAAGGAAAAAAAGTGAATGTGATTTCACAAACCCCATTAGATGAAGACGAAATTTGGAGTTTGTTTTTAAGCGTACTCAAGCTGAACGATTTTGGAGTGATTGAGCAAGGAAATATTGTTAAGGTGATCCAAGATCAGGAAGTGAAGCAGGACGCGACACGAGTTGATTACGGTAATCTAGATGCACCTTACGATGAGCAGATTACCCGTGTCGTAAAAGTGAAAAACGTCGATGTGACGCAACTGGTACCTGTACTGCGTCAATTAATTCCACAGAAAATGCATATGGGGCAAATTCGAGCGAATAATGTGTTGTTATTGCACGATGCGAAAGCCAACGTCGACCGTATTGTTAAAATTATCGAACAGCTCGATCGCGAAAGTAACGAAGAAATCGAAGTGATTGAGCTCAAACATGCTGCCGCTTCAGAAGTGGTGCGTATCATCGAAACCCTACAAAAGCAAAACGCACAAAAAGATGTTGGTGCTGATCAACCGCGTTTTGTTGCGGATGAGCGAACCAACAGCATTTTATTGAGTGCCGAAAAACAGGACAATTTGCGTTTACGAGCACTCATAGCCCGCCTTGACAGTGAAACCGACAGTGCGGGTAATACCAAAGTTATCTATCTGAACTACGCCAAAGCTACCGAAGTGGCGCAGTTGTTGGAAGGTGTAGGCGAGTCCATAGAAACCGATGATCCTAAGTCGCAAACAAAAAAGCGTTCTTCCGGAAAGCCTTATTCGATTAAAGCCCATGAAGATACCAACTCCTTAGTGATTACGGCGCAACCGGATATGCTCAAGTCTTTTGAAGCGGTTATTCGTCAGTTGGACATTCGCCGTGCGCAAGTGCATGTCGAAGCGGTGATTGCTGAAGTGTCGGATATCGGATTGAAACAACTGGGTGTTCAACTGTTGTCGGTGGCGGGTGCCTTTACCAACTTTGGCAACACAGGGACTTCGATGGTGGGTGTCGGGGCTGGCATTGCTTCTTTGCGAGGTCAGGAAACAGGTGGCGATGCCATCGTCAATGCCGACGGTGAAATTGTGGGTTACAACCCAACTCGTCGTAATGGTGATAATGGTGCGGCTTTGGCACAAGCGTTATCGAGCTCACAAGGGGTTGTGTTTGGCTTTGGTGAAACTGACTCAAGAGGTGATTTGGAGTGGGGCGCGATAATACAAGCGCTGGGACGAGATACCGAATCGAACGTATTGTCGACCCCCAGCATCACTACGCTGGATAACGAAGAAGCCTCCATCAGTGTGGGACAGGAAGTGCCTATTATTACGGGATCTGCATTAGGTAATAACAACTCTAATCCCTTTACCACGGTTGACCGTAAAGACGTCGGTATCAAATTAAAAATTACCCCATTAATCAACGAAGGTAATTCAGTACGCTTGCAAATCGAACAAGAAGTGTCTTCCATCGCCGGAACAACCGGTGCCGATATCATTACCAATAAACGACAAATTCAAACCACTGTGCAGGTAAACGACGGTGGCATGGTGGTGCTGGGTGGATTGATAGACGAAGACATTCAAGAGAGCACCGAAAAAGTACCGGTGTTAGGTGATATTCCTTTGCTGGGCAACCTGTTCAGTTCCAATCGGACCACCAAGACGAAGCGAAACCTTATGGTATTCATTCGTCCTAAAATTTTACGCGATGAAAAAAGCATTCATGAGCTGAGCTCACGGAAATACAACTACATTCGTGGTAAACAATTGGATATGCGCGCCAAGGGTGTGTCTTTGATGGACGATGACGATACACCTTTGATCCCGGAGTGGAATGATTCTCTAGCATTGCCCCCTTCGTTCGATGAGAGTATGAAGCAAAAGCAGCAAAAGAAGGTAGACGATGTCAACTGAGTTGCAAGCGCAGGACGAACTGCTCGACGAAAACCTATTAACCGAAGCGACCATTGAACCAGAGATGGTTTCGGTAGAAGCGATACCACAGCGTTTGCCCTTTGGGTTTGCACGTCGTAATGGTGTGGTTATCACCGACGTCAGCTCTGACCCAGTAAAAGTGGTGATGCGTGGGCATCCCAGTCCGGAAATAGTCATGGAAGTGCGACGCTTTCTCGATCGACCCATGCAGCTTGAGCTCGTAGATGAGCAAGTGTTCGAGCAACACCTTGGTAATGTTTATCAAAACGATTCGTCTGAAGCGATGCAAGCCATGGAAGATATTGGTGAAGAAATGGATTTGTTTCGGTTGGCTGAAGAACTTCCGGTAACTGAAGACCTTTTAGAGAACGAAGACGACGCACCCATTATTAAGTTAATCAATGCGTTGTTAACAGAAGCCATCAAAGAAAATGCTTCCGATATTCATATTGAAACGTTTGAAAAAGAGCTGACGGTTCGCTTTCGTATCGACGGTGTGCTGCGCGAAGTTTTGTCACCGAACCGCAAGTTAGCCCCTTTGTTGGTTTCGCGTATCAAAGTTATGGCCAAACTCGATATTGCCGAAAAACGTATTCCGCAAGACGGTCGAATTGCTTTACGAATTGCCAATCGAGCGGTAGACGTGCGGGTGTCGACTATGCCTTCGAGTCACGGTGAACGAGTGGTGTTGCGCTTGCTCGATAAGCAGGCTGGTCGACTCGACTTCACTCATTTGGGAATGCCGAAACAACTTATGCAGCAAATGAGCGATATTCTGCATAAGCCGCACGGCATTATTCTGGTTACCGGCCCTACTGGCTCTGGTAAAACCACGACCTTATATGCCGGTCTAACCATGCTTAACAGTAAGCAACGTAATATTTTAACGGTTGAAGATCCGGTGGAGTATTTGCTCGATGGAATCGGCCAAACTCAAGTGAATACCAAAGTTGACATGACTTTTGCCCGAGGATTGCGCGCCATTTTGCGTCAAGATCCTGATGTCGTGATGGTGGGGGAAATTCGTGATCTGGAAACCGCACAAATTGCAGTACAGGCCTCTTTAACCGGCCATTTAGTTTTGTCGACCTTGCATACCAATACCGCTGTTGGTGCGGTGACGCGTTTGGTGGACATGGGGGTTGAGCCGTTTCTGCTTTCGTCTTCCATGCTTGGTGTTTTAGCGCAACGACTGGTAAGAACATTATGTAATGCGTGTAAAGAAGCCTATGTTGCCGATGAAAAAGAATGTGAATTGATGGGGTTTGATAAATCTAAGCCTCCTACCATTTATCGAGCAGTGGGTTGTGAAGAGTGCCGCAACCTGGGATACAAGGGGCGTCAGGGATTGTTTGAATTATTGTTAGTGGATGATCATATGCGCACCATGATCCACAACGGTGAAAGTGAACAAAATGTCGAGCGTCATGCACGGCAGTTCAGTCCTTCGATCCGGGAGGATGGTCGTAACCGGGTGTTACAAGGGATGACCACGGTTGAAGAAGTATTGCGAGTGACGCGAGAAGACTGATGGCCGCTTTTGAATACGTAGCGCTCGATGCCAAAGGGCGACAAAAAAAAGGCATTTTAGAAGGCGATACACCGCGTCAAATTCGTTCCAACTTGCGTGACAAAGGGTTGGTTCCATTGAATGTTGAGGCTGTTACTGAGAAACATCGAAAGCAACAGTCGAGCAAGCCATTGTTTACCTCTCCTGGAATGAGTGCAACTGATTTGGCTCTCATTACACGTCAAATTGCAACCTTGATCAACGCGGCCATTCCGGTTGAAGAATCGTTAAAAGCCGTTGCCGATCAATGTGAAAAGCCAAAGCACAAAACCATTATGATGGGCGTTCGTTCACGCGTTGTCGAAGGGCATATGCTGGCGGATGCCTTGCGTGAATATCCAAGAGTATTTGATGAACTTTATTGCTCCATGGTGGCGGCTGGTGAAAAGTCCGGACACCTGGATGCCGTACTTGATCGTTTGGCAGACTACACCGAAAGACGTCAGGAAATGAAATCGAAAGTGTCTTCTGCCATGGCGTATCCAATGATTCTGGGTGTGGTCAGTTTCCTGGTTATCATCTTTTTGCTCTCCTATGTCGTCCCCAAAATAGTTGAGCAGTATCGCGATATGGGGGGAGAGCTTCCTGGATTGACTCAGACGTTGATCAACACCAGTGATTTTGTGATTAATCATGGCCTATGGGTTGGTGTCGGTGTCGCAGCGTTGATTGCGGGAATTAAATGGCTGTTAATCAATCCGAAACGACGCAAGCGTTGGCATCAAGGCATTTTAAAGTTGCCGATGTTTGGTCGAGTCAGTCGAAACGTAAATGCCGCTCGTTTTGGTCGAACGTTAGCGATTTTAAACTCAAGCTCCGTTCCTCTTTTAGAAGCCTTAAAAATTGCCGGTGACGTAATGACGAACATCGAGTTGAAAGAAGCGGTGCACGAAGCAGCGTTTAAAGTACGCGAAGGAACCTCTTTAAAAGCGGCTTTAATGTCGACCGGTCATTTCCCACCCATGATGTTGCACATGATTGGTAGTGGTGAAGCATCCGGCGAATTGGACAAAATGTTAGAGAAAGCAGCAGATAATCAAGATCGACAATTCGAATCTTTGGTCGGGGTGATTACCACCATGTTAGGACCGTTAATGATTTTATTTATGGGCGGCTTTGTATTAACCATAGTTCTGGCGATATTAATGCCAATATTCCAGATGAACCAGCTCATGAGTGGTTAGTGGTTTAAAAGGTGGATGAGTCGAAACAAATTCCGCCATGAACGATTTTAATTTGAAATTTTGGGAGAGAGTTAAAGATGCAAAAGCAACGTGGTTTTTCATTGATGGAAATTTTAATTGCGCTGGTAATCATCGGCATTTTAGGAGCCTTTGTATTACAGAACTTTGGTGGTGAAGTGACCAAAGCAAAATACACCAAAGTGAAGTCTGATTTTCAAACCATTGAAAGTGCATTAATGCGTTATTACAACGACAATGGTTTCTACCCGACGTCCGAACAAGGATTGAATGCGTTAGCGCAAAAGCCGGATACTAATCCTGAACCGAACAATTATCCGCGTGGCGGCTACATTTCAAAACTGCAAAAAGATCCATGGGGTAACGACTATCTATATTTATCGCCCGCGGAGTACGGTGAAGGCGATTTTGAAATTATTTCTTTGGGGGCCGATGGACAAGAAGGTGGTGAAGGACAAAGTGTTGATATTGCAAACTGGAACATCGACGAAGTGCTCGAAGCGATGAAAGAGCAAAGCTAAGTATCATTTGTAATCCATTTAGTCAGCATCATTATTTAAACTAAGAGCTTTTGATGGCACCAAAACAATTTAACCAAGCAACAACTTTCAGCAGAAAAGACAAAGGCTTTTCGCTGCTGGAAATTTTGATCGCTTTGGTAATTGGTGCCACTATCATTTCATTGGCGACGTTAGCGTTTGGTGACAAACGCAAGGAAGAACTGGAAAAGCAATCGATGCGCCTCTACGCGCTTTTAAAGCAAGCCCAAGATGAAACCTTGTTGCGCGGCATCGATATCGGCATTCGCATGGAAGAAAACAAATACTTTTTTTTCGTTTTCGATGTGGAAAATGAAAAGTGGCTGCCCATAGAAGACAGTGACTTTTTTACTGAGAAACAAATTCCAGAAATACTCGAAATGAAGTTGATCGTTGACGGTAACACCTTGTTTGCTGAAGACGAAGAAGACGTTGATATTTTTGAAGAAGATGTCAATATTTTTGAAGAGGAAGAAGAGCCTGTTGAGCCACCACAAATCTATATTTTGTCCTCAGGAGAAATGAATGATTTCAAAGTGGCTTTGGGCTGGACCGACGATGACCCTCGTTATTATTTAATCAGTGGCACTATGTTGGGTGATATCACTATGGAAGGTCCTTTTTCCGGTAATTTACGAGTTGAGGTAACAGATAATGATCTGCTCAATTTCGACTGAATCTACAATCTCCAAAGGTCGTAATTCTCATGGTTTTACGCTGTTGGAGGTTTTAATTTCTCTAACCGTACTGGCAACAGCATTAATCGCCTTGAGCGGCTCTATGAATCAGGCAACGCGCACGCAAATTTATCAAAAGGAAAAAACGTTGGCACATTATGTCGCGATGTATCGGTTGGGTGAGTTAAGGCTTGAACAACCCTGGCCTAATGAAGGAACAACACGTGGTGATATTTCCATGCTCAAGCGAGAGTGGAAATGGGAACAAAAGGTGATTAAAACTGCGGAGCCGACATTACGTCGTATTGAAGTTGCCGTTAGCTCGAAAGACGATGAAGATTATAAATACAGCAAAATCATCGCCTTTTTTGCGCGTCCTGAAAGTGAAGACAGAATGTAAGGACGTCAACATGATGAAAAAAGCGAGCGCATTTACTTTAATCGAAGTCTTAATCGCTGTGGCTATCACAGCGACGATTGCTGTATCTGCGTTCGCGATCCTTAATCAAGCATTGAAAACCCAAGAGCATGCAGAGATAAATGATGAGCGCCTTGCTCAATTACAACGAGCGTTTAATCGCATTTCAATTGATATTCAACAAATTGCACAGCGCAATGTTCGAAATTCTTACGGTGATTTGCAGCCCTATCTGATGGGGGATAAAAGCGCTGACGAAACCTTTTTAAGTTTAACGCGTCAGGGTAAACGCAACCCGGCCAATTTGCCGCGCACCGAACTGGAACGCCTTAGCTACAAATTGGAAGAAGACAAATTGATCCGTGAGCAATGGGTGGTGCTGGATTTGGCGCTGGAAGATCAGGTATTAAAGCGCGAGCTCATCGACGGAGTTAGCAAGTTTGAAGTGGAATTCTATTATGATGAACAATGGGTCGATACTTGGCCCGATGCGAATGCGGTCGCTAATGACGGAAATCAAAATGCGGTGGCCACCCCACAAGCGATAAAAGTCATCGTAGAATTTAAAGATCTGGGAGAGATCATTCAGATTTATCCGTTGGGTATGGGCTCATGAGACGCCAATCGGGTGTCACCTTACTGATCGTTTTGATTGTGGTTGCACTGGCAACTCTGATCGCGGCTCAACTCATTGAACACGGTACCTACAGTCAGCGACGTACCGAGTTAATTTTAGGACGTGAACAAGCCTATCAACTGGCGCTAGGTGGTGAAGCTCTCGCACAAAAATGGTTGGGTAAAGGCTTTGGCAAAGAAGAAAAAGTGCATCTGAATCAACCTTGGGCAACCACACCGTTTGAGTTTCCGGTTGAAGGCGGCGGCAAAATTTCGGCAACGGTGCGCGATGCGCAAAGCTGCTTTAATTTAAATGCTGTAGCTTCCAGTGGGAATAGCGGTCAAGATCGAAATAATCCAGGAGAGCCGCCGAGTTTAGGTGGTGGCGGTAAAGAGGACAATGGGGGGAAAGAGGACAATGGGGGGAAAGAGGATGATGGCACAACCAACCAACAACACCCCGATCAAACCATTTATTTAAACCTCGTTAACGAAGCATTAAAAGAAGTTGAAAATATCGAAGTGCGTCCTGAAGCACTCATGGCGACCCTAGTGGATTGGATCGACAACGATATTCAGCCGACCGGATTTGAAGGCGCTGAAGATCTGGAGTACACCGGCTACGAGTTGCCGTATCGCACCGCAAACAGTTTATTGGCTAGCAAGTCGGAACTGCGTGTTATTAAAGGCTATTCGGCAAAAGTGTACAAAGTATTAAAAGATTGGGTGTGCGTATTACCGGATGCGGAGTTGAATAAGATCAACATCAACACCTTAACTCCGGAGCAGGCACCATTGCTTTATGCGGTGATCAAATCGCAAAATGTTTCTTTGTCGGATGCGCAAAGTATTATCAGTGAGCGTCCTGAAGAAGGTTATGATGATGTGAATGAAGCGTTAAAAAATCTAGGACAAAGTAATACCTCTAATCAGAACAGTAAGTCTCGAGATCGACTCACTGTCACCACCGAATACTTTGTTGTGGATATCAAAGTCGACTTGCGGGGCGCATCGTTAAAAATGAAATCACTACTCAAGCGTAATGGGCAACCTTCGAAATACAACTTTGATGTTGTTGCACGTTATTTTGGAGAGTTTTAATGAAGAATCGATTATTCATTCGATTACCGGAAAGTAATCTCGGTGCTCTGTACTGGGGTATTTGGAGCCAGGATCAACAGCAATGGCTAGAGCAGGGTGAATTGCTGGCAGTTGACTTAATTGCGTTGGCTGAAAAATCACAAAAGTGTGACACGATAGCCATTGCACCTGCATCAAAAGTGTCGTGCAAAAAAGTGAATACTCCGGCCAAGCAACTCAAACAGATCCAACGCGCGGTACCCTATATGCTTGAAGATCAGTTGGCGCATCCCATTGATCAATTGCACTTTGCTTACGGGAAACGTGATAAATCCGGCGATATCAGTGTGCAGTGGACGACGCACTCTCAAATGCAACAATGGCTCCAATGGTTTGAGCAGTCGGAAATAAAAGTTGATTACTTGATCAATGAAATGGAACTGTTTCAAGGTGCCGATGACGCGATAGAAATTATTTTGCATGAGCAAACGGCAATCATCAATCAACATGGCAATAAGCGTTGGGTGTGCCAGCGCGATTTATTGCCGATGATGTTGCCTGACATGCTGTCACAAGATGAAAGCGAAGAGCATGAAGCATCGTTCGATGCTATTCGTGTGTTTCATGTTGGTGAGCTGGAAGAGTTTTGGCAGCAACATGAAAATGCCATTGGTCAGCCACTCAAGGCGATCGAATTATTGGAAGCGCAAGCATTAACGTTCGACCGTGCACAGGTGAACTTATTGCAGCAAGAGTACACGCCTAAGAAAGAATCCAACCTGCAATGGCAAAAGTATCGTTCACTCGCTTATATCATGGGTGTTGCATTTATCGTTTATCTTGGTTTTCAAGGCTCTAACTATTACGCCTTAAACAAAGAGTATGAAGCATTAAATAATCAAGGGGTTGAGCTGTTTAACCAGGCTTTTTCTCGACGTCCTAGAGCGGGCAGTTTATTGGGGCAAACGGAACGATTAATGAAGCGATCCGGTGGCGATGCTAAACAAGGAGAGTTCTTATTGTTATTGAATAAAACATCGGCTCAAATTGCATCTACCAGTACCATTAAGCCAACCAGTATTACTTTCGATGGTCGAAAATCTGAATTGCGCATTGATGTGCTAGCTCCAGATTATCAGACTCTAAATCAGTTTAAAGACGAATTAAGCAAAAGCGGTTTACAAGTGGATATGTCATCAGCCAGTGCTCAAGGCAGTCAATATTCCACTCGTTTGTCGATAAGGAGCGGATCATGAATCAATTAATGGAACGGTATGAACAACTCTCCGAACGCGATCAAAAAGTGGTGCAGATTGCAACGCCGGTCGTTATTGTTCTGCTTTTGATTTTTGCTGTGATCGTTCCGGTTCAAAATGCGGTGAATGACAAGCAAGACCAAGTGGTAGACAATAAAAAAGCGATTGTCCTGCTGCAAGGTTTGGCGCCGGCGAGCAACCAAAGCTCAGGTAAAAAAAGTTTTTCTTCTTTGACCAATGTGATCACCAATACCACTCGGCAATACGGTTTTCGACTCGATCGGTTTGAGGAAAAGAAAAATGGCGAAATCAATGTTTGGTTTGACAACATCGCGTTTGACCAAATGTTAAATTGGTTAGCTCAATTGGAGAATGAGTATGGCATTATCACATCGCACCTTTCCGTTTCGCAAAGTGGTGAAGTTGGTATTGTTCGTGCCAATGTCAGGTTGATTTCCGGTTAAAGGCATAAAGCATTATGACAAAAAAAACGGTATTCCTTTCTATTTTATTGTTTCTGGTGTTTCTATTGGGAACTTTTCCAGCTCGCACTGCGATTAATTTGTTGCCGGAATCAATACAGGTAAATGCTTCAGGAGTCGGTGGCAGTTTATGGTCGGGCTCGGCAGCCAGTATCGAAGTGAATCGTCAATCAATGGCTAATGTTGACTGGTCATTCAACCCTTTTTGGTTGTTCACCGGCAAATTGGGTGGTCGTATAAAAACCGATGATCCTCGTATAAAACTCGACGGTGGTTGGCGTTTGGGGTTTGATCAAACGGTATACCTCTCCGAAATGACCATTAAAGTATCCGCAGAGCAGCTATCGCCTTATTTACCGATGCGAGGCATGGCATTACAGGGTGATTTTCGAATTGATGTTGAAAGTTTGTCTTTCAATGAAGAACATGGCCCACAAGATGTCGAAGCTACGCTTTATTGGTTAAAAGGCGCTGCATCCATTACAGGGCCGGTCGTTAGGTTGGGAAACTTTACTTTAAAAGCGCATTCGCTTGAAGACGGAAGTATTGAGCTGGCGTTGCAACCGAGTAAAAATGCACTTGATGCGAAAGGCAAGGCGCAAATTTTCTGGCCGAAAGAAATTAAACTCGATATTTCTGTTACTGAACAAGTGCCCGATCAGCTCAAAAGTACCATCGCTTTTCTTAAGAAAGGCGACGACAATCGACGTAGTTTGAACATGACATTGCCTTTACGAATGTAAGATGGTTTGAGGATATAATATATGTCACCAGTTGTTTGGGAAGATGTTGATACCGTACTTTTGGACATGGATGGTACCATTCTTGATTTGCACTTCGACAATTACTTTTGGCTGACTTATTTACCACAAGTGTACGCTGAAAAAAATAAGATCACACAAGAACAAGCACAACAAAAACTCTATGATCATTTTGATGCGTTAAAAGGTACATTAAATTGGTATTGTTTGGATTATTGGAGTGATAGCTTGAAGTTAGACATTGTTGCGATGAAGAAAGCAATAGCGCATAAAGTGTCTTTTCGTCCTCAAGCAATTGAGTTTCTGGAGTTTTTGAATGCTCATAATAAAAAAGTTTATTTGGCAACGAATGCGCACGAGAAAAGTCTTGAAATCAAAATGTTAAACAGCAACTTTCATCAGTATTTTGATGAATTGATTTCTTCTCATGAGTTTGGTGTACCCAAAGAAGAGCAACACTTTTGGAAAAAATTAGAACAACGCATCGGATTTGATAAGCAACGTACTTTGTTTGTTGACGATAACGCAATGGTATTAGACTCTGCGGTTACTTATGGCATAAAGTATGTTTTAGGTGTTGCACAACCCGACAGTCAACGTCCTCCTCGAGAAACACCGCCGCATTATGTGATCCATCAGTTCCGCGATATTATGAATTAAATTCACCGGTATGAGACAAAAACCTAAGATTTTAAAGCAACAAGAAATTGCTAAAACACGACTGTTTTGTGTTGAAGAGTTACACTTATTGTTTTCCAACGGCGAACAGCGAGTTTATGAGCGACTTAAAGCCGGTGGCAGTGGTGCGGTAATGATCATTGCTATTGATGATAAACAACAGTTGATGTTGATCCGTGAGTACGCAGCGGGTGTTGATGCGTATGAATTGGCTTTACCGAAAGGTCTGGTTGAAAAAGGTGAAGATATATTGCATGCGGCTGAGCGCGAATTAAAAGAAGAGGTGGGCCTTGGTGCGCGTAGACTAACAGAGATTAAGCAGGTTTCACTGGCTCCAGGGTATTTAAGTCATCGCATGAGTATTGTATTAGCGGAGGATCTTTACGAGGACCCACTGCCGGGTGATGAACCAGAACCCATCGAAGTGGTTCCTTATCCACTGGAAAAAATTGATGAGTTGATAATGCAAGAGGATTTTACCGAAGCACGCAGTATTGCTGCCCTTTATTTGGTACGAGATCATCTCGCTAATCGATCATAATGAAAGCCAAGCGGACTCCTTCACAAACTTCGATATTTAATCCCTAACTCGATTTAAAATGTTTCGGACTTATAAATGAATTATAGCGATTTGATAGAGCCAGTCATTACATTATCTAGGCAAGCGGGTGACGCCATTTTACGTGTTTATCAGCGTGACGATTTTGGCGAACGCATAAAATCGGATGACTCGCCTCTTACCGAAGCGGATTTGGCCTCACATCGCATAATCGTTGACGGTTTAAAAGCGTTAACGCCGAATATTCCGGCATTATCGGAAGAAAGTCATAACATTGCTTACGACGATCGAAAAAGCTGGCAAACATACTGGTTGGTGGACCCGCTTGATGGGACTAAAGAGTTTATCGCGCGCAATGATGACTTTACGACCAATATAGCGTTGATCCATGACCATCAACCGGTGTTGGGGGTGATTTTTATTCCTGTGTTTAATGCCTTTTATTTTGCTGCGAAGTATTTTGGCGCTTATAGACAAACGGGTAATAATGCGAAAGAGAAAATTCAGGTACGCTCGGTTCCAAATGTTGAGGGAGAAAAACATTACACCATTGTTGCCAGTCGCCGGCATGGTTTGGATAAAGTGAAAAATATGTGCCAGCACATGCCTCAATTCGACTTAACCAGTCGAGGCAGCTCGTTAAAGATGTGTTTGGTGGCAGAAGGCAATGCCGATGTTTATCCTCGACTCGCGCCGACTTCTGAGTGGGACACAGCCGCCGCGCAAATTATTGTCGAAGAAGCCGGTGGGCAATTAGTGAAAACGGATTTTTCACCCTTACGGTATAATACGAAGGAAGAGCTATTGAATCCCCATTTTCTTGTGTTGGGGGATCCTAAAGAAAACTGGCAAAAAACCATTGTGATCGAGTAATTTTTGGTAGCTCTTATTTAACTTGACGGTGTAAATTTAGAGTTTGTCCGAATTGTATTACTCCTTTTCCTTCTGTCGCACCAGAAGCTGATATTTCCGATATCGTTTAGTTCTTTCAAAATAACATTATCTAGGCTTTACTTTTTGATGTACATCTGCGCGCCCTGTGCAGGACACGTATCTTATGGCCGGAGCGAAAAACAGCAGAGTGTTGTATGTATTAGTGCTGTTTTTCCTTAAAGGCAATAACTATACCCGCTAAAAGTACTAACAAGCCTGCGGCACTTGTCATATAAAAAGGGAGTGGTGTGATATTTATATTGCCAGTAAACCCTGCTGTTAAAGCAGCATTCATTGTACCTACTTGATAAGAGAAGCCTCCTATTGCCGAGATAATAATGAGTGAGCCTGAAATGATTAATGACAATGTTACTTTGTGATTCATATTGATTGCTTCCTTAACAATTATTACTTGAGTGATAAAAGGACCCAAAGAGCCCCATATTCGGACCTTTCTTATCGTGATTTTCGCATATATTAAAACGAAGACACAATGTTAAAATTATCATAATAATACTGAATGTATAAAGTTAGTAAGGAAGATTGGATTCGCTATTTATCATGTGATTCTTAGTAATGTATACCAAATAAAGCCTCCGGTTAGGCATCCGCAACATTATTGTCGGTATTTTCTTGTGAGTTGTCGCTTGTTTACGAACCTTTTTATCTGTCTTTTGTTTAAATTTTAGTTGCGTTTATCGTAAAAACTCTCATGTATTCAAACTAACTTTAGGAGACAGATATTGTGCAATATGTAAATGCTAAACTCTTAAAAAGCTTTTACTTGGTACCGCTGATGTGGTTGGGGATTATTACCAATACTTTAGCGGAAACCGACTCAAAATCAGATTATTCCATTCAATCGGTCGACAATAAAATTCATATATTTTGGCGCAGTGATTCGAACGATCTCATGCAAACATTATTTAATGGGCAGCATTGGAAAACCTATCGATATGATCAGAAAACTTACGGACGCCCAGTGGTACATTACTTTAATGGTACCTACTATGTATTTTACACAAACCGCGATAATATCCTCCAGCAGGCCAGTTATAATGCGCAACAAGGATGGATATATGACAATATTGGAGACAAAATTAAAGGCTATCCGGATATTTCCGAGCTGGATGGAAATCTCTACGTGTTTTACAGAACGGATGATAATTTCTTAAAAGTCCGTAAATTAATAAAAGACGCATGGATTAGCTCTGTAATAGACAGTGATATCGCTGGACAACCTGCTGTTACTCAATATTATGATGGACTGCATGTTTTTTATCGAAGTAAAGACGGTCGATTACGCAATAGCTTTTACTATGATAACCATTGGAGCTTTGTGACACATAATGATTCTATAACAGGTACGCCTTCAGCTATTCAATACTATGATACTCTTCAGGTATTCTATCGTGACAATAACAATGACCTTCGTCAGTCGTTTTTTGATGGCTTCTGGAAAAGGAATACTTTGGCTAAACAAGTTGCCAATAACCCACGGTCAATACAATACGGCGATAGCCTCCATGTTTATTACAAAAATACACAGGGTGCATTAATCGATACTTGGTTTGGAGGCAGTTGGACGAATCATACACAAGCTGCATGGATAGATTCTGAGGCATTCCCAATTAACCATAATAATAGTTTACCCAATGTGTTTTTTCGCGGAGTTAATGGGCAATTTTACAGCAGCTATTTTCAAAATGACAAGTGGTACACGCATTCGTTACCCATGCATTCTGATGCTACGATTACCATTAAAAAAGATTATAATGCGAACTGGATGGCCTCCATTTATGATGAAAAATCGCATATCCAGCTGAAAAATATTCCTATACCAGGTACTCATGATTCTGCCACAGATGAAATGACGACGAGTAATGGCTTCGCTGCAAACTATGACAGTGGTTTAAAGTTTTTTGGTCATGGTGTGGCTTATAAAGCCGGAAAAGCACAAACGAAGTCAATTTATCGACAGCTTAAAGACGGTATTCGATATTTGGATATTCGTGTTGAAAATAATAGTCATGGATTAATGACTTACCACGGATTGACATCAAATTTTGTGGTATCGAATTATCCTCAAATTGATAATACCGTATTGGCTCAAATCGACCAATTTACTGATGAGCATCCAAGAGAAATAGTTATTGTTGATTTTCAATCATTAGTAGACTTCTCACAAAGTGCGACAATCCGATTGTTGGACCAGTTACAACTACACCTGGGGGATAAATTGGCTACTCCAAATGCAAATATGACGTTTGAAGATATGTGGAGTCAAAATAAAAATGTGATTGTTCTCGGAAATATTATCAATCATGTTATGGAAGATAACTCATATGTTTGGAATCGAGCGCAATACACGAAAAGCCATTGGTCAAACACCAGGCACTCAGATACGGTTATTGGAGAAATGGTTGCAACTTTAATGAATCGTAGTGATGATGCTTTTTATATCAGTCAAGCGGTCGTAACTCCCGATTTTACTACAATTGCTTCGGGTAAAAGTTTATTGGAAATGGCAGAAGACTGGATGAACCCTGAGTTTTCCTGGGTGCTCGATTCTCTTTATTGGATAGGACGAGCTCATGGTAAAAACTTGAACATTGTCATAGCGGATGCTTATGATAAGGGTGAGTTAGTGTCAAAAATAATACAACTCAATCAGGTGAATGCCAGTCTTAATTAAAAAGAAAATTAATTTGAAAGCAATGAGTGAGTGTTAACGATTAATTAGGTGTATTGATACGCACCTAATTAATCTTCGCAATTATTTTTAAAGGTTGGCTTTGATTGAAAGTACTTCCGAAGAACGCGTTTGCCTGTTTAGTGAATGCTTAGAATTACTCGGAGCCTAAAACTTTTACCCTTCGCTGCAATACATGTCCATCCTGATCTACGAGAGTAATGGTGTGGTATCCAGGTGAAAGTTGAAATGTTTTTTGATGAAATTCTCGAGTGGACCCATAAAATTGATTGTCAATATGCCAAAAAATATTCGAATGAACTTTTCTGTGGACTGCTTCAAAAACAACATGTGAAAGCTTGCCATTTAAATCACGAGGAATATAAATCGAGCTGTTGTTTGATGGATAAATAAAAGCCATGGGCGAGCGAGCGTTGTCATTTGTAATTGATAAGCAGTCTGACCGAACGATGGGGAGAACCGGATAGTCGCTATGGAGTCGTTTGTAATAAAACTCTTTCTCCGGCGGTAATTGAAATATGGTTTTCTGGTGAATGTTTCTAACTTTCTCACACCCACTGTGAACTTGAAATTGCCCTGTTTTGTCGGTGTGTATTAAGCGATGGTGTGGTGTAAGCTGATTAAAGTGATTGGTACGATTGATCCAAAGCAGTTCGTCTTCACAATGCCCATTTGCCAAATAACCGTTGTCTTTGCAAACGGCAACTTGTTTTAAATCGTGGAAAGGCTTAGCAAACCATTCGCTTTTGGGTAAAAAATCAAAAATATCGAACAGGATTGGTGCAGCTGCGGTAACACCAGTGAGCCCGGCGACACCTTCGCCATTGGCGTTACCAACCCATACGGCAACCGTCCATTTCGGCGTGACGCCGATTGCCCAAGCGTCGCGTAATCCAAAACTGGTGCCGGTTTTCCAGGCAATTTTTTGCGCGCGTTGAAAATGTTGCCATTGGCTTTCGATACCCGGACGTACTACTTCAGTTAACGCTTCCAGCGTCAGCCAGGCACTGCCTTGACTGATTTCAACCGGGTTAAGAAAATCGTCTTGTTGTTCGGAAAACAACTTTAACGACCGATAATGCGTTTGCCCAGCATGTTGAGCCATGTACGCAAGGTTCGCATAAGTTTGCGTCATTTCCCAAAGTGTTGTTTCTGCACCGCCTAAGATTAAAGTCAGCCCATAATCATCTGCTGGTCGGTGCAATGTGGTTACACCGGCTTGCTGTAAAAATCGGTAGAAATTTTCGACACCGTGTTGTTGTAGCATGCGTACCGATGGAATATTTAACGATTGGGACAGTGCCGTTTTTGCGGGTACGGCACCTCGATATTCGCGGTCGTAATTTTCCGGCGCGTAACCGGAAAAGTGACTGGGTAAATCGGCGATCAAAGTAGTGGGCAGTAACTCGCCCTGTTCCAGCATGGTTGCATACAGCAGTGGTTTTAAAATGCTACCGCTACTACGCGGGCGATGCATCAAATCCATGGCGTATCCTGAAAAGCGTTCGGTATTGTAATCACTGTTGCCTATGTAAGCGCGCACACTTAAATTCAAATTGTCGACAACCAGTGCTGCAGCATTTCCAACTTGTTGCTGTTGTAACTGACGGCTGGCTCGTTGAACGATGCGATTAATTTGTGATTGCCAATGTTGATTAAGCGTCGTGTGAAAGCGACTTTCTGAATTTGCTTTCTCAATTGCCAGCCTGTCGATTAAGTGGGGTGCTAGTTGTGGCATCGTTTGCACTCCTAGCGGCAAGGGTTCCGCTATCGCAAGCTGATAGTCAAGTATTGAAAGGGAACCTTGTCGCGATAGCCGCTTTAATAACCGATCACGTTTTTGTTTGAGTAAGTCTCTATTTTTTTCTAAGTGGATCAAAGCGGGTGCATTGGGTAAAACCGCTAACAGGGCACTTTCTGCCCAACTGAGTTGTTGCGGCGCGCGTCCGAAATATCGCCAAGATGCGGCTTCAAGGCCTACGGTATTGCCACCAAAAGGCGCATGGCTGGCGTAAAGACTTAAAATTTCTTCCTTGCTGAAACTCATTTCGAGTCGTATTGCCAACAACATTTCTTTCAGTTTTTCCCAATAACTGCGTGATGGATTATTACGTGACAAACGAATG
The DNA here is from genome assembly GCF_055326765.1 of Pleionea sp. WD8-19. Taxonomy (NCBI): domain Bacteria; kingdom Pseudomonadati; phylum Pseudomonadota; class Gammaproteobacteria; order Oceanospirillales; family Pleioneaceae; genus Pleionea; species Pleionea sp. WD8-19. The sequence continues at coordinate 487,640 of NZ_JBUZOU010000001.1, read as the reverse complement.
GTTTGCATGGTGAGAGTGCTGGCACCGCTCACCCGTCGTGCGCTGGTCAGGTTACTGAAAATTGCTCGACCTAACGCAAGTGGATCCACACCTGGATGGTATTCGAAACGCTTGTCTTCAAAGGCGAGTAATGCCTGTTTGAATTTTTTCGGCATTTGGGTGGACAGTGGAAAACGCCACTGTTGATCGTCGGCAATACGTGCGCTTAACAAGTTTCCCTGTTCACTCAACAATATCTTTGAGTTCGGCTTGGTAAACAAGGGTTCTGGTAACCATTGCCAATAGCAAAAAAGTAAAATGGATATGAGCAAAAGCAGCAGCCAACGTTTACGTAACCATTGGCTTCGCTTTTTCGGCGATGAAAGTTTGCTATTCATTTATTCGCCTTGTTTAACAACGTTTACCCAGCGGCCGGATGTTTTTGCGTATTTGCTGGCATCGTACATAGGTTCTACTTTAAATGCTGGTAAGTAAAAACGCCCCAGGTAAGCGGCATTTACAAAAGTCGTGACCGTTATTTTCTGGTTTTTCTTTAAACCAAAATAACTGTATATACGATCGTCGCGAATATCCTGATAATCTAGATCTTTTTGGGTGCTATTGCCTTCATCGAGTCGTTGATTGTGAATTTCCCAGCCAGATGGGAGAATCTGTGTTAACGCCAGATTTTGGAAATCTTCTGCCGTTGGATTATTAACCGTTACCACAATTTGCAAATCCTGGCCTTGGGTTAAACGTGCCGGATCGATCGGTTCTCCGGTGGTATCTAGGTAACTTACCGAGAGAGTGAGTTCGTTATTTTCCGATAATTCATGACCGGGTTTCGGTTGGCCTTCAGCATTTAAAGTGATGTACAGTTTTTTATCCGAAGCGTTTTGAAGATTGATGGGCAGTGTGTTGTTGTCGTCAACTTCAATTTCAGATTGCCAAATAGGCGTTTTAAACTGAAGGATTTCTTTTGCTTTGTCTGCTATTTTCAGCTCAGCTTTTGCATTATTACTTTGCGTGTTGGCGTTATCTTTAACATAGCGACTCATAGCGTTTAATGCATAAGCGGTGCTTTGCGTACTGAGCCATCGCGGTGAAGACAGAACCGTTGATAATTGTTCGGCTACTTGTTCGGCGCGTGTTTTATCTTGCAGTATCACCAGACTTTCCAAAATAATCGCCAAGTCTCGTACATCGCTTGCAAAAGTATGACCTGCTCGCGAATAAGGTTTTACGGAAACCGGTAACGATTGCACCAGTTGTTTGGCCGCATCGGGTTGACCAACACGTTGATACGTTGCGGCCAAATACCAGCGGCTGATATGGGTTAAATCCTTGCGTTCACGTAATCGATTCATGGCACTGAGTGCCGGCTCACCGGCGAGCGCCAAAGTATAGAGGCGATAACTTTGTGGATCTGTATCGCCAGTCAACCAGTTGTTCGCTTGTGTTTTTTGATAGGTCACCCATTGCGAGAGCGTATGACTGGGCACCTGATAACCTTGCGCTTTGGCTTCCAGTAAAAAATGACCGGCGTAATTGGTACCCCAATCATGAACATTGTTAGTACCCGACCAGTAAAGAAAACCGCCTTGCGGATGTTGAAAACTGCGTAAGCGTTCGATGGCGGCAGCCACGTTATTCTCAATTTGATCGGCGCGTTCCGGTGGCAATGACAACAGCTCGTTTAAATACAATTGTGGGAATGCCGCCGACGTGGTTTGTTCGATACAACCGTGTGGATAGCGGATCAAATATTTCAAACGCCAGTCGAGGTTCATTGGTGGAACTTGCGATATTTCTAACATTAATCGGTTGGTGCCGGACAAACCAAAGGGTTCGAATTGGTGTTGCCAATGTTTTCCTGCTTCGACCACCGATTGTTGTTGGCGACGCGTTACAGGATTAGCGCTTCGAATGTCGAGATAAATCTCTTGTGTCGCTACAAAATTGCCCTGTTGCGCGGTGAATTTTAAATGGCCTTTACCCAATTTCTCGTTCACTTTCACTTTGATCATTCCCAACTGATCACCAGGTTCGGCAAAGTGCAGTGTTTGTAGGGCATCATCAATTAACTCAAAGTGATCGTCTGCTTCTAAACTTAATTTAACGTCACCTAATGCTTGTTCATTCACAAACACCGCAACCGGAATACTGATGGTTTCTTCCGGACCTACCACTCTTGGTACCGTTGGTAACAGGTTGACGGCTTGTCGAACAAACACCTGCTTTTCGGTAGAGCCATAAGCCGTCTGATCACCGGCCACTAACATGACTCGCACTGCTCCTAAGTATTGCGGAATATCCACTTGATGAGTATTGGTGGCACCGGCACTGAGTTTGAAGGGACCTAAAAATCGGACCACCGGTGGAAAGCGCTTTTTATCTTTTTCACCCTCGTTGTCGTCGACGCTGCCATCACCTCCGAGTGCTAAAACTCGTTCCAGTTCACCGCCGTAGGTACCGACCACTTCATCGAACAGATCCCAGGTTTTTACGCCCAAAGCTTCTTTCTTGTAAAACTGTGCGTGCAAATTGGGTGTGCGAAAACGCGTGATGCCTAACAGTCCTTCATCCACCACGGCCAAAGTATACGTCATGGTTTTACCGGTTTTTTCGTTTACCAAAATTTGGGCACTCGACTTGGGGGCCCACTCTTCATCTACATTGAGTTGCGGTGATAAACGCGTTTGGGGATCATCTACCAAAAGCGGTAACACGCCAAATAACCGAATGGGTAAGTCGTTATTTTTTCCTTGGTGAGGCTGCAGAATCATTACCGAGACGTAGGCGTTAGGGCTCATATGATCGGTGATCGGTATATTAAATGTTGGATCCAGAGGATCAATATCCAACCAGAATCGTTCGAGTATCTGACTGCCGGTTTCAATACTGATAAACGCCTTACCTTGATTGGAGGCGGGTAATTGAATTTTTGCTGTGTCACCAACCACGTAGTTTTCTTTATCCGATGAAATGTGGATCACACTCGCTCCTGCCGATTTTTCCGCGCGTGCTTTGCCGGCCCAACCTGGCCAATCAATATAAAATATTTCGCCACTGCAATGACCGCCTTGTGTGTCACATACGCGTACCAAGTATCGTCCCCAAGCCGGATATTTAATATTAAATTGCCATTGACCTCGGCCGTTGGCTGTTGCAATCACATCGCGTTGCAACGCTTCGGTCGCATGTGCACTGGCGTATTTGGCTAGCGACTCACCGGACTGATCCCACCACCATTTCCAGTCGATTTTAAACAGTGTGACCTCTACTGCGCTTGAAGAAGCTTCGCTGCCGTCGGCATTAACGGATGCAATTTCAACCGTATGGTTGGTGTCGGTTAATAACATGTTGCGCTTGCTGTCGCCTGTCGGTAGTTTGAGCCCAACGTATTGATCATAAGGATGTAGCGTTAATCGTTGGCGTTCACTGCTAAAGGCACCACTTTCTTCGAATACACGACTGATGAAATTGGCATTCAGCATTCCGGGTGGACGCTGATTGATTTGAATGTTGGCATCAAAGTTAACCTGGCCTGCGTTATCCAGTCGTCCTTCAAATACTTTTTGTTTGTGACCGTTAAATTTTCTGACTGGATCATCAAAGTTGTAATTGTTAAATGAATCAAAGCGAGTTGTGGTTGGTGATAAAACCAGGTGTACATCGGCCTTGAGTCGTTCGGCTTTGGCACCATGTAGCCACTGAGAAAACAATTGTAATGGCAAAGGTGAATCCGATGCGCGTAGAACGTTTTTAGTCGACTTTAACTCCACTTTTAATCGATTTGGAATCACTGCTTCAATTTTCAATCGATTTTCAAAGGTCAAGCCGCCCAGTCGCGCGATTGCTTTCCAATTGCCGGTGATGGCATTGTTATCGGTTTTTAGGTGAAAGGCGTAAAAGTTTTCGACTGGCTGATTATTGGTTCGACTGACAATCAATTGACCTTTTGGATTATAAAGTTCGAGCGTTACGGGGTGGTTGGCTGGCAGTCGTTTTTCTTTATCCTGCAAAACAAAGGTCAGGTAGATATCATCTCCCGGTCGCCAGACGCCGCGTTCGCCATAAATATAACCTTTTATGCCCTGCGCTACTGTTTCGCCGCCGACATTAAAGTGGGAAGTGGGTAGTGCCATGTTGGGCGACAACTTCAAGTAACCGGACTGTTTACTGTATTGTGCGTGTAAATAAAAAGCGGCAGAATCGAGCGTAATTTCCGCCAGCCCTTGCGCATCCGTTTGCACTTGTTTCATTTGTTGATGTTGATAGTTGTACACACTCAGGTTGACATTGGCTAGGGGTCTTCCGCTGAGGATATCGGTGGTCGCCACGATTAATTTTTGATCGTTACCCTGTTTGGCAATTATGCCAATGTTGCTGGCAAAAAAGTTTCGACTGCTTTCGATGTTTTCACCCCAACGAAAATAGGCGTCTTTACAAGCGTTGGTGCGATCACGCCAGCGCATTTGTGCATTGTTATAATAATTTTCATAGCCATCCCAGTTACTGCGCTCGGTCATGTTTTGCGCGTTGTAATTGATAAACGCCTCTTCTTTTACAACCGGCACTGCGTTTTCCTCTTCTGAGCACACAAATGTCGAGTTACCGCGATTAATGGACAATGTTAAACGGAAAATAGCACCAGGGTGTTTATTTAATAGTTTGGATACATCCAAAGCGTAACGGCCCCAGGTATCTTGCATCGGGCTTTGTAAATCGATGGTTTTCCGCCAAATGTAGCGACCGACACGATAACTGTCGCTGTCGCCGTCGAGTTGATTCACTTGCAAAAACTGGCCAATGTTGTTGGCGTAAATTTGAAATGCAGTGACTTGTACCGAGTCGATGTTGACCGCTTCAAAGGGGACGGATTGAATTTTAGTATTGGGTAAGATCACACCTTTACCGACAAAGCGTACTTGCGGTTTTTCACTGAGAAACATAAGGGTTTTACTAACCGTTTCGCCAAGTACAAATCCAGCTTTATTTTGAATGCCTTGATCCAGCGTAATGGTCACCTCACCTTGAAAAAGAGTTTTCGGAAAAAGTTTAATGCGGTTACCTTCGCGCCTTAAGGTAAAGTTTCCGCTTGAAAGCTGAATAAAGTCACGCAAATTTTGTGTGGTCGATAACGCTTCGGTAAAGTTTAATTCAATCGATTGGCCATCGCCTTGTATTGCGTTTACGCTGGTCAGTTTAAATTCGCCAATTGCGGGAATGCCAATTGATCGCGTTCCCACTTCATTAACATCAATAAAGGAACCATTCCATTGCAACTCAATTTGTGTGGCTTGCGTTTGCCGCTCAATACCTTCGATGATAAATCGATGTTTCTTCCCATTGTCTGTGTGTGCCCATTGAATATCGAGCGGTTGTTGAAGGTGATGTGCTTGCAGCATTTTTTCTACGGCTTGTCTATCGGCAAAGTCGGCTGTACTGATGTTGCCGTTGATGGTGACTTGATTGTCGGCCTGAGCTTGAACACCATCGAACGACATTTCGAAATCCTGTGTGATTACCGATACATTAAAATCAAATCGCTTTAAATTCTCCGGAAATCCGGGGAAATTTACGGTATTCACTGTAATTTGAAATTGCTGACCAGAAGGTAAAGGCTGTTTGGGACGAATTTCGATTTGCTGGCGATTGATGTAGGTAATATCGGCATCGATCTTGGGAGTTACTGCAACTCTATCGGCTGCGGACTGGTCAATCTGTTGGGTATCGATAATTGGGCCGAAAAAACGTATTGTGATTGGTGATTTTCGTGAAATGATGCCGCGACTGTGGCTTTGGATGTATTGATTCCATTGGGGGAGTTCCTGTGCTGAACTGTCAATTACTGAAGATTTGCCCTTTTGCGGTTGGCCGATCGCTGGCTTATGCTCCTTTTCATCGTCGCTGCAGGACAATATTAAAGTTAACAGCAGCACGCTGAATGTCGCGCGTTTTATTGAAGACCTCATTGAATTGCTCCAGTCCCAAATTTTTTTAAGGAATACTCGATATATCAATATTGAAAGATGATTGTAGTTGCTAAATCTGGCAACAAAAAGGCGAAAATGAGGCCTCATTCTGATCAATAAATAAAGTAAATTCGAGTTTCCGAGTTACCTTTGTAATATTTACGTTGCAACAAGTATCAGGATTAATAACAATCTATTCTTAAGGATAAAAAATAGGCTGTGTAGAGGTAACATGAAAATAAAGTATTTTATATTAATTACGGCATTCTTATTAATAACCAGTGGCTGTATGAACATTCATATGACCGAGTCGATGTTTATTCATCCGTCGAATACCGAGAGTTTTGAGGAAGTATTGCCTTCGGGGTATCAACTGAAATGGGTTCAATTTAAACGCCGTGATGGTTCGGTTGCTCATGGCATCCATGCTATCAACAAAAACAACCATAAAACATTATTGTATTTTGGTGGAAATACCTTTTCGGTCAATAGCTTTGGCGCAAGCTATTTGAAAAGCTTTTTGTCATTAGGCGTTAATGTAGTCATGATTGACCGAAGAGGCTATGGGTTGAGCCAGGGAAAGCCCAATGTATCATTATTACTCGAAGATGCTATCGATACTTATGATTGGCTCAGACAACAGACAGAAGAGCCCATAATTGTACATGGGTTGTCTTTAGGAAGTTTTGAAGCCGCTAGCGTGGCAAGTGAACGCACATTGGATGGATTAGTTTTAGAAGCTTCCGCGACGAATATCAATGATTGGGTGGACTCATATGTTTCTTGGTATTTGGAGCCGTTTGTTAGTATCACTTGGGATAAATCGTTAGAGTTAATTAATAACCTTGATGTTGTAAAAAGGCAAGTGGCACCTTTGCTCATTATTGTTGGTGATCAAGATGATGTAACACCTGCTTGGTTGTCTGAAAAGTTGTATGAGCAAGCCAATGCCAAAACTAAAGATATAATAATTGTCCCCGGGGCCGGACATGGCAATGCTCATCAGTTTAACGTTTATAAAGAACAATACGCTAAGTTTATTCAATAGTTCTTGTATCGAGTTCGACAATGACTCGATCAACGATGTGTAAAGCCGTACTCAGATTGGTAATATTCGAATAAACTTCACCGGTTTGTCCAGAGTGATGACCATGACCGATTAAGCGCATGGGAAAAATAGCGGGCTGTTGCGAAGCATCAACTATCACTTCATAAACTAAAGATGGCTGTCCATTAAAGCCGTTACCCGAATAGACAGGATCATCTGGAAAGCGATCGCTGGAGTAATAAGAATTAAAGTCGAACGACTGATTGACTTCTAATTTCACTTTAAATCGTTCGGGTAATGTACTTATTAATTGGCTCTTTAGTAAAAAACTGTCACTGATGGTTGCGCCGCTAAACGCATCCGCTATGTTTTCATCGGACTGCTCAGCGAATCGCCCATTGTTCAAATCGTTACCTATTGCGTGCAAGAAAACCGGTAAGGATTCGGGGCGTGTCATTGCGTCGCGTTCAGCTTTATTTTCATCGAAAGTAAAGAGCTGATCAAAATCGTCTTCGTTATTTTGCATAGGGTGGCTAGTAAATATGACGCTGTCTTCTTTTTTATTAATACGTGCAACAAATCCGATATTGGCTACTGCATCCGTAACGTATATCGGTTGTATAAATTGACCCTCCATACTTTCTAACCAGATAGCAATTTGTGGCCATGAATATGCGCGCCCCTTTCGTAATTCGATGGTGAGTTGTGGACTGTTTAAGTGATCGTTTCGTTTATCGATTTTCAAATAGCTGAAGGTTTCAGGTTCATTGCTTAGTTCGGCCATGCGAAGCTTTGTTCCCCATTGATAGAACGTTAAAAACGGTGAAAAGTGTGCATAAGATAACCCTACAAGAGTAAGTACCGTTAATAGTGTGACCAAAAATGGCGTATTCCATTTTTTCCCCGATGTAGAATTTTCTTTCTTCCAGGAACAATAATGTTTAATGGCCGGAATATTATTTTTAATATGAAAGAACACAATTGCCAAAAGTGAAAACCCAACGATGGTGTGTATCAGCGCAATGGTTACTGAGTATTTCTGAATAAACATTAATATTGAAGTGATCAGGATGACCACAAACGACATGAGCACTAACAAACTGATAAAGGAACGAGTAGACATCTTGTTAAGCATGTTGAAAGCCTTGTTTATCGATGGTGACGTTTTGGATTGAGTGTGACGGAAAATACGATGGAGGCTATTGAATAGCCGTGTTGGTTGCGAATCAGTTGCAGGACTCTTTATTCCGATAGCTTTTAAAGTCGCCTATATAAAACGCATTGGATAGAACCTCCAACCACTCAATGGCTGGATCGTAAAACAGGAACAGGAATTTTTGCCGAGATTTTTTGATAAAGGCTTCACCGAAAGCATCAATGACTTTATGGATTTCGGGGTATGGGAGCTCGGTAGCGGGAAAAGTCGGATGATTTAAGTTCACCGTTGTCGTGGAAAAGTACACACCTCTTACTAATGCCAGAGTTGGACGAAAAAAATGAGTTTTGTTGAGTTGAGTCTGAAGTAATTTCATATTTTGCTTCTGTGATATCGACGAATGCCCAATATCACCGCAAGGCTTGAAAATAAGCCAATAAAATACCCTGAAATTTTCTAAAATCGTTGATTTTAAACGAATTTCTAAATTGGCAATTGCGAACTAGAGATTTAGTTTTATTTGGTATTCCAGTAAACTGGTTTGTAGAGCTTTCAATTTATGTTGATCCACCATGGCTTTTGCACGTTCAAAATAGTCTTGTTTGGCATGTTCCTTTTGCATTAATGCTGCGTTTTCAGAAAGTCTTAATAACGCCAGGCTGATCCCCAGCGGGCATTGAATGCGCTGTTGATATTTCAAGGCCACATTCAAGGCAGTGTCGGCTTGTAGGTACTGACGGTGGTATTGCAATATTTCTCCTCTTAATGCTTGTAAATAACTCGCATACAACCAATCGAAATGTTGTTCAGCCCAATGCAAGGCCTCTGTGATGAGCGCTTGCGCTTGCGTGAAATTTTTCAGCTCAAGTTCGGTAATGGCTAAAAAATAACCGAGTCTGTGATATTCTACATCGTCAGGTGAAGCCTGCTTTAATCCTCGCTGTGCATAATCTTTGGCCATTTGCCATTGCGACTGTTCGATTAAAGTATCAACTAGCAGTCGGGAGGCAATCAAATTATCGGGTTCTATTTCGATCAAACTTTTCAAGAGTTGAGTGCTTAATTGATGTTGACTCTTTGAGCGGCTAGCTAACGCGCGATACATTAATTCATTGGTAAAGTCGCGATTACTTTGTGAGTTCGATTTGATGATATTCTGATCGGTAAAGGCGATGACTTCGTTAGCAAGCTGCTCCAAAACGTTGTTAACCGATGCTCCAAATAAGACACCTTTCTTCACATCATGTGTTGTATGCATTTGATAACTGAGCTGATAGGCAGGAACAAAGCCAGATAACTCTGTTTCTACAATTATTCCGGCGCCTGATACTTCGAAAAGCCGAGCAATGGAATGTGCGCTTTTCATCTCCGTAATTTCAGCTCGATTTAGCAACGACAAGATGTAATCGACCGGAAAAACCAGACTGTCTGGGCTGGACGCTAACAGGTTGATCAATTGATCCATTGCTCCGTAACGTACCCAGTTATGGTTGTTGTCTTGAATATCCACCTTAAAGGGAAGAATGACCACCGAACCGTCAATTTTAGTCTGTGAAGAATTAATAACGTGAAACAGCGATACACTGATAATTAGGAGCAGTATGACTGCGAATAGAGTCAGCCGCTTTTTACGGTTATCCTTTTTGTTTACTGATTTTGGTTGACGGCTAATTGTTGGTAGCCAGGAGTATCCTTTTCTGGGGTGGGTTTTGATGACTTCAATATCGGTAAAGACTTGTCTGATTTCGCGAATGGATTGAAATAACACTTGTTCATCGACCTGTGCATCATCCCAAATGGTTTGCAGCAAATACGTTTTTGACAAGATGGTTTGGGGTTGTTGCAAAAACAATAACAACAAAGAAAAAGTCTTCTGTCGCATTTTAATAACAGAAGTGCCCTGTGTAATGGTGTAATGTTGGGGATCAACTTGCCATTGATCGAAACAGTATATCTGGCTCAAAACTTAATATTACGTAACGGACTAGCGAGAGAACATCATATTACACAATGCTGTTGATCTAAGGAAAGCATTGATAAACGACAATAGCGTAATTCCTTAGTTGGCATTCACTACTTAAAAATTGTAGAGCGTCTGTGTTATAACAGCGTTCTGCATTCTAATGAACTTTTTGCGATCTCGCATAAAGTTTGTAATACAATCGATTTTTATCAGACTAGGCCAACCAAAAGTCGATAAAGACACAGAAAAATAAGGAGTCTGGACTTTGCAACGTTGGATAATTATTGTACTTGGCTTACTTTTGGCGGCCTGTACCAGTAAAAGTGAGCGGTTACAGGAGCAGATCACACAAGACCTTCCGGGGGTTGAGCGTAAATTGTCGCAACTGGAAGATAACCTTAAAAACGGCATGATCATTAATGCGACTTTGCTTAACGATTATGCTGAACGACTGAAGCAATTGCAGCCAGAAAATGCAACGCTCATTGATAATCTGGCGAAAAACGCCGACCCGTCTGGCCCGATGCTGACGACTTTGCGACAGCGATTGCAGCAAGTAAAAGCGCATCCTGGTCGGTCTATAGAGCAGCTCGAGCAAAGCTTTGGTGAGCTCGTGATGCTGAACGAAGCACTTAATCCAGTGACCTTTAATGATGCGCTTTCTGATAGTGTGAATGTGTTGGCGGATATGTCACAAGGTGTGTTAGCGCGCGTGCAAGCCATCAGTCAGGCTGCAGAACAGCAGAGCAATCCGAACAGTGACTTAAAGTCCGGATCACAACTTGTAGGCAATCCTCAGTATGGTAATTGGGTTACCGGCAGCAACGGCATGAGTGTTTGGGAGTGGTACGGTATGTACGCGCTCTTTTCTAACCTGGGTGGGGGCCGTTACTATTATCATGATTGGTCCAGGCGACGCCCTTATTCTTATTATCATGATTATGGACGCTATCGTTACACAAAACCTTCCGTGCTGAAACAGCAAGATTCATTGCAACAAAAAACAGCGAAAAGTTTTCAGCAGCAGGGTAAGCGTTTTAATAGTCCTTACGCGACTAAACGAACCGGTGCTAGCCGACTCAGTAAAGCCAGTCAGTCGCGACCGTCATCGGGTAGCTTTCGCAGCTCATCATCTTATCGTAATTCATCGTCCAGTTCGGGCCGTCGAGGGTCATCGCGTACCAGCCGTGGTCCGAGTCGCGGAAAATAGTTTTAAAGGGGAAAACAATGCAAATAAATCCTATCGATATTTGGAGTGCGCAGGTGATTGCGGTGGATCTGCTGATCATTACAGCGCTAATCGTTAGCCTTAAATTTTTTAAAGGCGCGCTTTCCAATGTACATGCTCAGTCGGAATTGGTTGACAAAAACAATGCGGCTTTTGGTATCAGTTTTGGTGGCGGAATTTTTGCACTCGGGCTGGTGCTTACCGGGGTGACTTCCGGTGAATTTGCCGATTCATTGCTGCAAGAAGTAACCGCTATGGCGGTTTTTGGTGTGATTGGTTTAATCCTTATTTTAATCGGACGAGTGTTGCAAGATAAGTTAGTTCTGCGTCAGGTGGATATTCACGCTGAGCTGGCAAAAAATAATGTGGCTTGTGCGCTGGTGGATGTTGGTCATATGTTAGCCATTGGTTTAATCGTTCGCGCTGCGATGATTTGGATACCGGATTCCGGCTACGACATTATTCCTCTGCTATTGGTGGCGTTTGTACTTTCGCAAGTGGTCTTGGTTTTGGCTTCTTTTTATCGTATTAAACTCTTTAAGGTGCGTAATAACGGCCATCAAAACAGTTTGCAAACGGCGATTGCATTGGGCAATGCTGCATTAGCGTTACGATACGCTGCGTTTATGATAGGCGCAGCGTTAACCGTTACTGCAGCTTCTCATTTAGTGCCATACAATGCAGAAAATCAATGGTTGTCTGCGGCGGCTTGGTCAGGCATTTCAATGGTGGCTATTGTCATTTACGCGCTATTGGTGATGATTGTGCGTAAGCTGGTATTGAGTGGTGTGAATGTGGCCGAAGAAGTCGACCGTGAACAAAATGTTGGCATTGCAGCGGTTGAAGCGGCGATATTTGTGGCCATAGGCGCGGTACTTACCGCATTGATTTAATCGTGTTGTCGCGACTCTCTACTATTCCTCCTCGCCGCTGGCAGCTCATTCGTCACGATATTCTGTTGATGGGTATTATGATGGTGCTGGCTGCCTGCGGGTTGATTTACGAGTACCTTCTCTCTCATTATGCCGGGCGCGTGCTTGGCATTATGGAAACCACTATATACGCGATGATTGGGCTGATGATTGTTGCGATGGGTCTCGGAGCTTGGTGCGCTAAGTGGTTTAAAAGTCCTTATTCTGTCTTTGCCTGGTTAGAGTTTATTATCGCCTTGATCGGATGCAGCGCAACGCTGTTGATAGCGGGCTTAATCGCGGTCACTGGTCTGTTACCTCAGCTCTTGTCTTCGACGTATAACCTTCCGCCCGATACCGTCATTGGTGGTGGATTTATCGAACAACTGCAGTCGCTCAGTCGATTCATGCCGTTTGTTGCCGGTTTTGTGTTGGGGTTATTTATTGGTATGGAGATACCACTCATCGCGCGTGTGCGAGAAGATGTTTATGGGCAACATTTGGAAAACAATGTGGGCACCATTTATGGAGCCGATTATATAGGAGCTGGCATTGGCGCTGTGATCTGGGTGACTTTGATGTTGTCACTTGATATTACTTTAGCCGCAGTTTGGACGGCATTGTTAAATGTCATTGCCGGGCTGATATTTCTTTGGCGTTATTGGCACAGAATTAAACGACCGAAATTATTAGTAACATTGCATCTGCTCTTATTGGTATTCCTGGCAATCGTAGCGGACTCTGGCGCACGCTGGATGAGCGACTTTTCCAATGTGCTTTACCGCGACAACGTTGTGTTTCAGCAAAATACCAACTACCAAAACATTACCTTCACTGAGCGCTCATTTGGTAGCAAACAACAACCCGTGCTCGATATGTATCTGAATGGGCGGCTGCAGTTTTCAAGTTTCGATGAATCCATTTATCACACGATGTTAACCTATCCGGCGCTTCTCGCGTCAGCTCGCCAAAACGAGATTCTTATCATCGGTGGTGGCGATGGCATGGCATTACGCGATGTCCTGCGTTGGCAACCGAAACAGGTGACCTTGATTGATCTTGATCCCGGTCTGGTGGAATTATTTTCCGAGCGTTTCGCTATAAATAAAGATGAAATAACTCAGCAACTGCGAAAACGCTTAATGGTTTTGAATGAAAATGCATTCGAAGACCCGCGAGTTAACGTAATTTTTGGTGATGCATTCATCGAGATAGAAGGGCTTTTAGAGACGCAAAAGCGCTTTGATACGGTGATCATCGATTTGCCCGATCCCAGTCACCCAGATTTGAACAAGTTGTACTCGGATTATTTTTACGCTCGGGTATCGCAGCTAATGTATGGCGATGGGGTGGTTGTTGTTCAATCGACTTCGCCATTCCACGCGAAGAACGCATTTATTAGCATTGGTAAAACCATGAAGCAAGCTGGCTTGGCCCAGGTGCAACAGTATCGGCAAAACGTTCCTTCATTTGGTGAATGGGGTTGGACGATTGCCAGTAAGCAAGGACAGTCGCCGAGGCAAAGAATTGAAAACAGGAAGGATTTACCCGTAGCGAATACCTACATTACTCGAGACGTGTTAGTTGGGGCATTTGCAATGCCAAATAATTTTTATGAGGATATTGAGGGTATTGGCGTGAATTATCTGGGGAGTGGTGTAGTCTATCAATACCATACTCGTGCCTGGCAAAAAGATGTTGGAGTCTATTTGTCTCGCAGTCAAGCAGCAGAATAGGGTAGAAATTGGCCTTACAATTATTGGTATAGCAACCAATAGTAGCCATTTCAGACATGCTAAAGATACATCCTGGTACGCTCTTTGGCCTCCGCTTGTAGTCATAAAGTCTGAAATGAGCATCATTGGTCATGTTTCTGGTTAGAACGTTTTCGCTCAGAAGCACCAAAATAAATTAATAAAATCCGAACTTGACATTTTATGTCGAGTTTATTATCTTAGTTCTTAACGCGACATTTTATGTCATAACCACGAGGAAATTTGAACATGTCATTAAAGGATCTGGCTATTCAACTCAATGGGTTTGTACAAGATGGATTTTCACTCGATGTACTGCCCATCCAGGAGAACGGCAACGGTGATATCACGGTATTGCAAGTGATTGTCGAAGGCTTTGATGAACTGCCAATATTTATTACGGCAACCGAAGAGCAGATTTTGTGTGTGACTAATCTGTTTAAACAATCGGAAGTTAAACCGGATTTGGTCAATGAGCTTAATGCCATGTTGTTGAAGTTAACAGTGAATATACCATTAAGTTCATTCGGTATGATCGACGATCAATACGTTTTATTTGGTGCTATAAGTGTGACTACACTGGTTGAAAACATTGCACATGAGCTGGTTACTCAAGCGGAAAACTCGCTCGAAGCTTTGGAAGCACTTGAAGAGTTTTTAAATTAATCGGAATGAACTGAAGCGTTAGGAGAAAACTATGAGTATCTTAAAGAAAATTGTAACAGCGATTCGTGGTGGTGCACGAGAAGTGGGCGAAGCGATTGTTGACACCAATGCGATGCGCATACTTGAGCAGGAAATTGTGGACCAAGAGCGCGCCATTACTAAAGCCAAAGACTCTTTGACGGAAGTTATGGCCGATCAATCAAAAACTGCTCGCCAAATTAATGCGTTGAAAGATCGCATAGCAGAACACGAAGGTTATGCGACACAAGCGTTGGAAAAAGGAGATGAAACCTTAGCACTTGAAGTGGCAGAAAAAATTGCAGAATACGAAAATGAATTGGCGGAATTGCAACCGGTATTGGATAACTACAAGGCAAGTGTTGCCAGCTTAAAAGATCAGATCCGTAAAGCTGAAAAAGCGATTCAAGAGCACAAGCGTGAACTGTCAGTGGTTAAAACCACCGAGAGTGTGCAAAAAGCGCGAGTTTCGGTGAACGCTTCATTGTCTTCCAATGTTTCTAAAACCGCTGCGGCACGTGACTCATTGAATCGCATTAAGGAGCGTCAGCAGCGAATGGAAGACAAGATCAAAGCGTCGGAAGAGTTAAATGCCGAAAATACCGATCAAGCTTTGAAAGACAAGTTGGCAGCGGCCGGTATCGGCGAAACCAAAAGCAAAGCCAATGATATTTTGGCTCGTTTAAAAGAAAAAAAATAATCTAAGGATGGACGATGTTCAGTAAGTGGTTTGGTAAGAAGGACGAGGCGACTCGTATACTGGAAAAGCCAGAAGATCTGCAAGTGGGTGATATGCTCGAAATGGTGGACTCTTTTGGTCTACCCAGTGAAATACGAGGGCAAACATTTCAGGTAATGGAAATTAACACTTACGAATATAAGCATGCGCGCGAAACGGAATTTTTACTCCAAGGATCGGAAGGGGTGCCCCTCCATTTAACGATAGAGAACGAAGACGGTGAGCGATGGATCAACTTCACCGTCAAAGTCGAACGTGACGAAGTAGAACATTTGTTTGATATGGATGCTTTTTCTTCGGTATTTGATGATGAAGTGAGTGAGCAACCGATATCTGTTGTCGGGGAAGCAAGCGAATACGAACGCTGGCTTGCAGAAAGTTATTATCAAAACGGTGAATGGCGTCGAGGTTATTTTCACAAAGCGGATTATCGTAGATTGAAACCGTCGCAATACGAAGATGATGACGGCGAAGCTTTTGAGGCTGTAACCTTATCTTCTGACAACGACATGCACAGTATTGAAATTGAAGTTTGGGCCGATGGTACTACCGATGTGTTTTTGTGTGTGACTCGTCCGGTGGCTGATATTAAAGCGCTATACGGAAAAGCTTAGAGGCTGTTGATTTTATGGTGAAAGCGAATCAGAAGTGGGATAAACAAGCTCAAGCGGCAAAAGCCACGCAAGTAGCATTTGATGTGAGTGAATCCGTTCATAATTACGTTCAGCTACAATCGGTAAAGGAGCAGCTTAAACCATCAGACTATATTCGGAAAATGCTGGGGTTGGAGTTTAAAGCAAAAAAAGTACGTCCTCGATTAACGGTTACACTAAGCGAAAGCGACTATTATGAGCTAGGCTTATTGTTTCAAATTGATCCTAATGACCGTATTGCAATCAAGCACGCTGTCACTAAAAAACTGATCGAGTTAGCGGAAAATCAATAAAAAGAAAGACTATGTATAAAAGATTAGCCAGGTTGCTTCATTGGCGACGGATGAGACATAATCGAGTAGGAATATTTCGAGAGTCTAAGAACCGTATTCGTCAACTTTTTTACTGGGTAATGGCCATAGTATTGCTCCATAGTTTTGCAATGATGTGGTTTGAAGGGTTATCACTGGGTGACGCACTTTGGCTCAGTATGACAACTATTAATACAACCGGGTATGGTGATCTTAGCAGCGTTACTTTCTTAGGTAGACTGACTACCATAATATTAATGTATGTTTTAGGTATTACGTTGATGGCGCAACTTGCCACTGAATACATTGAGTACCGAATAGAGAAAAAAGATCGAAAAATAAAAGGTTTATGGAATTGGAGTGCGATGAATCAACATATAGTTATTATCAATACACCATTAAATGCCCCACAACTTTATTTAGAGCGCCTCTGTAATCAATTACGTGCTACTCCGAGTCTAAATAAAAAAGACTTGTGTATTGTATCTGATCGATTTCCTGATGGGTTACCTGTTGCTTTAACTGACTCAAACGTGACTTATGTTCATGGAGATTCATGCGATCGTGAGGTATTAGAGCGCGCAAATGTTAAAGACGCTTCTCATGTTATTTTAATATGCCCGAGCAGCGGTGATACTTCTTCCGATAGTACAATATTGAACATTCTTTTTCATTTAAAAGACATGAAATATTCTGGACATATTATTGCGGAAGCCGTTAAAGATGAAAATCGAAGTCGGTTTAAGCAACTGGGTGCTGATGGTGTTATTCGTCCAATCAGAGCCTATCCTGAGTTAATTGTGCGTGCTATCGAGGCTCCGGGAACAGAACAAATGATGGAAAACCTATTCGGTCATGAAGGAGACCGTCCCATTCGATTTGATTTAACCTTCAGTGTCAATCAATGGGCAGAATTGGCATGCGCGATTATGGGAAAAGGATACGGTACGCCTGTCGGTTATATCGACGATGAAAACAATGTTCATACGAACCCAGCCCCTTTGATGCCTGCCATTGGAAAAGCCGTGTTTTTGTTAGTCCATGACAAACATCTACCGAATTATCAGGATTTTGTGAAAACGATTAAACAGATTGAACAGGAAATAGAAAATGCATAAACCTAAAGGTGCAGGCGGTACATCAGGTGGCGTCGGTCGTTATCTGATTGGTTTGTTGATGATGGCTGTGGGAACCTATTTATTTCTGTCTAAAGTAATGGTGACTACCGGTGCCTTTTCGCGTGGTTTTGGGTTCGGTACGCACTTGTATTCGATCGGCGGCGGCTTTGGTATTACCGGTGGTATGATTTTGTTGCCTTTTGTCATTGGCATTGTGATGGTTTTTTGGAACAGTAAAAATCCGTTAGGATGGCTGTTGTCTGGTGGCAGCGTCATCGCCTTAATTGCTGGCATCATTATTAATATTCGAATGACGCTGGTGCCTATGTCGGCTTTCGATATTATGATGTTGTTGATTTTGATTGGTGGTGGATCGGGATTGTTTTTTAGTTCGCTTAGAAATTTTGGGACGAACGATTAATGCACTTTCAGTTTATTAAATAAAGTTTAAGCAAAGGATGACAAAGTCTAATATGTAAACGTTTTAAAACTCAGGATAAATTACACCAATGTCCATAAAAAACAAAATCAACTACTACAAAGAATGCTATAAAAAGGACATTGGCGAATTGAATCTTTGGAATTTATTAAAAGTTTCTGCATCAGATACTTGGAGCCCAATCGAAGAAAGTTTAATTAATGGATTTTTACCTCGCATTCCCATTGAACTGGATAAAGGCGTCGAAATAGAAAATAAGTCAACGGTGTATGAAAGAGAAAAAAAGCTAATCTACGCAAGCTGTTTTCTTACCGGCAAAGCAGAATTTTTGGGCGAAGTTCGGACAATCTGTTCACCTCTCGTTTATTATGATGCGCAATTATCTGTAAATGATGATTATGCATTCGTTTCTATCGATGCTGCCAACCCAAATCTTAACGAATCCTTGCTAAAGTGGTTGAATCCTGAAACGGAATTGTATCCTTTTCATACTGGAAGTTTATTCAATCCTGGCGACTGGTTAGGCTGGTTTCAAAAATACAGTCCTGAAGTAGATGTTAGTAAATTATTTGAATATCCCAAGCTTCATACACGAGAAAAATTAAAAAGATACTCAACTCAGAGCGGTTTATCGCTCATTCCGTATTCGCAACTTTCATTAATTGAACGAGCAAGAGGTTCCAGAGGCATACTGCATGAAATGGATTTGCTTATTAGCAGTAATGATTATTCCGAACCCTTAACTCAATTGTTGTCTGGTGTTAAAAATCGAAAAACAAAACTGAGAAAAGTAAATCAGCATTACCTTCCAGGTTTATTAAGTGTTTCTCAAGAGTTGGCTTTGAGTAATGCCGCTAATTCTACTTTATCGGTACTATTTGGTCCTCCCGGCACCGGTAAAAGTTATACCATTGCAGCTGTGGCTGCTGAGCACATCTCGCAGGGTGAAAGTGTGTTAATCGTTGCCAATAATGAGCACGCACTCGATGTTATAGAAGAAAAAATGGTAGATAATTTTGGTCTTCAAGACAGCTTGGTACGGGCAGGAAGCAAGCAGTTTTTAAAGACATTTAAAAAGTATATTAATGACCTACTAAAGGGATATATTGACCTTAAACATGATGCCAGTACTAAAGAGCTTGCAAAATCGCTTCGGAAAATAAATAAAGTTATAGATAATCTGGAACAAACCTTTCTCAAACAGGCGAATCGTTCGGTTCATCTCGGACATTTAATTGTCGATGGAAATGCTTCCCTGATTGATAAGCTTCGTAAGTTGTATTTGAAATGGATATTATCAAATGAGCCTAGAAAGTGGAAAATCATCAACCGTTTAAATCGGTTGTTAGACGAAAAAGAAAATCTCGCAGCTGAATACTTGGTTGCTTTAGTAAAAGGACGAAAAACAAAATTAATTGCAAAGAATAAAGAAAGTTTGCACTACTTGAACAAAGCCATTCGAGCCAGAACATCGCTTAAGCAAAAAGAAATGTTTGGCTCGATGGATGAAACAGTCATTACGCGTTTACTGAGTTGTTGGCTCGTAAGTTTGGATACTCTACACAAAGTATTGCCTTTGAAAAAGGATATGTTTGACCTGGTTATATTTGACGAAGCCACACAATGCAATATCGCCAGCTGCTTACCCGCAATTCAACGAGCTAAACGAGTAATGATAGTAGGCGATGCCAAACAACTACGACATTATTCATTTATATCTTATCGAGCTGAACAACAGGTAATGCAAGAAAATACATTGTCAACAGATGATGCAAGTGTAATGAGTTATAGAGATTCAAGTATTTTAGATCTGGTTTGTGAACTTAGTCCTGATACCTATAAACATACCTTTCTTGATGAGCACTTTCGTAGCGTACCTAAGATTATTCAGTTTAGTAATCAACAATTTTACAATAATCGATTACGTCTCATGCAGTTTCGACCTGAGAGTAATATTGGAGAACAAGCCCTAATTTTTGTTAATGACGGTATCAGAAACAAAAAAGGAGTTAACGTACAGGAAGTTGATAAAACATTAACCTTGATTGATGAATTGATTGAGTTTGAAAAAGATTTAAAAATAAAATCTTCCATTGGTGTTTTATCGCCCTTTCGGGCTCAGATTGAAGCATTACAAAAAAACATTAGCGAAAAGTTTGATGCTGACGACATTCGTAATCATCGAATTCGTATTGCTACACCCTATGGATTTCAGGGTGAAGAGCGAGATGTAATGATTTTGTCTTTTTCAGTTGATAATAACTCTCTTCGAGCTGCAGCATACATTAATAAAGACGATGTGTTTAACGTAGCCATTACGCGTGCAAGAAGCAAGCAATATCTTTTACTTTCGTTAGATGTCCGGTTATTGCGCAATGATCATCTTCTAAAGCAGTATGTTTCGTTTATCGATAGTTATCAGCCTCATGTTAAACAAGAAATTCAACATGATGAATTTCAGGATGAAGTTGCGAAAGTACTAAGTCAAAGAGGTTACAAAGTTTGGAAAAGCATGGTGATTGCTGGCCAAACACTGGATTTGCTTTGTAAGTTTGGTGAGCGGTATCTGGCTATCGACCTTATTGGGTATCCTGGGCCTACGTCTGATTTTTACGATATTAGCCATTATAAGATATTAAGGCGAGCAGGGTTGCCCGTTTTACCTATTAGCTATTTTGCTTGGATGAATGATCGTAATGGTTTGTTTTCGTATATCGAAAGTATAAAATAGCCTTGAATTAAAAACTCAATGTTTACTAAGATAATTCGCAACAAGCGTTTCTCATTGGGAGCCAGGTGAAAAATTTAATTAGCTTACTTGTAATTATTCTGTCTAGTTATGTAACTGCTGATACGCATATAGAAAGTGATATTGTTCAGTATCGCTTCCCGGAAATTGGGAGCTAGTCGAAAAGTCAAATAATCGAAATATGTGGGTTTATGAGTCGAATAATAAGAACGATCGAATAACAATTTCGATTTATAAGTACACTAAAGTACCATCGCATGAGAAAAAGCTAGAGTATTTGAATGATTTTATAAAGGTTAGGATTGAGTCGGAGCCTAGTGTTTCAGGAGATGACGTAAGTATTAGCGATGCAGAGACGAAAGAGTATTCCACGGGTTGGGCAGCTACTTACTTTGTAGATGGACCAAATTCGCGACTTGTTTTTAATAAATCTATTTCAAACTCATATGGGATCGCCAATTTTTATTTGGAATCATATTCCAAACCTAAAGATTTTCGAGTGAAGTTAGATGCCATATTTAAAACTATAGGATTCACCAATGGGCAATGATTATAAGAACCAAAAATGCCTTAAAAGAGCCAGTACAAAAAATACGAAGTCAGACATCAATACTACTTCTCGTAAAACTTCAATTAAGTGTCAATCTAAAATTGATTGGTAAGATGAAAATAAAGTTAGTATCGAAAACATTAACAGGCGAACTGCTAAATATGGTACGTTATCTGAACAAGAAGGAAGAATTTGATTTTAATAGAGATTCAAATTTTGCAAGTTTTTAGCTGATTTTTTAAGTACAGTAACAAATAAGGTGATGTTAGATTTTTAAAAGGTGGATTACGCTAACGCTAATCCACCTTACGAAAAGTATTTACTTGCTAGATTTCAATTCTTTGCCCAGTTGTTTCAACTTTGCTTCGACTTCGGTCATTTTTTTATGTGTTTTGAGGTCAAGATCAAGCTTGCCATCCATCACCCGAATTAAGGGATGTATGCTGGATTCAAAAGTTTCGGCCAGCGTTTTAAGCAGTTTATCAATGCCAGGAACCGGTTGATTTACAACTTCAATATGAGGTGCCGGTTGTTTATAGGCTTCAGCGATTGCTCCGAGCTTTTCAATGACCCCATCGATATTTATTTCAGGGAGCTTTTGTGACTGCGCTTTGTTAGTCGACTCGCCTAAAAGCGAAACCTGTTTAACTAGGTCATTGAGCTGTAACACGATTTTCTTGCCTGCGTCAGCATCATCGCCACCTAATGATTGATTACGTAAAAAGTTTTCTTTAATCGAATGCCAGCGTTGTTTTTGCTGGTCGGTCATATTGCCACGAAGTTCCGCGAGTTTTAACAGGTTTTCTTCAGCTCCAGTGGTAAGCAACTGAGATTCTCCTTGATAATGATCGGATACCAACTGCATTAACTCTTTATCGGTCATGACAGAGGAAACTTTTTCCGCCATCTTATTCATGTTTCGATAGGAGCCTTGTAGCTTGAACGGCGGCTCAGTACGGTATTTGTCATCTTGCGCGCTAGAAGCAATGTATTGTTGGTTTATTCGAGAAACCACTTCCTGAATGGCAAATAATTTTCTTAAAACATCGGTAATTTCTTTTACTTCGGCGCCACTGTATTGATGCGATAAATCGGTTGCTGCCGTTGAGCCACCATTGGCAATATCAATAAGTTTATAAACATCGTCCATTTCGCGAGTGGCGAGCGGAGCTAACACGGAGTTGGATGTCAGCGCATTTTCAACGTAGCTGAGGTTAAACACTTCTTCCTGTCCAGAAAGCATATCACCCAAGTTGTAAATATCAGCGCGGTTGGCCAGCATATCAGGAATTTTAAAGAGTTCTCCTGATTCGGTATAAGGATTCCCGGCCATAACGACACAGAATTTTTTACCACGCATATCGTAAGTTTTTGATTGACCGCTCCATACCCCTTCGATGCGTCGTGTACCATCACACAGAGAAATAAACTTTTGTAAAAACTCTGGGTTTGTATGCTGAATGTCATCCAGGTAAAGCATAACATTATTGCCCATCTCTAATGCTAAGTTGAGCTTTTCCAATTCTTGTCGGCTGGCACTGTTGCTCGCTTGTGAGGGATCGATGGAAGTAATGTCGTGCCCAATAGAAGGGCAATTAATCTTCATAAAAATTAAACCGAGTCGGTTGGCCACGTATTCCATTAATGTGGTTTTACCGTAACCCGGAGGCGATATCATGAGTAAGAGGCCCATTAAATCGGTGCGTCGACTGTCGCCAACCGTACCCATTTGCTTTGCGAGGTTATCGCCAATAATTGGTAAATAAACATTATTAATGAGCTTGTTTCGTACAAAGGAAGTAAGCGGACGAGCGACAAAGTCATTCACACGTAACCGTTGTTTTTGACGTTCAATTTCTTGCTGACGTTTTTTTTGATATTCGTAATACCCTGGTTCTACCACCTTTTGATGGTGGGCCATGCGTTCGAGAAATTCATCTAAAGTAAGTGGTAATGTTTGATTTTTAATGCGGTTATGTCGTCCTAATAAATCATTGATTTGATAGTTTAAGTCGACCTGGTGTAATTGCCGATCCAATCGCTTTTCGACATTTAATAGTGCGACGGTTTCTGGAATAAAGTTTTTAAATTCGACTTTATTTTGACTTTGTACGTAGGCGCTGAGCCAGTGATGACTTAAATGCCATCGTTTACCCGGCTGACCGGCCAACTTTTGTAATGCCTGTTGGTATTCTTGCCAAGCGCCCTTCGACTCGAGATACAGTTTGAAGTCTTTAAGCAAAGTATCGGCATACTTGGACACAACAAAGACAATGTTTTCTTGCCCCAGTTCGCTGATCAAATATTCGGCTGCGCGTTCTAGGATAAGTTCATCGATGGAGATGTTTTGCTCATCGATAAAGTTTTTTAAGTGTAGCTTGAATTCATTTTGTAATTGACGTGAGGCATCTTGGGCCGAAAACAATTGTCGCATTCGCAGTGCATTTTGCGCACGTTGAGGCCATAATTGCTGTTCAGGTTGTGCTTGATGATTCGCCCAATAAATGGCTGCAATAGCACGAGAAAGCGGCGTAAACCGCAAGTTGCCAGCAACGTCGTAATTCGGTAACAGTTGATGAAGAATTTTTGCAGCGTCGTGATCATGAACACCTTTTTCATAACCTTCCTTATAGCGCGGTGCTATGAAATCTTTTATTAATGATTGCATTTCATCGTCACTAGTAGCCGCCATCATTAATTGTGCCCAGTCGAAGCCGTCGCTGTTTTGTTGTGCGGATAACATTAAGCAATAGGCCAGATATTCGGCACGATACACTTGTTCCGATTCAGAAGGTAAGGCCATCGACCAATAGGGCTTTAGAGCATTGAGTTGTTCGGATTGCAGCGGTTCGTAATAATCCGTACCCGTTAGATGAATATTGAGACATTCATTTCGTGCTAATAAAGTGATATCCAGCTCTTGAGTGTTTACGCTGAACTTATGTTTGGGGCCGAGTTTGATGATTTGGCCACCCTCTTCATAAATATCCGATTTGTCGCGCAATGCTCGAATGGCATTTTCTTTTGCGGCTTTGATCTGCGATTCCAAATCATCGGCTTTGACGGCATCACCCAATTCACGCAATTCTTCGGTGAGTTGTTGTACTTTCTGAATTAATCCGTCCGATGCAAAAAACGAGTTCAGATCATCCTGCTTGGTGAAGCGTTGCGCTCGTCTGCTGATGCTTTGCATTATCCGTTGTGCGGCGTCGAAAAGCGTTTCTGCTTTGCGTTGTCTGGCTTCAAGAAGACTTTGCTTATGGGCTTCAAAGGATTCGAATATTTCTTCACGTTTACCTAGAATGTCGCCAAGAAACTGATCGTATTCACTGAACTGGCCCTCCAGCTCTTCTAATTGCACTAAAAGCCGTGACAATTGTTCATCGCATTTATCAGGAGTTGTGGCTAAACCTAACGCATTTTGTACGCTTTGCGACAGTAATTTGAACTGTGCGGAAAATTGGGCTGTGGCTTCTTCGCTGCCAAAGCTCTTCCTTTGATGTTCTAATTTGGCTTTAAGCTGATTGAGTTTGGAATAAACATCGGATATGGACTCAATAATTTGGGTTTGCAGGGTCGCATCGGGTACTTTTAGCGAAGCCATCAGCTCCGATAAAAGATCGAGTGAATAGGCCATTTTTTCAACGGACTCTATTGAGGGTTTGAGTTCAGCGACGGTTTTACATTGATTACGGTGTTGCTGAATGTGTTCAACTTCGTCGTAGTAACTTTTTAGGGCATCTGCGCTTGCAAGAAACTCAACGGTTTGTTGATTAAGTTTTGCTTCCTGTTCACTCACTTCTTTTTCTAGCTCATCAATTCGCTTCTGATCGATGTACCGGAGTTCTCGAATGGTCAGTAAGTGCCCGCGTTGATGGCGTAGCCGGTCCAATGCATTCACATAATCCTGAGCGGTATGCCAGTTTTGCGCTTCCAGATCACGAATGATTTGTTTTTGTTCAGTTTCCGCTTCGGTTAGTGCTTTTTGCGATTGCTTTTGAATACTGGCGACTTTCTCGTATTCGTCGATGACCAGTTCAGATGTTTTATGGATGCCTTTTAAGCATTGCTCTATGTCGGATAATGTTTTATCAGTGAGCCAATGGTAAGCATCAAATATTTTAATGCTTCGTTTGGCTAAGTCATTGTAGTGAGCCGAAGACGCATCATCGGATTGAATCAGTCGACTAATGGAAAAAAGCTCGGAAATACCACGTACTAATTCTGCATTTCCAATTTTGCCGTAAAAACTCTGGCTTTCTGGTTGAGTGCTCGCGAACTCTTCGGAAAAGAATGGGGTTTGCCAAATCTGAATGGGATGAATGCGTGTTGCTTCATCTTGCGCATAAAAAATAATTAATCGACCATCAGCATAAAAGCCATAACCATGACCGAATAAAGGGTTTTGCAGTGATTTGTTTATTAAGTTGTAAGCGTACAATCCAACCAGGTTGGAATCGGGCTGGTAAAAAATAAACAACACATCTTCACCATTTGGCGAACGAAACATGCGCTTGAATTTAAGGTTTTTGTATTCGTGATCAAAGGCTTTGTATTCACCAGTTGTTAAATAGTAGCCACCGGGAAACATCAAGCCGTGATCTTCTGGCAGCTGTACGCATGAGTCGCCAATTGCATCAATTCGAATGACTTGCTCTGTGTTTTTATTAAAAACCAAGTAACGCCAGTTTTCTTCCAGATAAGGTTTTATTTTTAATAATATCAGTGAACCAACTTGGCTGTAGAAAAACTCTGCATCATCTAATGATTGTGTTGCATCTTCGACGGGTTCGGAATAAATACCACGGCCGGTATTGGTGTTATTTTCTAACTTGATGGTTAGATCGTGTCCCAAGGTATCGATAAAAATTGTATCTAATACATTAATATGCGGATGTCGACCGTCAATGACATCTTCACGCAAACACTCTGTCCACTCAAAGTCATGACTGGCGGGTAATTCTATGTCACGTTCGCCTCGATTATCGATGTAGTCGATGGATTGTCCATCGGCTGAAATATTCCAACGAAACACTCGCACATCGCTAATGCGCTCACCAATTTGAAAAGCTGCGAGAAGCTTTCCATTTTTAACGACCAGTTGCGATAAAAATGTATCTTTATAATAAGTATAAAGTTCATGAAAGTCGCCAACAAAGCTTTGATCAGCAAGAAAGGTTTTTTGTACGTTAACCGGTTCAAGTTCGTATTGATCACTTTTTTCAATGAGTTTGTAGATGGAAAAAACATCTTCAACTTTGGTTTCTTTTCGTAGGCCAAGAAAAACGTTGTACCCAAATAAAACTAAATTGCCGACTAAAACCAGATCTCGTGCTTCACAGTTATGTTCCGTTCGCAATCGCAATCGACTGAGCACTTCCATATCGGTACTGCCAAATTCCTGTTGGCGTGCTTCGTTTAGAGCAGTTGTTAACGTTGACAACTGTTTACCTTGATCCAGTAAGCGTTTTCGGATCACTTCGTAAGCACCGCCTTCTGCGACGGCTTGTTGAACCTGGTTATCGAGAGAAGATTGATCGGACGAATTGGCCACGCTTGAATCCTTTATGCAAAGTTGAGCTGGTTTGTTTTCGTAACCAGCTCATTCATGGAGTTTTGTTGTGACTGTTCTGACTTCGACAGACTCAATTTATAAACTGGATAAAGTTGGCTGAGCTTGTCGAAGACTTTTGTCTATTAACTATTTATTTTTAGACGTTATCACTGGGTGCTGCATTAACATCTTTAGGCTTGCCACCTAAAAACTTCTCCAGAAGTGATGCCATCACCGGGCTTTTATCTAGAAAACCATCCAACGCATTGCCCATACCCATGCCTTTGGCTAACTTATCAAAGTAATCACCTTGACCACCGACAATATCAATGTTGGCATTTTCTAGCGCAGTTGCGATAACTTCGGCTTGATCTTTCGCAACCACTTTACTCGCATCCACTTTTGCCAGCTCTTCTTTCAAGTGAGCTTCCAGTTTCATCTTGAACTCTTCGAACTCGCGAGCATCCGGGCTCATGTTGTTCATGGCCGCGAATTTATCGATTAAACCTTGTGCTTCGGCTTTGGCCTTTTCGAGAATCACTGAAGCTTCAGCTAATCCTTTTTCTCGGTTGGCGGCCGCTTCTGCTAGTCCGAGCTCTTGACTACCCTTGGCTTCCGCGGCTAGTTTCTCTTCCAATACTTTGGCTTCGGCTAGACCTTCTTTCTCCAGCGCTATGGCATGCGCTTCTTTAATTCTCGCTTGTGCCAGACCTTGTTTTTCATCAGCGTCGGCTTTGGCCAAGGTCACTTGTGCTTCGGCTAAACCGTTGGCGGCGATTTGCGCTTGCTTACCTTCAGCTTCTTTCTTAGCAGCTTCTGCTTTTTTCGCAGAGGCTTCTAATTCGGCTTGTGCGATCATGTTAATTTCTTTCGCACGATGCTCCGCCGCTTTTTCATCGGCTTCTGCTTTCTTAACCGCTTTAATCATAGCTTCTTCAGCTTCAGCTTGCGCTTCCAGTACTTGCACTTGTTTTTTTCGATCCGCGTCGGAAACAATTTGTACTTCTTTGATACGTTCTTCTTCCTCAGCGACTTTCTTTTCTACCGCGATACGCTCGCTAATGGTTTGAGCGATGATTTTACGCTCTGCTTCGAGTGCTTTTTCTTTGTTAATGGTTTCTAATTCAACTTCACGCTCGCGATTCACTTGCTCAAGCTCTTTGGCTTTGATGACCTTTTCTTGTTCGATGACAACCGCTCGTTGGCGATTTTGTTCGGCCACTTCGATTTGCCGCATTTTGTTTTCTTCGCGAATGGCAATTTGCTCTTCGGTTGCGATACGAGCTTCTTCGGACTTTTGCTTTTCTTCGTACTGAACTTTTTCGGTTTCTGCTTTTTCGCGAGCGCGAATGGTTTCTACTTCGCGTTGCTGTTTCGCCTCAGCATCGGCTTCTTGTCTTTGCAGGGCTAGCAAAGCTTCTTTGGTCTCAACGTTTTTCTTAGTGATGGCCAGTTCTTCATCTTTTTCCAGTCGATTGGTTTCGATATTGCGAGACGCTGTGATTTCGGTAATGCGACGAATACCTTCGGAGTCAAGAATATTGGTCGGATCAAGATGTGACTTAGGAGTCTGCTCCAAATAATCGATGGCAACGTCTTCCAGCACGTAGCCATTCATATCTTCGCCGATCACTTCAACGATTTTTTCGCGGAAGGTGATTCGGTTTTCGAAAAGTTCGAGGAAGTCCATTTTTTTTCCGACGGTTTTTAACGCCTCCGAGAATTTGGCGTTAAACAACTCGTTCACAGCATCACGGTCAGAAGCGCGATCGACACCAATGGCTTTGGCAACTTTTAACACATCGTCTTGTGTTTCATTAACGCGCAAATAAAAAGCAACAGTAATATCGGCTCTAAGATTATCTTTACAGATCAATCCGTCTTTTCCACGTCGGTCAACTTCCAGTGTAATGAGGGAAATTTTCATAACTTCCATTTTGTGAATGACCGGAATGACCATTGAGCCGGTGAAGCTGACTTTAGGTTTGTTCGTAATGTTGTTGACGATCAAGGCGTAGCCTTGAGGTACTTTCTTATATACTGACGCGATGAAAATACCCAAAATGACTAGTAAGCCAAGGACTCCACCAGCAATTAATAGAATGAGCTCCATAAAATTCCCTCGTTAAAGTGTTAATTATAAATTGTGAAATTCTGCTTCGTTTACGATTCGATAGGTGCTGTTACTTTCTTCATATTCAATGATGTAAGCAATATCGCCGCGTTTAAATTGGTGTTTTTCGTCCGCTCGGACTTTTAAAACCAAACTTGCACCATCGATGTCGCAGGTTGCTTCTCCAAAAGTTTCACTGACGGATGTTGACCGAATTTTGCAAGCTTTACCTAACAAACTTTTGTTGGTATTTGCGCCATAAAGTTTTGCAAACAACTTCCGTAAAGGCTTTATTAATTGCGCTGTGATAGGAAGTGAAAAGGCAATGCTCAATAACACAACACCGCTTCCAACGACCCACATAAGGGAAGTATTATCGATCCAAAACAGTCCGAAACGGACCATGCTGTAACAAAGTAGCCAGGAAACGAACATAATGATGGTCAGTACGATAGTAATCGGTACACCGGTTAAACCGAGTGTTGCCAACAGTGTCATGAATCCACCTACTTCTCCTACTTCAACATCCGTATCAATGTCGATATTAAAAAAGTCAAAATCAAATAATCCAATAGCAACTAACAACCAGTATCCAATTAAAATCAGATTTATGGTTGTGAAAATTGAAGTTGGAAAGCTGCTGGCAATTTCCCAAATTGCGCTCATAAAGGTTCCTCAATTGTTCGTTTTGAAGGTTTTAAAATCAAGGCCGCTAAAATACCGCACACAAACCCGGCAATATGACTTTCAAAGCTGATATAACTGCGAAAGTCGAGTAAGCTGAAAATCAATCCACCGTATAGCACAATGGTCAGCAGGCTTATCACAATATTTTTTATGGTGCGATTAAAATAAGCATTGGTTAATAAATAACTCCAGTATCCTAATACCAATCCTGAAGCGCCAATATGAATCGCAGAGCGTCCAAATAGCCAAACCAATATTCCACTACCGATAACCACGATTATTGTAACTGCCAATAGCCGATGCGTTTGATGAACCAGTAACGCTAAAATGGCCAAAGGGATCGAGTTACCGATCAGGTGCCACAAATTATGGTGCAATAAAGGAGCGGTAAGAATGCCGTAACTGTGCTCGATACTGCGAGGAATTAAGCCAAACTGATCCAACCAATGGCCGGTTAACAGGTTGATGATTTCGATTCCCCAAAGCAGGCCAAGACCCGCTAGCACGACTTTAATGCCGTCCACTTGATGCTTCATGGTTTTTCCTTTCCACCCAAATCGATTGAGCCTTCTATAAACGGTTTATCAGGTGATTATTGTTACTCTGGGAGTCTAAATAATTAAAATTTTATTACGTCCATTTAAATTAACGCTCAGCCAGAATGGCTGAGCGATTAAAAAGTATTCAGCTTATTCGGGCAAGATCACTGCAGTGCGTTCGAGATCGATGCGCTCTTTGTCGAAAAAGCGAAACTTATTGTATCCGATTTCGATTAAGTCACCGTGGCTCAATTTTTGTTTATTCACTTTGGTACCGTTAACACGCGTGGCATTGGTGCTTTTTAAGTCTTCGATAAAATAAGTCACTTGGCCTTCCAGGTAAGGATCGACTTCCTGTAAAACTTGAGCGTGAAAACTACTTACCGCATGGTCTTCAATTTGTACATCATTGTCTGGCGAGCGACCAATGGTAAGCAGGCCTCGGTCGAGTTCAAATTTGTTCACGACGACATCATCGACCAATAAACCCAGATATGCCATTCCATTCTCCTGTGATATTACGAGGTTTGAGCGAGTAAACTAGCCCTAGGGTTGTGCAACAACAATTAAGGATACATTGTCGGGCGCGCCTGCCGACAAGGCTTCTTCCAATAGTTGTCGAGTAATTTCTTCCAGCGGATTTTGCTGCAGTGTATCGCCAATAAATGCATCTGACATGCAGTTGCTCAAGCCATCACTGCACAATAAAAACTTATCACCTTGCTCAACATCAATCGATAAAATTTGTGGGTTGAGGCTTTCTTTGGCACCTAGCGCTTGAGTTAATACATTTTTGTAAGGCGACTGCTCGGCTTTTTCGTAACTGATTTTACCATCTTCCAGCCAGCTTTGAACCAGCGTATCGTCTCGTGTTAATTGTTTAAACTCACCATTACGTAACCGATAACCGCGGGAATCACCTATGTTGACGATCCAGCATTGATCAGAATAGATGATCATGGCGACTAACGTTGTACCAAGGCCTTCATCTTCGGGGTGAGCGTCAGCATGATGCTTGATTTGATCATCAACCCTTTGAATGTATTCGCTCAAGGCCTTGCGCATGGTGATTTCACCCGGAAAATTACCCGGCCGAGTAAATAAATCTTCTACCAAGTCTAAAAATTGAGTGCGCGCCATGGCGCTGGCGACTTCGCCTGCTGCATGCCCGCCCATACCATCGGCGATCACGGCACATAGCCAGCCTCGCTCGGCGTTTACATGCCAGCCAATAGAGTCTTCGTTTCGTGGACGTTTTTTACCCTGATCGGAAACGCCGGATACTTTCCATGTAAATGGTTTCATACGCGTGATTGTCACCATCTTAGGGCAACGGATTGTTGCCTATAAAACAAGTTAAAAAGGATTGACTTTAAAATCTCGACGCAATGAGCTGATCAGTGCTTCTTTAAAATCGCCAATCTGTTGAAAGCGCTTGTCGGCTTCTTTATTCAGCGCTTTGTTTATAATTCTACTCGCACTGGTGGGTAAATCAGCCCGAATTTTGCGAACCGGTTCATGTTTTCGGGTCGTAATATTGAGTGCGACAGTAGCAAGTGACTCGCCTTTAAATGGCAAATGTCCGGTTAGCAATTGATAAAAGGTTACACCGAGACTGAAAATATCGCTACGTCCATCGATCTTTTTTCCCTGAACTTGCTCGGGAGACATGTAAAAAGGACTGCCTAAAATCGCACCCGTTCGAGTTTTACTGTTGTCTGTTAAGTGGGCGATACCAAAGTCAGTGATGATCACATTGCGCTTTTCGGCATCGAAAATAAGGTTGCCGGGCTTAATATCACGATGAACGACACCTTTGGAGTGAGCGTACGAGAGGCCTGAGGCGACCTGCACCATAAGTCGATACACCAATGCAACCGGTAACAGCCGTTCGGGCTTTATGTGCTGGTCCAGTGGCACACCGCTGAGCATATCCATTGCGATAAAAGCGAGCTCTTGTTCTTCTCCTACATCATAAATCGTGACGATATTGGGGTGCTTCAGCTTACCGGCTGTTTCGGCTTCGCGGAAAAAGCGCCGACGTGCAATGATCTGATCTTGATCGTCAAACTCTTGTGTTAAAGCCAATGTTTTTATGGCGACTTCACGATTAATGGCTGGATCGACCCCGCGGTACACCACGCCCATTGCTCCTTTGCCCAACACACTTTCTATTCGATAACGGCCGAGTGTGGGAGGCTGCAGGCCTTCTCCTGGCATTAACAAAGTACGATCGAGTGCAATGGTGCCTGCTAAACTTGGGGTTTTACTGACCAGTTGCTCGATCCGTTCAAGCTTTTCGCGACTGTCCTGATAGCCTTGTTTATTTGAGCTTAACCACTGATAAACGATGCGAGCGAGTTCGTAATCTCGTTTGCGTTCGCAAGTTTGAGCGAGTTGATACGCTTGTTCTTTTACACGCCTGTCGTTACCGAGGTGCCGAATGATTTGCCAGGCAGGCTGTAATTGCTGACTGTCTTGAAAAGCTTGTGCCGCTTTTAACCCCCACTCCTGGCGGTCGCTGAGTACTGGCTCCAAAGGGCGTTGGTGATGTTTTTCTGCCAGTCCTAGTACCCAGGCTGATGCCTGTAAAAGCAGAAGTTCAATGGCGGGAAAATACATTTTTTGATACGTGTGTATCCACCAGAAACTGCCAATAATGGCGATTACCAGGCTGAGCAAAATCAGCGTGCTGGCACTGGTACGCCAGCGAAAAGCGGTATAAAACAGATAGATTGCGGTGACCAAACCGCAGATGAAAGGCACCGGTTCTAAAACCGGTTGTTCCATTAAAGACCAGCCGAGCTGTTGCATTAATTTCGAATAAAGAGGTTCGAAATAATTGTGCTGCCAGCGCTTGGTCCAGACATAGGTATAGATAACCAGCAGCAAGGCAAACCAGCCGCTCGACAGTAATGGCAAGGATGTGGGTGATGTGGATGTTGAACGCATTCTTATGATTGTAGTGTGACCGGCGCTTGCTCGGTATATCGATCCCAAATTATCGCAAAGTTAAGCATAACGGATCCGGTTAGGGGTCACAAAGTGAACTTGAAATATCTTTGAATATTGGTTTAGCGTCACAAATCCTAATAGGTTGATTACCCGGTCACCTATCCAGTTCTTTTGTTTTCTACACGCCGGTTAGAGTCAATATAACCAACAGGGGGATGAAGTGAGCGGTAACTGATGTATAATCCTGAGCCGAATAGATTTCCTTGCGTTAGTTAATATAAGGTTCCCTTCGAGTTATGACTGCAATGCCCAAACCTATGGTTTTACTGGTTCTCGATGGCTGGGGGTACAGTGAAGATCCCTCCAATAATGCCATTATGGCTGCCAACACACCTAACTTTGATCGCTTGTGGCGAGAATGTCCCCATACTTTGATTTCCGGTTCCGGATTGGATGTCGGATTACCAAAAGGTCAGATGGGGAATTCCGAAGTTGGCCATTTAAACCTGGGTGCTGGTCGCGTTGTGTATCAGGATTACACCCGAATTAGCAAATCCATCGATGATGGTGAGTTTTTTGAAAACCCTGCCATCGTTACGGCTGTTCAAAAAGCGGTTGCCAATAATGCTGCGGTTCATATTATGGGACTGCTTTCTCCTGGCGGAGTTCACAGCCACGAAGCGCATATTTTCGCCATGATGAAACTGGCGAAACAGCAAGGCGCGAAAAAACTTTTTATCCATGCGTTTCTGGATGGACGAGATATGCCACCACGAAGTGCTGAAGCTTCAATTAAAGCCATCGAAAAGCAAGCAGAAAGGCTTGGTGTAGGTAGTGTGGCTACTCTATGTGGTCGTTATTACGCTATGGATCGTGATCAACGTTGGGAGCGAGTGCAAGCGGCCTATGAATTGATGACACAAGGCAAAGCGGACTTTCAATTTGATTCGGCACTGGAAGGGTTAAAGGCCGCTTATCAACGCGATGAAAATGACGAGTTTGTTAAGCCCACGATTATTGGAGATCGTTGCACCATTAACGATGGTGACGCGCTGATATTTATGAACTATCGTGCTGATCGCGCAAGGCAAATAACGCGTGCTTTTGTTGAGCCGGACTTTGCTGGATTTACGCGTGAAAAAACACCTGCTTTGGCCGGTTTTGTGATGCTTACCCAATACGCCGCAGATATTAATGCACCAGCGGCTTTCCCTCCGTTACGTCACAAAAATGTTCTTGGTGAATATTTGCAGTCATTAAACTTAAAGCAGCTGCGAATTGCGGAAACTGAAAAATACGCACACGTGACTTTCTTTTTTAATGGCGGGGTTGAACAACCTTTTGACGGTGAAGATCGAAAATTAATTCCATCACCTAAAGTAGCGACATACGATTTGCAACCGGAAATGAATGCACCTTTAATGACCGATGAGTTAGTCAAGGCAATCGAAACACAAGCTTATGATGTGATTATTGGGAATTTTGCGAATCCCGATATGGTAGGGCATACCGGAAATTATGAAGCGGCCGTTAAAGCCATCGAAGCGATTGATCTATGCTTAGGGCGTATTGTGAATGCATTGGGTAAAGTCGGTGGTGAAATGCTGATTACTGCGGACCACGGTAACGCGGAAAAAATGGCAGACGCATCAACCGGCCAAGCGCACACGGCGCACACCAGCGGCCCCGTTCCTTTTATTTATTTTGGACGTGAAGCGGAAGTTAAATATTCTGATGGTGTTTTGGCCGATGTTGCACCAACGCTGCTGAGCTTAATGGGACTACAAGTACCAGAAGAAATGACTGGCCGAGCGCTAATGCAATTGAAAAACGGATAACAGGCATTGGTTTTTCTGAGGCAGTTGCGTTTCATTCCAGTTTTACTGTGGAGTTTGTTCAGTTTTATGACGGCAACAACTTTTGCAGCCAGTAAAAATGAACAGACACGACAACAACTGGAGCAGATCAAACAACAGATCAAAGATCTGCAAAAACGACTCGATGCAAAGCGTAAAGAATACGGAAGTGCTGCCCAATCACTTAAGCAAACGGAAAAAAAGATCAATTCAGCAGCAAAAATATTACGTGCAACTCAACGCCAAATTCGGGAAGAAAAAGCCGCACTGAAAAGCAATCAAGCCAAACAAAATGTGCTG
Organism: Pleionea sp. WD8-19; assembly: GCF_055326765.1. Lineage (NCBI taxonomy): Bacteria > Pseudomonadati > Pseudomonadota > Gammaproteobacteria > Oceanospirillales > Pleioneaceae > Pleionea > Pleionea sp. WD8-19. The sequence goes on along the minus strand of NZ_JBUZOU010000001.1, from coordinate 452,376 downwards.
CAAAAACAGAAAGCAAATCATCAACAATTGTTGTCGCAACAACTGCGCAGTGCCTACTCTTCCGGTCGACAGGAATATTTAAAGCTCTTGCTGAACCAGGAGCAGCCTGCCAAGTTAGGTCGTGTCATTACCTATTATGAATATTTAAACAAAGCACGTACAGAAAGTATAAAAAAATTAGGGCAAACTTTGGTTGAACTTGAGCAAGTCTCACAACAAGTGGAAGACAACATCAAACAATTGGCGCTATTAGAAACTGCGCAAAAAGCCGAACAACAACGCTTGTTAGGGTTGAAGTCACAACGTAAAAAAGAAGTCCGAGCATTAGCCAGCAGTATTGCTTCGTCAGATAAACGCTTGGCGAATTTACGTGAGAACGAAGAAGAGTTAGAAACTCTGTTGCGACAAATGCAACAGGCGTTACGTGAAATCATACAGCAGCAAGATTTGGAAGGGTTGGCCAAAGTTAAAGGTAAGCTTAGCTGGCCGATAAAAGGGCGACTGACATTAAATTATGGCGAAACGATTAACCAGGGCATTCGTTCCAATGGTATCCGTATCGCCGCCGAGGAAGGAAAAGAAGTCGCAGCGGTGTTTCATGGGCGCGTGGTATTCAGCGACTGGCTACGCGGATTTGGCTTGCTGGTGATTGTCGACCATGGGCAAGGATATATGAGCTTGTACGGACACAATCAATCGTTATTTAAAGAAGTCGGTGATTGGGTTGAAGCTGGCGAACTCATCGCGACGGTGGGCCAATCCGGCGGTCAACGCTCACCTGGACTTTATTTTGAAATTCGTCATCAAGGCAAAGCAAATAATCCGATGCAGTGGATCCGAGGTTAAAAAAGGATCGAGGAGTTGGGGATGCGCGGTAATACGGGACACAGAGATGACAGAATCTTGAAGATTTAATGTTAATATTATTCAAACCTCAAGCCTCAAACCTCGTTTTTATTCCATTTAAGACTAACCAGCTGTCACCTTATCTTTAATCTCATTCGTTTATGTCATTTACGAGCAGAGCAGTTTGCGATGTTCTATAGTGAGTATAGGGTCGTACAAATTGAGGTCGTTGTTATGGTGCGCTCCAGTCTGCGAATATTGGTGTTTCTTTTATTGAGTTGTTCGGTACCTTCAGCCATATGGGCTAAAGATAAGTCGGACACATCTCCGCAAAACTCTCTCCCTATGGAGCAGCTTAAAGCTTTTGCTGAAACCTACTGGCAAATCAAACAATCCTATGTTGATCAGGTGGATGATAAGCAGTTGTTGGAAGGTGCCATCAATGGCATGTTGAAATCACTCGATCCTTATTCAGGCTACTTGAATGAAAGTGATCTTCAAGATCTGCAAACTTCATCCGATGGCATTTACGATGGGTTAGGCGTGGAAGTGGTGGCGGAAGACAACAAAGTGCGAGTGGTAAATACGCTGGATAACTCACCCGCAGAACGTGCCGGGATCCGTGCTAACGATATTATTGCTGCCATTAATTCGCAGTTCGTTGCGGAAATAGGAGCGGAAAAGGCCATTGATTCCATGCGTGGTAAAGCCGGTGAAAGCATTGTTTTGCATATTATTCCACAAGGCATTGGTGAACCAATCAAATTGAATTTAATTCGTGAAACACTGGAAATGAAAAGTGTGCGTATCCACGACTTACACGACGGTTTTTGGCATATAGAACTGTCGATGTTCCAACGCGACACCGGTTACGAATTGGCAAAAGAAGTGCGGCGCAAAATATCCGGAAAAGCACTTAATGGCATGGTGCTGGATCTAAGAGATAATCCAGGTGGAGTGTTGCGGGCTGCGGTGGATGTCGCTGATTTGTTATTGAATAGTGGTGTGATAGTGTCGACTGAAGGTCGTACACAAGACAGTATGCAACGTTATTTTGCCAATCCTGGTGACGAACTGGAACAAGTGCCTCTAGTCGTACTGATCAACGAACGTTCTGCTTCGGCTTCGGAAATTGTTGCGGGTGCTTTGCAAGATCATCGACGTGCTTTGGTCATAGGGCAAAAATCCTACGGTAAAGGGGTTGTTCAATCGATTCTACCTATTCGACACAATGCGGCAATTAAGTTGACCACTTCACGATATTTTACACCCAAAGGTCGTAGTATTCAGGGCACTGGCATTTTACCTGATGTGACTTTGGTAAAAAGTGATGGTGAGAATAAAAGTGACTGGTTGCTTAATCAGGCAATTGTGTTGCTCAATGAGCAGGTGCAAAGTAAGCTATAGCCTAATTTATCCCTCGTAAAATTTCGGATTCAATTTATATTGTGTTTAGATTGCTGTTACTAGCCCTGTTGTGTTGGGGGCAGGCATTGTTTGCCATTGATAAAGGCGAATGGATTGTACCGCCAGAGAAGCCTAAAGTGTTATTGATTATGGATGATTTAGGAGACAACTATCGTCTTGGTAAGCGCATTGTTGATTTGCCAGTCGCATTGAACTTGGCTTTTCTTCCCAACACCCCTTTTGCGCGTAAATTGGCCGAACAAGCACATAACAAAGGTCACGATGTTATGTTGCATTTTCCAATGGAAGCTACATCACGCCCCGACTTGTTAGGTGAAGGTGCCGTGTACAGCGAATACGATCAACACCAGACGCTTGAAGTATTTAAAGATAATTTAAGCCAGATTCCTCATGTTGCGGGGTTTAACAATCACATGGGCAGTTTACTGACTCAGTCAGAAGTGCATATGGAGTGGTTGATGCAGTATGCGGCAGAAAAAAAACTGTTTTTTGTCGATAGCCGAACAGCGAGTCAATCAGTAGCATTTCGCAAAGCACGACAGTCGGGAATTCCGACATTGGGTCGAGATGTTTTTCTTGATCCAGACAATAAAAAGTTAACCGTTCAGCAACAACTCGTAAAAGCCTTGGCCATTGCCGATAAACGTGGCAGTGTGGTGCTGATCGGCCATCCTTATCGAACGACCATTTCTTTATTGGAAAAGGAATTGCCTTATTTAGCGGAACATTATGATTGGATGACTGTTTCGGATTTTTTGAATTGGCATTATTCACATAAATAACGTGCAATAGTTCCTGTTGATACACACCTTTGACTTTTAGACTCCTGAATCAAGAGATTTAGGAGTCGCTTTCGAGTTTTAACCCTGTTTATTAATTTGCAAATTTTCTGTTAACGACGGGTTGTCAAATTATCGATATTGTACCTTTCGGACTTATTGTTAACTGCAACGACTCAAAAACGCTCCATTTCTGAACCTGAATTTATGACTCGTTTTTAAACGTGCATAGCGAAAGATTGCCTGTACTTATAAAACAACGAACTGATTTCAACTATATCAATCACGTTGATAACAATGGGGCAAAATCATCCTATTATCTGTCTAATTTCGAGTACATGACAGAGTCGGTGATTCCTTTCAAAACGGATTTAAAATTTACGTTACTAGCGAACTATTAATTAAACAATAAGAGATGTTTAGTATGACTTTTAAAATGAAACCTTTAGTAAAAATAGTTGCCAGTGGTTTGTTATTTTCCTCTGCCCTGTCGGCAGGAGCCAAACCAGAAATCATCCGGCTACCAAGTAATTTAACTCAACAAATTAATCATCCAGAAGCAGTAATCAAGTTACTTCAGCAAAATAATGAATTGGTGGGTTTAAAAACAGAGTTGAAAAACCTTACTTTCTCTCATGTTAAAGAAAGCTTAACGGCTAAACATTTTCACTTTAATCAAGTATACAATGGCATACCCGTATGGCGAGGCGAGGTGATTGTTTCGATTAAAAATAAAGTGAATTCGGGAGTGAAGGTTTTTAACCATACTTTTGAGTCAAAACCTGAGCGAATGTTAGGTAAGCACTCTATCGACGCGGATACCGCGTTGAATAAAGCATGGTCTAATTTGCAGTCAGAAGGCATGCTATTGGCAGAGCCGAAGGCTGAGTTATTTTATGTTCCTATGGCCGGACAATTGAAATTAGCTTATATAACCCACGTATACACCAATGCGCCTGGAGGGGAGTGGCAACATATCATTGATGCGGACAATGGGAGTGTACTTTCTGTTAAGCGTACCGATTTACCTACTTTTAAAAATGCAAACGATAGCGCTCCTAACGGTAAATGGCGCTTCGAAAATAATCCAAACGCTCGTGCTTTTTCTGAAGTGTTAAACGAGTTCAAACAAAAACTATCTAAGAAAAAAGCCAATAGCGATGCAGAAAAAGTTTTAGCTGATGCCACTGCATTGGTCTTTGACCCTGATCCGAGAACCACGTTAAATGATGATTCTTTGGTGGATAATTCGCCAGCAGCGAGTTTTGAAAATGCGTATGTTACTCGAACGTTAAAAGAAGTCACTCTGACCAATGGTGTTTACAGTCTTGTTGGGCCATGGATCACCATCGCCGATTTTGAAACCGGAGAGGCATCTCATGGCGAGGCACCCAGCACTACGACTGATGGTAACTGGACAGCGACTCGAGGTGACAACGCCTTTAATGATGCAATGACGTATTTTCACATCGATCAAAATCAGCGTTATATGCAATCGTTAGGGTTTACAGGTGAAAAAGGTATTCAGTCAGTTTCAATTGAAGTGGATACCAATGGTGTGGACGGTAACGATAATTCTCATTTTATCCCGAGCAGCAATCGAATGGCTTTTGGTCATGGGTGTGTCGATGATAACGAAGATGCCGATGTGATTTTGCACGAATACGGTCATGCCATTAATTATTCGATCAACAATAATTGGAGCGGTGGTGATACCGGTGCAATGGGTGAAGGTTTCGGAGATTATTGGGCCGGTTCTTACAGTTACAGTACTCCCAATGGGCAAACGTTTCATCCAGAATGGGTTTACACTTGGGACGGCCACAGTTCGTGTTGGGGTGGCCGGGTGATGAACCGCACTAATTATACTTACGATCCATCGAAAACTTATGGCGCGCATCAAATGGTCAATGGAGAATTGAGTGATGAGCTCTGGTCCACACCATTATTTCAATCGTTAGTTGAGTTGATAAATTTAGGGCGTACTCGGGAGGAAGTGGATCAAATTATTCTGGAAGCTCAATTTGGATTGGGCTCGGGATTAAGAATGCCTGACTTAGCCGCAGCTACTGTCGAGGCTGCAAGTGAATTATATCCTGATGGACCTCACGCCAATGTCTTTTTTGATAAGTTTATGGAAATGAGTATTCTTCAGGCTTCATTGAAATCAAATGGAATGACTATCAGTAACTCAGGAGATAATGATGTTGCTGATCCGGGTGAAACTGTACAAGTAACTATTCCTCTACTAAACAGCGGTCCAAACACATTAAGCTCTGTAACAGGAGCATTAACTTCTTCGACAGAGGGGATTACTTTACCTAGTTATGAAAGCAATTATCCGAACATTAACGCGCAAGCAAGTCAGAATAATAGTACAGCATTCCAAGTAGCCATTCCTGAGTCACACACCTGTGGGGCAAGTATTGATTTATCTTTAGCCGTGAGCTATTCAGAAAACGGAAGCGCGAAAAACAGCACGTTTAATTACTTACTGCACACCGGTACTCGCTCGCAAGTGAGCCAAGTGTCCACTCCGAATGCATCCATACCCGATAGCAACAATGCTGGAGTGAGCGATAACTTGAGCTTATCTGGAGCTGGAACGGTTATAGATGATAATTTTAGTGTCGATGTTGATATTACCCATACTTATATTGGTGATTTAACATTAACGTTAACTTCACCCGGTGGCACCAGTGTTGTGCTATGGCAGCAAAGTGGTGGAGGTGCCGACAATATCGTTGGAAACTTCCCTGGTGACTTTACACCAGCTCAGAGTTTCGATGCTTTCCAAGGAGAAAACTTGTCTGGCAGCTGGACATTGACTGTTGTAGACGGTGCGAGTCAAGATACTGGAACATTGAACAGTTGGGCCGTGAATGCAGGTGGACCTGCAAATTGTGGCGGTGGTGGTAACCAAACCCCAACAGTCGTGCTTGCAGAAACCAATATCGATGTGGAGGAGAGTGTTGCTGTAACACTGGACGCCAGTGCTTCTTATGATCCTGATGGCGATGACCTCAGTTTTAGCTGGTCGCAAACTTCTGGCCCATCTGTCACTATCACCAATGCAAGCAGTGATGTTGCAAGTTTTATTGCACCGCAAGTGGATACTGCCACTCAACTTGGCTTTCAAGTAACGGTTACCGATGCCTCTGGTGCTGCAAGCACGAGTGATGTTGTCGTCACAGTGAACAATTCATCATCCAATACAGGTAGTGGAAATGGCGGCTCCAGTGGTGGTGGGCTGGGTATTGTCATGAGTTTGTTGCTCTTACTTGGACTGAGTCGGCGTAAATAATCGTTAAGTTGTCCAATCGCAAAAAGAGCTAACATTGGCTCTTTTTGCGTTTTCGAGCGGTGATTTATTGGATGACATCAACGCATTCAGCGGAAGGGGGTGGTGTGAATAATGCGCATTTAACCCCCAACCTTTGCCTTTGGTCGTTATTAGATATTATGATGCAGCCAGTATAAAACCAATATTCACACTGATATGCTTTTTTTAAAAAACAAATCTTTAGTTCTGAGTTGTTCATTAGCGTTAGCCTTTGGCTTTACCTCCAACACCATCGCCAATTCCAAAACCGCCAGTAAACTCACTGTCTTGCCGTCAGACTCCGATTATCAATTGAACAAGGCCTCTGAGACGTCTGTGCTTTCCATGCTTAAGCAGCGGGCTGAAGTGTTTGGCATTGAAGAGGTTTCCGATGACCTTCGGTTATCGTATAAAAAATCCAGCCTGATGGCTGAACACTTCCATTTTCAACAGTACGTCAATGATATTCCAGTATGGAGTAAGACGTTTGCTGTTTCGGTCAATAAAAAGTCTGGGCGGGTTGATAAGTTTTATAACAACACCTTGAAAGTCAGTTCAAATATTCGACAAAATGCGAAAGTTGAAGCCGTGCTGAATCGTTACGACGCACTGGAAAAAAGTTGGGTGTTTTTTCAGCCACAAGGTCATCTTATTGGTGAACCTCAAGCCGAACTTGTTTATTTGCCGCAGGGCTCTCAATTAATTTTAAGTTATAAAGTCACACTCGAGATCACAGATCCTAATGGCAGTTGGATACAGTTCATTGATGCGAATACCGGAAAAGTATTGAAAACAGAGAGGCGAAATGTGCCTTTTAAAAATGCATCGGAGCAAAAAAATCAAAAGGAAAAGATTAAACCTTTTCCTAAATTAAAAAATATTAAGCCATTGAGTAAAGCACTCGAAGAGTTGAAGACGCTAAAACAAAATCAAGTGGGTCAATCAAGCGCATCAATGATGGCTGATGCGACAGGACTCGTTTTTGATCCTGATCCACGCACCACATTGAATAATGAAAACTTAAACCTTCGTTCGGATCCTTCTGAGTTTGAAGCCGCGTATTTATCCGTCACACTACAGGATGTTACTTTTAATGAACAAGAAGGCTTGTATTATTTAATTGGGCCTTATGTACAGATTATAGATTTTGAATTTCCGGACACACGCCCAAGCACGACTAATGACGCAATGTGGAGCGGAAAACGTGGTGAATCTTCATTTTATGATGTTATGTCTTACTATCATGTCGATCAAAATCAACGGTATCTTCAAGGCTTAGGTTATGTCGGTGATTTGGCGATTCAAAACTTACCGATAGAGGTTGATGCGGATGGCCAAAGTGGAGCCGATAACTCTGCTTATTTTCCAGCATCTAATCGGCTGGCTTTTGGGCATGGAGGCATTCCCGATAATGAGGATGCGGATGTTATACTGCATGAATATGGACATGCGATTCACTATGGAATTAATCCAAATTGGGGTGGCGGTGATACGGGCGCAATAGGTGAAGGTTTTGGAGACTATTGGGCAGGCTCTTATAGCTATAGCACACCCAATGGGCAATCCTTTCATCCCAACTGGGTAATGACGTGGGATGGTCATAGCGACGATACTTGGCCAGGCAGGGTTCTGAATCAAGTGGACTATCGGTACGAACCAACTGAAACCTATGGTGCGCATGAAGTCGTTAATGGGCAATTAGGTGACGAGCTTTGGTCAACGCCATTGTTCCAGTCACTCATAGAGCTCGTTAATCAAGGCCAGTCTCGTGAAGAAGTTGATCAGATTGTTTTGGAAGGGCAGTTTGGACTGGGATACGGAATTACCATGCCGGATTTGGCAGCATCCACACTAAAAGCCGCGGTGGAGTTGTTTCCTGAAGGCCCTCATGCCAGTGTTTTTTATAACTGGTTTAAGACCATGAATATGACTTCAGATACTATTTATCAACAAGATGTCGTATATGAGCAAGGGGGAAGTAATGGTGCGGCCGATCCAGGGGAAGCCGTTCAGTTTAAAATCCCAGTTTTAAATGAGCATCCGTTTGCGATATCGAATATTGAAGCAACATTAACGAGCTCCACTCAAAGCGTTCAGTTGTCGAGTTTTAAAAGTGAATACACAAGTATCGGACCTTACACGACACGGTCTAATACCGACAACTTTATCATGACCGTGCCTCGTGCATTTTCGTGTGGTGATAATATTGATTTAACTCTTGCTGTGGACTACGAACTTGAAACGGATCCAGTAACTCCTTTGTCGAAAGAGTTTCGCTTATCATTGGATACTGGTACACGAGCGGTCACTTCTGAAAGCAACGCTACTCTAAGCGACATTCCAGATAACGATAGTGATGGCATCCGATCCGTAATCAACTTTTCAAATTCAACATTAGAAATTAACGATAACATCACAATAGATTTAAATATTAGTCATACCTTTATTGGCGATCTTGTGGTCAAACTCACTTCTCCAGCTGGAACGGAAGTCATTCTGCTTTCTCCAGAATCAGATAATCCAACGGACGATATCGTTGGTAATATACCGGGTGACTTTGCAAGTGTCGGAAATTTAAGCGACTTCAACGGGGAAGATTTAAGAGGTGATTGGACTTTAACTATTATTGATTCTGTTGCTGAGGACACTGGCTCGTTAAACTCTTGGAGCATCAACGTGAAGGATACACAGGCTGTATGTGAAGATATTCCAGAGCCAAAAGATGAAGACACTCAAAACTTGTTGTATTTACTTGCGGGTGTCGTTTTAATTGGCGTAGAAGCCGGAAGTATGAACTATCTTTCCGTCATGTTGCTCTTAATGTTAGTGCGTCGTAGAAATTCAAGCCATTAAACCATATTTGAAGTGTTCACAAATGAGCTATTTGTGAGCACTTCTTCCAAATATTTCTCTATCATTTTCTGTCTTTCCTTGCTGTAATAAATGTTTTCTCCGCTAGACTGTACCCATTAAATAACAATTCTCAATAGGAAGAATCAATGGACGCTGTAGTAACAATTATAAGTATCTTGGCCTTTTTGTTGATCTTGCTTTTCCTAGGAATTAAACAAGTTAAGCAAGGTTATCAATACAACATCGAACGCTTTGGTAAATTCCGCCGCAGCTTGCCACCAGGACTACACTGGATCACGCCGCTAATCGAACAAGTGGGTGCGAAAGTGAATATGATGGAGCAGGTATTGGATATTCCCGAGCAGCAGGTGATTTCGCAAGATAACGCAACCGTAACCATCGATGCCGTTTGCTTCTATCAAGTCATTGATGCTGCCAAAGCAACTTACGAGGTGAATGACTTAACGCGTGCAATGCAGAACCTGGTGCAAACCAATATTCGTACCGTTTTAGGAAGTATGGATTTGGATGAGATGCTATCAAAACGGGATCAAATTAATGCTCGCATTCTGACTATTGTTGATCAGGCGACCAACCCATGGGGTGTAAAAGTTACGCGTATCGAGATCAAAGATATTTTACCGCCGAAAGATTTGGTCGATGCGATGGCGCAACAGATGAAAGCCGAGCGGATCAAACGTGCACAAATTTTAGAAGCGCAAGGCGAAAAACAGTCGGCGATATTACGTGCTGAAGGGGATAAAGAGGCTGAAATTCGTCGTGCCGAAGGTGAGCGACAAGCTTCGTTTCTTGAAGCCGAGGCGCGAGAACGCTTGGCTGAAGCAGAAGCCAAAGCGACGCATATGGTGTCTCAAGCCATTGCAAAAGGAGACTTAAACGCGATCAACTATTTTGTTGCGCAAAAGTACGTCGAAGCCATGGCTGAATTTGCCCGCTCCCCTAACGAAAAGTTGGTATTTATGCCAATGGAAGCCAGCTCTGTGATTGGCTCTATTGGCGGTATTGCTGAACTGGCAAAAAATGCCTTTCAAAAGTCTTGATAGGAGAACCGTAAATGGTTGAGTGGTTTTCGCAAATTGAATACTGGCACTGGCTGAGCCTTGGTTTTGTGCTCCTTATTCTTGAAATGTTGGCTCCCAGCACTTTATTTTTGTGGATGGGCGTATCGGCTATCGTAGTTAGCTTGGTGCAATGGGTATTTCCGGATATTAGCTGGCAGTTGCAGTTTTTATTGTTTGGCACCCTTTCTTTGGTTAGCTTTTTTGGTTGGCGTCAACTTTCTAAGAAAAAAGGTCTCGAATCGGTCACCGAGGAGTACTCAACGCTCAATCAACGTTCGGCTTCTTTGGTTGGGCGTAAGGCGATATTGGGAGAGCCGTTAAAAAATGGTATTGGTCGTGTCCAGCTGGACGATACGTTTTGGCGCGTTGAAGCGGATGAAGAGCTGCCCGAAGGTGCTAAAATTCAAGTCGTAGGTGTAGATGGCGCGACTTTAAGAGTTAAAGCTGTTGAGTGAGCTCGTCAGTGACGAGCTTCGAGTTTCGAGCAAAGACGGTCAAATTTCAATTAACCGGAAGAAAATAAATTTTAAATTTAATCGCAACTCGCTCCTCACATCTGAGTTAAATCAAAGGGTTGCAGAGTTTTTTGCACCTGTTTCGATTTTTGCGCATAATGCCAGCCCCAGAATCAACGCGAATGTCCCCACGTTAAGGATCTTATGCAACAATTTATCGAATTTTTAACCAATCACCCAGTTTTGACCGGTGCCTGGGTCGTGGTAGCGATTGCTCTCTTGTTGGCGCAAATAAAGCATATGTCGAATGGTATCAAGTCATTGGTGCCTCAAGAAGTGACGCATTTGATTAATAAACAGGATGCTATGGTGGTTGATATGCGACCTATTGCCGATTTTAACAAAGGCCATATCGCCGGTGCCAAAAATATTCCGCAATCAAAACTGGTAGAAAGTCACAAAGAGCTTGAAAAGCACAAAAGCAAACCCATAATCTTGGTTTGTGCGAATGGCATGCAGTCGGGGGCTGCCTGTACCAAGCTGAAAAAAGCCGGCTTTGAACAAGTGCATAAATTGGCTGGAGGGTTTCAATCGTGGGCTGGTGAAAATTTACCGGTCGTACGTAGCTAAGCTCATCTGCATTCGTAAACAAAGCAAACTGTAATCGAGTTTGTAAGCTGAGATTCCCGTATTCATCAATTTCAGCAAATCGCTCCTGTAGGACCCAGGTAGATAATGACAAGGGTCAATTTTCGACAGGGTGTCAATATTTAAAGAAGTAATAAGTGAGAAAACTATGACTGATCAAGTAGAAGTAAAACCCGAAGGCGCAGAAACTACCGCACAAACTGCCGATGGCATTCAAGTTGGTATTCAACGGATTTATACCAAAGACGTTTCTTTTGAAGCGCCAAATGTCCCAGAGATTTTTCAAGATGCCAACTTCAAGCCAGAAATTAAAATGGAAATGAACAGCAAGTCACGCAAAGTAGGTGACGACTTTTTCGAGGTGTTGTTGACCATTACTTTGACCGCTGCTTCTGGAGAAACAACGGGGTTCTTGGTTGAAGTGCAACAAGCTGGATTGTTCGGTGTTCGAGGCTTAAACGACGCGCAATTACGCCATCTGCTAAGCACTTTCTGCCCAGAAACACTATACCCTTATGCACGTGAAGTGATTTCTGGTTTGATCAATAAAGGTGGATTCCCACCGATTTATTTGGCGCCTGTTAATTTTGATGCATTGTTCCGCGCTCAACTCGAGCAACAACAGCAACAGGCTGCACAGTCCGAAGGTGCGGCTACCGCTGAGTAATCGACGTGTCGACTGCACCAAAGCAGTTTTCGCCCATAGCGGTACTAGGGGCTGGTTCCTTTGGTACCGCGTTAGCGATTCTTCTTGCGGGAAACGGTAATCCAACTCGACTTTGGTGTCGCGATGCTCAACAAACTGCGCAAATGCAACGCGATGGTTGTAACCAGAAGTACCTTCCTGATGTGCAGTTTCCTTCCACTTTAGAAGTCACCAACGATCTTGAACATGCACTGACTGATGTAAAAGACGTTTTGGTGGTCACGCCAAGTTCTGCATTTAGCGAAACCTTAAGTCGAGTGAAGTCGATTACGGGAAAAACAATTCGTCTGGTTTGGGCATGTAAAGGATTGGAACCAGGTAGTGCACGTTTCCTACATGAAATTGCTTTAGAGCAACTGGGTGACAACACTCCCTTGGCTGTTTTGTCTGGGCCAACCTTCGCTCAAGAGTTGGCTAAGGCCATGCCGACTGCCATTACACTTGCGTCAAACGATGAACAGTTCTCGGCAGATTTAACTGACCGGTTGGTGAATAGTTCTTTTCGAGTGTATACCAGCGATGATTTGGTGGGTGTTCAAATAGCTGGAGCATTGAAAAACATCATTGCAGTTGGCGCGGGGATCGCCGATGGTATGGGGTTTGGGGCAAATGCTCGAACGGCGTTAATTACTCGTGGTTTAGCCGAAATTCAGCGATTAGGTTTGAAGTTGGGTGGTAAGCCTGAGACTTTTCAAGGGTTAGCGGGCTTGGGAGATCTGGTTTTAACCTGTACCGATGATCAATCGCGTAATCGTCGTTTTGGTTTGGCGTTGGGTCATGGTCAACCGGTAGATGCGGCCATCAAACAGATTGGTCAAGTTGTTGAAGGCGCCAAAAATGCACATCAAGCGACTTTATTGTCTCAAAAGTATGAGGTGGATATGCCGATTTCATGGGCAATCTATCGCATTGTTCATGAAGGTGCCGACCCAGAGCAACAGGCATACGAATTGTTGGGGCGTCAATTGAAAGCCGAAGGCGAATAACAAAAATAACATCGAAGAGGATGTATGGATAAAATCGTTTATATTGTGTTTGCTGCTGCATTAGCAGTGGTGGGTTATTTCTGGGGTGTACAAAGTGGTCAACAGCAGATCCGGGAAATTGAGTATCAGCAGCAAGCCGTGAAACGCGCCGAAGTGATCAGTCATCACATTCAGTATCACGCTTTGTTAGAGCTGAATAAATTGGATGAATTAAAGATGTTGCTGAAGAGCCGTGTGCTTTCAGAAAAGACGCAATTGGAAGTACAGATGGTATCGGCAAAATTGGATAACAATTTATTGTTAAAAGACGCAGTTGCAACGGCCAACTCGGTATTGCAGGCTTCGACTGGCAAGCAATAAAAGCTGAGGAAAAAATGGATTTTACTGTCGTTATTAAACATCCTTGTTTAGAACTTAGAACTTAGAACTTAGAACTTAGAACTTAGAACTTAGAACTTAGAACTTAGTTTCCAAGCACGCGACAAATAAACCCTTTGATGTATTGCGTTTCGGCAATCGCCGGATGGATTGGATGATCCGGCCCTTGATGGCATTGCTCGATGATTTGTAAAGTTTTATCCAAATGTCGGCTGCTGGCGCGTAACGTATCTTGCAGCTCGTTCGCTTTTAAATGCATCGAACAGGAGGCCGACAGTAAGATGCCGTCTCGGTTGAGGAGTCGAATCGCTGCTTCGTTGACTTTACGATAGGCATTCAAACCAGCTTTATGATCTTTTTTCTTTTTAATAAATGCAGGTGGGTCCACGATTACGACATCAAACTTTTCACCTTGCTGCTTTAATTGAGTCATGGCTGTGAAGGCGTCTCCTTCAACGCAAGTGATGCGATCATCCACTTGGTTCAATTTTGCGTTGTGTTCCAGCTCATCGAGCGCTTTGCCCGAAATATCAATGCACCAGACCTCTTCAGCACCGACATTGGCCATTTGAATACCAAACGCACCGATGTAGCTGAATACGTCGAGCACGCGCTTACCTTTTACGTATTGTGCAATTTGGCGTCGACTGATGCGGTGGTCGTAAAACCAACCCGTTTTTTGACCTGTGTGTGGGTAAATTGCAAACTGGGTATCGTTTTCGCGGATCACAATTTGCTCCGGCGTTTCGCCACAAGCTTGTTCTAACTCTCGCGGCAAGTCTTCGGCCTTGCGTGCATTGCTGTCGTTTCGCAACAAAATGGAAGCCGGTTTTAAAACCTTCGTTAGCGCATCGATTATATCGCTTTTTAAGTTTTCCATTCCGGCGGTGCTAATTTGTACTACCAGATGTTCGCCGAATCGATCAACGATTAATCCAGGCAGTCCATCGCTTTCACCGTAAATCAGGCGATAATAGGGTTCGTTTATCAGTGATTCGCGCAATGATAATGCGATTTTAATACGATGGACAAACAGCGATTTATCCAACGGTCGCTTATGATCGCGGTTGACCAATCGCGCACACAATAGGGCATGCGGGTTGACATAACCAATTCCGAGCGCTTGACCGTTTGCTGACTCAATCATTACCACTTCACCAAGGCTGAAGTTTTTCAGCGGCGTTTTTTCTGTATCCACTTCGTTGCTGTAAATCCAGAGGTGCCCCCCTTTAATACGTTTTTCTTCGTTCTTTTTCAGACAAAGTTTGGCTATGCTCATGGTAGGTCCTCGTAACCTCTGGCAAAATGGCAATATTAATTACGTGCGTATTGTATCAACGATTGCAAGGAGTAAACCATGCTAGGCCAATTATTAATTTCGGTGTTCGGTGACGATAAACCGGGGCTCGTGAAACAAGTGTCTGACGTTATCAAGCAACAACAGGGTAATTGGTTGGAAAGCCGTTTATCTCATCTTGGTGGCAAGTTTGCCGGTTTGGTTTTAGCCGAGTTTCAAGTGGAACAACTGGAATCTGCACAAAAAGCGTTGGAAGCCTTATCAAGTAATGCGCTTGAGATACGTGTTGAGCATAATCAACCACATCCTGCGCAATCACACATTCACTTACAGTTAATCGGCAATGATAAACCGGGTATTGTTTACGAAATCGCCGAGCAATTGAACGCATTAAATGCAAACGTTGAATTCTTATCAAGCGAAGTGGAAGCGGCACCTATGTCAGGTGGCAACCTTTTTAAAGCAACATTAGAAGTGTCTCTTCCACAAGGTATTACTTCAAACGATGTGCAAGCGAAACTGGAGCAAGTTGCCAACGATTTAATGGTTGATTTGGTGATTGAAGACTGACTGAAAAATAGATTGTAAGAAAGCTAGCTTTATTTTGACTGCCAATAAAAAGCGGATCTCTGAGTAAAAATGAAAAAATTGAACAGTTTTATTCGACAGGCGTTAATTGGTGGCTTGCTGGTATTGTTACCTTTGGTGATTTTGGCGTTTATTTTTCGTTGGGCATTTAAACTTGTTACGGACTTGATACAACCGATAACTGACGTTCTCATTGCTCAAATTAATATGCCAGAATTACTGGCCGATATGATGGTGGTCTTTATCATTTTGGCGGTGTGCTTTTTGGTCGGTACGCTGGTTTCGACGGGTATCGGCAAGTGGCTGCATGGGCATTTCGACAAACACTTGGTGCGATTGGCGCCGGGTTATCGGCTAATAAAAGATATTATTGGTCAATTTATGGGGGATCCTGAATCATCGCCTTTTGCTCGTGGAGAGGTGGTACGCGTGAAACTGTTTGGGGTTGATTGTCCAACAACGGTAACAGGAATCGTTACTTCTCGACATGTCGATGGCACCATCACCTTTTTTATGCCGACGGGGCCTAACCCAACCTCTGGTAATATCTATCATGTGCCTGGTGAGTTGGTCGAAGAGATTCCCGGTGCTTCCGTTGAGGCCATGATGAAGTCCATCATCGCTTGTGGTGCGGGGAGCGATAAACTGTTTTTGCGAAAAAGTGAAGTTAAGTCAACAAATGGTTGAACAAAATCACAGCAAAAGGAGTCAAAATTCGTTACTATAGACTAATCCTGTCAACCGTTTCTCCGAGCCTATTCAGTCAATGGTGGAAGATATCGTATTAGAAAGTCCTGCTCAGGCGACCGTTCATTTAACGCCGCCAGAGCGAGACGTGCGTCATATCGACTACGAATACACCATTCACCCCCGATTTTCACCTTATACGTTTACCTATCGCCTGTTTAACACGTGCTTTCTTGAAATTGAAAAGCATGATAAAAAAAACGATAAAGTTGCTCATACTGCTTTCCATGTTGGTTTACTCGAAGCACAACCGAAAAAAACCCGCAGCACCGCTTGGCTGACGTTTATTGGAGCACTGCTAACCGCTGTTGCTGCCTTGGTGATGGCTTTTTTGTCCAGTGACTTGGTGTTGGCTCTTAGTACCGGGGCTTTTTCAGTGCTTTTGTTTATGGTGCATTTTTTCAGTTACAGCGAAATGT
Organism: Pleionea sp. WD8-19; assembly: GCF_055326765.1. NCBI lineage: Bacteria > Pseudomonadati > Pseudomonadota > Gammaproteobacteria > Oceanospirillales > Pleioneaceae > Pleionea > Pleionea sp. WD8-19. Next base: position 435,842 of record NZ_JBUZOU010000001.1, on the reverse strand, counting down.
CATCGTTTTTTTCACGTTCTGGGAAAGCGCCACTGATATCTTTGAATCACCGTTGTCGCTGCAAAAAAAGTTTAAAACAGTTTGTAGAGCAGCTAGAGCAGCGTATTAAAAACAATACGTTACCGGCTTCTTCTCAGTATTTTGCTGAGGAAACACGTTGGCACCGTATGTTAAAAGATCAAGGATGGTTGTCAGAAGAAGAATATCAAAAAGCGCGCAATCGCATCATCAAACAGTTTAATCGTAAACGTAGCTGACATTATAATTAGTTCTCTGCTTTCCTAATTTCTACTCCATTTTATCCGGCATTCGAAGCAACATGGCAACACGACGGTTTTTTTGTCTTCCTTCTGGCGAGTCGTTATCGGCGATGGGTTTAGTATCGGCGTAACTGGTGGCACGAAGCCGCTCACTGCTCATACCACGACTCACCAAATACTTTACAACGCTGCTCGCACGTGCAGCGCCCAGCTCCCAATTAGAAGGGTATTGCGTTGTTTGAATGGGAAGATTATCGGTGTGGCCTTCCACCAGAATCGTGCCGGCAGCCAATTGAAATACCGGTAACAAGTTGTCCAGTATTTGCTGGCCTTCCGTTTTTAATTCAGCGCGACCGGAGTCGAACAACATGCGGTCTTCTATTTGCAATGCCACGTATTCGTCATCAAGCGTCAGGCCTATGTCATCTCGCAACTTTAAAGTATCGAGTACTTGATGAATTCTTTCTTGCCAATGTTCAAGCATGATGGACGCTCGGCCTTCCATTTCCAGTTGCCGTAATGGCTCGATTTGTTGTTCCAGGTCGGAGATTTCTTCTTTTTGTGCATTCACCTTGGAGCGACTGTCACGTAATTCGTCGCTCGACATGGTGAGTAATACGATAAACATCATGGTGAGCAAAATAAAGACATCCAAATAGGGCAGTAACCAGGCGTCGTCGTGGTGTTGCTTGGGCTTTGTTAACAGTTTTTCTATGGGGTGAAGACTGGTTTTGACTTCCACTCTTTAGCCTCGCTTACCGGGAGTCCGTCGCGCTAACTCGCGATCGGCATTGGCGACAACGCGCTCGGATCGCAGTGACGGCTCTTCTAACTCGGCAACATCCACTGTTTCGTGCAGTTCATCTTCATGGTGCGCGATAAAAGACTCCAGAGTAGCGCGAATAAAAGAAGGTGTACGCCGCTGGCTCATCAAGGTAATGCCCTCCATGACCATAGTCATTAACATTACTCGACGCTCGGTTCGGCGCTCTAACTTTATGGCAATGGGTTTGAAAATCAGGTTGGCCATCAAAATACCGTAAAAGGTGGTGATGAGTGCTATGGCAAGATGAAAGCCGATCGCTGAAAGGTTGCGATTGTCCATTATGCTGAGCATATTAATTAAGCCGATTAAGGTGCCAAGCATGCCAAAAGCGGGGGCAAAGCTGGCCATCGACATAAACATTTGTGCTTCAGCTTGTTCTTGAGCGCGCAACCGGGTAATTCGCCAATGCAGTAAGTCCATAATGTCCTGCATTGGCGTTTTATCGATGACCAGTTGAATACCGGTTTTCAAAAAGGTGTTATCAATGGTATTTAAATCCTGCTCCACGCCACGAATATCATCGCGAAACCACTTCCGAGCCAGTTGCTCAATTTCGTCTACTTGGCGTTTGGCATCCAGGTGATTGTCGTAAAGAACGATGCCTAATAATTTGAACATGCGAAAAAACTCACGCGCTGGATAGCTGACCAATGTCGCTGCCAGGGTTCCGCCGAGCACAATTGCAAAACCGGGCAAATTCAAAAATGCCATGGCATCAATTGAAGTGGCATAAATGACAGCGCCAACAACGGCGAGGCCTGCCAGAACGCCAAAAATGGTAGAAAAATTCAAAGCGTTTCCTTTTCTTGTTGGATTAATTAGAGTATCGGCGAAGTGACCACCAACTTTAAGTGTAGAACATTAGCGAGGAGCGAGGAAAAATCTGGTTCCGGTTGCGAGTGGTGCGTTTCGCGTTCAAAATCGCGAACTTAGAACTTAGAACTTAGAACTTAGAACTTAGAACCAACCACTGAGAATTCCCTTGCTGAAATATTGGCGCAGTAAACCATTGCATAAAAAAACGCTTGATCTGGCGATACCCATGATCCTGTCCAACTTAACCATTCCGCTTGCCGGTCTGGTGGATACCGCTGTGATTGGCCATATGGACGATGCACGGTATCTCGCTGCAACAGCAATTGGTAGCTTAATTGTCACCATGGTTATGTGGGCGATGGGCTTTTTACGTATGAGTACCACCGGGATTACTGCGCAGGCTTATGGTGCCAATGATGTGTTTCGCATGCGTCAGTCGTTGGTTAATGGTGTTTTGCTCGCGTTGTTGCTTTCGTTGCTGGTGTTGCTTTTACAATCGGTGATTTGGCAATTGGCCGTGGCGTTTATGCAATCGAGCGATGCGGTTTTACATCAGGCGGCGATTTATTACGACATTCGCATCTGGTCGATACCGGCGTTATTGCTGCGTTATGTGTTTATAGGCTGGTTGCTGGGGCGACAAAACGCCCGAGTGCCTCTGTTAATTTTGGTTATTACTAACAGCATTAACATTGTGCTCGATATCTTGTTCGTGGTTTATTGGCACATGGGGGTTGGCGGAGCCGCTTGGGCCAGTTTAATCGCTGACTACTGCGGCTTACTGGTAGGTCTGATGGTCGTGCAACTCACACTTCGCAGGGAGCAATTAGCGTTCGGTTGGCGCCATTTGATTGAATATCCGGCGGTGAAACGATTGTTGCAATTAAATCGCGATATATTCATTCGGACTTTAGCATTAGAGCTCGTGTTTTACCTACAAACAGCTGTGGGCTCATCTCTCGGCGATACGGTTCTCGCTGCCAATGCTGTGTTAATGAATTTTGTCATGATCATGTCATTTGGGTTAGATGGATTTGCACATGCGGTCGAAGCGTTAGCTGGCAAAGCCTACGGACAAAAACAACGTGAGCAGTTTTGGTCATCGATAGTCATTTCCGGATTTTGGTCATTATTGTGCAGCTTGTTGTTTGTGGTGATGTATTGGTTGTTTGGGTCTCATTTGATTGATCTTATGACGGATATCGCGCCGGTAAAAAATGTGGCATTAACGTTTCTACCTTATTTGATAGTAATACCTGTGGTAGCGGTTTGGAGTTATTGGTTGGACGGAATCTTTATCGGTATCACACGCGTTAAAGAAATGCGTAATAGTATGCTCATCGCCGTATTTTTATTTTTTATTCCGGCGTTGGTTTCGGTAAAATTCTGGGGCAACCATGGTCTCTGGCTGGCATTTTACGGGTTATTGATTATTCGTGCGGTAGGGCTTGGCTACTACCTGCTGAAGCTGGACCGTCAAGGTGCATTTTTCTAAAGATTAGGGCTAAAGAGTCGAAGTATATGGCTGAAAAATTAAAACGTTTTATTGAAAACTCAAAATTTCAAGGTTTTATCATCGCTATCATTATTGTTAATGCGATTTTGTTAGGTATGGAAACCTCCACTCAAATCATGTCCTCTTATGGTGACATGTTGCATCGCTTAGACACGATAATTCTCGCGATATTTGTTGTTGAAATATTATTGCGCCTGTATTGCTATCGCTGGCGCTTCTTTAAAGATCCTTGGAGTCTGTTCGATTTTACCGTCGTTGTTATTTCTCTGATTCCTGCCAGTGGTCCTTTTGCGGTTGTTCGGTCTTTGCGGGTGCTTAGGGTGTTACGATTGGTATCCGTTGCGCCTAGCATGCGAGCTGTGGTTTCTGCTCTGATTCAGTCGTTACCGGGAATGGGAGCAATTGTTGCTTTGTTATCGCTCATCTTTTATGTGTCAGCGGTAATGGCAACGACTTTGTTTGGTGAGAATTTTCCTGAATGGTTTGGCTCTTTGGGTAAAACGTTTTATACCTTGTTTCAGATTATGACATTGGAAAGTTGGTCGATGGGAATTGTCCGGCCAGTTATGCAAGCACAACCTATGGCTTGGATGTTTTTTGTTCCATTTATTCTGGTTGCTACGTTTACAATGTTGAATTTGTTTATCGCTGTTGTCGTTAATGCCATGCAGGCTCATCATGAAATTGAGCAAGGCAAATCTGACAAAGAAGCCCTATCTGAAGCTCATGATGAACGAGAGGTGTTGTACCAGGAAATTATGCATTTACGTAAAGAAATGCGTAAATTAAGCAAACAGTTGACCGTCGATAAAAGTACCTAAATGGATTTATTCTGAATTCTCTTTTTCGAGTACAGCAAAATTAAAACGGAACCAACAATAGCGGAGCAACCTGAACCGACGAGTATTGCTAGCCGGTCGATGCCTGCTTCGCCAGCGCCACCATGTGCAAATGCTAAGGATGCGATAAATAAGCTCATTGTAAATCCGATTCCACATAAAAACGCGACGCCTATAAATTGCCCCCAGTTAGTATTGTTGGGTAACTGGGTATAACCCATTACGATGGCTACGAAACAAAACAATACCACCCCTAATGGTTTTCCCACAAACAGTCCTAAAAAAATACCCATCGGAATGCTGCCGGTGAATGACTCTAACGAGAGTCCTTGTAAGGCGACACCAGCATTGGCGAACGCGAAGATAGGTACCACTAAAAAGTAAACATAAGGATGAAGGTTATGAGCCAGCTGATGATTGGATAATCCCGGATGATGCTCACCGGGTTTGTCGAGAGGAATAAATAATGCGTTTATCACACCGGCTAAAGTGGCGTGAACCCCTGACTTTAAAAAACATACCCAAACAAATATACCGAATATTAAATAGGGCGCGACACGTCTTACTTTCATTCGATTGAGAATAAACATGCCAAGAAAGCCTATACTGGCCAACGATAAAGTCATGAGTGACAGTTGTGCCGTGTAAAAAACAGCGATAACCAATACCGCGACCAAGTCATCAACGATAGCAAGCGTTAGTAAAAACAACTTTAATGAATTATCGATGCGACTTCCCATCAACGCCAATATTCCCATAGAAAAAGCAATGTCGGTGGCGGTTGGAATGGCCCAACCGTGAGCGGTTAACTGGTTTTGATAATTAAACGCAAGGTATATACCGGCAGGTATTAAAACACCGCCAATTGCACCGATTATAGGGAGCGTAATGTTTTTCGGTTGACTGAGCTGACCTATCACCATTTCTCGTTTTAATTCCAATCCAATTAAAAAAAAGAAAATGGCCATTAATCCATCGTTGATCCATAACAACATCGGTTTTTGTATGCTAAACGTATCGGCGCGCACTTCCACTTCCAGAAGTAGAAAGCGAATATAGTCTTCCGATGCGGGACTGTTTTTTAAAACCATGGCAACCAGCGCGAAAAATATCAATAATAACGCCGGTATAGATTCATTATGAAAAAAACGAATGAGCTTGCTCATGCTAGGGTCCTTTAAAACCATTTTTTGTGTTTTAAGTAAATCGACTCTATGATTGCTAGTACCATCAGAATAGCACAAACGATCCAAAAGGCCGACCCACTTTCAACACCTGGCATTCCACCCACATTAATTCCTAATAAACCTGTAATGAATGAAACAGGAATGAAAATCGCTGTAATTATTGAGATAAGATAAAGATTAGTGTTAGCTCTTTGTGAAAGTTGGTTATTATGGTGGCTTTCTATGAGCTGGCACCGTTCTCTTACTAAAGATAATTCCTCTAAATTATAAGTCATAGCATCTTCAATCTCTTGAAGTTCGTGGTGCGTCTCTTCTGTTAACCATGGAAAGTCCACCTGAGTTAGACGTTTTAAGACCTCTTGTTGTGGTTGCAAATAACGCCAAAGCTTGGCAGAGGAGCGCCGCATGTCTTCCACTTGAAGTATGTCTACTTTTTTTCCTTCATCGATAAAATCTTCTAAATCATCTAATTGATTGGCTAGCTTGCGAATATGTTTTTCAATGCGAAAAAGTACGTTTTTCAAAATCGTTACAAAAAGTTGTTGTACAGAGTGGTATTTATTAGGGTTGGTTTCAATATCTTCACAAATTAAACTTAAAGCTTGTAAACGACGGCTACGAAAACAGATGAGCCGTTCATGATCGAAATAAATACGTAGCCCAACCATATCATCAGGCTCCGCGTTTGGGTTCAAATTAATGCCTCGAATAAAGAGTAATAGTTGTTGTTTGCGACTTAACCATATTCTTGGTCGAATGTCAGGGTCTCGCAATGCACTTTCCTGTGTTGAAGAGACATCGAGCAAATCGAAAATTCGATCGACGTTGTCACTGTCTTTATAGTCGATGATAAACCAGCTTGGTTTATCGTTGTTAATATCATCGACTGAATGTGCTGGATGCCAGCCTTGAGCTGAGTACTCCAGCAACTGAGGCGGTATAATCGCATTCATTCGCTTTCCTTTTTAGTATGATCGGAGCGTATATGTAGATCTCGTTGAGGGAAAGGTATTTCAATATGATGTTCACGGAACGCCTGATCAATTGCAAAATTGATTTCACTCCGTATACGATGGACTTTCGCAATGTTCTTTAAAAATGCACGCACTTCAAAATCAAGGCTGCTTTCGCCAAACCCCATGAACAACACCTGACTGGCGTAATCGGGATCGTCGGAAATGATATCTGGTTGCTGTTTTAGCACATTTAATATGGTATCTCGAACTTTTGCAGTGTCACTACCATAAGCAACACCCACTTGCAGTTTGATACGTCCAATACTGTCGTTCAACATCCAGTTGGTTACTTGATTCGTAATCAAATCTGAGTTGGGAACAATGATATCCGCACGATCGAAAGTTTGAATTTCGGTAGCTCGAATACTGACCTTTTTCACAAAGCCTTCGGTATTGCCAATTAATATCCAATCGCCTCGTTTGATCGGACGCTCTATCAGCAATATTAACCCAGAGACAAAGTTGCTGACGATGTTTTGTAAGCCAAACCCAATACCGATTGAAAAAGCTCCGGCAACTAACGCTAAATTTTGAACACTGAAGCCAGCAACGGAAAGGGCGATCAGTACTGAAGTGGCAACGGATGAATACCAGAATATTGCTGCAAAAGCCTCGCTACTGCCGCGCGTGACTAATTGTTGCTGATCAACGTTTTGCTCAATTCGCTGTTTAATAATGCGAGACACACTGAGCAGTAAGCCAAATACATAGATTGCAATGATAACGGATACCAAAGAGATATTAATGGTTCCCAGACTGAATCCATCTAAAAGAGACGATTTAAACTGCAGAACATGATGCAATGGCAATCCCAAAAATGGCAGTTGTGCGATAAGCAGCCACAATAGCGCGGTTGCACTGATCGCCCATTGGAGCCATTTTGCGCCGGCTAAAGGTTCTGTAATAATGGCCAGCCAACCTGAGGGGCGTTTCAGTCGAGATTGATAGTGCGTTAACCAACGCATGATAACGGGAACCAGCGTGACAATATAACGAAAGGTAGACCAAGCAAGACTGAGCGTTAGGCTGGTGATTAATACTTGATGAACTAATTGATGGTATCCAACAAGTTCCAGTACCAGCAACAGCGAAGCGATTAGTGCAAGTATCAGTTTCAACTTATTGGACTTGGGCTCAAGATTCCAAAAACAAGCAAAACACCACAGTACTGCGATGATAAAGTCGAGCGTGACAGGCTGAATGATTTTTTCCGCTGACGGAACCGTTAACCAGTAATCCGCAGAGCTGAATACAATGGCCAAGATAGCACTGCTCTTTAGCCAACTGTGTAATCGATAATTCGCTAAATGCGACTGAAACATAAGTGACGAAAGCGCTATAACATACCAACTTTCAAGTGAAGGATCGCGATTTTGGGTATTCGAAAACCAAAGAATAAAATAACCCAATAAAAGCAGTATGACCATAAACGGTAGATCGTAGCAACGTTCATTTTTATTATTTCGTGAGAGCAGTCGCAATACCCACCATACAAAACTGAAGGAAAGCCACGCGGCAAGTAACATTGGAAGGTTAAAAATTTCAACCATTCCCGTGTACCAATTATTAATGGATTGTTGCTCTATCAATGCATCGCGGCGCTGTTTGTAGCGATTAAAAGATAAACTATCGATACGGGCGGCAATTTGCTTTTGCAGCTTTTGAGTGGCTTGTTGCCATTGCCGACACTTAAGGAGCTTTTCAGACAGGCTTTGTTGCTGTTGTTTTATAGTCGGATTATCAATTGTCAGTTGGCTCAGCGAGGCGAGCTCTTCGACGTGGCTTTTTTCACACTCAATGAGTTGAAGTTGTAATGCTTTAAGCTCGTTGAGCCACTGGTTTAAAGTGCTTTCATTGAATGTGCTTTCTAACTCGTTTTCATATTCTTGTAGTTTATAGGAGGTTAAGGGGGCATCTGCAATGAGTGCCATTGGTTGTAAATAGGCGAAACAAAATAAAAGCGCCATGAAAACGTGATTTTTTTTCATTGCATAATTCCTGCTTTTTTATTCTTTTGATAATGTATGGATTACACTTTTTGATCAAGCTGAAGTGCTTCCATTATAGACAGATTAGAGATAATAATGTTGTTGCAATATCTCGTAAGTAAAGCTACTGCGTAGGTAAAAACCCCGAGGTAAGGTTTTTATTTGCTCACCTTCGGGGCCTATTGCATCGGTAAGTACTTTTGAGTTTGCTGCTTTTGGGCGAACTTGCAGGGCTTGACCAAAACGCGAGTTTAATTGGCCTAATTGTCCGCTTGCCACTTTTTCCATTGTTTCTTCCCAGTCACTGCGTAGAATGGATTCCTGGACTTTTGATGGGCGCCATAAAAACGGCATACCCGTGATGCGTTCAGAGACAGGTTGATGTTTTGGACCGATGATAGGAAACCACAATACATGAGCTAATTTACGGCGGACCAGGCTGTTGTGCCATTGTTCGTGTTGGTGATCGAGTAGGTGAACGACACTCACGTAGGTCGACTCCAGAGGTTTGCCTTTAGGCGATACCGGAATGGTTTTAAGTTCTACACCCAGGTGTGGGAAGTCCGGCTCGGGTAATGAGCCAGCACTGGCGCCGAGCAGTGCTTCGATAAATTGACCTATCCAGCCTTTTTCCAGTAAAAGATTGTCGGGCAATTGCGCTGAGTAGCTTTGCGATAACTGTTGAAGCGTTTGCCCGGCTAAACTTTCGGCGCGTTGCAACAATTCATCAATACTTTGTGGCGGGTGAATTCGGACCATGTTCAAATTTATGGAAAATTATTCTTCGTAGCGACTCAATAAAAATTGCAAATGCTGTTTTACCGCGGGCCACTCGTTTTCAATAATGGAAAATACAACGGTATCGCGAATAACGCCATCTTCACCGACGACATGATTTCGCAATATACCATCCTGGTGTGCGCCAAGTCGTGCAATGGCCTGCCGCGAGCGATGATTAAACCGGTGTGTGCGAAATTCGACGGCAATGGTTTGATATTTTTCAAAAGCATGGCTGAGTAAAAGCAGTTTGCACTCAGTATTCACTCCGGTGCGTTGAAAACTTTTTGCATACCAGGTGTAGCCAATTTCTATTCGCCGATTTTGTAGATTGGCATTGCAAAAACGGGTACAGCCAATAACACGTCCACTGTGATTATCGCGTACTGCGAAAGGCAAGGAAAAACCGTCGGACTGTTGTTGCAGCGCCTTTTCGATGTAGTCGTCCATTTGCTCTGGGTGAGCGACAGAGGTAAACCAGAGTTTCCACAGTTCGCCATCAGATGCCGCTTTTTTTAAAGGCTCTGCATGCTCGCTTTGCAAGGGTTCCAGTGTGACTCGGAGACCATTGAGCGTTATCGGTGAAAGCTGGTAATGCGCCACTTGTATGCATCCTGTATGGTTCAATGAACGAAAATTTAACGATTGGGCGTTTTTGTCAGCAGGCTATTGGAATACGGCTCTTTACGCAATAGGCAAGATATTTTTGTTTGCTGTATTGGAAAACTTATGGTTGAATAACTTTAAGAAAAAATTAATTGGTAAACGTAAGTGATTGATTCAGAAGGATTTCGTGCCAATGTTGGCATAATCGTCTGTAATGAATCTGGTCAGTTACTTTGGACACGACGAGCCAGGCAAAACTCCTGGCAGTTCCCGCAAGGCGGAGTTAATGACGGTGAAACGCCCGACGAAACCATGTTTCGCGAATTATACGAAGAGATTGGGCTTTCTCGACAAGACGTGAAAGTCTTGGGCTCAACCAAAAATTGGTTGCGATATCGATTACCCACTCGATACATCCGTCATGACAGTGTTCCTTTGTGTATTGGCCAGAAACAGAAGTGGTATTTGCTAAAATTGATGTCTGACGAAAGTCGGCTTAATTTTGAAACCACCAACCATCCCGAGTTTGACGATTTTATGTGGGTCGGCTATTGGTATCCATTACGTCAGGTTGTGGCTTTTAAGCGTGATGTGTACCGTCAAGCGTTGTTAGAGTTGTTGCCAGTGATGCATGAGCAACAGCGATTTCAGCGTCAACGAAGGACGCGTCGACGTCACCAGCAACGAAAAAAGGAATAATTCTTTACTTCTAAAAGGCATGTGAGAGACATTCATGTGACTTGCGCGTTGTTTAACGGGTCGTTGTTCTGGCGCCCCCGGTTTTGTTGTGGCTGACTTTCTATTGTCCTTTAATTATGGAGGAACTGGCTTTTGCTTGAACGCTTACGACAGATAACTCAGGAAGTTGATGCCGCAAGAGACACCCAGTCTTCATTAGCCATAGTGGTTCAGCGGATTTGTGAAGCGCTCGAAGTGGAAGTTTGTTCGGTCTATCTTGCAGATTACAGCAGCCAGCAACTGGTACTTATGGCAACGCAAGGGCTAAACCCACGTGCGGTTGGTATTCTGCACCTTGGGTTTCATCAAGGCATTGTTGGACTGGTTGCGCAACGTGAAGAGCCCATTAATTTGGATGATGCCACGCATCACCCTAACTTCTATTATTTGCCAGAAGCCGCAGAAGAAAAATTCCACTCTTTTTTAGGTGTTCCCATCATTCATCAGCGCAAGGTGCTAGGTGTGTTGGTGATCCAACAAAAAGCACCGCGTAAGTTTTCTGAAAACGAAGTTAATTTTTTAACCACACTTTCTGCGCAATTAGCGGGTGTGATTTCTGGCTCTGAAAGTCGTGCTCAATTAAATGAATCCATCGACGATCCTGGACTGGTTCGAAAGTTGGAAGGTTTTCCTGCCGCGAGTGGGATCGCAATTGGTGCCGCAATGGTATTTTATCCACCGGCCGATCTATCGGGTGTGCCTGATAAGCCAGCAAAAAGTATTTCCATTGAATTGAAAAAAATTAACAAAGCGTTTGAGTCGGCAGCCAACGAAGTGATGGCAATGAAAACACGCATGGAAAACTCACTGGGTGACGATGAATTGAGTTTGTTTGATGCTTACCTGCGCATTCTCGATAAAAATGGCCTTTGCCGCGATGTTATTCAGGAAGTTGAGTTAGGGCATTGGGCTCCGGGAGCGTTAAGGCGTGCGGTAGAAAAGCACGTGCGCGTATTCGAAAGTATGGACGATCCCTATTTTCGTGAGCGCGCAACCGACTTAAAAGACTTGGCGCGTCGTGTCTTGGTGTTTTTGGAAGACGATCAAACGGTACGTCCTAAGTTAAATAAGCCAGCGATATTGGTGGCTGAAGAAATCACTGCATCCATGTTAGCAGAGCTGCCCACAGAGAAAATTCTTGGCATGGTTTCCATGCGTGGCTCTCCGACTTCGCATGCCGCAATATTAGCGAAAGCATTAGGCATTCCCGCCGTTTCTGGGTTTGAAGATGTGCCTATAAACCGATTCGAAGGTCAGGAGCTGATCCTCGACGGCTACAAAGGCTTGCTATTTTTAGCTCCGTCGGAAAATTTGAAACAGCAATATTGGCAGCTTATTAAAGAAGAACGTCAGCTCAGTAAAGAATTAGAAAAACATATCAATGATCGGGCCGAAACGCTTGATGGCTATCATTTGCCGCTGTTGGTTAACACAGGTTTGATGGCTGATTTTGAAAAAAGCTTGCATGTGGGGGCCGATGGTGTCGGGTTATATCGCACGGAAATTCCTTTTTTATTAAGAGAACAATTTCCGGGTGAAGAAGAGCAAATGCGCATTTATCGTGCGGCGTTGCAAGCGTTTAAAGGAAAGTCAGTTACTTTTCGCACATTGGATATAGGCGGTGATAAACAACTGCCCTATTTCCCAATCAGTGAAGACAATCCATTTTTAGGTTGGCGCGGGATCCGCATCACGCTTGATCACCCTGAAATTTTTCTAGTTCAAGCGCGAGCTATTTTTCGTGCTTCTCGAGAGTTCCCAGACATTCGCATCTCGCTTCCTATGATATCCAGTGTGGAAGAGGTCGATGAAAGTTTACGGCTGTTGCAGCAGGCATTTTACGAAGTGAATCAAGAGTCTGGCGATTTACAACGAACCATGCCGCCGGTCGGAATTATTTTAGAAGTGCCTTCAGCCATTTATCAACTGCCACATATTGCTAAGCGCGTCGATTTTGTTTCGGTGGGCAGTAACGATTTGGCACAATATCTGCTTGCGGTCGATCGCAATAATACACGCGTTTCTTCTTTATACAGCTATTATCATCCGGCTTTGTTGGCTGCATTGGATCAAATTCGCAATTTGTGTGAGCAACATCGGGTGGACTTTTATATTTGTGGTGAAATGGCGGGTGATCCTATGGCTTCTGTTATTTTGTTGGGGATGCGCTTTCAAGGATTGAGTATGAATGCTCGCAGTTTGCCAAAGGTGAAAAAAGTGATTCGAAGTTTTTCACTAGTAGAAGCTGAAGAAGTGGTGAAACAGGTACTCTTTTTAGAAAAAGCGAAAGACGTTCACGCTTATTTGTTTGAAATTCTGGAAGCCAAAGGGCTCGGTGGTTTGATCCGAGCCGGGCTTTAAAGTTTTCACCTAATATCAGTTGAGTTTCTCTGCATTGTTTTTTACGCTGATCGACTTACGATAGGCTTGTAACTCCTGTTGAAGCGCTTTGGCTTTTTGGCTAGGAGGAAATCTCGGCTCAGAGTCCTGCCAAATTAAGAGTGCTTTATCCAGTGCGGCTTGCGCGGCTTCATAGTCTTCTTGTTGTTGGTGGAGGTACGCAACTTCCAGGTTTAACTCTGGGTGATAAGGCCATTGCTTTAAATACTGTTCGGCGTACTCCTTTGCCGGTTCGAGTTTGTTCGCTTTGCGCAGGCTTTGCACAATCTCGGTGTAAAGTAACGGAATCATTTCTTCATTGTTAGAGCGGTGTGAAGAACTTAATAGTAAATTAAGCGCCTTAATAAAGTGTTCAGATGCAGGCTCGTACTCTTGCCTTAGCTGCGCAATCCATCCGTGAACCAATGATGTTAGGTAATGCATATGATGCAATTTAAATTTTTCTATAACGCTTTCTACTTTAACCAATGATTGTTCCGCTTTTTGCGTTTGTCCAAGTGCGATGTATAAAAGCATGTATCCAAACTCTAATACTTCAACCATTTGTTGATCCAGATTCGACTCTAATTGTTCGAGTCTTAAAAAGGCCTGTTCGGAGTTATCTGACAAAACGTACAAATACATTTTAGAAATTTCCGATGAAAACATAGCATCCATCGGATCAAGATATTGTACCGCTAATTCCTGAAATAACTTCAGTTGTTCAAAAGCGTGATGTGGTTTACCGAGTATGTAGTTCAGGTTGATGACTTCATTAGTAATTTGCCCTTGTTGTACGGGTGCTTGTGAAATACTGCGCGCTTCATCAAAATGCTCCAAAGCATCACTGACTTTTCCTTCACGTAAGTCGAGTTTTGCTAAAGACAGCACCGGAGTGACTTTATCGGTACGTAACACACTTGCTTTCTGGTACCAGCGGCGAGCTTCTGATAAGTTGCCTTGTTGTAATTGGATATCACCCAATTTAACCAAAGGACGAAAGTTGCTGGGCTGTTTTTCAGTCAGCAATAAGAGGTTTTTTTGCGCTAACTCTAAATTACCTGTCGATATATAGAGTTCACCTAGGCGATTGTAAATCCAGGTTTGCGCAGGGTTCAGTTTCAGTGACTCTTCTAAAAGACTCGCGGCTTGTTGTAAGTCGTTGTAATTCCATGTCATCAGGTTTGCGAGATTATTTCGTGGCACATAATCCGTTGGATCCAGCTCTATCCAGTTGCGGTAAGTTTCTGCCTGCTGATCGACTTTTTGTGCTAACGCATAACCGAAAGCTTTCGCGGTTAATCGAGTGCGCTCGGTAATTTTATAGTCAAGTTGCAGTACCTTCTTAATAAAGCTTTCACTTTCTTTGAATTGACCACTGCGTGACAGCAAGTGCGCTAATTGTAAATAGGCTAAAGCAAAGCTTTGGTCTTGAGTCACTGCTTCGCGAACACCCTCTATTGCAGCAGGGTAATCATTCTCCATGATTATTCGGTTAAGCGCTTGAGTGTAAGTTTTTAGAGCTTGAACGTCGGCTGTGATTAAATCGCGTAATAGAATTTCGTTCAGTCGTTCATTACCTTGAATGGTTAATACCGGTTGCTGCTTTAAGAACTCGCAGACTGCGTTTGCAGCATCGAAAAGGTTAGAGTGGTTGCTGCTAAACTGGGCAATGGGTTTATTGGCACCGGTTTGAAACAGTTGCAACTCCAGTCTCCATTCATTGTCAACATGGGATAAATTACCGCGTGTGAAATAGTCGAATCCGGAATCGACTGCAATACTTTGAGCAAGTGACAAAGGCACATTAAAGCCGTTGAGAAAACCGGCACGTTTGATTTGCCAAAAAAAGCTGTTGTCGATATTGGAATAAACTGAATTGACAATTAATGACTTGGACTGATCGAGGTGCGTACCAATTAAATAAGACAGTGCGTAGGTAGACCAATGTTGATCTTTTGAAAGTTGATTCGGATCGAAAAGAAAAACACCAATGCGTTTAAATGTTTTGGTGTTGGGGCTTTCATGATTGATGGGTGTTGAAGGTGTGGTTGGTGGCATATCAAGACTGGTGTGTGTACTGCTTTCTATGGATTTGTCTTGATTGATTGTAATCAGACATAATATTGCGATGGTAATAATGCCATTGATGGGAACACCTATTTTTTCCGCTTTTCCCCACTCATCTTTGCCAGGTGCTCCGTGACGCCAGGCAAGAATCAATACTGCAGGAATAAAGCTCACCATACCCGCCAATACCAGATCCAGCATATTGTCAGAAACGCCATAGCGCTCAATAATCATGCCGGTAAATTCCATGAGCGCGACAATTGCTCCCAGGTAAATTCCTACAATTTGAAATACACGCCTTTGCAACAATTGCTTCAAAAGTGGGGTTGGAGCTGAAGTGGTCATGGTGTATTTAAATCCTGCTGTATAAGAGTCGCTTTCGGCCATGATTCTACCGTATCGCTTTCAGAGCTACCAGCGTCAGAAGTTATTGAAACAGTAGCGGGTATTACAGTTCTATGGAATTGAATGTGACCGACTTTTGCCACACCAGAATAAAGTTGTTTGCGGGCATATCGTATTTTTCAACGAAACAAAGTCCGGCGTTGCGAGCCAGCTCTTCCAAGTCTACGTAATCCCTTAGGCCCATGTTGGGATCTCGTGTTTTTAAGTAGTTATCAAACTTTTTATTGCTTTCGCTGGTGTATTCGCCACAAAAATTGAATGGCCCGTATAAGCAAAAGTAACCATTGCTCTGCAGTACTTCTCCGACGCCTCGGAAAAAATCCAGAACCATTGGCCACGACATGATGTGTGTGGTATTGGCACTGAATATTGCTTGGGCAGACTTCACGGGCCAGGGCTGAGTGACATCCAGCGACAAAGGCGGTAGCAAGTTTTTTCCTTGATAGTCATTAAGCCAAAGTTGGATCCCTGCGTGATTTTCGATTCGGTCACTGGTTTGCCAAGTGAGATGAGGCAAATGTTCAGCAAAGTAAACCGCGTGCTGTCCGGTACCGCTGCCAATTTCTAAAACCTGATGCACGTCTTGAAAGTAATCACGGATCACATTTAGGATTGGGCCTTTGTTATTTTCGCAAGCCTGTGAGTAAGGTTTATCCATTTTGTATTTCACTCAATGGTAAAGGTGATTTCGGAAGTCTTGCATATCACTTGGTGCTTATCAAACTGATGTTCAACAAAATTGACGGCCGCTGTTTGATGAACGAATAGGATTGCCGACGATCGCGTGCCGTAAGTTTTAGTGCCGATATCAAATGCTGGAATAAACACGCTGGATAATTTTTGCTCAATGTCGGGTTCGACTCCCGTTTCCGGTAACTCGGAATGGATGGCGCTGACAGAGCTTTGAAGTGCAGTAAAAAGTGAGTGAGAAGAGGGCTCTTCTTGTTCGCAAATGGCTATTAATTCGGCTCGTAATCGTTTCATTTTTGGCCAGTCGTGATCGAATAGTCCATTGCTGAGCGCGTAGTATCCCGGTGGAAGCGTTCGAATTTTTCCTTCCTGATTTGAATAATAGAATAATTGAGAATTGGTAAAATCACCGACAACCAGATTGAAGCCGGTGTAATCTTTGTTTTTTTCGTGTAATTGCAACAACCAATCTTCAGTCGATACGTTAGATGTTAAATATTGCACGATGATTTCACCGCGAGTACGAATGCCTCGGGTTGATTTAGGATCGCGAAAATTAGTCAACGCGGCCCAACGTCCTTGTTGGCTGATGGCTAGCCAGGTACCGCCAGCTTCAACATCACGACCACCGTAAACAGTAAGGTGATCGGGCCACTGATGCAGAGGCTCGGTTGGGCGATCAAAAAATTCGTCTCGATTCGCCATCAGGATTAATGGATAATCCTGATGCTGGTTGAATGCAAAAGCGATTAAACACATGGTTTGAGTTGTTGCGTATGGACCATCCAATCAAACTACACCCATTTGTATTGAGTGAAAAGCTCTCTTTAATTAGAACAAAATGAAATGATGGACTGGATGTTATTCTTGCTTGCCGGTGCTTTTGCCGGAGTTATGGCTGGACTGCTGGGTATTGGCGGTGGTTTTATCATTGTACCTGCCTGCTTGTATCTTTTACCGCTGTTCGGAATTCCGAGTGAGTATCTAATGCATGTCGCCATTGGTACTTCGTTGGCAACCATCTGTGTGACTTCGGTGTCTTCTTATCGTGCCCATCATCAAAGAGGCGCGGTAGACTGGCCTTATGTGCGATTACTGGCACCGGGAATCGTTGTAGGTGCTTTGTTGTCGGGGGTGGTTGCTGACTTTCTTTCCAGTCAGGTTCTGGCATATATTTTTGGTGTCGGAGCCATCATTATGGCGGTTCAGATTTGGCTGGCGAAACAACCGGAAGTAGCGCCTGAAAGACCGGGAAAACTAGCCATTGGCAGCACTGCTACGGCGATTGGCTGTGCATCCGGCTTGGTTGGCATTGGTGGCGGTTCGCTGGTGGTGCCTTATCTGCATTATTTGGGCGAGCAGATCACTCGTTGTGTCGGTACCGCCAGCGCTTGTGGCTTACCCATTGCCGTTGCTGGAACTTTGAGTTATGCCGTGATGGGTTGGGATGCGCCACTGCCACAATTCTCTTTCGGCTATATCTATTTGCCGGCGTTTTTGGGTATCATTGTCGCGTCAAGTTTAACGGCTCCGCTGGGTGTGCGATTGGCACACAATCTACCGGCAAAACAATTGAAGCGAGTGTTTGCTCTTTTTCTGGTATTGGTCGGTATTCGAATTATTTTAAAAAATTTAGGGTAACGGTTTTCGATGGAATTTCCACAAATTGATCCAGTCATTTTTGAGATTTGGGGACCAATCGCTTTGCGCTGGTACGCGCTGGCGTATCTGGTAGGTTTGCTTGCTGCGTGGTGGCTGGGTGTGCGAAAAGCGCGTCAACCGGGTAGCATTTGGACCGAAGAGGAAATTTCCGATTTTATTTTTTATGGGTTTCTTGGGGTAATTTTAGGGGGGCGCATCGGTTACGTGCTGTTCTACCATATGGATCTGTTTCTTGCGAACCCATTATACCTCATTAAAATTCACGAAGGTGGAATGTCGTTTCATGGCGGGTTACTTGGCGTCGTTGCTGCTTTTTGGTATTTCAGTCATAAAACTCGTAAGCCTTTTATGGCCCTTGCTGACTTTATCGCACCTTTGGTGCCAATTGGATTGGGCGCGGGACGGCTAGGGAATTTTATCAATGCTGAGCTGTATGGGCGTACGACCAATTTAGAGTCTACGCCTTGGGCTGTTCACTTTCCGCAAGATCCTGCCGGTGTGTATCGACACCCTTCACAACTGTATGAGTTTTTATTGGAAGGCGTAGTACTGTTTGTGATTCTTTACTGGTTCAGTCGTAAACCGCGACCACGAATGGCCGTGGCCGGCTTGTTTTCCTTAGGTTATGGCAGCTTCCGTTTTTTCGTTGAATACTTCCGCGAGCCCGATGAACATTTGAAACACATGGCCGAGTGGTTAACCATGGGGCAAGTGCTCAGTGCACCAATGATCTTGTTGGGTATCGGCTTAATGATTTGGGCTTATCAACGTCCAGTTTACGATATTGCTGAACCCAAAACGAACAAGAAAAATAAAAAACAAAAAGCGAAGCAAAGTTAAGTTTATTCAGAATTTATTGGAACGACCATGCAACAATATTTAGATATGATGCGACATGTGCTGGAAACGGGTAATGATAAAGGTGATCGTACCGGCACTGGCACACGCAGTGTTTTTGGTTATCAGATGCGGTTTGATTTGCAACAAGGCTTTCCTTTGGTCACGACCAAAAAGTTACACTTGCGTTCGATCATTTACGAACTGTTGTGGTTTTTAAACGGCGACACTAATATCAAATACTTAAAGGACAACGGTGTTTCCATTTGGGACGAGTGGGCTGATGAAAATGGCGATTTAGGCCCGGTATACGGCGAGCAGTGGCGCAGCTGGAAAAAGCCGGACGGCACCACGGTGGATCAAATTGAAAATGTCATTAATCAAATTAAAGCCAATCCCAATTCTCGTCGATTGATGGTCGTGGCCTATAACCCAGGTGTAGCCGATGAAATGGCGCTGCCTCCTTGTCATTCTCTCTTTCAGTTTTACGTAGCCAATGGAAAGCTTTCTTGCCAGTTGTATCAACGCAGTGCCGATATCTTTTTAGGGGTTCCTTTTAATATTGCGTCTTATGCATTACTCACTCACATGGTGGCGCAACAATGTGATTTAGAGGTCGGCGAATTTATCTGGAGTGGCGGTGACGTACATTTGTATGCCAATCACTTTGAACAGGCACAATTGCAGCTTTCACGTCAGCCGTTTCCGTTACCCAAGTTGAATATCAAGCGCAAACCCAAAGACTTATACAGTTATGAGTTTGATGATTTTGAGATAATCGGTTATGAATCTCATCCTCATATTAAAGCGCCAGTGGCGGTATAACGACATCGTCGATAAGGTAAAGAAGAGCATTTAAGAGCTTTGTACCGCCAGCTTTACTATACAAATTTTTTAGAACTTAGAACTTAGAACTTAGAACTTAGAACTTAGAACTTAGAAATGACAAAACCCATTATTTCAATCGTTTGTGCCATGGCAAAAAATCGAGTGATTGGCAAAGACAACGATATGCCTTGGCACATGCCTGCCGATCTCAAGCACTTTAAAGAAACAACCTTGGGTAAACCCATCGTAATGGGGCGAAAAACATTTGAATCCATCGGTCGGCCACTACCGGGTCGTCGTAATGTGATTATTTCGCGTAATGCCAATTACCAAGCCGATGGCATTGAGGTGGTTGGAAGTATTGATGCGGCTATTGAGTTACTTAAGGACGCTGAAGAAATTATGATTACCGGTGGTGGCCACATTTATGAGCAGACCCTAAACCGTGCTGATCGTCTATATTTAACTTTTATTGATTTGGAAACCGAAGGGGACGCGTTTTTTCCCGCGTTCGAGCATCTCAATGTAAAGGAGGTGAGTCGTGAATCACACCAGTCGGATGAAAAAAATCCTTACGCCTATGAGTTTGTTACTTATCAGGTGGAGTAAATTATTCATTTTCGTAATGAGTGCGGCTTTTATTGCATCATGCGGAAAAGAGCCGGAAGTTGACCAAGCGAAAAGTAACTATAAACTCAAGTTAATGGAACTTTGCGCGAGCGAGCAATCGTGTCTTGATTTGATTGAGAGTAATTTTGAACGTTGCATCAATAATAAAAAACTTAATGATACGACAAGGAAGCAGCCTCAGTCTGAAAAGGGGGCGATTGAATCCATTGATCAATCCATCGTTGAAGATGCGATGAAATGTATAATGAATGGATCGAAACTTGGATAGCTTATTATTCTAATATTTCGTCTATGGAATAGATAACGTTTTAAATATTGAGGACTTTTGCTTGAAAACCTTTATTTTTATCTTATTAAGTCTGTGTTGTTGCATCAATTTTGCGCAAGAAAATGAGAGATTCGATCCCAACAATTTAATTGACTCACTAAAAGAAAACATTGAGCGGCATTACGTTTTAAAAAATAAAGTACCGTCGATTAATCATGCGTTGTCAGAGTTTATGGGGCTGCACCGTGAACTCGAAGCAACAAGTAAACAAGAACTTTCAATATTATTAACGCAGTACCTGAAAGCATTTGACAAGCATTTTTCCGTACAGCTGTATCGAGATACCGCTGGAGATATTCCCGTTAGCCCTAAAGAAGGCTGGTTCGATAAGTTGCACCGAAATAACTCTGGCTTTAGTAAAGTCGAAATACTGAAAGGAAATGTGGGTTACATTGATTTTTGGGGATTTGACAACCTTTCGGATCGCTCTAGAGCGGTAGTTGAGTACGTAATCAAATTTGTCGCCAATACCGATGCGTTGATCATTGATTTGAGAAACAATGGTGGCGGAAGTGCAGAAATGGTTCAGCTAATAAGCAGCTATTTTTTACCCAATAAAGTTCACTTGAATAGCTTTTACTCTAGGCAAACGGACAGTGTTTCTGAGTTTTGGACGTTTGATAATATCGAACAAATTTTCCATGAAGATTTTCCTGTTTTCATTTTGACCAGCGACAAAACCTTTTCTGCTGCTGAAGAGTTTGCTTATAACTTCAAACATTTGAAACGAGCAACCATCATTGGAGAACCAACGAAAGGTGGCGCTAACCCCTGGCGATGGGTTGAGTTAGGATTTGGATTTCGAGCTGCGATTCCCAACGCGATGGCCATTAATCCAATAACACAGTCAAACTGGGAAGGCGTTGGGGTCATACCGCACATTAAAGTATCTTCGTCGGATGCGTTGAATTTGGCGTATTCACAAGCATTAAGTCAATTGAGAAGCTCTGTTAACAACGACTTCCAGCGACGTGAAATCGGTGAAAAGATAGAAGAATTGAAAAGTTATCAGCAAACAAAAACAAATGATATAGCGGATGAGGAAATTAATGTTCGATAATTGCCATAAATTTTTAGCTAAACTCTACGATTAATTAATATTCTACAAACTAAACCCAGCATAACAAATGTAAATTGCTGGGTTTAATTCACTTTCTTCTAAAGCTTAGTGACAATGCCCACCCACATGAGCGTGACCATGTTCTAATTCTTCTGGGGTTGCCGGGCGAACGTCTTTCACTTCTACTTCTACTACAACAGAATGCCCGGCCATTGGATGATTGGCATCGACGGTAACCGTATCGTCGGTAATGCGGGTGACAGTGACCGAATGTGTTTGACCGTCTTCGGTTTGGGCCGATAGGCGCAACCCTTCTTCAAGATTATCGATGTCAGCAAAGGCGCTGCGTGGAACTTCGTTGGCCAAATCTTTTTCATACGCTCCGTAAGCTTGCTCAGGCGGCAAAGTGACGGTGAAGATATCTCCTGTTTGCTTTCCTTTTAGTTCCGGCTCTAACCCGGGAATCACACCGCCATAGCCGTGAAGATACACCCAGGGTTCTTCCCCTTTTGATGATTCCCAGACGTTTCCTTGCTCATCTTTTAATGTGTACTCGATGGTTACCACAAAGCCTTTTTCGATTTTCATGCATTGCCTTTAAAACAATTGATGCTGCACCCAGCTGTAAATAAGACTGGCAACCAGCGCCCAAAGGATCCAGGTTCCGGCGATATAACTGTAAAAGCGATAACGAACCCGGTTACTGGTGAGGTGGATTGCCGCGTGAACGATGCGCATAATAACGAATCCGAGGGCTAAATAAAAATCAATCCAACCTGCCCAGCCGGTGATCATAAAAAAAGCGACTACGGCGTACAGCAGTACCGGTAACTCAAACTGATTGATAAAGTTATTGGATGAAGCATTGGCACCAGGCAGTAACTCTTCCAGTTGCCGCCGGTGAGCAACTTTTTGAGGTGAAATGTTATCGCGTACCATGGCGCCAATTCGTTGTCGATACATGACCATTTGCACCACAAACACCAGAACAAAGTTGGTGAGTACCGGTAACAGCATCCAGTTTGAGTTCATTTTATTCTCCTAAGCTACGTCTTTGAAGGGTTCTGTTTTGAGTCGTTTTGCCAGATGTTTCATCAAGCAATAAACTTGTGCCTGCTTCTGTTCCAGTAAGGATTGTTGGTATTCACTAATGCCTAACAGAAGGCCGATACCACAAAGCGCCAGCGGTAATGCTAATAAGTTCCAAGTGGGTGATGACAGTCCAAAAAACCAGGTTCCGCCAACCAGTAATGTTGCAGCGAGCAATAGCAGCACACGAGCCATAGTAAACATAACCAACTCCTGTTGGAAGGGTTTGTTGGTCTATTACAACGGATTTAATGCGGTGCGACAAACGGAAAATATTCAGGTTGTCAGGTGAATTTTATTCATCTGAATTACTTTGTTCATGGAATTGCTGTTGAAACCATTTACAAAAGGTTTGGACCTCGGGTCTTAACTCATCTTCCGGTCTGTAGACCAGGTAAAGCGCATCTTTCATGGTGAATTCAATATCATAGGGTTGAATTAAATTACCTTGAAGCAGTAGTTCTCGTTCCAACTCCAGCAGTCCCATAGCCACCCCCAGACCCTGCTCGGCAGCTTGTATGGCAATGTCGTAATTGTTAAACGTTAGGCCGCTGTCTACCGACAGCTTTTCAACTCCTGTGGCATCGGCAAAGCGTAGCCAGGCGTCTGTCATAAAGGAGTAGCTAATGAGTGGCGCGTTTGCCAAATCGGAAATATGTTCGAGAGGGTGTTGTTTTAGTAATTTCGGACTGCATAACGGTGAAGTGGTCACGCTAGACACTTTTGAGCAAATCACACCTGGCCAATGGCCGGGTCCATAACGGATCGCTAAATCGACGTCACTTTGTTTGAAGTTAATAATTTCTGCTGTAGCATCAATCACCAGCTCCACTTTTGGTAACAATTGACGAAGTTGTGGCAGTCGAGGAAGTAAAAAATGCCGTGCCATCGAGGGCATGAGTGATATTTTCAATCGCTTTTGAGTAAAGCGGTTGAGCACATCACTGGTGCCTTTATTCAATTTATTGAACGCACTACTGATCACATCAAAGTATGCCTGACCGCCTGCGGTAAGCTCAATACGACGGTTGAGTCGGCGGAATAATTCGAACCCTAATTGCTCTTCGAGCGCTTTTATCTGATGACTTACCGCCGAAGGCGTTAGGTGCAACTCTTCGGCGGCTTTTTTAAAACTGAGCAGACGAGCGGCGACTTCAAAAATTTTTAACAAGTGCAGAGAAGGGGCGCGCAAACTCACAATATTATTCCGGCTTAAGCTTCGTTTTTTGCGATCGCTAATGGGCCCCATGCCTGACAAGTGGGCATCACTTCAATAGAATTGATATTGACGTGTTCGGGTTGATTAGAAGCCCATACCACAGTACGAGCAATATCGTCTGCAAATAATGGATGGGTGCCTTGGTATACATTTTTGGCTTTGTCGATATCACCTTGAAATCGAACAACTGAAAACTCTGTTTCGGCCAAGCCCGGTTCAATATTGGTTACTCGGATATTTTTACCGAGAAGATCAGCTCGCAAATTGCGAGAGAATTGTTGCACATAAGCTTTAGTTGCCCCATAGGCATTGCCACCGGGGTAGGCGTAACTGGCAGCGATGGAACCAATGTTGATAATGTGTCCTTTATTTCGCTCAACCATACCGGGCAACACAGCGCGAGTCATATAATTGAGTCCTTTAATATTGGTATCGATCATCGTGTCCCAATCATCTAACGATGCTTTATCGGCGGGGTCCAGGCCTAAAGCGAGCCCTGCGTTATTCACCAGAATATCAATGGACTGCCATTCGGCGGGTAATTTCTCAATAAAATCAAACACCGATTTTTTGTCACGCACATCCAATGTCTCTGCAAGTACATCGCTTTTATCGGCGAGTTTTTGTGCTAAAGCCTCAATTCGAGATTGGCGTCGTGCGCATATAATGAGACGTGCGCCTTGTGCGGCAAAGTGATGAGCGCAAGCCTCGCCAAAGCCAGAGCTGGCACCAGTGATAAGAACGGTAACAGACATGGTGATATCCTAATTTTTTTGCCAGAACACGTGGAAAGAATCGGTTTACTCTTTCTCGGTATCTTATTCATGAGATCACAGGTTGCGGCTTGCGATGTAAAGCTTCACAATAACCGCACTGAGCAAAATTGTACGTGTTTTTATTGGAGTTGTAACCTTGAGTGAGCCTTTAGATCAATTGCCGTTTGAAATCGAAGTGGATTGTCGTTATCTGGAAGACCAGTCGAAACCGGATCAGGAGCAATTTGTTTTTGCTTATACGATAAACATTACCAACCGCAGTAATACCGGTGCGCAATTAATGCGTCGTCACTGGATCATTACTGATGCGAATGGCAAAAAGCAGGAAGTTAAAGGAGATGGCGTAATTGGCGAACAACCGTTTATCGATCCGGGGCAAACCTATCAATACACTTCGGGTGCGATTCTCAATACACCGCTGGGCACTATGGAAGGCAGCTATCAAATGCTGGATGAAAACGGTGAGCATTTTTTAGCACCTATTCCTTTGTTTAGTTTAACCAAGCCAGGCATTTTAAACTGATGGCAGCGTGGGCGATTGGAGACATTCAGGGATGCTTTCATTCGCTGCTGGAGTTGCTTAATAAAATCGAATTTGATTGGCAGAAAGACAAGCTCTGGTTGTGTGGTGATTTGATCAATCGAGGTTCTCAATCGCTTAATACCTTGCAATATTTATTTGAACATCGCGAACGCGTTAAATTGGTATTAGGTAATCACGATTTGCATATGTTAGCCGTTGCCAGCGGTGCGCAAACGCTAAAACGTAAAGATACTTTTAAAGACGTATTGGATAGCCCAAATCGCACTGAACTGTTTGAGTGGCTTTATCAGCAACCACTTGCGCGATACAGCAAAAAGCGAAATACCTTGATGGTTCATGCGGGTGTGGCTCCTCAATGGAATTTAGAAAAAGTGATGCAATGTTCGCAAGACGTTTCAAGCGTTCTTCAATCGGCGAAAAAACGAGAACAATTTTTTCATACCATGTACGGCGATCAACCCGATCTTTGGAGTGAATCTTTAAGAGGCGTTGACCGCTTACGTTTTATCACCAACGCGTTTACGCGCATGCGTTTTTGTTATCCCGATGGCCGGTTGGATATGTCTTACAAGATGAAGCCGGGTAAACAACCTAAACCGCTAAAGCCCTGGTTTAAAATGCCGTTGAGACTGGAAAAAAACATTCGTATTGTATTTGGACATTGGGCAGCATTAGAAGGTAAATTAAGCTCTAAACGCTTTCAGGCGCTGGATACCGGGTGTATTTGGGGAGGGAAGTTGACGGCGCTTAATTTGAAAACGGGTATTCGGGTAAGTGTCTGAGTTGGTATCCGTCAAGAATATGTGCTCTAACAAAAAATTACGAACGACTGTTGAGTACTTGTTACCTCGTTAGAGCGTAGCGTCATCGAGGTTTGCAGTGGCACTTGAACAACCTTAATAAACCAACTATCTTAGATTTTGGCTGAGTATACCCGAAGCATTTGAGTTTCAGCTGTTAGAAGTGCCTGAAACTCAAATGCTTCGGGTATAGCCGACAAAGAAAATCAACAATTCAACAAAGGAACAACGAATGGCAACACATACCGCAATATTTAAATTTCACAGTGATAACAGTATAACCGTGACACAGGATCTCCCAAGTGTTAGTAAAGGCGATACCATTTTATTTCAGCTAACGCTTGAGCAAGGAGCAAGCCCTGTAAGTAATTGGGGGTTATACTTTAATAACCCATTTTCTTTGGGAGATGAGAAAAATTATGCTTTCGGTGTTACTAACAACGAGCCCAATCAAGGAAACTTGGAGGTTCAATCAGACTCAAGCACTGTGAATGTCCCTAAATACAGCGCCTATTTAGTGTATGTAGAGTCTAATGGTGTTATTTATACAAAAGATCCTGAGATTATTGTTAATGGTGGGGATGTAAATAATTAGCTACTTTTTATGACTATAGATGTCGTTTTGATAGGCATCTATAGTTATGGCAGTTTAAGCTCTCTTACTCTTTTTTTTGATTCAGAAAATATGCTTGTTTAGTTTGTATCAAGCTTTTAAACTCAGGCTCGATTTTAATGTTTTTAGATAAATAACCATTGTTTACCGCTTTTTTTAAAAAGTCTATTGCTTTTTCTCTTAGGCCGCAGATTTCATATACTTTGGCCGCCAAAACCAAGTTGTAGCTATTTATTATTGGCATTGCATTTTCTAGCATTTTTAATGCATCTTCATGTTTGCTACTCTTTGCTAAATAGACAGCTTTTCTAACAAGAAGATTGCGATTATTAGGCTTAAGCTCAATCTCTTTTGTAATGATTGCTATAGCATGCTTATAGGAATTTTGTGACTCGTTGGTTTTCCCTACTAGTTTATAGGCATCTGCTAGGTTTGAATAAATAAGGTAGCTCTTATTATTCAACTTTACAGCATTTTCAAAATATTTAATGGCTGATTCGTACTCACCTAAATAAAAATATACTGAAGCTAAATTAGAGTTGTTATTAGGATCATTGGGTTGTAGGGTGAGTGCTCTTTTAAACGAAGTTAAAGCACTGTTGAAGTCTCCTGAAGCATGTGAAATTGCACCAGCCATTTGAAAGCCAAATACATTGTCAGGTGTCATTTTTGAAACTTGAAAATAAGCACTCTGAGCTTTATTCAGTTGGTTTGTTGTATAATAAAAATACGCCAAATAATTCCAGTAAATCCAGTTGTCACTCAAGCTTATCGCCGTTAAAAGGTTTTGTTCTGCTAGTGTGCTTTTACCTAAGGATTGATATACACGCCCTAATCCCAAATAAGCTTCCGAGTTGTTTTTATCCAGTTCAATGGCTTTTAAAAAACTGTTTTCCGCTTTTTCGTAATTTGATTTTTTATAATTCGCATAACCATTTAAAGCGTAAGATTCGGAATTCGGCGATTTAGTAATTGCTAAATTAGACAGTTCTAGTGCTTTAAGAAGTGACTCAGGAGCGCTGTCATGTTTCGCTTGTCGGATATAGGCACGAGTTAATTCATATAGTGGCAGTATAAAGTCTTCATCTGTTTGCAGAGCTTTTTCAAGCTCGTTAATGGCCTTGCTAAGGTTATCTTGGTAGTCAAACCGGTACAAATAGCCGATACCATTCAAGTAATGTTGATAAGCTTTCGAAATAAGTGTGGGTGATACATCGACATTACTCTCATCAAACTTCCAATTTAATAAGGTGGCTATAGCGGATTTCACTTTGTGTTGAGTTTGAAAAGTTTCCTCCAAAGTAAAATCATAAGAAAAAGAGTCGATGACTCTCGCGTCAGAAGCATTCAGCAAATTAATAATTAATCGTCTTTGAGCGCCAAAATGTTGAATGCTACCACTAATAACCAAATCGACATTGTGGGTTTTGTACACTGTTTCAACGGTTGGGTTTTCCAACTTGCGAAGTTCCGATGCCGGAATTACCCAACTGTTGTTGCGTTTACTTATGTGCGAAAGTGCGATATTGAGATCGGCGGTAAGCCCTTTAGCGAAAAGCTCAATTTGAGGATCCGCACTTAAGTTTTCAAAGGGTAGAACAGCTACTTTTTTACCCTGCGACAATATATGCTGGCGATCACTTAATATCGGTTCAGCGGAATAGTAAACGACTGTACCTATGATAAGGGAAAAGGCAGCTATCATTGCCGCTAAACGCCAGGACGAGAGCCAGTAGTATTTGTTCTTGCTTTGTCGGTTTTTTTCTTCTTGCAATAATTGAGAAATAACATCGCGAACTTGCTCTGCGCTTTCGGGGCGTTGGTGAGGATCTTTATCCAAACATTGCCTGATTAATGCTCTCAATTTTACGGGTAATTGGGCGAGTAATTCTTTATCGGGCTCACTCTGTTTTATCTTTTTTTGAAAGCCGGAAAAACTATCAGCATCGAAGGGGTGAAAGCCGGTAAAGAGTTCGAACAATACAATACCAAAAGAAAAGAGATCACTTTTGATGTCGATAGGGTCGTGATTGAACTGTTCAGGTGACATATAGGGCACAGTACCGCGTGAACCAGCCAAGGTTGTTTTTTTACTGACAATCGACTCATTGTGAGTGTTTTGGTATTCGTTGGGCTTGCTATTGTCTTGGTGGTGCTGTTCTGCAATACCAAAATCAAGAATTTTAACGGTGTTGTTGCCTGAACATCGCATTATATTGGCGGGCTTAAGATCTCGGTGAATGATCTGGTGGGTATGTGCCTGCGAGATTCCTTCTGCGATTTGACGAGCGATATCCAGTTTTTCCAGATAGGAAAGACGATTGCTAGCAATAAGCTCTTCGAGTGTCTCGCCGTCAACCCATTCCATTACGATGTAGTCACATTTACTTGAGCGAGAAACATCGTAAATTGTAGCTATGTTATCGTGATTTAATGCACTAGCAAGCTTTGCTTCACGTAATACGAGTTCATGAGTATCAGATTGGATTTTATCCTTATTGATAGATTTTATAGCCACTAAGCGCTCGAGTGTTTTGTCTTTTGCTTTAAAGATATTGCCCATTCCTCCTTGCCCAAGGTGCTCAAGAATTTCAAACTCATCGCAGTGTTGTTGCATTTCATTGATTAAGGTTTCTGTTGACGTTTCACCGATGGAATTTAACTTAGAAGGTATCTTTGTGGATAAACTGATAGGGGCGCCACAGTTTGGACAGTGAGTATCAAGTAATGAGCATTGGGTACTGCAATGGTGACAAGTCAGCATTTCGACATCCAGAAAATTAACTGAAAACTGTTTCAAAGGAAGAAGAACGCGGTGGTTCGAAAGTACACACGCGATTACGACCACTGGATTTAGCTTGGTACATCGCGTGGTCAGCGGCCTCAATGAATTTATAGGGTGTTGTTCCAAAGCTGAGATCGTATTCTGAAACGCCTAGACTTGCGGAAATATGGATGGTTTCGTTATTGTAAGGAAAACTCAATGCTTCGATTTCTTGTCGAATTCGCTCAGCATGGTTATAGGAGCCCTTTTTATCGGATTCGGCGAGAAATAAAATAAACTCTTCACCGCCTAACCGACCAATAACATCACTTTTACGAGCGGTGGAGAGCAATGTATCAGCAACTTTCATTAATACCCGATCGCCAAAGTTATGACCATAATTGTCGTTTAGTTTCTTAAAGTGATCGATGTCTAAAAGAATTAAACTAGATGTAGTGCCATACCGTTTACTGTGTTCCATGGCTTGCTTAATGCGCTCTTCAAAATAACGACGAGTGAAAACACCGGTTAAGTCATCCGTAATCGCTTGATTGTAATGAATGGCATGTTTTAGTGCCGCACCCAAATAGGTTTGCAATGGGCGAATAAAATCTTTGTGCTGTAGAAAATTCGCGTAGAAAGATTGACTGTCCAGGTATATGACGGCCAATACTTTTTGTGCATAGCTGAGAGGAATTGCCAGGACGCTTTTTATTTGGTACTCACTGATACTGTCCGCTTGATTGAGTTCCGTGTTTTGATCAAGGTTATCTAGGGCTATGAGTTTATTTTGATCAAAGCATTGTCGAGCGACAGTTTGACTGAAGAGTTTTTGTTGATCGAGTTGATTGTTATCATTAATTTTATCGTAGCAATAGGTCGCTGAAGGTATGAGTGATTTTCTTTCTGCATTGTGAGTTAAGACAAACCCTCTTTCGGCAGAAAATAAGTTCGCAACGATAGGTAGAATATGAGTGAGCATGTCATCAACAAGCTCTGACTGGTTTAAAATTAAATTAATTTGATGTAATACGGCGTTTCGGTTTAACCAGGTTTTGGCAGAATCGATCAAGACATTGAATTCTTGCGCCGTACTTGTGCTGTCTAGATTTCCACCGAGTCGATTCAGTACTTTTTGTTTTAATGTTTCGATTTCCTCTAGCAACGGTGAGGTTTCAAACCATTGATAGTCTTCATTGCAGGCGTCTTCGGTATTGAGTAGGCGAATTTCAATAGGTTGCATGCCGAGTTTGACAACGGTATTGATTTTTAGTGAGGTAGGTTCCTTTGCTTGAATCGGCTGGAAATTGACGACTGTACCAAATCGTGACTCAAGGTCTTCTATAAAAATACCGTGTTCTGACTTAAAAATAACCGCGTGTTGTCGTGATACACTGGAGTGTTCTAGCGTGAGGTCTGCCGACAAATCTCTGCCAATAATTAACCGGTTTTTGTTCAACTCCAAGATTGATGAATGGTGACCTTCGTCATCAAACCAGGATATATGTAGTTTCATACAAGTCACCTTAGCGTAAGATTATACGCAACTCCTGGTCTCCACGTAATGTAACTTTTGATAGGCTAAGAGGAGAGAATCGTTGGTCCAGTCATTAGAAATCATGATTTTTTTGTTCTATACCCAAAATAAAGAGTAACCGTACACTTTTATCTGGAAAGCAAAAATATAGCGTTAAGCAATGAGGGCGTCAACGACTGCTCAGGAAATCTTAACCTGTCAGATCCGTTAGAAGAAAATTGGAAGGGAAGAAGAAAATCATCCGATTTATGAAAACCGGATGATTAAGAGCATTAATAATAGTTCGCTATATCGTCGATAATGGGCTTAAGGGCTTGATAGGCATTGGAAACACCTTGTTCACCGCAGGGTTGTGATTGACAGGCATTCCAATCCGGATCGGAAAAAATATCCAAATGCGAAACATTTCCATAATAGGCTTGAGGGTAAGCCATGATTGTCGAAAAACTGTAGTCGACTCCATGCCCCATTCCGTACGAATAGACGCCACCGGATGAGTCTCCTTGTCTGCGCGAATGAGCTAAGCCCATATTGTGACCAAGCTCATGAACGAACGTATTATTTCCACAATCTACGGCACTGATACTGTAAGCGTTATTTTTTGACGTTGCATACATATAGCCGTTTTGCCCTTGACCTACCCAAGCAATGCCACAAACGTATCCATCAGGTAGATTTTCTCTCCGGCCGAGTAAAGCCACCATATCGGCTTTATAAGAGTCTCGATAACCTTGAATGCTAGAGTTATTCGTAAGCCAGTCCAAATGGCTTTCGGTGGGCATAATGTTGTAGTTGGTAATACGGCCTTGCGCAACCACTCGTAGCGTTATATCCAAACCATTGTTACGATACACTCGATTAGCGTATGAGATGAGGTTATTGACTTTGGTGCTCATACTGCCTGCGTAATCTTGTGCGGGTTGCGTGTAGAGCATCATAATATCGATGGTTTCGGCTTTAACCGCTACCGTACTCAGCAGCCCTACCATTACTGCTATCAGTTGTTTCATTGTTTTTCTCCTGTGCTTTTTTGTTTTTAGGGATTATCGTTCTGCGACGATTCTTGAACGACATAGTCGAATGAGACATCGACTTCGTCATTGTTTGTTGTGGGTGTTGCATTATCAGATGGAAATACACCGTCATCGTGATCGGATTTATGACTGGCAACCAAAGATTGACGCGACGTGATCCAGGCGTAGTTACCTTGGGCCTCCATAATATAAACGCCTTCGGGTGTACTGAATTGAGCGTAGGTATGATTTTCACCTAAGGTAAAAACAGCGCTGTAATAGGATTCCATACCTGGAAAAAAAGCTTCCACCGTTTTATCACCGTTACTGTGTTCAGTGATAAAGTCCACTTCTGCGGCAAGTGAACCACCTATTTGCGGAATATTGACTTCAAACGTTTCTCCGATAGACATGGAAGTGAGCTGGCTCGTATTAATTTCGAGATAAGCTTCGCCAGCAAGATCGCCGGGTAATAATTCGGGTTTCGCCTGTAAATACGTGCGTGCTTGTTCTGACTGCTGCCATATTTTCGAAGTCGCTTTCGAGATTTGGTTTTGTACTTCCGCGTTATCGGATGCAGAATGGTTAGAATTGCTTGTATAGTCAAGTTTCTGGGCAGGGCCTTTTACTTGTTTATTTGTTAATTCAGTTGAGAGTTGATCCGTTCCGTTACGCATTAGCGTATAAAACAATGCTATGAATACGGCAAATAAAGATGCCAGTACAACTATTTTTTTGTTCATGGAATTGGTCCTCGCGCTTCATTTTATTTTTATATCAGCGTCTTGTTTTAGTTTTTAAGGCAAAATGTCAATCGCTTGTATAGCGCTGAATAGTTTGTGAGCAGAGTACCGTAAAATCGAGTAAATATTGAATTAAAAATGTGTGAAAATTGCACAAGTTCACATTCGATTGAATTTATTTGTGATGCTTGTCAATTAATAGGATTAAGTATCGCCAGTATTGAGATGTGATGGTGAGTCGCTCTAAGATTTAATTTTTTTGCTAATATTTTAACAAGAGATAAACGCGTGCAAATCTATTGGTGGATAGGTTTAATTCTTATTTATTAAGCGAATTAAATTGTTATCAATTGTTATTCGATGCTCTTTGTATAGCTTTCCTAGTGCCGTTTTGTATTGCTTTTTGCTGACGCCAAATATTTTAGCAATGATTTCTGGAGAACTCTTATCCGAAATGGCTAATACC
This sequence comes from Pleionea sp. WD8-19, assembly GCF_055326765.1. NCBI lineage: Bacteria > Pseudomonadati > Pseudomonadota > Gammaproteobacteria > Oceanospirillales > Pleioneaceae > Pleionea > Pleionea sp. WD8-19. The sequence goes on along the minus strand of NZ_JBUZOU010000001.1, from coordinate 402,820 downwards.
CCATCATTTTCTTTCAATGTTGAGAGAATTTTTTCTGCTAATTCATCTCGACCAGATATACCGGGTTTTTTAACTGACAGGTCAACTTTTCCATCTTTTCGAATATGTTTAATATATCCGGCAACTTTCTGCCCATACTTTAACTTTAAGTGAATATCATCATTATGGATCATCCCCAAGTGTTGATGATTAATAATCGCTTTAAAGCCCAAATCCGTTTTATCGGTAATGAGCAAATCCACTTGTTGGCCTATGGTATATTTTGCTGGTGTTTTATCGAGAAACTTTTCCAATTTAGTTGATGCCGTTACGCGTTGATCGGCTTTATTCTGATAGACATAAACAACTGGAGATTGACCTTCTTTCAATGGTTTTCCTTGTTCGGCAAAAGGTACCAACAGATCTTTTGGAAGTCCCCAGTCTAAAAATGCGCCTATGTTATTAACCGCTACTACAGTCAGCCGGGCAAATTCACCTAACTTTGCTTTAGGTATGTCTTGGGTTGCAGCTAATTGACCATCGGAATCTTGATAAACAAAAACGTTAATCTTTTCACCCACTTCGCAATGCTCAGGTAAATGTTTATTACTGATAAAAATCAACTGCTGCTTATCGGCATTTAAATAAGCACCGAAAGGTGTTTTCTCTACAATCGTAAGTTGATTAAATTGCCCTGGCTTAATCACTGAGTTTTCCGAAATAAATGGTTATCAACCTTTATGATAGTGAGTTTCGAGTTGCAAGTCGATAAAAGTACTCTTTTTTGAGTGTGAAGTAGTAAAAAATGAGTTGTAAACTGACAATGCTCAACACTTTCTCTTTAGGTCCGAGTACTTCACTTCTCTGGCGTTGGCCAACGAAAATATTGAATCGTTAGATGCAGCAGACTGAGTAAAAATACAATGCTGATCACCAGCCACGCAAATGGCATGGCGCTGCCATCGTGTAAAAGCGCTAAAACGAAACCAGCAAGTGCACCACTTCCAAATTTTAACGTACCAATCACCGCAGTTGCGGTACCTGCGTGTCGAGGAAAGTTCATTAAAATTAATGCATCGGAATTGGTCGAAACGATGATCAAGTTGCTCATTAAAAACAATATCGCCGCAACTACCCAAACAATATCGGCTTGGTTTGCCAACACGGCAAATAATAGTACGGCTGCAAGCAGGGCATTACTAAGGGCCATTCGAAGCATTTTTAAAGGACCGAAACGGGTAACAATGCGTGCGTTAATAAAATTTCCTCCCATTAAAGCCACAACATTCGCACCAAAAAGCAATCCAAAGACTTGTTCTGATACCTGATACAAGCTGATATAAAGAAAAGACACCGACGTGATGTAGCCAAAAAATATTAATGTGATGCTCATGGTTGTGAATAAAAAGGGATAGATTTTGCGATGACTGAATATCGTTCGGTAGTTACGAACGATACTTGCCAGTAAAGCTCCACTATCATTTGGAGCAAGAGCCACAAAGGGAAACTTCCATATCGTAAGCAGCAAAATGAGAAAAGCGTAACAGGTAAGTAGAATAAAAATACTCGGCCACTGAAACCAAGCCAGCATAAGACTGCCAATGGAGGGGGCTAACATCGGAGCTATCATCATCGCCATGGAGACGTAAGCCAGGCCTTTCGCCGTTTTGTTTCCGAATAAATCGCGAATGGTGCCGGGAACGGTGACCGTTGCCGCTCCACCGCACACGGCTTGCAATAAACGCAGTACATTAAAGGCTTCTATATTCGGAGCAATGGCCAGCAAAGCGCTGCATAAAGTAAAACCAGAGAGTCCGCCAAGTAAAAACCAGCGACGACCATAGTGATCGGCCATGGGGCCAAAAATCAACATGCCTGCAGCGTATCCTGCCAGGAAAAAACTCAACGACCACTGTATTTGCGTAATCTCAGTGACATAGTCCTCTGCCATGGTGGGCATGGCAGGTAAATACATATCAATTGCTAATGGCGCGATAGCGAAAATTGCGGCAAAAAGTGGCAGGTAGGCCACGGAATCTCGCGGTTTCATAGGTACCTAATTGATAAAGCTAGACAATAAGTGGAACGCAAATGACGCGTTGGTAACGAAATTATGCCACTCTTTGGCAAATGTCGACAAAGAACGAAAGGGTATCTTTAGTAGCCATTTCGAGGCGGCTTTTTAAAACTTGTTTCGAACAGTGGATTTTTTATGACGGAGCTGCAAGGAGCCCTGGTAACTTATTAAAAATATAAGCGCAATACCGTTTGTGCGACGCATGCCAGTCGTTTGCTGTTTTCCACTTCTATGCTGACTTCATTAACCACTTCGATACTGCGCTTCATGGGCACCAGATCCAACAGTGTCGTACGAGCGCGTACTCGCGAACCCGATTTTACTGGGAATGGAAAACGTACCTGGTTTAAGCCGTAATTGACGACCATTTTTGCTTCGGGGTAAGGGTTGTTTTCGGGATTGGTGGCATCGGTTAATGTGGGGATCAATGACAAGGTCAAAAAGCCGTGAGCAATAGTGGTTTTGAATGGCGATTCGTTTTTGGCGCGATCAGGATCGGTGTGGATCCACTGTTTATCGCCGGTAACATCGGCAAACTGATCGATACAGTGTTGATCAACGGTAAACCATTCTCCAACGTAGGTTTCCTGGCCTAATTTTAATTGCAGCTGTTGATACACTTTTGCTGCTTCAGGTACTTGTTCTACCGGTTGTTCCGGCTCGGCTTGTTTCTCATCATCGTCGGGCTTGAACAGTGAAAACCAGGGGTTATTCAAAGTATTCGAAATGGTTTGCGTGAGTTTATCGGACCAGTTTTTAAACTGTGGTTCAATTTTGGCCCGAAAATCGGCGTTGTTTTTTTGTAATTGCTCGGTCTTTTCTCGAATAAATTCTAATACTTTCATTGAATTATCCTGGAGCCTGTTGAGTTATCCCTGGTGTTGCTCTTTAACGGGGCTCTGAACTTGAGCGAACAACTGTCAGTTGAAATGTATTTAAACGCGAAGGATGATCTTACACTATCGGCAATAAATACCAAAGATTATAGACACCATAGCATTGTTACAGGACTTTGCTATAAGATTAGGTCGTTTTTTCTAGGTGGAGTGGGTTATGGAACTATCGCAACTACAAGTTCGAGTGATCGGTTGTTTATTAGAAAAAGAAGTCACCACGCCAGACCAATACCCTTTGTCAATCAACGGTCTGACAACAGCGTGCAATCAAAAAAGCAACCGTGAGCCGGTAATGAACCTATCCGAAACAGATGTGCAAATAGTAGTCGATGAGCTGGAGCAAATGAACTTGGTTACTAAGGCTTCTGGCTTTGGGGCTCGAGTTGTCAAATATCGACATCGCTTTTGCAATACTGAATTCGGCGAACTCAAGCTCTCCGAGCAAGAGAAAGGCATACTGTGTGTACTGTTTTTACGCGGTCCGCAAACTCCCGGTGAGTTACGAACGCGCACACAAAGACTGTGCGAGTTTTCGAATGTCGGTGAAGTGGAGTCTGTGTTAAAAAATATGGCATTGGGTAACTCGCCATTGGTACAACAACTGGCTCGTGAAGCCGGAAAGCGGGAATCTCGCTGGCAACACTTATTCACTGGAGTTGCTGAGTCTTTGCCGCTAGCCTCTGTAGAGGATGTAAAGGAGTCGGATGAGGCTCGAGTCTCGGATCTTGAAAATAGGGTTTCACTTTTGGAATCTGAAATTGCAGAGTTAAAACAATTGATTGAACAACATATTATTGGATGAGCCAAATGACACTTTCAAAATTTACTTTATTCATTAGTCTTTCGCTGGCTTTGGTACTCGCCGCATGTTCTAAGCCTGAGTCTGCGTTTCCGCAAATTGAAAAATTCATTGCAGAAAAAAATATCGATAAATCAAAGCCAAATTGGAAACAAAATTTACCGAAACCACCACGCTTATTTTTCGATAAGAAAAAAGACTATTTTTGGAATTTGCAAACCAATAAAGGCAGTATTCAAATTAAATTAATGCCTGGCGTCGCACCGATGCATGTTTCCAGTACTATATATCTCACACTACTGGGCTTTTACGATAATGTGAGTTTCCACCGTGTGATCCCGAACTTTATGGCGCAGGGTGGCGATCCAACCGGTACCGGTTCTGGGGGCCCAGGTTACGAGTATGCAGGAGAGTTTTCAGCGAGTGTAAAGCACGATCGACCTGGCTTGTTAAGTATGGCGAATCGAGGTCCCAATACAGACGGCAGTCAATTTTTTATTACCTTTGTGCCGACGCCGCACTTGGATGGTAAGCATACGATATTTGGCGAAGTGGTTTCTGGTATGGATACGGTAAAAGCATTGGAAAATGCTGGCTCACATTATGGAAAAACGAAAGAACCCTTGATGATTTTAAAAGCCAGTATCGATGTAAAGCCGGTTAACGGCTAATTCATTATTTTGGACTTAGAGTTATGGATGCTAATGAACTAAAACGCGACATTATAGAGCTTGAACAACGCTTATTGCGTAAAGAAGTAAGGCAGTCGCATGAGCAACTCGAACAGTTGCTGGCCGATGATTTTGTTGAGTTTACCAGTCGAGGCATTGCCTATACGAAGCAGGATGCATTCACTCGACTGGCGAACGAAGTCTATCCCAGGTTTCATAACCAGGATTATCAACTGAAAGTGCTGTCTGATAACGTGGTACAACTGACGTATCGCGCCACGATTACTTTGCATGGCGCAACGCGTTATTCGTTGCGCAGTTCAATTTGGAAAAAATCGGAGTCTGGCTGGCAGATGTATTTTCACCAGGGTACACCTTGCTCAGCTTTTCAAATACAACACGAGGATTAAGTATGAAGGGGTCCATCATAATCTGCAGTTTGCTACTTGCTTTAAATGCATTCGCAAAGGATGAGTCACATCAATTTGATAGTCATCATTTGTCCAACGAAGCGCGTGCTTTATTGATTGAAGAAATGACCAATATTCGAGGCGCTATGGAACAATTGGTTTTTCCCATGGTGTCGGGCGATTGGAAAACTATTGAGCAAACCGCGCATCGCATTCAACAAAGCTTTGTGTTTAAGCAAAAGCTTACGCCGGCAATAAAGCAGGAGCTTATGCATAAACTTCCTAAACCCTTTAAAGCACTGGATCAAAGTTTCCACGAGTACGCAGGTATGTTGGCACACGGTGCCAAACGTCAAAATCAAGAGTTGGTCCATTTTTACTATTATAAAATGTTGGACACCTGTCATTCGTGTCATAGCAAGTTCGCTAAAAAGCGATTTCCAGACATTGAACCAAATAAAGAAGAACATCACCATTAGTTACGAGTTTGAGTTTGAGCGGAAATGTGGTATCGGATATATAGAGCGGATCTATTATGTTATTGAAAAATGAGCTCAATCTCAAAACTCTCACTGAAACCCAAAAATGATAAATTAAAATCTTATGCTAAACTTTTTACGCCATTTTATAACGCAAAGAGAGAGGCTATGAAAACCATTCTACTGTTTTTAACTCTGATGTCGGCTGTTGTTTTTGCCGCACAAAACCAATCAACGATTTGTACGTTTGGTGAAAAGCAACGCAAGATCGAATTGGTGTATCCCGATGGTACCGATGTACCGTGTGAAGTTCAGTATACCAAGGCATCGGGTATGCAAGTCTTGTGGAATGCACAGACCGAACTCGGCTATTGCGAATCGAAATATTCTGCTTTTGTAGAAAAGCAAAAAAGTTGGGGATGGATGTGTGAAGCGGCCGTTAAACCAGAAGTGGAAGAGGAAGTCTCTGAGGTTTCTGAAGCGGAATCCGATGAAATGGAAATGTAATAATGGTTTATCTATCCGTATAAACATACGGATTATTTGTTCAAGTAACTGAGGGTCAACCCAATACATTTATCCTTAGCAGTGATGACAATGTTGCTGTTTTTTTAATGTATTGAAAACATATTGGTTGCCTGCTTAACGTCTTTTGAGTTTATGCCCGGAGAATTGTTCAGTCGCCTTAACAATCTCTATTAGTTAAGTAGTAGGCTGTAGAGAGCGAGTCGTGTGCTCTTTCTTTTGGAAACTAAGGATGAGGTAAAAGTGGTGGGCCCTCACAGACTTGAGCTGTGGACTTGGGTCGGGTTATAGAGAGCGGGTCGTGTGCTCTTTCTTTTGGAAACTAAGGATGAAGTAAAAATGGTGGGCCCTCACAGACTTGAACTGTGGACTTGGGTCGGGTTGTAGAGAGCGAGTCGTGTGCTCTTTCTTTTGGAAACTAAGGATGAGGTAAAAGTGGTGGGCCCTCACAGACTTGAGCTGTGGACTTGGGTCGGGTTGTAGAGAGCGAGTCGTGTGCTCTTTCTTTTAATAACTAAGGATAGAGTAAAAATGGTGGGCCCTCACAGACTTGAACTGTGGACCTACCGATTATGAGTCGGGTGCTCTAACCAACTGAGCTAAGGGCCCATTTTTACCTAAGTACAGGAAATTGCTCCAAAAGCGGTTAAATGACGTACAATTAACCTTAGAAGCGAGGTGCGAAGTTTACGGGAATTTGCATTGCGATTCAATCCTGAAATTCAACGAGGGGCTGGCACTGTCAGTCTTCTGTAAGTAATTGTAAAGGCACCTGATTTTGAACTAGGCTTGCAGTATTCTTAAGCTCCCGAATTTGGTAACGACCCGAAACTGTATGACCGATCCTAATCCACATCATTACGCTGAAAATAATCACGAAGTCGAAGCGACACTGGTCGATAATCCAGTTCCCTGGATAACACACGCTATTGTCACGGTCGTTATTTTGTTACTGGCCTTAGGACTTGTCAAACTCATGTTTGCCACAAAACCAGAGGCTCGTAAATTCGGCGAGCGCCCTGCCGAAGCGGTGGCGGTAGAAATCGGTCAACTGACGCCGACTCATTACGAGGTTTGGGTGGAGTCTTACGGCTCGGTCGTTCCACTTACGGAGACGCAATTGGTTTCGGATGTCTCAGGGCGAGTGATTGAAGTGTCACCTAATATCCGAGCGGGAGCTTCCTTTAAGAAAGGTGAGGTTTTAGTAAAGCTGGATCCACGTGATTATCAGATAGAAGTAGACGTGGCTAAGGCAACCGTTGCTGATGCCGAGGTAAAATATCAACAAGAGCTGGCGCAAGCTGACATTGCCGAGCGTGACTGGAATATTAAACCAGGTAATGCAAAAGGCCGTGATTTAGCACTACGCAAGCCGCAAGTGAAAGCGGCTCTTGCTTCTCTCGATGCGGCAAAGGCGCGGCTGGCAAAAGCCGAGCTGAATCTCAAGCGCACGTTAGTAAAAGCACCTTTTACTGGTAAAGTGAGGCGTCAAATGATCGATTTAGGGCAAGTTGTGAGCCCGTCTCAGGCGATAGCCGAAATTTATTCCACGGATCGCGTGGAAGTGCGTTTACCCATTAAAGCGCATGACCTATTCCATATTCGTTTACCCGATGAAGATAACTCTACCACGGAGAGACCAAAAGTGCTTTTTGAAGGGGAGCTGGGAAGTAAAACCTATCAATGGCAGGGTAAACTGGTACGCAGCGAAGGCACATACGATCCGGCAACGCGTATGCTTTATGTTGTTGCACAAATAGAAGAACCGTTCGTTGAGAAAGGTGAGTCGCCAGCACTTCGTATCGGTCAATTTTTACGGGCAAAAGTACAGGGGCGGCGCTTAGAAAATGTCTTTGTCGTTCCTCGCAGAGCGGTGTCTCAAGACTATAAAATTAGCCTGGCGCAGGAAGGCGTTTTAAAAAAGCATAAGGTGACTCCGCTGTGGACCGATAACCATTCCGTTGTGATTTCTGCAGATAAAGGGTTGGACTTACCACCCGGTGAAGTGGCGAGCATTAGCATGCACGATAAATTAATCCTGACACCAACCGCCAACTTACCTCAAGGCACAAAAGTGAAAGCCATAAACCAAACTAAAAATGATAAACGAGTGGTTAAGAAAGCCAATGAGCAGGGAGAAGGTGCGGCAAGTAAACGGATTCAGCAGCCCACTGGTGGCGAAGCTGTTCGTACGGCTAATCATTAGGAGAGTACGATGCACTCAATGATAGCCTGGTTTGCGCGCAACGATGTCGCCGCCAATATTTTAATGGCGTTGATCATCATTTCCGGTTTGTTTGTACTGGCAAAAAAAATTCCCGTTGATATGTTTCCCGAGTTTGAAGTGAACACGATAAATGTCAGTATGACATTACCCGGCGCGTCACCTCAGGAAGTGGAAGAAGGTATCACCATTCGGATTGAAGAGGCCTTACAAGATCTCACCGGGATTCGTCAAATGACGTCCAGTTCCAGTGAAGGTGCGGCGAATGTCACACTGGAAATAGAAGATGGCTATGATCTGCGTGAAATGCTCGATGACATTAAAATTCAAGTGGATGCCATATATAACTTTCCTGCAGAAGCTGAGCAGTTATTGGTGACGATGCCGCAGCGTCGTTGGGATGCTTTAGGGGTGATTATATATGGTGAGTACGATGCGCTCACCTTAAGACGATTAGCGGAAGACGTTCGTGATGAAATTGCAGCGTTACCGGAAGTCACTCAAGTTAGTGTTGATAATACGTTACGTTTTGAAATTTCCATAGAAGTTCCGGAATGGGCCCTGCGTAAATACGATTTAACTTTGGAGCAAGTGGCTAATATTTTACACGCTAATTCTCGCGATGTGTCGGCAGGTAATTTAAAAACCGAAGGTGGCGAAATATTTATTCGAAGCCGTGGACAAAAATATTCTGCCGGAGAGTTTGCAAAAATTCCAGTAATAACCAGTCAGGATGGTGCCTTAATTACGCTGGGTGATATTGCAACAATAAAAGATGAGTTTGAAGAAACGCCTTTGCGCATGCGGTTTAATGGTGTGCCTGCTGTTGAAGTCGAAATTTTTCGAACCGGTAATCAAAGTATTATTGATATCAGTAAAGCAGTGAGAGAGTACATTGAAAATAAACGCACGCAATTACCGCAAGGGTTGTCGATAGATTACTGGCGTGATCGTAGTGAGCCGATCAAAGCTCGGCTGAAAACGCTAACCACCAGCGCCTGGCAAGGTGCGATTTTGGTCATTTTGTTGCTGACATTTTTCTTGCGGCCAGCGGTTGCATTATGGGTGTGTATTGGAATTCCAATGAGTTTTATGGGCGCCTTTTTATTGATGCCCGTATTCGATATTACGTTAAATTTGATGAGCTTATTCGCCTTTATTTTGGTGTTAGGGATCGTGGTAGACGATGCCATTGTCACTGGGGAAAATGTTTATGCGCATATGCAGCGTGGCCAAGATCCGTTAGCTGCGGCCATTGAAGGAACACAGGAAGTTGCTGTACCGGTCACTTTCGGTATATTAACAACGGTTGCTGCATTTTTACCTTTAGCCTTTATGGAAGGTCGATCGGCGTGGTTTCAAAGTATTCCTTATGTGATCATTCCGGTACTTATTTTTTCTTTGATTGAGTCCAAACTGGTGTTGCCAGCGCATTTAAAACATGTGCGACCTCGAGTAGGCCACGTATCCCGCTTCACGCGCTTTCAACAATCGATTTCTCAATCTTTGGAAACGTTTGTACAAAAAGCTTATCAACCGGCACTGGCGCTGGCATTACGTTGGCGTTACGCAGCCTGGGTGATCATGGTATCGAGCTTAATTATTGTGTTGGGTGCAATGATGAGCGGACAAACCAAGTTTGTTTGGTTTCCACGTGTAGCCAGTGAAGTGGCGCGCGCTAATTTGATCATGCCCGCCGGAACAGACTTTGAAAGTACCGATCGCATTGTGCGTTTTATGACGGAGCAAGCACAAAAGTTAAAAGAAAAATACATCGATCCAGAAACTGGCGAATCCGTAATACGAAATATTTATTCTATCAGCGGTGGGCGAAACTCCAGTACTGGACGAGTGCGAGTAGAAATTACACCACCGGAGCAGCGCACTTTGGCTATCACCAGTCAACAGCTGGTTAATGAGTGGCGAAATTCGGTTGGGCAGGTGGCTGGCGCAGAGCAATTAAATTACCGAGCCGAAATTGGTCGCGACCAAACACCAATTAACATCGAGTTAAAAGGAAAAAACACGCAGCAATTAGAACAATTAAGTGAAACATTAAAACAAAAGTTAGCGCAATTTGAAGCGGTTTTCGATATTGAAGATTCGCTTTCTGATGGTAAAGAAGAATTGCAATTGGAGCTGAAACCCGAAGCTACTTTACTGGGTTTGGATTTAAATACTGTGGCGCGCCAAGTAAGACAGGCGGTCTATGGTTTTGAAGTACAACGCTTGCAACGAGGTCGTGAAGAAGTTCGAGTGATGGTGCGGTATCCACTGGAAGCGAGGCAATCGATCGAAACCTTAGAGCAAATGATGATCCGAGTGAGTTCGGGACAGGAAGTTCCTTTATGGCAGATTGCCAAGGTATCTCCGGGTTTAAGCCCGACCAGTATCTTGCGTATTGATCGTCAGCGCACGATCAGTGTTACCGCTGACTTTGACAAAAATCGTGGTGATTTGATTGCGGTTCAAGATGAAGTTGAAGCCTATTTGCAGGACATTATTGGGCGTTATCCCGGTATCAGCTTTGAGCTTGCGGGTGAAGCCAAGGATCAACGCGAGTCATCACGAGATTTAATGTATGGGTTGTTTGGCTTAGCTATTTTAATTTATGTGTTGTTAGCCATTCCATTTAAATCGTATTTACAGCCTTTGATAGTGATGTCGGTGATTCCATTTGGCATGGTCGGTGCTGTGATAGGCCACTGGATCATGGGCATGGATATGACCTTACTTTCAATGATGGGGATTCTTGCTTTATCCGGTGTTGTGGTGAATGACTCGTTAGTACTGGTGGATTTTGTGAATCGTAAACGCAAACAGGGCATAGGTGTTATGCGCGCAGCATTTCAGGCTGGCGGGCGACGTTTTCGTCCTGTGTTATTAACTTCGTTAACGACTTTCGCAGGTCTCATGCCATTGCTGTTTGAAAAGTCGACTCAAGCACAATTTTTAATTCCAATGGCGGTGAGTCTTGGATTTGGGATTTTATTTGCTACGGCGATTACTTTGTTTATTGTGCCGGTGAATTATTTGATTTTAGAGGATATTCGTCGGTATTTTAAGCGGTATTTTTCGGATATGAAAGACGTTATTCGGGGGAAACTTGGCCGGGATTTTTCTTGACGTTTTAATGTAATATTTTTCGCATCGCTACGCTGTGTGCGAGTTACTTTTTTCAAGAGCAAAAAAAGTAACCAAAAATGCCCTGACGCTAGCCGCTGTGGCACTTGCTCCGTTTATTCTGATAAATAAATGTATTCCTGAAAAATTTACTTTTCTGATGAATTCTGTCGCAAGTGATCAAACTGGGTTTCGAAGGCTTTTTAAACTCAGAATCTTCTGGAGTCTATGGTTTCACAAACAACAGTGATGGAGTCTTAGCCAGTAGCGACAGCAGTCTTCAAACAACTTTGAATTGGCAGTAGTCATTTAATATTTCAAACGCTGCAGATCTCTTGCCACAGCGGCTAGCGTCAAAGACCTTTTGGTTACTTTTGTGTCGATTGACAAAAGTAACTCGCACGTAAGCGCAGCGGTGCGAATCAATTTTCATTTAAAAAAATCAAAACCTTAAGTCTCTGAATAACCATCAGAAAAAAACATCTCCCCCGAAGTCTCTTTATTCACTACCTGCTGGGTTAAGTATTTTTGCGTAAACTTTTCCGGAGACAGAGGCTTACTCCAAAAATAGCCCTGGCCAAAATGGCAATTCAACTGTTTTATGAAAAGCAGCTCTTCACCATTTTCAATTCCTTCCACGATGGTTTTAGCTTCTATTGAAGCCGCCAGTTGGGTAATGGTTCGCACAATCGCCTGATTGGTTTTGTTTTTATTTATGCCGACTAAAAAGGATTGATCGATTTTAATTTTATCCGCATGAATTTTTTGCAAGTAAGCAAGCGATGAATAACCTGTTCCAAAGTCATCGATTGCAATACAAAATCCCATGGATTGCAATTGACGTATGGTGGCTAATGAACGTTCAGTGTTGCGCATGATCGACGATTCGGTGATCTCAAAAGTAATCTGATGTGGATGCACGTCGTAAACCTGCATTTGTCGCTCGATAAAAGTTAAAAGATTTTCATCGTAAAGATCGTGCATCGATAAGTTAATTGCCAAAGAGAAACCGGCAGGCAAATTGTTTTGAATGCTGTTCCAATGAAATGAGTACTCGATTATGTGCTGAGTCAACTGAGTAATTAATCCGGTACTTTCGGCAATAGCTATAAACTGGTTTGGACTGACCACACCGCGTTCGTCGTGTTGCCAACGGATCAAAACTTCGCCACCGATCAAGTCTTGAGTGTATAAGTCTACTTGCGGCTGAATCATGATTTCGAAATGATGATTAGCAATGGCTTGTTTCAAGTCTTGCAGTAAATAAAGGTGATCTTTTAGCGAAGTATCTTGATCATCACTGTAGATGTTCCAGGTATTCTGGTTAATTTCGCAGTTGAGTAAAGCTATTTGAACTTTTCGATAGCATTCCAGCAGCAAGTTAATATTGGGTGAAAGTTGTGTCGCACCGATATTTATTTGCATCGGTACATCGAAATTACGAATAGAAAGTGATTCGCTGGAGTCGAGCACCAATTTTTTAAGTATATCTTCAAGCCCATGATCGGAACGGACCATAAACATGATTTGATCACCCGGTAATGCGATAAAAAATTCGTCTTCACCGGATGAGTTGCTAAAGCGTACGGACCAAGGAGCAACTTGCAATAATCGACGTAATCTAGCGATGTACTCGCGATACACCGGCTCTAGAATGTTGGGTCCTAAAAAGCCAACCAATTGTTGGTAATTTGCAATGTTGACAACCACCAAGGCTATTCGCTGATGCAACCGAAACAGATGATTCAGTTGCGAAGCAAATTCGTTAACAAAAAAGGAATAGTTAGGTAGCTTTCGTTGCGGATCGATATAAGCGCGGGTAATGGCTTTTTTTTCGGCATAGCGTAATCGGTCGGCAAGCGCGACGGATAAAAGTAACAGCTCCAAGAGGGAACCGATAAAAAATCCATGCAGGGTTACGTTATTTACAGGCAATACATTGGTGTACGTTGCTATTCCGACTGCAGCTCCCATTATGACAAAGAGCCAGGAGCAAAAGAAATAACGTGCTGGTCGGTAACGGTTTTTCAATGCCGTAGCGGCTAATAACAAAATAAAGAGAGAAGCGATAAGTTGGTATGGTATAAATATCGGTATCGTAAGGTACTCAGGTAATACAACGGCTAGTAATAATCCAATGGGAGTGACAATATTAAACCAGCGAATATATTGGTGCAGTTGTGGGACGTTCTGTTGAGTTTGTAAAAATACGCGCGTAAATTGTACACCTACCCAGACCAGCAACACATTCATCGGCATAATATTTTCCGCTAATCGGATCTGAATACTTTCGGGCCAAAGTAAAAAACCAAAACCGTGTAGCGCAGAAAAGTATACGAAAATTACGGCGTGAAAAACTAAATACCATAGGTAACTGTAGCCCGGGTTTAGTGCGTAAACAAACACATTATAAAGCGCCAGCGCAATCAGTAGTGCGATAGCGCCTCCCCAAAGTAGATATTGAGCATTCAATCGTTGCTGATAGCTGTCGTGAGAATAAATTTTGAATGGCGTAATGGAGGGCCCACTATTATGTTTACGGATGAGTAATGTAAGCGTTTGACCAGAACGAATGTCAAACTGAAAGTGTGGCCCCTGATATAACGCCATATAATTGCTTTGTGCTTTGAGCCCTATGCTTGCTGAGTCAAGCAATTGTTGATTATGATAAAGATACACGTCGAGTTGTCGTAAAATATGTGTATCAAATGCAATGACAAATTTATGGGTCTGCTGATCCAAGAATTGCCCTTTCAGTTGCAATTTATACCAGTAAGTGTTGGGGCTGGGTTTTAATGACTCTGGGTAAAATCGTGTATTAAAGCGAATGGATTGTAAAACGGTAAAAGGCTCGCCGCTGTGAGTTTCTTTTAACGTTGCAAGAGGGGTTGGTGCACTTAATGTATGGCTGTCTTCATTAAGAATTAGGACTTCCTCTGCTTGGAGGAAATTATAGCTGAACAATAAAAACGTGAGTACAAAAATACGGCGCATGATTTTTTAAAGGTATCAATTCCGAGATGCTTTTTCTTATTATTCAATCACATCTTTATCATAAAAAAACTCCGCCGAAGCGGAGTTTTTAGTTTATTGGTCGTCCAAAAAGCTGCGCAGTTTTTCTGATCGAGAAGGATGCCTTAATTTTCGCAGTGCCTTAGCTTCAATCTGCCGGATCCTTTCGCGGGTGACATCAAACTGCTTACCCACTTCTTCCAATGTGTGGTCAGTATTCATATCAATCCCGAAACGCATTCGTAACACTTTTGCTTCACGAGCAGTTAAACCTGCTAGGACGTCTTTGGTTGCTTCACCTAGGCTGGTTGCAGTCGCTGAATCGACCGGAGACTCTTGTGTTGCGTCTTCAATAAAGTCACCTAAATGCGAATCTTCATCGTCTCCAATGGGTGTTTCCATGGAGATAGGCTCTTTGGCTATTTTTAAAACTTTGCGAATTTTATCTTCTGGCATTTCCATGCGTTCAGCCAATTCTTCTGGCTGTGGCTCGCGTCCCATCTCTTGTAACATTTGCCGTGAAATTCGGTTCAGTTTATTGATGGTCTCGATCATGTGCACTGGAATACGAATCGTTCGTGCTTGATCAGCGATGGAACGAGTAATAGCCTGACGGATCCACCAGGTAGCGTAAGTCGAGAATTTGTAACCACGACGGTATTCAAATTTATCGACAGCTTTCATCAAGCCGATGTTACCTTCCTGGATCAAATCAAGGAATTGCAAACCTCGATTGGTGTATTTTTTCGCGATGGATATTACCAATCGTAAGTTGGCTTCAACCATTTCTTTTTTCGCACGACGGGCTTTCGCTTCACCAATGCTCATTCGCCGGTTCGTTTCTTTAAATTCGGCGATTGATAAGTTGGTTTCTTCTTCGATGTGCAGTAATTTGTTTTGGCAACGGATCACATCTTCTGCAACGGTTTCCAAAGAGTCGTGATACTTCACATCTTTGCCAAGATGAGAGTTTAGCCACTTAGTATTCGTTTCATTGCCTGGAAATTCAGAAATAAACGTTTTGCGCGGCATTTGGCCTTGATCAACGACCAGTTTCATAATCAAACGTTCTTGAGTACGCAGTGCGTCCATTTTTGCACGCATTTTGGCCGTTAAGCGATCAAACTCCTTGGGCAGTAACTTGAACTGCATAAAGAGCTCTTGCAAGGCAGTTACCTGTTTTTGTGCCGTTTTGTGTGCTCGACCGTACTTTTTAATCGCGCTGACGGTCTTCTCGTGCTGTTTCCTTAACTCGGTGAACTTCTCTTGCGCTTCTTCTGGATCCGGTCCTAAATCTTCATCGGCTGAAGAGTTGTCGTCATCGTCATCTTGCTCGTCATCGGGTACTTCGGAACCGACGTTTGTAGCGCTAACGATGATATCGTCGTCTTCAGTGCCATCGCTGAAACCGGTAATGATATCGGACAATTTGATTTCGCCAGCCAGATAGCGATCGTAATCGTCGAGGAGGGTTTCAACTGTGGCAGGATATTCGGCAATGGCAACGGCAACTTCGCGTATGCCTTCTTCGATTCGTTTGGCAATATCGATTTCGCCTTCACGTGTGAGCAGCTCAACGGTACCCATTTCTCGCATATACATACGAACGGGATCGGTTGTGCGACCAAAATCGGAATCTACGTTGGCGAGGGCTGCGGCTGCTTCTTCGGCCGCTTCATCATCGGCGACCGAGTCGCTCATTAACAAAGAGTCGGCATCGGGTGCACTTTCAAATACCTGAATACCCATGTCGTTGATCATGCGAATGATGTCTTCCACCTGGTCCGGATCAACGATATCAGGAGGTAAGTGATCATTTACTTCTGCGTAAGTCAGGAACCCCTGCTCTTTTCCGCGCGCGATCAATAGTTTAAGCTGTGATTGTTGTGACTGGCTGGACATCTCGTTCGACATTCAGTAACGACCTTTTACAAGTTAAGTAGAATTCAACCGCGATAGACGCCGGTAAAAACTGCAGACAATAAAAAACCTTCGTGCTGCACACGAAACGCGCAATTATACACAGTGTAGATGCAATCGGGCAAATTTGCGGGGTTAATTTTACCGTTTAATGCGATTTAAACGGGGCCGAATATTGCATAACTTACAGTTCCAGTAATAGCTTCTGGTATTCCTGTTTTTCTTCCACCGATAAAGGGCCTCGCTTTGCTTTTTGTTGCAGTTGCTCAAAGCGTTGTTCTTTGAACGCTTTTTGCAACTTCACAAAAATGCCAGCTATTTCTTGTTGCATGCCTTCTAACGGAGTGATGATTTCTTCATTCGCCAATTTCAACAAATGCGGTTGTGCCGGATTACCACGCCAGTGCTCGATCAGTGCGCCGACGCTTATGTTGGGGTTGGTTTTAAGAATTTCAATCATTTGCTTGAGAATTTCATGTCCCGGCATGTTTAATTGGCTCAACCATTGATAGTCATCGATTTGTTGCACTAATTCGGTGCGATGTAACAGTAGCGTAATAGCGCGTCGAATGGGGGTGAGCTGACTGCTGTTGGTCAGTGGTAGGCTAGCAGGTTTTGCTGGGGGGGCCGCTGGTTGTTCTTCATTTCCCAGTAACAATTCATTGAGGCGGGCTTCACTCAAGCCTACCTGTATCGACAGCTGTTGAATAAAACGTTCACGATGAATGGGATCAAGCATTTGTTCAATAAAAGGTTTCGCTAAGTTTGCCAACTTTCCAGGACCGTCGAAGCTGTCCATGTCTACCTGGGATTTCAGATGTTCCATTAAGTACTCGAACATAGAAGGGGCATTCTGTGCTGTATTGCTAAAACTTTCAGCGCCGACCTGCCTAACCTGAGTATCGGGATCTTCTCCTTCGGGCAGGAACATAAAACGTATTTCACGATTGTCGCGGATCTGACTCAGGCTGTGATTCAGAGCGCGCAAGGCGGCATCGCGTCCGGCTCGATCACCGTCAAAGCAGAAAACAATTTTTGGACAAACGCGAAACAGTTGTTGTAAATGGTGACTGCTGGTTGCCGTTCCCAGAGTAGCTACGGCGTTGCGAATGCCAAACTGCGCCAGTGACACCACGTCCATGTAGCCCTCTACGACTATCGCCCAATCTACTTTTCGGCTGTGCTGGCGCATCTCATAGAGACCGTAGAGCTCACGACCTTTATAGAAGATGTCGGTTTCTGGCGAGTTCAGATATTTAGGCTCACCTTTATCGATTACCCGGCCACCAAAGGCGATTACTCGACCGCGACGGTCACGGATAGGGAACATCACCCGATCTCGAAAGCGATCGTAACGGTTGCTGTCTTTTTCGATCAGCATGCCGCAAGCGACCAGCGTCTGATTAATGCTTTGATTGTGGCCAAATAGAGCTTGCAGTGAATGCCACTCGTCAGGGGCATACCCCAAACCGAAGTCTTTGGCTATTTCACCACTTAAACCGCGATTTTTCAGGTAAGTGACAACTCGCTCACTGTGATCGGAAGACCGTAACTGTTGTTGATAGAATCGAGATACTTTTTCCATCAATTCGTAGTAATTGTGTTGCCATTGTTGTTCTTTTGCTGGCTCGGAACGCGCTTCTCTTGGTACTTCCAGACCTTGGGCGTGAGCCAAATCTTCGATTGCTTCGACAAAACTCAAACCTTCGTACTCCATGACAAAACTGATGGCATTGCCATTGGCACCACAACCAAAGCAGTAATAGAACTGTTTGTCGGGGCTGACGGAGAAAGAAGGTGTTTTTTCGTTATGGAATGGGCAACAGGCCTGATAGTTTTTACCGGCCTTTTTAAGCTGAACGCGGCGCTCGATGACCTCAACAATGTCGGTGCGCGACATGAGATCGTCGATGAATTGTTTGGGGATGCGTCCGGCCATTGGTTTTTTGGAGGTTTGTTTGGGTTGAGGTGGGGTATTATGCAGAGGGTTTGAGGGAATTTAAAGGTTCCGGTTTTGTTTCTTTGCTTTGTGTTTTAGATTCTTATTTAGAAAATTTACTGATTTTAGTTCTTTGCTAAATTTTAGTACGGGTTTCGCCCTCTCGGGCGAGTGACTTTTGCCAAGCGCTGCAAAAGTAACCAAAAGAGCTCTACGCTAGCCGCTATGGCACTTGTTCCGAATATTCTGATAGTTCAATGTATTCCTGAAATAGGTGTGTTTTCTGATGAATGCTGTCGCAAGTGATCAAACTGGGTTTAGCGAACTTTTCAAATTTTGAGCCTTCTGGAAGCTTAGGTTTTACAAGCCATTGAGTTGGAGTCTTAGCCAGTAGCGACAGCAAAATTCAAGCGACTCTAAGGTTTCAGTAGTTTGCTGTATTCCATACGACTCAGATCTCTTGCCAAGCGGCGAGCGTCAAAGACTTTTTGGTTGCTTTTGTGTCGACTGACAAAAGTAACTCGCCTAGCAGGGTGAAACCGAATCGTACAATTAAATGTGAACTTTCAATCAATTGAAAACCACAGAAACAAAAAAACGCGCCTTTCGGCGCGTTTTTCAAAAATAAAAAAATCAATCAGCCAAGCTTGGCTTTAATCTTCCCACTAACCGCCCCCATATCCGCGCGGCCTTGCAATTTGGGCTTTAAAACCCCCATGACTTTTCCCATGTCGCGCATGCTTTCGGCACCGGTTGCCTTAACAGCTTCATCAATGAGCGAGGCGATTTCATCGTCAGACAAAGGTTGTGGCATAAAGTCAGCCAACACTTCAATTTCGGCTTGTTCAACAGCGGCGAGTTCTTCTCGACCGGCTTCGTTGTATGCCTTAATGGATTCGCGGCGTTGTTTGACCATTTTATCGAGAATGGCAAGGATGGTAGCGTCGTCGACATCGTCAACGCGATTATCGACTTGATATTGTTTAATCGCTGCGGTGAGTAGACGAATGGTGCCAAGGCGATCTTTTGCCTTGGCACGCATCGCATCTTTCATCGCATTGTTGATTTGATCCAATAATGCGGCCATATGCTAAAGGTCCTAATCGTTGTTTAAAATTTCAAACGCCAATTAGTACATACGTCTGCGACGTATGCTTTCACGAGCCACTTTTTTAGCGTGACGCTTTACCGCAGCCGCTTTTTTGCGCTTGCGAACAGAAGTTGGCTTTTCGTAATGTTCACGACGACGAACTTCCGCCAGAATACCGGCTTTTTCGCAAGAACGCTTAAAACGACGCAGAGCCACGTCAAACGGCTCGTTTTCCTTTACCTTTACGCTTGGCATGAAAAATCACCACCTTAAATAGTTGGATTGTTAACAATATCAATAACTTCGGACAGTAATTAAATCGCCAAAATGCATCAGAAATTCATCTATTATCCAAAGCCTCTCATCGAGAGAGGGCGGTGATCTTAAAGGGTTTTAATAGTGATTGCAAAAAAATTGGCCAAAAACTGCGCACAACCCAAAAGTATCTGAAATATCGGTAAAAAATGCTATTTGAGGAGGCTATAATCAATCTATCTTTCATCTTAAAAAGTCGCTAGAAAAATGGAAATCAATACTGGCTGGACGCAACAAGAACAGCATCGATTATCGCAATTATCAGACCGAATCGTTGCGGTAGCTAGCAGTATTCAGGTTTTGTCTCGTCTTACCTGGCCTCTGAGCGTAAAGCAGGCTTTCTTTGCCAATAACGCTCAGTCGTTACCCGAGGTGAGTTATGAGCCTTACGATGCGACGGTTATGAACCAGGAGTTACATCGAGTATTGCCGGCTTTAGGCGATACTCCGGTCGATGACTGGATGCGGCGAACCATTAAAATTTTATTAACGACGGGTGAAATGTTGCAGTCGCGAGGCAGCCAACGCTTTTTTGAATGTTCCAGTGAACTCTATGGATTGCCCAAACAGACATTGCGCGACGAAAAATCCAACTCGTTGGAACTCGCACAGCGCTACCTCGATTTGTTGCGTCCGATGAGCAAATTGGATTTAGGCAAGCCGCCAGAAGCCTGTATTTTGGCTGAAACCGTTGCCGCTCAAATGCGCAAAGCGACTCAGGAAATGTTTGGCGGCGAGGCACCGGAAATTCAAGTGGTTGAGGATTTATCCGCCAACGCACTGGCCAGTTCCGAAAGGGTTCGCATTCGTCGCACTGCATGCTTTACCGATAAGGATGTTGAGCAGCTGGTCCATCACGAAATTTATATTCATGTGGCGACCATTTTGAACGGCAAAACGCCGGGCAACTTGAGCCTGTTGTCGTTAGCGCATCCGGGCACGACCAAAACGCAAGAAGGGCTAGCGGTATTTGCCGAGTTTATTACCGGCTCTTTGGATCTGGATCGTATGCGTCGTTTGGCGGATCGCGTGGTAGCGATCCAAATGGCAATTGACGGTGCTGATTTTATCGACGTCTTTCGTTTCTTTCGGGAAAAAGTGGGTAATGACGACCAAGCCTTTGAGAATGCGCGTCGAGTGTTTCGTGGCGGTGTGGTTTCGGGCGGTGCGCCGTTTACCAAAGACATTGTTTATCTCGATGGTTTGCTCAGAGTGCACAACTTTATGCGTGCGGCCGTTAAAGCGGGACGAGCGGACTGTTTGCACTTATTATTCGCAGGTCGATTGGATATTGAAGATTTGCCAACACTGTCTTATTTGCGATCGTTGGGCCTTTTTCGAAGGCCGCGCTTTTTACCGCCGTGGGTGAGCGATTTGCGCTTTTTACTTTGTTATCTTTCTTATTCTTCTTTTTTAAATACGGTTGATATGTCGAGAGTTTCAGCGCATTACCAGCAAATGTTGGATCAAGTGGGTGAGGTTTATTAGATCGAAGGTGGTAAATCACTTAAAATCCCCGCATCTTAAAGTTTTCCAGAGTTATGATGAAAGTACTGGGTATTGAAACCTCCTGCGATGAAACGGGTATTGCCATTTACGATGACAAGGCCGGCATTATTGCGCAGGCACTTTACAGCCAAATTGACACGCACGCTGAATACGGCGGAGTTGTTCCTGAATTGGCATCACGCGATCATATTCGAAAAACGGCATTACTGACCAAACAGGTGATGGCCGATGCAGGCTTGTCCGGCAAAAACATTGACGCGGTTGCCTTTACACAAGGACCGGGGTTAATCGGCGCACTTTTGGTTGGTTCAACCTTTGGACGATCGTTAGCCTATGCTTGGGGGTGTGAAGCCGTTGCGGTTCATCATATGGAAGGGCATTTGCTGGCACCTATGCTGGAAGAGAATAAGCCACAATTTCCTTTTATCGCTTTATTGGTTTCTGGTGGACACACGCAGCTCGTGGATGTGAAAGGCATCGGAGATTACACCATTTTAGGCGAATCAATCGATGATGCTGCTGGTGAGGCTTTTGATAAAACCGCCAAAATCATGGAGCTGGGGTTTCCGGGTGGACCTATGTTGGCAAAGTTGGCGGAGAAAGGGAGGCCTGGCCAATACAAGTTTCCGCGACCCATGACCGATCGCCCTGGGCTGGACTTCAGTTTCAGTGGATTAAAAACATTTACCGCAAATACTTTGCGTGACAGTGATAAACAGCCTCAAACCTTAGCTGATATTGCTTACGCGTTTCAGGAAGCGGTAGTGGATACGTTATTAATTAAATGTCGAAGAGCATTAAAGCAAACGGGACGCAAACAATTGGTCATTGCCGGTGGTGTCAGTGCCAATATTGAACTGCGCAACAAGCTCGGTGAATTGATGAAAAAGCTGAAAGGACAAGTGTTTTATCCGCGCCCAGAATTTTGCACCGACAACGGCGCTATGATCGCCTATGCCGGTTACTGTCGGTTGAAGATGGGGCAAACGGAAAGTTTGGTGATTCAGGCTCGCCCGCGCTGGCCTATGGATGAGTTAGGCCAACTGCCGTCTAAGGTGCGAGGTTAAGGAAGCTGGGAACAAGGTAAAACTTTATTGAGTGACGAGGTTCGAACTCGATGTGTTTTCGAACCTCGAACCTTTCTTTTCACTTTCCAGTAATTTCAATCATCATTGCGGTATACATTTTAATCGTCAAAATAAACTGCTCACGCGTTATAAATTCATGCTCCGAGTGACCGGTATATTTCGCATCGGGCATAGAGGGGCCAAAACTCACCGCATTGGGAAACAGTTTTGCATTGGTGGAGCCACCAATGGATTTGGGCTTTGGATCTTTTATACCGGTGAAATGCTCGAAAACATTCAGTAACGTCGGTACGTGTGGCGCATTTTCGACCATTAAAGGCTCTCCGACATACACTTCTTCGATATTGATATTAACACCGCGTTGAACTTTCCATCGGTCAATGGTGGTTTTGATTTGCTCTTCCACTAGTGCCTGAGTTTTTCCGAGCGGGCGGCGAATATTAATAAATACCTGCAATCCTTTGTCGGTTGATTTAACCATTGTGGGTGACAAAGTCATCGGACCCATAAATTCGTGTTGATAGGCTAATGAGCCAAATTGTTCACCATAGATACCCGTGCCAACCAAATCATTTAGGTAAAGGACAGCACTGGCCGCATCGGAAGGTTGCCAACCAATCTGTGCTAATGCGGCCGCAAGATAAGCGATGGCATTGTGGCCATTTTCGGGCGTCGACGAGTGTGCGGCACGACCTTTGGCTGAAATAAAAACACTTTCGCCAACGCGTGTGGTTTCAAACTCAATTGGATATTGCGACAACTGATGTCGAATCAGTGCAATATCTTCGGCTGAAAGAAACCGAGCTTCGGCTATCGCTTCTTCAGGAATTTGGCTGCGGAAAGCACCGCCTTTCAAACTGATCAGCTGGGGTGTTTTTGTTTCGGTTTTTATTTCGGTATATGGAAAGGAGACCTGAATATGCGACCAGGCTTTTTCGGCGATCACTACCGGATAGTCGGAGTCGAGTGCAATGTTAATTGGTGCTGGTTGATAAGTTTTCAAAAATTCGCGTAAAGGATCCCAGTCGGACTCTTCTGCCATATACACCATCAACTCGATTTTACCTTTTAGTGCAACTTGCTTTTCGCTCAGTGCTTTCATCGCGTATAAAGCTGCTGCAATTGGGCCTTTATCATCTTCGGTGCCGCGACCAATAAGTTTGCCTGGCTCAGTTTCAACATCGAGCGTAAAGGGTGACTGTTGCCATTTACTGGCATTGGCAGGCTGAACGTCGCCATGTGCGATTAAACCCAGTATTTTTTCACCTTTACCAATGCTCACAAGTAAGACATGGCCATGATCGGAAAACTGCAAGTTTAATTGTTGCGCTTTATTTTTTAACCATTTGCGGAAGCCATTAAATGCTTCATTTTGATGGTATTCAATATTTGGGTTAGCAACCGTTTTAAACTGCACCATTTCTGCGAGTGCGTTTTCTGCAGCCTTGGCGTAAGTTTTAGCCGCAAAATCTGCGGTAGCTTTTGCTTTGTTGGAAACCTCAGCGGTAGTAATGCCGGAGAAGAACAATAAAATAAAGGAGAGTAAACGTAGCATAAAATTTGAGTAATGGGTGGCTAAATAGATGCTCTGTAACTTGCCACTCTTTATTAGAAAAAGCAAAGCTTTTAGCACTTAGCACTTAGCACTTAGCACTTAGCACTTAGCACTTCCTTTCTGGTTTCCTGCGCCAATCTTTCTTTCCGAGCCCGAAACCATATTGCGAATATTCTGATGATGACGCACCACCAGTAGAATACAAATCAGGATTAAAAAATAAAATTGTTGCGTGAAGAAGTGCCACGCATAAAACGGAACGGTGATTGCCGTGATCAGTGCCGATAACGAAGAAATGCGAAATGCCCAAGCGCAAATCAGCCAACAGATGATTGCGTACAGCCCGAGTTGCCAGTTCAGTACCAGTAATACACCGAAAAAAGTGGCAACGCCTTTACCCCCTTTAAATCGAAAAAAGATGGGAAACAGGTGACCTAGAAATGCTGCAACCGCAACCGAGCCAATCACCCAGTCCGCTTGTTGTAGGTAAATAGCAACGGCCACTGGAATAACGCCTTTAAGCATATCGCCCAGTAATGTCATAAGCGCGAATTTTTTTCCACCTAAGCGTAAAACATTGGTAGCGCCCGGGTTGCCCGAGCCAGATTCACGCGGATCGCCCAAGCCGGCTAGGCGACAAACGAGAATGGCGCTGGAAATGGAGCCCAGCAGATAGGCGGCGATGATCAAAGAAATTACGGCGGCATCCATGAATTCGAGCGTTTTCACTGTATAATGCGGTGTTTGAGGCTTAGCATTGCATTGCCTGCCACACAAAGCAAGTGTACCTTGCCAACTTGTGACAAAATAACAGAAGAGATCCTATGGATATCGTATTTATCGAAGATTTGACCATCGAAACCTTAATTGGAATTTACGATTGGGAACGCAAAATCCGTCAAAAAGTTATGTTGAATATCGAAATGGGCACCGATATTCGACCGGCCGCTCAAACCGACACCATTGATCAAGCGCTCGATTATAAAGCCGTTGCCAAACGCGTCATTCAGTTTGTTGAAGACAGCGAGTTTCAACTGGTGGAAACCTTGGCCGAACGTGTCGCACAAATCATTCAGCAGGAGTTTTCTGTACCCTGGCTAAAACTTAAATTAAGCAAGCCTGGCGCGGTTCGCGGTTCAAAAGCTGTCGGTGTTTGTATTGAACGAGGCAAGCGTTAAAGGAACGGTCGATGCCACAAATTTATTTATCCATCGGTACCAATATCGATCGGCGACGCCATTTGCAATTGGCATTGCAGGAGCTGTTCCGAAGTTTTGGACCGCTGCAACTGTCACCCGTTTATCAAAGTGAAGCTGTAGGGTTCGATGGCGACGATTTTTATAACATGGTGGCGGGCTTTATCAGTGATTGGGATATGAATGCGATTCGCGAACGTTTGAAGCGGATTGAAAAGCAAGCCGGACGGGATCATAAAGCCCCTAAGTTCAGCGCTCGAACGCTGGATATTGACTTGTTGAGTTACGGTGATTTGGTGTGTCAAACTCCGATCGGGTTACCGCGTGATGAAATCTTGTTTAATGCTTTCGTCCTACAACCGCTCAATGATATTGCTCCTAATTGGGTACATCCGCAACAACACAAGTCCATTGCTGAATTGTGGCAACAATTCAACGATTCGGAACAACGGTTAACTCGTATAGATGCGCCAATCGATATGCAGCCCTTTCAAACGTCGAAATTAAAGTCATGAAAAAAACGGCAGTGATCACCGGTGGCGCAATTCGAATTGGTCGTGCATTAGCAGAGTGTTGTGCCGAAATGGGATACCGATTGATTGTGCATTATCAACACTCGGTCGAGGCGGCAAAAGCATTTTCAGAGCAATTAAAAGAGCGTGGGGTTGAACACTGTCTGTTGCGTTGTGACTTATCCGACCCGAAACAAGTCCACCGCTTTTTCAAGCAAGTGCCCGCGGAGTTTCAGCCGGTTGATTTGTTGATCAATTCTGCTGCGATTTTTCCTGAACAGGATAATTGGCAAAGCATAGAGCAACAATGGCCTGCCACTATGAATATTAACGCGTATGCGCCGCTCAGTTTAATACAGCAACTGGCAAGCAGTCAGGCCGGTCGCAAAGTGCAGGTGGTGAACATTGTCGATGCGCGATTGAATCAATCACAACCGGATCATTTGGTGTATCGGTGGTCAAAAGGCTTGCTGCAACAGGCAACGAAAGATTTGGCGTTGGCGCTCGCTCCAAATGTACGGGTCAATGCTATTGCGCTGGGAGCCATTCTGGCACCACCGGGAAAAGATGACGACCATCTCGCTCGACTTTCAAGTCAAATACCATTACAACGTACCGGTGATATTCAACAGGTGCAACGAGCTTTGGCTTATTTCATTGAACAGTCGTTCGTTACCGGACAAGTTTTAACGTTGGATGGTGGCGAGTTTTTATAGGCGATGGATGTTAATCAATACCAAAATTTGACTCAGCAACAATGCGAAACGTTAAAAGTCGCATTGCCAACGGAACAGGAACTGGCCTACGGTCTCGAAAACTTTTCCTGCATCGCCGACAAAATTAACCGCTCAACCAATCAATACATCAGTAGCGCCGAGTTTATTCATTCTGCGCTCTATCAGCCCGGAAGCGGTTACTATGTGTCGGGAAAAACGGTGATTGGCCAAACCGGAGATTTT
Organism: Pleionea sp. WD8-19; assembly: GCF_055326765.1. Classification (NCBI taxonomy): domain Bacteria; kingdom Pseudomonadati; phylum Pseudomonadota; class Gammaproteobacteria; order Oceanospirillales; family Pleioneaceae; genus Pleionea; species Pleionea sp. WD8-19. Next base: position 376,542 of record NZ_JBUZOU010000001.1, on the reverse strand, counting down.
ATTACCGCGCCTGAAATATCGGAAATATTTGGTAAGGCGCTTGGAAATGCAATATTGCCAAGTTTGTCCGTCACTGATGGTGTGGTTATGGAGTTCGGAGCAGGTAACGGAACACTGGCCGCAACCTTATTAAAACATTTTGCGGCAAATATTACGCATTATTACATTGTGGAAGTTTCTGAGTCGTTAATAAATCAACAACGCCAAACATTGGCGGCTGCCGATGTGTTGGATGAAGATAAGGTGATTTGGTTAACCGATACTCCACAAAAACCTTACAATGCGGTGATCATCGCCAATGAACTGTTAGATGCTATTCCTGCGCATCGTTTCCGTTATCGTGATGGTCGATTTGAAGAACTTTGCGTATCAATTAAGCAGCAAACGTTTGAGACACTCTGGTGCGATATTCAGTCGCATGAATTAACGGAATGGTTGCAACAGCACGAGAGTAAAGTCGACTGGCAAAGCAACTGCATTTACGAAGCGGCGCCATGGCGTAGCGGATGGCTTCGTAGTGTATGTCAACACTTACAGCGAGGTGCGCTACTGTTTCTCGATTATGGGTATAGCGCAGATGAGTTTTTTGCGCCGGAACGTATCGAGGGAAGTTTACAATGTTTTTATCGTCACCAACGACACTCACAATTTACCTGGTTAACCGGGCTGCAAGATATTACCAGCCATGTTAATTTCTCAGAACTTTGCTTAACGGCAGAACACATGGGGTTGTCTTTGGCCGGTTATTGCAGTCAGTCGCAATTTTTGTTGAACAGTGGCGTGTTGCAACAGGTGGAAATGTCTCCCGAGTTAAACAAGCGCGTTCAATTGTCACAAGCATTACAAAAGCTGATGCTGCCTGGTGAAATGGGGGAAGTGGTAAAGGCGATTGCTTTTACCAAAAACATCAGCGAGAATGCCGGGCCGCAAGTGTCTCGGCAATTGACTTCAAGGTTGTAAAACAATGCTGTTGCGAAAAAATGTACTATTTCTGACTTTGCTGATAATACCTTCTTTTGCGTTTGCTGCTGAACCATTAGATTGGAAAACGCACGGACTTACTGCGCTTGGTATAGCGATTGTTGTTTCGCTTGTTTTGATTTTTCGCAACAAAGACTATAACTCAACGCCAGCGAAGATCATGGCTTTTGGTGTTTACTTTTGGGTATTGGTGTTTGCTCAAGCCATTTTGTATGGTGTGTATTACGCGTTTTTCCGTTAACTTATTTTTAGGCTATTAATCGAAAATAAAGTAGAAACATTATGGACTGGATCCAGATCATTCTTTTAGCACTTATTCAGGGACTGACCGAGTTTTTACCTATCTCGAGTTCCGCACACTTAATTTTGCCCGCAAAAATATTTGGCTGGGCCGATCAAGGCAATGCTTTTGATGTCGCCTTACATGTCGGCACATTGACTGCGGTTGTTATTTATTTTCGGCAAGAATTGACCAACATGACTTCGGCATTTTTTCGCAGTGGTTTTAAAAAAGACATGGAGAAAGATGCAAAGCTGGCCTGGGCGGTAATTTGGGGAACCGTCCCAGTTGGGTTGCTGGGGCTGATATTTAGTCTATTTGATGTCGTCGATAATTATTTACGTTCGGTATCGGTTATTGCTTTTACGACCATTTTTTTCGCCTTGCTGCTCTGGTGGGTTGAGAAAAATGTTAAGCATCAACGCGATGAATATTCAATTACTTGGAAAGATATCGTCATAGTTGGTTGTGCGCAGGCTTTAGCGCTGATTCCTGGTACCAGCCGAAGCGGCGCGACCATGATGGCTGGCCTTTGGTTGGGATTAACTCGAAGTGCGGCTGCAAGATTTTCTTTTTTATTGTCGATTCCAGTGATTATTTTATCAGGCGGTCTAACGTCGATAAAATTGATGCAACAACCCGAACCCGTCATGTGGGGCGCATTTATCGCTGGATTTTCCATCGCTGCAGTGAGCGCCTTTGTTTGCATTCATTTCTTTTTGAAGTTGATCGATAAAATTGGCATGATGCCTTTTGTTTGGTATCGATTGGCTTTAGGTGCTGCGTTAATCGGTGTGATTTGGATGAATTAATTTTTTATGAGCTGCGAGCCTCGAGATAAAAGAATAAATTTTTCGCAACTCGCAACTCGCAACTCGCAACTCGCAACTTAAACACAAAGTTGTATACTTCTGTCAGAAAATGCCTCATTTGTTATTTATTGTCTTCAATATTTTAATTCTCAAAGTCGGAATTTATTGATGAGACTTTGACGTCTTTCTTATTTTTAGTCTATTCATCGCACAAAAGAATTTTGGTGCATCTCAAGATCAAAACTATCCCGTAATATCTCAAAGTAGCTTTCTTTGATTGGCTATTCTTTGTTCACCATTTCAATCAGTTAAAGAATATATTGAGGTACTTTAAGTATGAATTGGTAAAAAAATAATCAAATTAAATCTCAATGAGGATCCAAAAATGAAAATAACAACATCGTTGTTCGCAATTTTATTTTTGGGGTCTATGAGTTGTATTCCCCACTTTGCTCAAGCAAATCAGTCGAGTTCTAAGCAACAAACCTTACAAATACTGGAAGATGAAATACAAACCCAAAACATTTACCGGGTGTATTACGGTAATGAAACTATGGCCAATAAATTGGCGATAACGTTTCACAGTCAATTGCTCGAAACTAATAAAGATAAAGGGTTTATGATTCTGGAGTTGTCGCCAGAAGATATTGAAAAGCTTAAGCCTTTTAAGTTCAAAATTAAGCCAGCCACGGAGTTTATTCAACGACGTAACGAGCGCTTGCAACAAATCCAACAACAGTTACGAGAAAACACATTATTTGAAGCTTCTCCAAGCGCTATTCCTGGTTACTCCTGTTATGAAACGGTAGAGGAAACGTTTACCGAAGCGCAGAATATTGTCAGCAGTAATCCCAACCTGGCGGAGTGGATTGATGTCGGTAACTCTTGGGAGAAAAACCAAAACATCGGAGGGTACGATATTCGAGTTTTAGTGCTTACTAATAAAAGTAATACGTTTGAAAAACCTAAATTATTTATTAACAGTGCCATACATGCACGAGAATACACAACGGCACCATTAAACCTCGATTTTGCGCGGTGGTTAGTGGATGGTTACGCAACCAATGCCGATGCGCGCTGGTTGCTCGATTACCACGAAATTCATTTGATGTTGCAAACCAATCCGGATGGTCGTAAACAAGCAGAAGCAGGCAGCAGTTGGCGAAAAAATACGAATCAAAATTATTGTGGCTCCACTTCAAGCAGTCGCGGTGCTGATCTTAACCGTAATTTTACCGATCGTTGGAACATAACGAATGGCTCTGGCTCAAGTGGTTCAGAATGTAACTTAACGTACCGAGGACCGTCGGCTGGCTCAGAACCAGAAATTCAGGCGATAGAAAATTATGTGCGCAGTTTATGGCCGGACTTGCGTGGACCGAACGATAATGATGCGGCACCAAATACAACGACCGGAATGCATATCGATTTACACAGTTACAGTGAGTTAGTGTTGTGGCCATGGGGCGATAAAAGCAGTCCGGCACCTAACGGCACCGCTTTACAATCGCTCGGTAGAAAGTTTGCTTACTTCAATGATTATATGCCGCAACAGTCTATCGGTCTTTACGCAACCGATGGCACCAGTGATAACGTCAGTTACAGCGAACTCGGCGTTCCTGCTTATACGTTTGAACTCGGGACTAGCTTTTTCCAAAGTTGCTCGGTTTATGAAAATACCATTAAGCCCGACAATTTACCGGCATTGGTTTATGCGGCTAAGGTCGTACGAGCTCCCTATGTGACGCCTTCAGGGCCGGACATATTAAACCTTGCATTAAGTGGTGATGCATCAACAATAGGTGTCCCAGCAGGTACTTCCGTGCAGATCACGGCAAGCGCTACCGATACACGTTTTAGTACGCGAAATGGTACTGAATCGACCCAAAACATTTCCGCTGCTGAATACTATATTGATGTTCCACCTTGGCAAGCTGGCGCAACAGCATTAACGCTATCCGCAGCCGATGGCAGTTTCAATAACAAAACCGAATCCATTACCGGCACAATTAACACGACCGGGTTAAGTGTTGGCGAACACATTGTGTTTGTGCGCTCTAAAGATACGACCGATACTTTCGGCGCAGTCAGTGCCGTGTTTTTGAAAATTACCGATGGCACGCCACCCGCTTTGAATGCGGAATTTACGTTTAATTGTGCGGCATTGACCTGTAGTTTCGATGGTTCTTCCAGCAGTGGTGCGGTAGCGGGTTACAGCTGGACCTTTGGTGACGGTCAAACCGACGCAGGTGCTAATGTTTCACATACTTTTGCGGCGGCTGGCGACTATAACGTTGTATTAACGGTTAACGATAACGCCGGGGCTTCCGATAGCGAAAGCAAAACGGTTACGGTTACAACCGGACCGAATAATTCGTTAGAGAATGGTGTGCCCAAAACCGGATTGTCTGGTTCGCAAGGCGCAGAAGATCATTACGTGATGCAAGTGCCTGCGGGTGCAACCGATTTAACGTTTGTGATCACAGGTGGCAGTGGCGATGCTGATCTCTACGTGCGATTTGATCAAGCACCGACTGCATCGCAGTACGACTGTCGACCTTATCGTTGGGGTAATGAAGAAACCTGTACCATTTCCAATGTTCAGGCAGGTACTTATTACGTTATGTTACGGGCTTATTCATCGTATAGCGGAGTGTCACTGACAGGATCATTCTCGACATCGGGCGGTGGCGGTGGATCATTCAGTGAAAGTAATTTATCGGACAGCCAAGGTGGCTGGAAACACTTTACCGTCACTTTAGCTGCAGGTATGAGCACTTTCGATATTAATATGTCGGGTGGCAGTGGTGATGCGGATCTATACGTAAGACGAGGCAGTCAACCCACCACCTCACAGTACGATTGCCGACCCTATCGTTGGGGTAACACGGAATCTTGCAGCATTGCTAATCCGGGTGATGGTGTCTGGTACATTAGCGTACGTGCCTATTCATCGTATTCTGGAGTGAATATTAACGCGACGTGGGAGTGATAGACCGGCGAGCGGAACTCATGAAAGGAGCGAAGGTTACGCAGCGTTGAGTCTCGTTTTCGTCGTTTTGAGCGAAACACGTCAATCTTACTTTACAGAGCGAAATGAAGTTTCAAACTTCTTTCGCTCCTCGCTACTGGCGATCATATCGTTTTTCCGCTTGCAGTATGTGCGGCGCGTAACTTTTAAATTTTAGTGGTTTTTTCTTCTCGCAATTTCCCGTCGACAGCATGATGGGATTCTGGAATTCATCCAATGGATTTTTTTCTTCTTTGATAAAACACTTTCCATTTATTCGAACCATTCGCTGTTGTCCTCCTAAAAATTCGTAGTATTCGTTGTCCTTTTTTAACTGCTGAAGTTGTTTGAATTCCTTATTCAACTGTTGTCGTTGCATACGCTGTTTAAGTTGAGTTTGTATGCTCTTGTCGAATATAAATCGATCTGTTTCGTTTTCTGGAGCGTTTTCGTATTTTTTGACAGTCGTTGACCAATTATTATAAATATCGAGCCCCGTCTTTTTAGAGCGGGTATCGGCGTCTATTGAGCCTTCCTTATGGCTCTGTATTTGCGGTGGTTGCTTTTTATCCGGTTTTGGTACTTCTGGTGGGGTTGCTATCGATTCAGGTATTTCTGCAGTGTTCATTTCGAAATTGGGTTCAGAAGTGACGCTGTCGCTTTTCAGAATTTCCGCTGGCTGTTGAATGTGTATGAATAGGGGCGAGTCATGACGTTTTGGCGGTTTCGGCAAAATGGAAGTGGATGAAAATACCACCAACAGAAGGCTATGCAGTAAAATAGATGTCAGTGCTGCAAATAATAGCGTACGGTTCTTGTTAAAACGACTGTATAGACTCATTCTCATTTGAAGATGCTATTCTCGAAGTGGATGAGACAGCAATCAATACGTTAAGTTTCGCGCTGTATCGAGAAAAGCGATTATTTTAGAGAAGAGGCTGGAAAGTAAATAATAAATGTAAAATTACAAAAAGCACCATGAATATTGCTTTATTCATGCGGCTCTAGAACATCAACACCCAAAAACTGGCTTAATATTTTGGCATCATTTCGGATCTGTCGGGGATTACCATGATCAACAACATTAATCCGCTTGCCATCTTTAAGTATCAGATTCAATTCGTAACTGTGGTAGTTACTTTTGCCATCACTTACGTATTCTTCTAAAACTTGTAATCCGAAAATGTCATCAAGTGCGGTAACATCTTTGAGCGCCGATAAAGCTTGCAAACTGTTGCTCTTGTTACGACCTTTCCAATAATACTTAAGTCGCTTATCAAATACGCGGGGTTGTGCAAAAAAATAATAAATGGCGACTCCAATACCTACAAATAAAAGACCGATCAATGTGGGAATCACGTCTCCTTCTGTGAGCAAAAATGCACCGCCAACTAACGCGCCCATCCCAGAAAAAAGAATGCAAAATAAAACCAATAAAGTTGATGCACGAAACTCCATTCGATCATGATTAATAATAACCAGCTTGTGCGTTTGAAAGCTAGCGCCACCGGTATTGATAGGATGCCACTCAATGGGTAAGTTTGATTTGACTTGTTGAATTTGCTCGCTGGATAAGGCGTCGGATTTAACCGTGGTTCTGGTTTGCTGGTACTCGCGGGCGTTCATTTGTTTTCGTATTTGAACAATCAGGGTAAGCGCCTCAAGGAAAAAGCCAATGCCGATGAATACCAGCGAGTACTCGTGAAGCAGTTGCGCGTCTCTTTCCGACATGAATTGGCGCAGAACTTGCGGAGCAAAATGCGCAATAAATCCGAAAACTAATAGTAAGCTGCCAAAAATATGAAGCAGGATTGAATGTATATTATTACTGGAAAGGCGCTTGTTGGATCCTACGTATTTGGTCATAGGGTTATCCTTTTATGCCAACAATATTAAGGTTTGTTGCTAACTTCGACTTGCTGTAATAACTGTTTGGCGATACGGACGCGTGCCTGATAAACCTGTTCGCCGATTTGCTTTCCACTGAAACCTCTTTCGAGATATTCTTTCGTATCGATTTTGATAGTGGCACTGTGTAATTGTAGTAGAAACTGGCGCTGTGGATAGTCGCGATGTTCAAATCCGGTACGCCCTCGAAAGTCTGCTTCGCAGGCGATTAGAAACGCTTTATACTCGTCTGGTTGTTGATAAGCTCCCGTGCTTTCCAGCAACTTAATCAGGCTGCTGGCTTTCATTTCGAACACCCGGTGGCTGTGTAAATGAAACTCCGAGGTAATGGCGGCAAGTTTTTTGTATCGGTTCGGCACTTTTAAGCGCTTGCATACTCGGTGAATGATTCCAACCCCCAGTTTTTCGTGTCCTTTATGGCTGGGCCATTCTTCAGGTGCCGTTGCGCACTTGCCTAAGTCGTGACAGAGTGCGGCAAAACGCACGGCAATGGATTCGGTTAAGTTTGCCGCTTGCTCAAGCACCATCATAGTGTGAATACCGGAGTCGATTTCTGGATGCCACTGTCGTGGATTGGGAATTCCCCAAAGGCAATCGAGCTCAGGGAAAAAACATTTGAGCGCACCCGTTTCATGCAAGACTTCAAAATAAACTTGCGGCGATTGTTCCGTGAGTGCTTTTTCGGTTTCTTTCCACACGCGTTCTGGCGTTAACGCGTTGAGTTCGCCACTGAGTGCCAACTGGCCCATCAAGTTTTGTGTTTCCGGTGCGATGGTAAAGCCAAGATGGTGGTAACGGGCGGCAAAGCGCGCAACACGTAGAACGCGTAATGGGTCTTCAACGAAGGCTGGTGATACATGACGCAACACTCGGTTTTGAATGTCCTTTACACCGTTAAAGGGATCGAACAGGTTACCTTCAGCGTCTTCAGCAATGGCATTGATTGTTAAGTCACGACGCTCCAGATCTTGTTCCAGTGTCACATCCGGTGCGAAATAGCAATCGAAGCCATAATAGCCACTGCCGGTTTTGCGTTCGGTGCGGGCCAGTGCGTATTCGTCTTTCGATTTAGGGTGCAAAAATACTGGGAAGTCTTTCCCAACTTGTTTATAACCTTGCGATAACAATTGTTCCGGGGTAGCGCCCACAACCACCCAATCGTGCTCGGTGACGGTTCTGTTTAACAGGCGGTCTCGTACGGCGCCGCCGACCAAGTAAACTTGCATTGGTGTTTTAGCTGACCAGTCTAAAAGAGAATGGGTACCGATAATTCACACCGTCATTGGCCTTTATACCAGCAATAATGACAAAGACCAGCCAAAGGATTAGGAGCACAGGTAACAACAAAAAGCCGATAAAGACGAACATTAATAGAAAGCAGATGATAGAGATGATCGCTATGGTGATATTGAAGTTAAGTGCTTCTTTGCCGTGATAATTGATGTAATCGGATTCATCTTTTTTGATTAGCCACATCACCAACGGACCAATAATGCCACCAAAAGGGACCAGAAATCCGGCAAAAGCAACTAAATGACAAAACATTGCATATTGGCGTTCGTCGTGAGTCAGCTCGGTTTTGGTTTCTTGTTGTTGGGTGTCTTGTTCCATAAATGGCTCCATTGAGTTAATCGATCGTTAGATCATTATCGCCAGTGTAACCAATCCCTTCTTCGACGTCAGTATTGGTACCCCGTTTCTCTTTTATTTCTCGTTTATAAGAAAGACGAAGCGGTCCTATTACCATGCAACTTAGCGTTGATTGAGTATATAATCCCGAACCCGGCTGGTTATTTACTGGCCAACTTGTCATGCGACGATTTTGTAAAGTAATACCACGGAAACAATAATGTACGAATCTTACTTTGGATTAAAAGATCGGCCTTTTTCGATAGCACCCGATCCCAGATTTTTGTTTATGAGTCAGCGCCATAAGGAAGCGCTAGCGCACTTGGCTTATGGGATCCGTCACGGTGCTGGTTTTGTGTTGCTGACTGGAGAAGTCGGTACTGGAAAAACCACCATCTGCCGTCAAGTGTTGCGTAAGTTACCCGAAAACACACGGTTGGCGTTTATTCTGAACCCTATGCTTAACGCCATTGAGTTGCTCGCGACACTTTGTGATGAGCTGGGTGTCGACTACAATCAAAGTGAGTACTCACTAAAGCAGTTGACGGATAACTTAACTCGATTCCTTTTGCAATGTCATCAAGATGAGATAAATGTGGTACTCATGATTGACGAAGCGCAAAACCTAGCGCCAGAGGTATTAGAGCAAATCCGACTGTTAACCAACCTGGAAACCGATCAGCGCAAACTGCTGCAAATTATTCTGGTGGGTCAACCCGAGCTGCAACAGTTGTTGGCGCGTCAGGAATTGCGTCAGTTAGCACAGCGTGTTACCGCACGATATCATTTACGGCCTCTAAACGAAGAAGAAACCCGCGCTTATATTGCTCACCGTTTGCGTATTGCCGGGGCGCATCAACCCATATTCAGCAAACAGGCGATTCGAGCGGCTTTTCGTCAGTCTCAGGGGATCCCGCGCTTGATCAATAACCTTTGTGACCGCTCAATGATGGCCGCTTACTCCGCAGAAAAGAAAGTCATTGGTGAAAAACATATCCTGCAAGCGGCACGTGAAGCATTACCTATCGATACGGATGTTCAGCCGAATACGGGGAAGTCCATTTCACGTTGGGCTCTGGCTGCTGGGGTAGCAGTGGTACTCGCAACCGGATATGGGATCGGCCAACTCAGTCCGCCTGCTACCCAACCTTTGGCTAACAAGCCGGTGATAGCTAAACCTTCAAGCAACGAACCCAACTGGCAAAATCGAGATGAACTCTTTCAGTGGCTGGTAGGGCATGCGACCGAAGAGGCTTCGGCACATCATGCTCAACGTGTGCTTGCCGAGCGCTGGTCTCTCACTTTTGAGCAGACTTCGCACGGTGATTTTTGCCGGTTTGTAGCGGATTATCGTTTAAAGTGTGAAAGTGGGCTGGAGAGCTGGCAATCGATTGTTGAATTCAATCGTCCGATGAACTTACTGTTGGAAAACAATCAGGGGCAACACAGTTGGATCACGTTACACGGTATTAAACAGGATAACGTTGAGATTGAGTCCTTATCGGGGCGGCGTTGGATCAAAAAAGACTGGTTATTAGCGCTGTGGAGTCGACACTATCAATTGTTATGGCAAGCACCGCCTGGCTATCATCGTCCGGTTCGCTTAGGTGATCGCGGAGACGAAGTCAGTTGGTTGTCCGAGCGAATCGCTTTTGTCTATAAAGAGGACTCGGTACGGCAGCAAGAAATCTTCGACGAATATTTACAGGACTTATTAATGGATTTTCAATCGCGCCATGGTTTGAAGGCCGATGGCATTGCTGGTATGAACACGCTGATACAATTAAATACTTCAACCACAAAAGATATTCCACAGCTACGATAATTTTTAGGAAGAGTGTTGAACCATGTCCATTTTGCTGAATGCCTTGAACAAGTCTCGTGATCAGGAAAGCGATGACGAGATCGAAAAATTGATCGAAGCGCCAATTGATGAAGCCGAAAATGCAGAGCCAACGAACATGCCAATATCTGCAACACCTAAATGGCTGTTCGCGTTATTGGCAACCATTGTGATTCTCTTGTTGATGATTTTGGTTTTATTGCTAACCGAACGTTGGTCGACGAATGAGCCATTAACCGCGGTAGAAATTAAAAATGACTCGATATCTTTAGAGACAGATACAAACATTCCTGTGCATTCTAAGCCAATAGACATGCCCAAAAAGCGTCAACCAGATGTTGAAGATGAAGCGTTAGCGTTTGCCCAATCAAATTCAATTTCGTTGGAGTACTTCGAATCCTATCAGCCACAACGGACCAAACCTCAAGCGAATCGACAGAAAGAAAAAGCGGTAAAACCGGAGAATAAACAAAAAGCGGAATCGACATCGACTAAAAGTGCATTGAAACGCAATAGTTTAAATCGTGATTTACCCATCAAAACGATGGAGCAGCTTACGCATGTCGAACAAATGATGGTTTCGGAAGTGAGTATTGATGCGCATGTATATTCCGAACTAGCGGAACAACGCTTTGTGTTTGTCAAAGGAGCGCTTAAGCAGGAAGGCGATCAATTGGTTAACAGTTGGTATTTAGATTCCATTGAACCAGAAGACATTATCATTAACAATGGGGTATTGCGAGTGCGTGTTAAGCCCTAGTACCCGTTAGGCTATTGTTCCTATTGGTCGCTTGCGCATCTCTTTAACCTGATTCATAAAATGAATAAAAATAAAGGGGAATAGAGTGAAAACTCTTAAATATTTGGTAATGTCGGTTATTGCTATTGTTGCTGTCGTTATAATTATCGGCTTCAGTTTAGAGTCCAAATTTGAGGTTACGCGCAGTATCGAAATTCGTTCCAATGTTTCGCACGTATTCCGTTTTATCGAAGACTTTGAAAAATGGAAACAATGGGGTGTCTGGTTTGAACGGGATCCGGGAATGACGGTGGCGTACAGCGGAGAGCCTGGTACAGTGGGTCATAAATCCAGCTGGAAAAGTGAAAGCCAAGGCAATGGTGAAATGATTGTTACCGAAATTAAAGCGGGCGAATATCTCAAGTATGATTTGATCTTTGCGGATATGGGCATGAGCTCGATAGGTGAAATAGTATTGAAATCCGAAAATGGAGTCACTCGTGTGACCTGGAAAGACTCGGGAGATGTTGGGAGTGATATTGTTGGACGTTATTTTATTTTGTTTATTGACGGATTGATTGGGCCAGATTTTGAAGCTGGACTTGAAAAACTTAAAATACTTGCGGAGCGGTGAATTTGTGCAGTTCGCACACTGGATGGGGGCTAAGATTGCTAATTTGATTTCACTTGTTAATTTTCAGTTTCTTTTGAACGATCCGTTTTCGCCCCCTCGTGCGAATTACTTTCGCAGTGTTTGGCAAAAGATACCAACTCCTCTGGCAGTAGAGGTTTGCTAAAATAATACCCTTGAATCTCGTCGCATCCATAATTCAGCAATAGTGATAATTGCTCTTTCGTTTCAACGCCTTCGGCAATGACTTTCATATCCAAGTTCTTTGCTAAGTCAATAATCGTACGGATGATAGAGCGGTCCGCTTCATTCGAATTAATGTTATCAACAAACGACTTGTCGATTTTTAATTTATCAATGGCAAAGGATTTTAAATAAGATAGCGAAGAATAACCGGTACCAAAGTCATCAATAGAAACTTGTATCCCCATTTCATGCAATTGCTGAAGTATACTGATTGAACGATCGACTTCGTGCATCAATACGCCTTCGGTAATTTCCAACTCCAGGTTTTGAGCGGGAATACCGGTTTCTAATATTGTTTTTTGGACCGTTGAAATAAAATCGTGGTGTAGGAATTGAAGTGGTGAAATATTGACTGCGCAAACTAGGCTACCTACCTGTTCATCGATCCATTGCCGGGTTTGTCGACACGCTTCGTAAAGTATCCATTGGCCAATTTCTATGATAAGCCCACTTTGCTCCGCGATGGGTATAAATTCCATTGGTGAAATAAACCCTTTACAGGGATGCTTCCAGCGTACCAGTGCTTCAACCCCTCGCATTTCTCCATTATTTCCAGATACTTTAGGTTGGTACATTAAGTAGAATTGATGGTTGCTTTGGGCAAATCGAAGATCGACTTCCATTTCAAGCCAGTGTTTTTCTGATTCTGCCATTGCTTGATTGAACTCACAAAGCTGATTGCCTCCACGACGTGCAATGGCGTAAGCGGTGTCGGCATTTTGCAAAACAGCGTTGATATTAACGTTGTGCTCTGGGTAGTAAGATGCGCCGATGCTTAAGTGTAAATAAAAATGGCCGTGTGTGTTTGCAATAAAATTCAACATGGCTTGCTGAATGTTGTTAATGAGTTCTTGCGTTAAGTCTCTTACGGGCTGTTTGGCCTTACACTGAACTAATAAAACGAATTTGGCACCGGTGAAACGATACAGTTGAATGTGATAAGTTTGCTTTTTAAAAAGAATTAAGCTGTGTTGAATTCGCTCTTTGATCGATAAAATAATTTGATCGCCAACTTTAAAGCCATGTGAGGCAGTAACCTGACTGAAACGGTCAATACCAAATACGACAGCCGCCATTTCGCATTGTGGGTGTTCCTGAGTCCATTGACTGGCATCCATTTCCATTTTACGACGATTAGGGAGTTCCGTTAAAGGATCGTTAAAAGCCAGAAACTCCAGCTCTTGTTCAGCGAGTCGTCTTTCAGTAATGTCTTCCAAATATAAATTAAGTGACTGTAGATCTTGAAGTTTATGTAGCGTCGCGAAAAAGTGTTTATCATTAATGGTTTGCTGCCAGGATAATTGTTCTTTATCGGATTGCATTAGCGCTATTAGAGATTGCTCAGTTTTTTCAGTGAACAGGGAATGCTTTAGTTCGAGCTCTGTATTAAACCATGCGGAATTTCGATATTGTATTTGTCCTTGCCAGTCCAGACTGGCTACGGGGTTTGGATTCCGCTCGATAAAATTAGCAAGTCGCTTTTTTTCTTTTGCATCTTTTAATCGCGTTGTAAATTGAGCACCGGTTATCATCGCGATAATTAAAATAACAATGGAAAATGTGGCGACCAATGTTGACATGCTATTTAATTGTAGGGCGCTGTTGTTTTGGCCGTCTTGAACTTGTTGCTTAATATTTTCAATCAAATCCTTGAGTAAGGGCCGGATTTGATTACCGTATTCAGTGAGTTGGCTTAATATGTCACGTGCGTTATCCCAACGTCGACTGCCGATTTCGCGTTGATTGAGCGTTTGATGCAATTGTTCGGCTAATGTGCTGAGTTGTTGATAGAGCACTTGAAGTTGAGATATGGTTTCTTTTGGTAATGGTTGGGTTTTTAAGTAGCTCAAGTGCAAGTTGATGCTCTTATAATTGTTTTCCAAATTGTTTTTCAAGATGACATTGTCTTCCGTTGCATAGAACTCATATAAAATTCGCTCGTGTTCGGTAAAGGCCTCACTTAAAGCAGAAACACTTTGAAACATAGGAATATCTTGATTGAGCAGGAGCAGGTTATTTTGATTGACGTTCATGCCTTGGCGGTAAATTTGAAATGACAGGGCGGCACCTAGCAGCGTGAGGGATAGATAGAGCGCTATTATGGAAAGACGAGGTTTGATCATGCGATCAGCTGCTTTTAACTCAAATTGAGTAAAAGTATAGTTGCTTCACGCGTATTTTCGAGGATATCTCGGTATGACGATAATATTTTAAGGGGTTAAATCGCTACAGGATTATCGCGTACCAGTGCTCGTGGTAAATTATTTTTTATTTTCTGCTGAACTCGCTTTCCTAATCCGAGTGGACAATGGCGGTAACTCAATAAATATTCCCCTTTACCGTCTTTCGGTAAATCCAGGTACAGATCTTTACCTTGGCAAAAGTTGTTGGCCTGTTCATTGGTTAATTCGACACGTTGCTTGTTAAACGCCTCACCAAAGGCAATGGCAAAATCGTGCTGGGTGCGCAAAGAATGTTTATGAATTTCGGCTACTTTACATCCGGCTCGATCAATTTTTATCTGGCTGGCAAGGGATGGAGTGGCATCTGGAAAATACCAGATAGTATCGTTTCTTTGATACAGGTTATTTTTAATGCTCGATATGTCGAAACCAAAGTGTTGTTGATAGTAACTTTCGAGTTGCTGATAAATTTTGCGAGACGGTGGGGCGAAAGGCCAAGATCGTGCTGGTTTTGCAGGCTCTAGCGCTGCATCCTGATCTTGTTTGCGAAAGGCTGCAACAAAAAAACCTTCGGAGTCGTAGATGTGTGGAAATACGTGCAGATAACCTTCCGGTGTTACACATTGCGCGGCTTCTGGGAATAAGCCTGTTAAATTGCAGAGGGTGATATCGGTATACTGCTCGAGTAATTGCTGACAAACCTGCTGATTTTCCTCCTCTGATAAGGTGCAGGTTGAATAGATCAAAACGCCCCCCGGTTTTAATGCACGATAGGCGCTTTCAATCAATTGCTTTTGCAACGTCGAGAGCTGCTTAAGTGCATCCAAACTCCAGTTTTTCATTGCGTCTGGGTCTTTGCGGACGGTTCCTTCGCCGCCACAGGGCGCATCCAACAGAATGGCATCGAATGTTTCATTACAACGTTCACCGAAAAGACGGCCATCGTGATGGGTTAAGCACACATTGACCACACCGCATCGTTGAACATTGGAATGCAGCCCTTTCAGGCGACTGCTGGACAATTCATTGGCTACCAGCGTACCCTTGTTGTGCAGGTAACTGGCAAGTTGTGTGGTTTTAGAGCCTGGGGCGGCGGCCATATCAAGCAGCAAGGCAGGTTGATCCGCTAGGAATTGCAGAGCAGCAGCGGGTAACATAGAGCTGGCTTCTTGAATGTAATAAAGCCCTTGCAAATGATCGATGTAATTCCCTAACGGAAACTCTTGCTCGTCTTTCTCGCTTCTTTTTAACCAAAAACCATCAGTGCACCAGGGAATAGGTGTTAATTGCCAACCAAGCTCATTGGCGCGTCGTTTAAAATCTTCTGTTTTAATTTTCAGTGTGTTCACACGAATACTTTTGCGCAGTGGTGTTTCGCAGGCACCTAGAAATGCGTCCAGTTGCTCTTCGGGCAACGATTGACTGCGAATGTGATCAATAAACTCGGTCGGTATATAGGCCATGACTTTGAAACGACAGCTAAAAGCACGCTATTTTACTCGTCACTGGCAACCAAGCCAAGTTCGTGCCTTATCACCATGCTGTGACATCAATGTTTTTGCACCTTCTAACGCGACGCGTTTTCGTTCCGGGCTTAACTGTTCGAGTGCCGCTTGTTGCAGATTCTTTAATTGACGATAAGTATAACGATAGCTGTCAGCGTTTTGATAACATCCACTGCGTGCCAGCCCCAACTGATACTGACTCCAGCTGGCCAGTTCTTCCCAACGTTTTTCCGATTCCAGCCAGCTTAAATATTCTCGATATTCACCAAATTGGGCGGCTTTTTGTAACCAACTCGGTAAGGGAGGTAAGTCAAGATTGATATTTTTACAGTGAGATTTTAAACAGTTGGCAATGGCAAGAAATTCGAGTGGTGTTTGACTGGAGTGGTTTTGACTCAGCTTGACGCCCTCTAACACTTCTTGTTCGTTTTTACTGCTCATTAACATTAGGGATAAACTGCGTAGTGAGCGTGTACTTTGTTCTGTTTTATGAATTTCGCGTAATAACGCTAGAGATTGCTCGGCCTTTAATTGATCACTTTTTCCTACCAACTGCGCCAAAGCTGAAGAATTATTGTTAATTAAGGCCTCTTTCATTTGCTTCAAATCTAAATTAAGCGCGAGATTCATGTCGTTGCAATTCTGTGAATAAATGGTTTGGTATTGTTGATTGCGTTCGGCAAAGGTTTGGAAGAACTGTTCTTCTTGTTCATTGAATGTTGAATTTTGCCTTTCTATGCCATTTTCAGCGCGTTCGTTATGCATGGTTCGTTGAATCAATGACCGGCAATGCAATTGGATCAATTCTAAAGCCAATATATGGTCCGGGCTGTTGGGTTCAGCTAATAGTATGGATGCGGCTGATAGCACGTCGCCTACCGCTAGAAACTCGGTCACATCGGACGGAACGCGCAGCAAGTCGAAAATAATATTCAGTTGTGAGAATGGATTAATCTTAATGTCATAGACCTCTACCCAGTTGAAGTTGCTCGTTATTGCTTCGATGGTTGTTTTAATTTGAGATGGCATTTTGTTTATACCGGGTAGCTGTTCCGAGCCGGCATTAACTTTAGGTGTTGATGCTGAATGGTATGGCGTTCGACTGGGGGCGAGATGTTTGGTTGCATAAATAAAGTATCCAACAAACATTCCAATTATGGTTAATACAATAATAATTTTACGCATATTTCGAGTGAACCTTTCGAACACGTCTTTTTTCGTAAAGTGTGTTTTATCTCGTTTATAGATGGATTTTTAGCGTACGGGCGCTAAATTTATTGTAACAGACTAGAAGTCACTTTTAGTTCTTTATACGGGTATCAGCTGCTCTTCATTTAAGGCCTCACCATTGTTAAGCCGTGTGCTAAAGAAGAAGTACTTATTGTTAATCAGGCAAATCATTTTGAGTAATGGTCAGTGATGTTAGACAAGTTAATGCGTCACAAAAGTGTGTACATATCGAGCCTGGCTTTTCTTTTGCTCTCAATTATTGTGCTGTTGACTTGGAACCAAAGCATGCAATCGGCCATAGCAAATGCCGAACAACGGTTTCAATTTGAAGCAAAAGAAGCCTTACTCGCAATCCAGCAAAGACTATTAGCCTACGAAGAAGTATTGTTGGGTTGTGTTGGATTGTTTGCTGCGAGTGAAAATGTATCGCGTATTGAGTGGCATGCGTATATCAAGGCTTTAAAATTAGATACACGATATCCCGGGATACAAGGGGTTGGGTATTCGCAAGTTATCGATCGGAATGATAAAGCTAAGTTCATTGCGTCGGTTCGCAAACAAGGGTTTGTTCAATTTAATATTTGGCCGCAGAGTGATTTGGATTTTATTACTTCGATTGTTTATATAGAGCCTTTCGATTGGCGAAATCAGCGAGCCTTTGGTTACGATATGTATACTGAGCCGGTGCGGCGTGAGGCAATGAGTCGAGCTCGTGACAGTGGTGAGTCATCCGCTTCGGGTATTGTGCAGTTGGTTCAAGAAACCGATATCGATATTCAGGCAGGCTTTTTAATGTATCTACCTGTGTATCGAAAAGACAGCGAATTGCAGACTTTAGAGCAAAGGCGTAATGCGATTTTGGGATTTATACACGCGCCTTTTCGTATGAAAGATCTCATGCAAGGTATTCAAAACGAACATACCTTAGCCGAATTGGATTTGGAAATTTACGAAGGTAACGAAATATTACCTGAAAAGTTACTCTTTAATAGCGAATTGCAATCCGTTCATTCTACGTTTTCATTTGTATCAAAAATCCAATTTGGCGGCCGAAATTGGACCATCTTGTTTCGCTCCTTGCCTGAACTGGGCAAGACTATTGATTACAACACACCTCTGG
Organism: Pleionea sp. WD8-19; assembly: GCF_055326765.1. NCBI lineage: Bacteria > Pseudomonadati > Pseudomonadota > Gammaproteobacteria > Oceanospirillales > Pleioneaceae > Pleionea > Pleionea sp. WD8-19. Next base: position 358,425 of record NZ_JBUZOU010000001.1, on the reverse strand, counting down.
TTATATTAGTCAGTGGTTTCATCATCAGTGTCTTATTTTCTTTTGTACTTTGGGCATTAATGCAGAATCGACAAAGAGCGAAAGCTTTGTCTGTATCGAATCATGAGCTGAAGAATAAAATCATTGAAAAGCAAAAACTGGAAAAGCAATTAAGTGATGCCAGAGATGAAGCGGAATCCGCAAATAAAGCGAAAAGCGAGTTTTTAGCCAATATTAGTCACGAATTAAGAACGCCTTTAACTCTTATTTTGGCTCCTTTAGAACAGTTATTACGAAGCAAGGGTGATATTCAACTTCATAAAAAGCACATTCAGCGTGTTGAACGAAATGCGCTGTTATTATTAAACCAGGTAAATGATATCCTTGATTTTTCAAAAGCGGAAGCAAAACAATTTGAGTCAATTTGGGAGCAAATCTCGCTTGTTGAATTTATTCCAAAGTTAATTGCAGATGCATTACCAACGGTAAAAAGTAAGGGGTGTGAGTTAATCTGTGAAGTTGACCCGCGATTAGAAAGGGTTATTTTAGATACTTATTTTCTAGAGCGTATATTGTTAAATCTATTATCCAATGCATTGAAGTTTACTCGAACAGGGGATTGGATAAAAGTATCTGCCAATATTATAAATGATTATCAACTGGAAATACTGGTAGCTGATTCAGGCGTAGGGATTGCGAAAGAACAACAAGACAAGCTTTTTAAACGATTTCATCAAGTCGATTGTTCCACTACGCGAAAAGTCGGTGGTACTGGCATTGGCTTGGCATTGGTTAAAGAGATGACGGAATTGATGCATGGAACGGTCAAGTTGGAAAGTGAGTCTGAAAAAGGCACCGCTGTTAGTGTTGTATTACCTTTGTTGCATTCTAGTGAAGCAACTAACGTTCAATCAAAATATGACGAACCTCTCCTGCAACCAAGAAAGCTCCAAAAACGCCTTCGGGAGCTTCGATTCTCGGGTTGTGATTTACAGGCAACACCTCCTAATGCTAATAACGAAAGTATGCAACTTCCGGAATTATTGGTTGCCGATGATAACGTTGATATGCAGGAATTTCTCAGGGAATTATTAGCGGACGAGTGGCATGTTTATTCAGCTAACGATGGTGTAGAGGCTTGGCGTTTTTTAAATGAACATCGTGTTGATGTGATTCTATCGGATGTAATGATGCCAAACATGGATGGGTTAACATTGGTAAAAAAAATCAAGCAATCTCCAAAACTGTATGACATTCCGGTTATTTTATTGACAGCACGAGGTAGCGAAGAGGCGCGCATTTTTGGTCTGGACAGTGGTGCCGATGATTACCTAGTTAAACCATTTGTTCCACAAGAGTTAATGGCTCGAGTTACGGCAGCGCTGCGTATGTCGAATATTCAACATCAATTAAGAGAACAATCTCGTGAAGCGGGTATGGCAACGGTAGCAACTGGGGTGATTCACGATTTGGGCAATGCGTTGAATGGTGTCACGGTTTCCACCGGTATTATTCGTGAAATAATAAGACGCTCTAAAGCTTCTAACTTGGAAAAGTTGGCACAACTTTTCCAAGAACACATACATGATTTGCCGTCTTTAGTTTCTATGGATAATAAAGGTAAGGAAATCGTCGCCTTTTTGAATGAGCTCAGTGCCCAGTTAAGTGCCGAACAAGACGAGTTGCAACGAGAAAGCAGTGAGTTGTATAGCCTGGTAGAGCATGCCATTGGTGTCGTGGACGTTCAAAAATCCATATCCGAAAAAGTAAAATCAAATTATTCACGCATCACAGCGAACGAACTGATGGAAGTGGCTTTAAATTGCGTTTTTTCTACCAAAGGCGATGCTTCTATTGAAATCGTTCGAAACTACCACTTTCAAGGGAAGTTGGAAATAGATCGTCATAAAGTGATACAAGTGTTGATTAATTTATTAACCAATGCCAAAACTGCACTTGCAGATAATCCTTTTTCGAATCGAAAAATTCAAGTTTCAACCGAACGTATTGATGGCGTCGTGCTTTTTCAAGTATGTGATAACGGTAAAGGTATTGCGCCAGATGTTTTGCCAAAAATATTTAATCAAGGGTTTACTTCGAGCGAAATACCGGGCCATGGTTTTGGGCTGCATTCGAGTGCTAACTGGGTTAAGGATTTGGGCGGTCGGCTTGAGTGCTATAGTGCCGGTATCGGTAAGGGCGCTCAATTTTTGCTATCGGTACCCATTCACGATTATGCTGCTGTAAAGCTTGATGACCATTACCACACAATCGATCATGAAAGTTGAATATAATGAATACAAATAGTAACGCAATAACCACTGTTGCTAACGACTCTTTAAATCGTCGCGTACTTATCGTTGATGACAATGCCAGTGTTTTGAGTGCTTTCAGGAAAATATTGAGTGGAGAGCACTATCATAGTTCATCAAAGTTAAGCACATTGGAAGCTACTCTATTCAATGAGAAGCGAGATGATAAGGAAATTGCACCGAAATTTGATGTCACGGTATTGGATAATGGTAAATCGGCTTGCCAGTTAGTAGAAAGAACCATGCTCCAACGAAGGTATTTTTCCGTAGCTTTTGTTGATATGCGAATGCCAGGTGGTTGGGATGGTTTAAAAACCATTAAGGAGTTATGGTCTCTCGACCCAGATCTTCCAATCGTTATATGTACCGCGTTTAGTGATTATTCATGGAGTGAAATTGTCGTACAATTAGGATGCAGTGAAAAACTGTTTGTGTTGCACAAGCCTTTCGAAGCGATAGAAGTTTTACAACTTACGACGGCCTTATGTGAAATGCGCCGACTTTCTCAAGCTCACTTTTCTGAGGTTCGATATTTAAAAAAACAAGTTATAGAACAAGAAAAGGCGCTCGATATTGCTCATAATATCAGTCAAAGCTATAAGCATCGACTGACTTATGAAGAGCAGCACGACCGCTTAACTAACCTGCCCAATCGATCTCAATTTGAACGAGAAGTATCCATTATCTTAAATCAGACAGTGGATACCAATATTATTCATGTTTTAATGATATTGGATATTGATCGCTTTAAATTGATTAACGAAAGCTATGGTCACGAAGTGGGTGATGAATTTTTAAAAGCGCTTTCGTCTCGAGTGGTTTCACATATTCGTGATGACGATCGAGTGGCGCGATTTGGAAATGATGAGTTTGTCATTTTTTTTCAAAATATAGAAACACAAAATGATGTGTTCATGTTAGCCAATAAATTACTGGGGATTTTTAAGGAACCATTCATTCTTCGTGACGTTGCTAGGCCAAAGCTCGAGGCGATACAAACCACTGCGAGCTTGGGTGTTGCACTTTTCTCAAGAGATGGTCGTAAGATTTCACGATTGTTAAAAAATGCTGACATTGCACGCCACCAGGCAAAGTTAAAAGGTGGCAATTGTTTTCGTGTGTTTGAACAGGAAATGGAAGAAAGAGCGCAATTACGATTTAATATGGAGAGTGCTTTGCGCAAAGCCTTGAAAAGGGATGAGTTCGAAGTGTATTTTCAACCCAAAGCGAATATAAAAGATGGCTATATTTGCGGAGCAGAAGCATTACTGCGTTGGCGACAAAATGGGGGAAATATTGTAACTCCAGATAAATTTATTCCGTTAGCTGAAGAAATTGGACTCATTTTACCAATAGGAGAGTGGGTATTAAATCGAGCTTGTGAGCAGGCATTAATCTGGAATAAATACTCAAGTCAAAGATTATCGGTGGCTGTAAATCTTTCCGTTCGACAATTTCAATCACAGAATATACAGGCTCTGGTTAACACTGTACTTGAAAGCAGTGGTTTGCCCGCTGAATTGTTAACGCTGGAATTAACCGAAAGTTTGTTGATGGAAGACTCCGACAAAATGATTAAAGAGTTGAGCGCATTAAAGGATATTGGCGCCTGGTTATCGTTGGATGATTTTGGAACTGGCTATTCGAGTTTGTCGTATTTAAAACGTTTTCCGATCGATGAAGTGAAAATCGATCGAGCTTTTATTATGGATATTACTCAAAGTGTCAGTGATGCATCGTTGGTACGCGCTATTATTGCAATGGCGCACTCGCTGGGAATGCGAACGGTGGCCGAAGGCGTCGAAACAGAAGCTCAACTGGCGTTTATTCGAAAACATTGTTGCGATATGCTTCAGGGGTATTTTTTGAGTCGCCCCCTAGCTTCTCAGGATATGTTGCAGTTTGTACAATCACCTCGACTGTTGCCTAAACCACACGACTCTAACCAATCCATAAGAACGTTGTTAATCGTGGATGATGAAGTGCCGGTTTTAAAAGCATTACAACGAGCGCTTCGTAAGTGTGACTATCGCGTGTTGACGGCCAGTAGTGGTCATGAAGCGTTGGAACTGTTGGCTTTGTATCCTGTTGAGGTAATTGTTTCCGACACCCATATGCCGGGAATAACCGGTATTGATTTGCTAAGACGTGTTAAAGCATTGTATCCGGAGGTAGTGCGTATCATGCTCTCTGGGCAGACGGAGGTCGACTCTTTGTCACAGGCAATTAATGAAGGCGCGATTTTTAAATATCTGTCCAAACCGTGGAACAATGAGCAGTTGTTTCAGATGATACAAGAGGGATTTGATAGCTATCGGCAACGATAGCTAGAAAACAGTGCGTTTGGACGCTTGACCGAACATTGGGAGCCTTTTGGCTCCCTTATGAGTATTGATTAAATTTATCCGTCGCCCAGTGATAATAACGTTGCATTACCACCAATGGCCGCTGTGTTATTCGTACGTGTGCGCTCGGTTGCAAAGCGGTGCAGGTAGCGAGGGCCTCCGGCTTTCGGGCCAGTACCGGAAAGTCCCTGACCACCAAAAGGCTGTACACCGACGACTGCCCCGATCATATTGCGGTTGATATAAACGTTGCCCACTTTAACACGCTGATCGATGTATTTCGCGGTCGTCTCATTGCGTGAGTGAATACCTAACGTTAATCCATAACCGTAAGCGTTGATACTGTCGATCACCTGGTCTAAATCTTTTGATTTGTAAGTGATCACATGCAATACCGGGCCAAACCATTCTTGTGATAAATCGTTGATGTGCTCAATTCGGAATGCTACCGGAGCGACAAAATGGCCATTGGCGTTTTGTGGCAGGTTCGCTTCCGCAATAAGCTTTCCGGATTGTTTCAAGTCGTGAATGTGGCCTTCCAGTTCCGCTTTGGCGGCTGCATCAATGACTGGACCTATATCGGTTTTCAGCTGAGTAGGATCGCCCAGTACCAGCTCTGCCATAGCTCCTTCCAGAATTTCCAGTACGCGGGGTGCGATTTCTTCCTGTAAATACAACACGCGTAATGCCGAACAACGTTGACCGGCGGACGTGAAGGCAGAATGGATCACATCTTCAACAATTTGCTCAGGCAGCGCGGAGGAGTCGACGATCATGGCATTCTGACCACCGGTCTCGGCGATTAATGGGGATATCGGGCTGTTTTCGCGCGAGGCCAAGGCCTGGTTAATACCAACCGCTGTGTTGGTGGAGCCGGTAAAAGCGACACCAGCGACGCGCGGGTCGGTGGAGAAAAGGTTACCGATCACGGAGCCTTTGCCGGGTACAAAATGTAGGACATCTCCGGGAATGCCTGCTTCATGCATCAGTTGCACGGCGCGATGCGCAATTAATGTGGTTTGCCCGGCGGGTTTGCAGACAACCGAATTACCGGCCGCGAGAGCCGCAGTAACTTGTCCGGCAAAAATAGCCAGCGGGAAGTTCCAGGGACTGATGCAGGCGAATACGCCACGGCCCTGTAAATAGATTTCGTTGCTTTCACCTGTGGGGCCCGGTAGTACCAAAGTACGGCTAAAGTCTTCGCGAGCTTTCATGGCGTAGTACCGACAGAAGTCGACCGCTTCGCGTACTTCATCGATGCCATCTTGCAGCGTTTTACCGGCTTCATGACTGCACAGCGCTATCAATTCGTGTTTTTTGGCTTCCATCAAGTCAGCCACTTTTTCTAACAAGGATGCGCGATACTCTGCACCCTTACGGTTCCAGCCAGGTTGGGCTTTTTGTGCAATTTCAATCGCACGTTCGGCGTCGTCTTTCGTTGCATTGATGGTAGTCCCCACCTTTTTCTCAGTATTGTACGGGCAGCGTACATCCTGTTTGTCGCCGTTCGTCGCTTTTCCGCCAATAATCGGTGTGGCATGCCACTGTGTGTCGTTAAAGGAATAAACGCCTTCCAAAAAGGGTTGAATGTGACTTTCGATATGCAAGTTAGTGCCCTCGGAATTAATACGACCTACACCGTACATGTGGGGGGGTAAAGGAATGCGGTCGTTGGCTAAAGAGTGGTATTGACGTAAAGTGACGCACGGATGAGTCACCAAATCAGCGATAGGAGTGTCTTCGTCCACCAGTCGATGAACAAAGGATGTATTAGCGCCATTTTCCAGTAAGCGTCTTACCAGATAGGGCAACAAATCCTTGTGCTCACCAACAGGGGCATAAATTCGGACATTGATCCCTGGGTTTTGTTCCAGCACCAGGTTGTAAAGCTGCTCGCCCATTCCGTGTAGGCGTTGAAATTCGAAATCACGACGCTCTCCCGCCCAATGCAAAATATTCATCACGGTTTGTGCATTATGGGTGGCAAACTGTGGGTAAAAGCTGCCTTCGGTACTCAAAATATAACGGGCACACGCTAAATAGGAAACGTCTGTCGCCGCTTTACGGGTGTAAACTGGGTAAGCTTCAATGCCCGCTTGTTGACACCACTTGATTTCGGAATCCCAGTAAGCGCCTTTGACCAGCCGCAAAGGAATACGGCGACCGACTTCTCTCGACAAGCTATTAAGCCAGCAGAGCACTGGCATAGCTCGTTTGGAATAAGCCTGGACCACCAAGCCAAAACCTTCCCAGTTGTTACAGACTTCAGAGCGGTAAATTTTTTCGAACAGTTCGAGACTGAGTTCCAGTCGATCCATTTCTTCGGCGTCAATCGTAATGGCAACACCGAGCTGCTTTGCCTGTTGGGCGAGGGTACAAACGGACTCGTACATTTCGCTCATAACGCGGTCTTTTTGTCCGTGTTCGTAACGTGGATGGAGTGCGCTGAGTTTGATGGAAATGGAAGGCGGTTGCACTTTATCGGATTTAGGTGCGTTGCCAATGGCTTGAATGGCCGAGCTGTAGGCGTCGAAATAACGGCGTGCGTCGGTCATGGTAAACGCGGCTTCGCCAAGCATATCAAAAGAGTGGGTGTAACCTTTTTCTACTGACTTGGCGCCTCGTTTTAACGCCTCCGAAATACTGCGACCCAGGACAAATTGTTTGCCCATCAATTTCATCGCTTGATTCATTGCCTGGCGGATCACCGGTTCGCCACATCGATTAACCAATTGTTTGAGCATATTGGTCGGCTTATCTTCATTAATGGGATCTTTCTTGAAACTGACAATACTGCCGGTGAGCATTAAACCCCAAGTGGCACTGTTGACGAGCCAGGATTCACTTTGTCCTAAGTGTTTTTTCCATTCGGCGGCTTCAATTTTGTCTTTGATCAGGTTGTTAGCCACTTCAGCATCGGGAATACGTAATAATGCTTCGGCCAAACACATCAAAATCACACCCTCTTTGGTGCTCAAGCTGTACTGTTGCAGAAAAGCTTCGATACCATCTTTGGCATCGTGCGTTTTACGCACTTCCGCGACGAGCGCTGAAGCTTTGCTGGTGATGGATCGAATCTCGGTATCGCTCGGGGACGCAATGGCTAACAATTCTTCCAAGTAGGCGTTTTCTTCCACCGTGTAATTGTGGGTAATCGCTTGCCACAACTCGGCCATCGATTTAGGCGAGTCGTTGAGTACTTTGCTTGCTTTAAACATAGGACCAGTCTCCTGATATTACGCTGGCTGTCATCAAATAAGGGTGTTTAAAAATGGCGCGTATTATCTTGCATATTGTATAAAAAAGATAGAGTGAAACATCCTACCTGTTGAAATGGCAGATTTTAGATCAATTTTGAATATAGTCGAAAGTGGAGGATTGAAGTACTCAGCATTAAGAACAAGCTGATACGCGGTAACTGAAGACTATCCTTTTTAGAACTTAGAACTTAGAACTTAGAACTTAGAACTTTGACTAATCCGTATCATCAAGAACAATTGCGCCGTCGTCATCAAACTCTACCTGAGTGATACCCGGGCTTTCTTTTTCCAGGCGCTGTAGCTCAAGGGTTTGCTTATCAATCACATGCTTTTGACGACGAATTTCGTTAGCCAGCTTTTTGTTTTCATACAGTAAATTTTGGTGAATGACGGCTTCCGTAATCATGCGAGCTAATAGCAGATCATCCCAAGGCTTTGGAATAAAGCGATGCACATTTGCACGGTTGAGTGCATCGGTAAGTCCTTTTAAATCGATATTCGCGCTCATGATGATTAAAAGTGCATCGGGTACATTGCCGCGCGCTCGCTCTAGAAAATCTATCCCGCTCATTTGTGGCATCATATAGTCGGAAATCAACAGGTTGTAACGATGCTTTTCGGTCGCCTCTAGGGCTTTTACCGGATCAGAATAGGGATCTAATTCCCAGTCAAATTTGCGCAAAGTCCTGCAAAAAGCAGAAAGCACAAATTCGTCATCATCACATACCAGAATTTTTGTCATTGGCTTCCTCAACAAGTCGCCGCATTTACATATATTGTTATAGTTGAGTTATGGAACTTTTCAAACTCAATTAATTTTTTAATGGTTAACTCATTCAGTTGAGTACCTTTGGTCAGTAAAAGTAAACCTTTCTCATTAATGCAGTCACGTGTGAGTACCATACCGGGTAATAAGTGAATGCTTTTAATTTGTTTTTCGTCAACGATTGGTGACTTAGACTCAAATTGACGCAGATTAAAAAATTGCTCTAATAAAGTCGGATCAAATTGTTTCTCAGACAAGCTTTTTAAATAGGATTGGGCTTCTTCTTGGGTGTGCTTTTCGCCGTCAATAAATCCCCATTGGTAGAAGTAAAAATGAATGACGATAGCCAAAACGCGTGCGCCAAGCGGAATGGCTTGCTCGGCCAGTTGATCGGGGAAGCCCGAACCATCAAAATGTTCACAGTGGTTTCGAATGACACGTCCTGTGTCTGATAAGGTTGGAATGCTCATAAGCGCGGCTTCGCCCATTGCCGGGTATTGTTGGTACTCGTTGAGTTGCTGTGCGCTTAGATGATTGATAGGCGTTTTTAACATTTGATCCGACATGCCTTGCTTGCCAAGTTCAAACAGTAGCGAGGAAAAGTAGACTTGTTTGATGAAATACTCATCATTATTGACTTGTTTTGCAAAATCTTGAGCCAGTTGTGAGAGTTCAGAAAATTGTGATTGTATTTTTCTCCTTCTGGACATGATTAAGTTAGAAAGCACCTTAACGACTGCTTCGTAACTGGTGGTAAGCTCGTTATAGGCCGTATCTAACATATCCGCCGTTTGTTTTAATTCAGCTGTGCGGGCCTGAACTTTATCTTCTAACGTTTTATTTAAAGCGACCAGTTTTTTATTTTGTTGATGGGTAATACCCAACAGACGTTTGCGCTCTTGCTCAAGAAAATTCAGCCTGAGCAAACTGTCCACTTTCATTCGCAGTTCATTGTCATCCCAAGGTTTGCTCATATAGCTGTTGATTTTTCCTTCGTTCACAGCTTTTATTGTGGAGTCAAGATCTGAAAAACCGGTGAGCAGAATGCGAGCGACTTGAGGCCATTTCGCTTCTACGTGTTTAAGAAACTCAGCACCGTCCATGTTTGGCATACGCATATCCGAAATAACCAGATTGATAGGGTGTTGCTCTAAGATTTCGAGCCCTTCTAAACCACCTTCTGCGAGATGAACCGTATGTCCAGTTGAGCGCAGTGTTCGCCGGAGAGCAGACAATATATTTCTTTCATCGTCTACGCAAAGGATATGTGCTTGATATTTTTTTTCTTTGTCCATAGCTTACCCGATGACCTAAATTTTAAACTGTCTGAAATCTTCGCTAGCATCTTTTAAAATTGACGTTAGCTGCTCTGAATCGATGTTTAAAACATCGTTAATCGGTTGAGGTACTTTGCACTCGACGTCAAAGTCGAGTTTTTCAAGAGTGAGTAAAGAGTCAAGAGCGCATGCTGCCGCTATTATAGAAGACAGTTTATTTGTGGGGTGCTCGTATTGTTGTGGATACAGTTTAATGGCGTTCACAATATCTTCAGGCACATGCCATGACGCTAAAACTTTAGACCCTATTTCGGCATGATTGTGATTCAAAAGCCGTTGTTCAGCAACAAAATCGTGTTCTGCAAACTTTTCTTGGAATTCCACGACTTGTCTGTAGCGTTCAGGGTCCGACCATACCAGAATAATTTTTCCCAGCTTATGCAGTAACCCGGCCGTTAAGGCTGTCTCTCCATTCTCATTGCTCACTTTTGCAATATGTCTTGCAATGCAGCCTGTCGACAAAGAGTGGTGCCAAATTGCGTCACGATCGATGATGGTGTTTTCAACGAGCTGCACCTTGTCGTACATTGTTAATGTTAATATGACATTCCTTAAAGAAAATCGTCCTAATAAAATACAAGCATCTGAAATTGAGCTGACCTGTTTAGAAACACCATAAAAGGGAGAGTTGGCTAGTTTTAAAATTGTTGTAGTCAGTAGCGCATCGGAGCCTACAAGGTTTGCTATTTCTTCTATTGAAGTGTCTAATTCAGTCACTTTAGCGAGTGCTTCTTGCACGGTGTACTTAGGCGGAGGAAACTTTAATGCTTGTTCAACTATATTCGTCATATTTCAACCTGCTTAATTTCTTTTTAACGTGATTGACTTTTTTAAGGGAGAACTCGTTGTTGTTCCCATCATCGCCTACCCATCGTATCTTCGATTATATTGTCTTCAGTATTCTCTATCGCATTAATGGGTAATCGAATGGTAAACTCTGTACCTTCTCCAATTTTGCTGTTAACTATGATTTCACCTTTATGCTTTTGAATAATGCCATAGGAAATTGATAACCCTAGTCCAGTGCCTTGTCCAATGGGTTTCGTAGTAAAAAAGGGCTCAAATAAATGAGGAATATTTTCTTCAGGAATGCCTTTTCCAGAATCTTTGATTTTTATAAAGATGTCGTCATTTTCTTGAGTGGTTGTTATGTCGATTACACCTTTATCTTCTATGGCGTGACCTGCGTTCACTAGCAGGTTCATAATGACTTGATTGATTTGTCCGGGATAGCAATAAATATCCGGAATTTCACCTAAGTTTTTATTGACTTCGCACTTATACTTTAAATCATTCCATACGATCTTTAAGGTTTGCTCAATACACTCGTTTAAATTCGCTTTATTAGCATCTTCTTCCTGGTCTACGCGAGAAAAATTCTTCAGGCTTTGTACAATATCACGTACTTTCTCCATTCCAAAAACGGATTCTTTAATCAGCTCGTCAATGTCTTCTTTAAGATAATCGACTTCCAGATCATCTTTAAGTTTCTCAAGCTCTCTAAACTGTTCTTTTAATGTACCATTAGAGATTTTAGAGGCTTCTTGATTGACTTCTTCTAGTTTATGTAAATACTCTAAAATATCAGAAAGGTAATTGCGTAAAGAAACTAAGTTGCTATTCACATATCCAATGGGGTTGTTAATTTCATGCGCAACACCTGCAGCCAACTGTCCAATGGAAGCCATTTTTTCTGATTGTACCAGTTGGACTTGTGTCTTTTTTAATTCCTCATATTGGTTCTCTATCTCTTTTCTGGCAAACCGTAATGACAGTAGATTTCCAATATGCATGCTAAAAAAATTAAGTACAGAGATATCACTGGTATTAAACTGTTTTTCCTTATCGTAGCTTTGAACCGATATACCGCCTATTAATTTATTAGTTCTAAATGGCATGAAGCACCACTGATGTGGCACAGTGCCTACGACCTTTAATTTTTTTCTAGCTTCTAACTCTTTAATTTCAGGCATTAAAAAGGATAATGAGCAATTTTCTTTTAAGGCGTATCCTGTGAGCCCTGTTGCTATCTCAGGTGTTGTGCATTCATGTAATTTGTGAGGTTTAAAGTCGTCTTTTACATCAACGATAAAAGGAATACTTACCATATCGTCATCAAGAATAGCAATATAAAAGTTATCAACAGGAATTAGGCCGGATACGATACTAAAAATAATGTTAAAGAGCTCCTGCTCTCCTTCTTTAAATGTATATAATTGTGACAAGTCGAAAAGCGCTGATTTAATATCTGCATCTCGCTGAAGTACTTTATTTTCTTCTCTTAGTCGATCAATTTTATTTTCCGCTAAAACCAGGTCCTTAAACATTTCTTGGTTCTGAGAGGGGGAAGTGCTTTTCGTTAAGAGGTCTTCGGTCGATTTTGCAGTTTGGCTTTCATCCTCTTGTTTCATAGAGTATTCGTATTTAAAGCTTTCATTTATTGCATCTTCATAAATATGTTCTCTCAAAAAGTGAATGGACAAGATGTTGCCGATATGGAGTGTCATAAATATGATTGCGTTGAGTTCACTGTGTGATATTTCTTGTGGATGCGCGTCAGTCAGCTGAATCGAGATCCCGCCTTCAAGCTTTGCAGGATCAAAGGGTATAAACAACCATTGTCCAGGATAATGAAATTCTTTTTGCTCTATGTTTGGGAATAAATACATTAATTCATCACGGTCAAACTTAATCAGTGTTCGTTTATTTTTTGCATAGCGGCTCAGTATTTGACTGAATATGGGTAAGTTGCTAAAGCTTGGGTCGAAGTCGATTTGTTTAGGATCGGGAGTTTTAATAGGAACGATGATATTGTCGCTGGAAAAAACCAAAACTTCAATTTCTGCGCCACTAACCACCCTGTCCAGAGAGTAAAGAATTTGATGGTAAACTTTATCAAGATCGACCTTGGTCAGGTACAACTGTGATAAGGCTGATAACGCATCTTCAGCAGGTGTGTTATTGAACATCCCTGCTTCTTTATTGGCAATTTGAGATAATGCCAATGTTGAAAGAGAGACTTGGTGCTCGAATGACTCCTGATGATTTAACATAAGTCCGTAAAAACCCAGATGATCTTGATGTAATCAGTATGATTCAATTCCACTTTTTTGCAAATATCATCGAGCCGTGCCTGTATTGAAATATTCGCTCAATTGCGTGAATTTTCATATCACAAGATAAGTCAATTTAGGTTATTCATTGATGTACAATATCACTTATTGAGATGTTTGGTTTAAATGTTCTGTTAGCGAAACTTCGAAGTTGTTGCCGCTTAAAAAAAGTCTATAGTTTTAACTAGTGCTTTATCGACTAAGGGATTACTTTGTGGTGACAGAACAAGATCGGACGATTTTGCTGGTTGATGATGAAGACAATATAGTCCGAGCATTAAAGCGAGTGTTTCGTCGCGATAAATACAATATATTAACGGCCAATAGCGGCGCTGAAGGACTGGAGCTCCTGAAACAACACCAAGTGGGCGTCATATTGTCCGATCAGCGTATGCCGAACATGAGTGGTACTGAGTTTTTAATGCAAGCCAAAGAGCTGTGCCCTGATTCGGTTCGTATTGTGCTAAGCGGTTACACCGATTTGGAGTCGATTACTGATGCAATCAATCGAGGTGCTATTTTTAAATTTCTAACGAAACCTTGGGATGATGAGCTACTCCGAAAAAATATAAAAGAAGCCTTCGAACTGTATGAGCTTCGCTCAGAAAATGATTTGTTGAACAACAAAGTTGTGAAAGCAAATGAGAATCTAGCCGCAGCAAACGAGGCTTTAACGAAAGCTGCAAAAGAAAGAGAGACATTAATTACGATTCGTACTAGAGCGTTAGAAATGACGCAACAAATTTTCGAACACATTCCCGTTGGCTTGTTGTTTATTGATGGAGGCCGAACGGTAACATTTTATAATCAACTGGTCATACAATACTTAGCTATCGATGCGGCAGGTATTATTGGATTTACTGCGGAGCAAGTTTTGCCAAAATCTCTACTCGATACATTTGATAGCGATAAGGATAAAATTGAAAAGATCATTGAGATAAATAATATTGAATACCATGCTTATATTTCCAAATTGGACGATCAAGGCGGCGTTCGAGGGTATTTTGTTGTACTCATGCCGTGTGGAGGGTCGTAAATTGATTCTTAAATGGAACGCAAATTAATCATGGCAGAGTGGAACGAGCTCAAGAAAAGCTGCACAGTAAAATTAGTATTTTACGGCCCGGCTCTCAGTGGTAAAACCACTAATGTTATCAGTTTACACAATTTGCTTCAGCCCGATTTAAAAGGTGATATGCAAATTCTTGAAACGCAAAACGATAGAACCCTTTTCTTCGATTTGTTACCGTTAGGTATTACCACAGCAAGTGGAATGTTGATTAAACTAAAGCTTTATACAGTACCTGGACAGGTTGCGCATGACAGTACACGAAAAGCGTTATTGTCACGAGCTGATGGCGTGATTTTCGTAGCCGATTCACAAGTCAGTCAATCACAAAACAATGCTGAATCGTTTCAAAATCTATCTCAAAACGCAGAGAAAGTAGGGTTGGATTTCGCTTGTTTGCCTTTGGTGATTCAGTTTAACAAACGCGATTTACCTAATATCGTTTCGGAACAAGAGTTGATAGAGCGCTGGAGTCAAACACCTTGGCAACTAATGTACGCTTCGGCCATAAACAATGAAGGTGTACTGGAAACCTTTGAGTGTTTGTTACAGCAGGTGTATCGACAACTGAACGAAGAATTTGATCTGCATTGCCAACATAGCCTTTCGGAAGATGAGTTTCTTCAACGGACATTAGGTAGGGACTGAGTATGCCCAATGAAATTGAACAAATTCATATTGAAAATGTTGATTTTGACAGTGATATGTCACTTACGCAGTTGTTTTCTCCGCGATTATTACAGGCTATTTTACAAGTGCTAGAGCGAATGGGTGTTCAACAAGTCGCCCTATTCAATAATGAAGGTGAGTTACTCGCCGGTAAGTCCTATGAGCAACAACCTCAGTTATCGTTACCCATTTCACCTGAATTAGAAGTCATTGGCTATTTGAATTTTTATCAAAATATTGAACTGAGTGTAGCAAAAGGCATTCAAGGTTTTTTATTGATGCTTACACAGTCACAATGGCGTTACCTGATGGCATCCGATATGCATTTAAAAGCCATTAAAGCGGACTACAAGGCATTACAGGAAAAACATGCGCAGTTACAACACTCGGAGCAGAAATATCGTGAGCTATCGGAACAGTTAGAACTAAAAGTTGCTGAACAGGTGTCAACCATTGAGTCCACACAGCGTAAATTATTTGAAGCGGAAAAAATGGCCGCGGTCGGCCAGCTGGCCTCGGGAGTGGCGCATGAGGTGAATAATCCAATCGGGTTTATTAACAGTAACCTTTCCACTGCAAAGCAATATATTGAAGAGTTTAACCATTGGTACCTTAAGCTACCAAAAGCGGATAAATCAGAGGATATCGAAGAAATTTTATCTGACTTTCCTGTATTAATCGATGAATCGATAAGTGGTGCAGTGCGAGTAACGTCTATTGTTGCTGATTTAAAAGCCTATTCCGATATCGATTACACAGAGCACCATAAAGCGAATATTAAAGATGCTCTAGAGCGAGTGGTACGAATATTTAGCAGTATGCACCAAAAACAGATTGACGTTATTATTGATACGGATCCAGAACTGACCCTTATTTGCAAGTTGGGTTATATCAATCAGATGATTCTGAATTTATTGCAAAATGCCGCTGATGCGGTTGCTGAAAACGGCGTTATCCAAGTCAAAGCGAAAGCTCTAAGCGTTTCGGAAGAGAAAAACATAGTGCAACTGGAAGTAATTGATAATGGATGTGGTATGAGTTCGGATGTGCTTCAAAAAGCGTTTAATCCTTTTTACACAAGTCACGATGTTGGTCAAGGTACCGGGTTGGGATTGACCGTTGCCCGTGATATTGCTCATGCACATGGTGGTGATATTTTACTGGAGTCGGAACCCGGAAAGGGAACTCGTGTGATTGTAACTTTAGTGGAATTAGAATAATCATGACCGATTATTCACATCTCTTTACCGGAGAAAAAGCGCCAGAAAAGATTGATAAAGCAACGATCAGTCAATCGCCTTATCGGTTATTGTTTGTCGATGATGAGCCGGCCATTCTAAAAGCACTTCAACGGGTATTTCGAAAAGAAAACTACCAAATTGACACCTCCGAAAGTGCAGAACAAGCATTAGTGTTATTTGAAAAAAATAATTATCACTTGGTCATATCTGACTTTATGATGCCACGAAAAAACGGTGCTGAATTTTTGCGTGAGATAAAAGAGCTTTATCCTGATACTATGCGCATAATGCTTACCGGGCATGCGGATACTCAAGCAGTGATGACGGCTATTAATGAAGGAGCTGTTTATAAATTTATTTTGAAACCCTGGGAAGACAATGATCTTCGAGTGACTGTCGCACTTGCTTTAGAGCAATTGGAGCTAAAAAAGAAAAATGCGCAGTTAACTGAGGAAAATAAAAAAGCACAAAAAGATTTATCAAAGCTATCAAAAATGGCAGCGAAGAATAGAAGCCAGCTAGCTATTGTTTTGAATAAGAAAAAGTTAATAACCGACTTGCAAGTTCAGCAACTCATTAAAGAGCAGATGGTGAATAAGTTACCGCCAATTAAGCTTTTGTTGCAAAAAGGGTGGGTTCAAGAAAAGCAAATCAGAAAGATACTCGAGAAAGAATTCTTTATCGAGCCAGTACTTTTGAATGAGTATCAAATACATCCAGCTATTGCCAGCTTGATTCCGAAAAAGTTTTGCCGTCAACAATTAGTACTACCGGTAAAACAACGTGGAAAGCGTGTGACTTTATGTATGGCTGACCCACTTGATGAAGGCATGTTGGACGACCTTAAATTCAGTAGTGGGCTTGAGTTTGAACCGGTAATGGCGAATGTGGCGGAAATCGAGCAAAAGCTCAATCAGTTATTTGGTGAAGAAGAGTCTATTGAAGATTTATCATCTATAGTCGCTGTAGGTGAGCCATTAGATTCGATTGAAATTATTATAGAAGAAGACGATAACGTCGAAATTGAAGATTTACTTCGTGGCACTTCTGAACCTCCAGCGATACGTCTTACTAATGCGATCATATTAGAAGCCATTCGATTAAAAGCCAGTGATATTCACATTCAACCGACAGCATCGAGTGTATTGGTACGGTTCCGAATTGATGGTGTGCTTTACGACAAAATTCAGATCCCATTGGAGTATCACATGTCTTTGGTTTCGCGCATTAAGGTAATGGCGGAGCTCGATATAACGGAACGCCGTAGACCACAAGATGGACGAATAACGGTGAAGTCACCATTGCGCATTGTGGATTTGCGATTGTCCACAATGCCGACCATTAACGGTGAAAAAATAGTCATGCGTATTTTGGATCGTAATTCAGAAACGATTCCACTTAAAGAATTAGGGTTTAACGATGAGCAATTAAGAGCGCTAACCTATATAAACAGTAAACCACAAGGAATCATTTTAGCAACAGGGCCAACTGGGTCGGGTAAGACAACGACCTTATATTCAATGTTGAAAAGCAATGCGAGTAAAGATAAAAACTATGTGACGATTGAAGATCCTGTTGAATATTATATGGACCGAGCAGGCCAGGTCATGGTGAATGAAAAAACAGGCGTCTCTTTTGCAACTATTTTAAGAGCGGTCTTACGTCAAGATCCGGATGTGATTTTGCTAGGAGAAATTCGCGATCAAGAGACCGCAGAGGTTGCGTTTCAAGCTGCACTCACCGGACATGTCGTCTACTCTACACTGCATACTAACTCAGCGTTAGCAACATTAGCACGTCTTTTCGATTTAAATCTTAGACCCTACGTTGTGGCTTCTGCTTTGGAGGCCATCGTTGCGCAAAGATTAGTTCGAAAAATATGCCAAAAATGTCGCGCTCCGCATAAGCCTTCGGAAGACAAAATTAAGTTGATGGGTGAGAATTTCGAAAGGAGCGAAATGGAGTTTTATACCAGTAGCGGCTGTGAGTATTGCAATAATACAGGCTTTGATGGTCGGATTGGGATTTATGAAGTACTCGTTCCAGATGACAGTATGCGTGAAGCTATTGCCGAACAAACGGGTATACTCGGGTTGTCCAAAATCGTTGAGCATCAAGGTATGAAAACCCTAATTAATGATGCTGCAATTAAGGTGGGTTTAGGGCTGACTTCTTTCGATGAAGTTATTCGTATTTTAGGAGCGCAAAGAAACTCCTAAAGGTTTTAAAGAATGTTTGAGGAAAGCATAATGACACGTCATGCTCGCTACGTAATATTATTCGTTAATGAGAATTGATGGCAATGAAAGACTATAACATCCAGAAAACACTGCTGAGTTGGCCAGAGGTTTTACACTTTTACGAGAAGTCTAAAAGTTATTTTTCATCGCCTACTTTTAATGAAAACAGCGCGTCTTTTTTAGAGCTGCTTATGAAGCACACGGGCTCGAGCTATATTGCAGTTCTTGTGAATAACCGGAATGATGTTCTTAGTTTGTACGATACAGAGAAACACTGGAGTGCAAAACTTGAAGATTTTATTAACGATTTACCGTTGTTATACCAGCAATACACGTGTACGCGAATGGATGAGTCAACACTTTTATCAGTTTCAAAAAATATGAATTGTAACGAAACATTTTTAGATGGAGCATTTTTGATTTTGGAAACCGCGGATCAAGCGTCGCTCGTATTTATTTTGATGCGTAATGAAAAAGATGGGGTGTACAGCGATGTTGAATTTAGTGCCGTAGAAAGTATTGCAAGTTTACTTGAAATTATGGCAACGGTAATTCATACCTCTGTGCAAGGAGAGACAATTCAACAAAAACTAAGGAATCATCATAAGCGAGAAAGTATTTGGTTGGAGTCACTTGCTTGGCTCAATGAAATGGGAAGTTCACAAGAGAGTGAAAAGGAAATTGATGCAATATATAAGCCTGCTTTATTTCAATTGAAAGTGTTGGTTGGTGCACAGAATGCAGTTGCTTTTAGGTGGAATGACAACGAAATTAAGCAAGAGTTTTATGAAGATAGCGAAGACATAAAGTATGTTGAGTTAATGAAATCGTATTTGTCTGAGAATTCCGATATAGAAATATTTGAATCTCGAAAAGCAGTAAAAATAAATGATTTAAATGAAAGTATTCTTGAAAGGACCGGTAATGTCGAAATTCTTCTATTTCCATTGTATACCGGAGGCAAACTCCATCTTGTGCTATGTGTGGGGAGACAATCAAAACAGTTTGATAAAAATGAAGAGTTGGTAGCTTCATTGTTTGCGGAAGGGATAGAAAGAATAATCGAAAAAGATTATTTTATTAGGGCAATAAAGAAGAAGAATAAAATGCTGCAAAAAGAAAAGGTTGAGCAAGAAAAGCTTATAGCAAAGCTTACAGAGACTCAAGATCAGCTTTTGCAACAAGAAAAGATGGCCTCGATTGGACAGTTGGCAGCAGGGGTCGCACATGAGATTAATAATCCAGTGGGCTATGTGAATGCTAACATAAATTCCTTGGAGAACTATATTACGGATCTGTTTAAGTTAATTGATGTTTATTGTGAAGTTGAAAAAAAGATAAAGGACGATGAAGTGCTTTTAGAAAAAATAAGGAATACAAAAAGCGAAATTGATTTTGATTATATTAAGGAAGATGTACATGAGTTGATACATGAGTCTAAGGAGGGTGTTGTTCGTGTTAAACAAATCGTTAAAGACCTTAAAGACTTCTCGCATGTCGATGAAGCCGAATGGCAGTACTCTGACTTGATTAAAGGGATTGAGAGTACATTAAATATTGTTCATAACGAGTTGAAATATAAAGCAGAAATTATCAAGGAATATGAAGATATCCCACAAGTTGAATGCGTTCCTTCACAGATTAATCAGGTGGTTATGAACTTGTTGGTTAATGCCAGTCATGCAATCGAAGACAGAGGTAAAATAACAATACGAGCGAAAAATTACAATGACGATAATGTAATAATTGAAATAGAGGATACCGGAAAAGGTATTGCGCCAGAGCATTTAAAGAAAATTTTTAATCCATTTTTTACAACGAAGCCTGTTGGTAAAGGAACAGGCTTGGGCCTTTCGTTATCTTATTCAATAATTGAGAAACATGGTGGTCAGCTGTCTGCCGAATCAAAATTAGGTGTAGGTACGTGTTTTCGTATCCTATTGCCTGTAAAGCAATCTGAAACAAAAGTGGTCGATTGAAATCGCTTTGTGATTAACGGAGTAATTCGGAAAAGGGCTCAACTAGAACGGTTTCGCCTTTGGAAACCGAGCTTTGTTCTGCGGCTAATACAATATAGCAATTGGCTTGGCTCATTGACGATAAGACGCCTGAGCCTTGAGCTCCGGTACTCGCCACACATAAGTCACCCTGCTTGTTTGTGGAAAGGATGCCCCTTTGATAATCTTTTCTACCCGGTGCTTTCTTAATGGGCGATAAACAAAGCGCTTTCATTTGCAACGGTTCTATCACTTCTGCGCCTTGCATTTTACGAAGCACAGGCACTGCGAGTTGATACAACGTAACCAGAGCGGATACCGGATTACCGGGCAAGCCAATAAAATGTGCGCGTTTTAGTTTTCCGTAAGCGAATGGTTTGCCAGGTTTTATCGCAATTTTCCATAGTTCTAAGTTGCCCAATTTATTTAAAAGTGGCTTTATATAATCGGCTTCGCCAACCGAAACACCGCCGGATGTGATCACTACGTCTGCCCATTGGTCGGCCTCCAGCAAGGTTTGCTCAATTGCGTTTTTATCGTCCTTCAATACGCCAAGATCTTTTACTTCAACGTTCAGACGGCTGAGTAATGCAAGTATTGTAAAGCGATTACTGTCGTAAATTTGGCCCGCTTTCAGTGGTTGTCCGGGCAAGCAAATTTCGCTACCGGTAGAAAACACCGCAACTTTCAATTTTTTGTACACGGCGACTTCTGCCAATCCTAACGAAGCGAGTAACCCCACGTCTGCAACTTTAACGGTGTGGCCTGAATTAAAAAGAACTTCACCTTGTTGTATATCTTCTCCGGCCAATCGAACATGATCACCTTTCTTTGGCTTGTTCATAAACGTTATGGTTTCACCATTTGTGGCAGTTTGTTGCTGCGAAGTTTCCTCTTGCATCACCACACAATCAGCCCCTGTTGGTATTGGGGCGCCGGTCATAATACGTACACATTCGCCTGATTTTAGTGTTTTATTATAAGGCTCGCCGGCAAATGACTTTCCCGCCAATCTTAGACAGTCTGTGTGATCCAAATCGGAGGCTCGTAGTGCATAACCATCCATTGCTGAGTTGTCAAATCCCGGCACTGCAATGGGTGATGTAATATTGTCAGCCAATACCCGATTCAGCGCACCTGTTAAAGATATGTTTTCCCGTTGAGGAAGTTTCTCTACTTTACTGAGGAGTCTAGTGAGAGCGATCTCAAAGGAAATGAGGGAAGGGTGGTGGCAAATATCATTGGTTGGCATACAAATTAACCCTATTGGTCAAGTTTTCTTTTCATGCTAATGGAAAAACAATGAATTGTGAAATGAATGCAACTGAGTTGTGAGTACTTAAATATTTTGAAACTTTTTATTCGATGGAAAAATATCTGATTTTGATATAGTTTACCCCAAAATGGATTCTGGTTCGTTTAGACTTTTTTAATGGTCTAATAATGAACAATATATCACGCTAAAAAACTCATGATAAAAGTCAGCAACCTTTCAAAATATTACACAATGGGACGTATGCGCTTTAAAGCGCTGGACAACATAAACCTCGACATTAAGAACAACGAGTTTATTGCCATCATGGGGCCGTCTGGCTCAGGGAAATCGACGTTGATGAATGTGCTGGGCTGTTTAGCTCAAGCGGATGAAGGCGAATATCACATTGCTGGAGAAGCTGTTTCTCAACTGGATGACGATGAACTAGCACGAATTCGAAATCAAAAAATCGGTTTTGTCTTTCAGTCATTTAACCTGCAAGCGCGTCGAACGGCACTCGATAATGTATTGCTGCCTTGTCGATACGGTCATGGTCATCCGGCTGATTATCATCAACGCGGGAAGCAATTGTTAATGAGAGTTGGACTGGCACAACGAATGCACCACCGGCCTTCCGAGCTATCGGGAGGCCAGCGACAAAGAGTTGCGATTGCTCGTGCCCTGATCAATCAACCTGCGATAATTCTGGCCGATGAACCCACCGGCAATCTGGATAGTAAGACAACCAGAGAAATTATGGATTTGTTCACTGAACTGCACAGCAATGGGCAAACGATAATTATGGTTACACACGAAGATGAAATTGCTGCTTACGCGCAAAAAACAGTGCGACTGAAAGATGGAAAAGTTATTAAGGTGGATCACAATGTCTAAACTTCTATCGATCTTTCTGGTTGTTATGTCATCCGTAAGTTATTCGCAAAAAATGCTACTGACGGGAACGGTAGAGGACACCAAAACACAATATTTTTCCGCGCCTTGGACAGACAGCTGGCGAGTTCAAGTTAAATGGATGATGGATGAGGGGGTTATCGCTAAACCGGGTGATGTGGTAGTGCGTTTCGACACCTCAAACCTTGATGCCGAAGTTGAGCAACAGGAAAACGCTTTAAGGTCAACTGAGCAACAGGCTCAGGATGCATTACTTCTAAAAGAAAAAGAATGGATAAATGCGCAGTTTTTGAAAAAGAAAGCGGAAGTCAATTTGAAAAAAGCGAAACTCGAAGCCGATATTCCAAAACGTTTCCGCAGTGATTACGAGTATGCGCAATTTCAATATGAATGGGTAAAAGCTAAAGATGAACTGAGTCGAGCAAATGACGAGGTAAATTTAAAGGAGCAGGCATATCTCGCAGAAAAAGAAAAGCAAGCGTTAAAGTTACAAGCCATTGAGCGACAATTGGTTCGGGTAAAAGAACAGTTACAAAGCATGCAGTTGAAAGCCGAGTTAGAAGGGCCCGTATTTTATGCGGAGCATCCTTGGAATGGTACCAAAATTCAACCAGGTACGACCGTGCAAACTACGATGAATGTCGCGTCAATCTCTGGTGGAGGCAAACTGATAGTAACGGCTTGGGTGAATGAAGTGGATTGGCCAAAGTTGAAAAAAGGCAATCTCGTCAAGGTATTTTTAGATGCTGATTTGACGAATCCACTTCAAGGACATATTGCATTGATAGGCTCTCAATCAGAAATTAGAAGTCAGTGGGGAAATGGTGCTTGGTATCCGGTTAGTGTTGAATTAGAGGGGGAACAGGACAATTTAAAACCAGGTATGAGTGCAATGGTTGAAATAATACTAGAAGGAGAGCTGGAATGAGTGCGAAGTTTTTAAGCGTTCTTTGTTTATTCTGTTTATTGGGTTGCTCAGATGGAGGTCAAAATTGGGAAATAGTAGAGCCTGAAAATGTCGCTATCTCTATTTCTGCTTTTGGTGAGCTTGATAGCTCGGATGTTATCACCATCAATCCGCCAATGGTTAAAAATATGTGGCAATACAAAATCAGCTTTATGGTTCCTGAAGGAACGAAAGTTGATGTCGGTCAACCGATTGTGTCTTTCGATGCCAGTCAGCTACAGCAGCGTTTGATGATAAAGAAAAGTGAATGGGAAAAAGCCAAAAAAAACCTGGAAAACGAGAAACTTTCAGCGGATGCGAAAAGGCAGGAATTAAAATTAGCACTTGCAGAAAAGAAAATGAATTTGGATAAAGCTTACCGTAAGTGGAAGCAATCTAAAGAACTCGATGGCGTATCGCAAACTCAGCAATTGGAGCTCGATTACCAGCTAAGTCAGCTTGATTTGGAACAGGCTGAGTTTCAAATTGAACATTATGAAAAGGAATCGAAAGCGAAATTTGGAATTGCAAAAAGTGACAATGAACGTTTAGAAAATGAAGTCAACCAACTGCAAGCGGATATTGGTAAATTGACAATTAAGGCACCTAAAGCGGGTATGATCGTTTATAAAGGTGATCACAATGGTGAAAAACCAGTTGTCGGCGACACTGTATGGATGGGCCGTAGTATTATGGAAATTCCTTCAATGGACAAAATCATTGTGAGAGCAGATATAGACGAAGTTGATGCAAAAAAAGTGAGTATTGGTCAAAAAGTTAAAATACAGGTCGATGCGATTACTAACCGAGAGTTTTTCGGTGTTATTTCTGATTTGGGTAAAGTGTATCGACCAAAGTCCAAAGATATGCCCTCCGTTGTTTTTGATGCGGAAATATCCATCGATAAACCGGATGCCGAATTGATGCGTCCAGGTATGAGTGCGAGGACGACTATTTTTACTGATACCCTCGAAAATGCAATGAAAGTTCCGTTACATGCCATTGAATACAAAGAGCAGAATGCTTATGTGAAAGTGGAGTATATGTTTGGCAGTGAGCTTAGAAAAGTCGAATTAGGACCTACTGTTGGAAATGACATAGTCGTTGTGAGCGGATTGAAAGCTAAGGAGAAAGTGTTGTTATGAGATACCTTGCACTCTTAGCGTTTTCATTGTTACTCGGATGTGAGCAAGTCAATGATTCACAGTCATTATTGTATAAAGTCGAATTGGCTCAAGTCAGTATTGAGATACCTGCAGAAGGAGAACTGGAAGCAAAAACGGCGACACCTATTACTATTCCTCAAGGCGTCTTTGAGCCACAACAATTGGCCTGGATGGTTGAAGAAAATCAAAGAGTGCAAAAAGATCAGGTGATTGCTCGCCTCGATGCGACTAAATATCAGTTTGAAACTGAGCAAAAACAACTTGAGAAAGAGCAGGTTGCCTTAGAAAAAGGCGTTAAGAAAGGGACTTTAACCAAGGAAGAAACGGATATTCGTAGTGACAATCAATTAATCAAAAAAGAATTGAATATTGCCGAAAAATACACCGTAAATGATTTACGGCTTTTTTCTAAGAATGAAATCATCGATAAAATGAAAAATAAGGACTATTTACAGGCAAGGTTGGAAAATAATCAATGGCGTTGGGGCAGCTACCAAAATAAATCATCGACAGAAATGGATTTACTTGAGCTGCAACAAGGTGAAATTGATGCAAAAATGATGATGTATCAAACGTCGCTCAATCAAATGGAAATTAAGGCGCCTCATGATGGTGTATTTG
Organism: Pleionea sp. WD8-19; assembly: GCF_055326765.1. Lineage (NCBI taxonomy): Bacteria > Pseudomonadati > Pseudomonadota > Gammaproteobacteria > Oceanospirillales > Pleioneaceae > Pleionea > Pleionea sp. WD8-19. Next base: position 333,197 of record NZ_JBUZOU010000001.1, on the reverse strand, counting down.
TACTTAACAAAAACTGGCGTGGCGAGAAAACGCAAGTAGGACAACTGCTTTTTCCTGGCCGTAAATTTGCAACTTTGCCGGATTTATCCGTTATGCAAGCGAAAATATATGTTTTGGAAAATGAATCTGCGAATTTAAAAACGGGGTTGCCCGTCGAACTGTATCTAGACGCTTATCCTAAACTGAAATTTCGAGGTTCGGTTGCAACGGTTGAGCCCGTTTCAAAAGTACGAGATCGAGAAAATCCAGTGAAATATTTTCAAGTATTGGTGGATTTGGAACAGACTGATACCGAAAAAATGCGGCCTGGCGATCAATTGCAAGCACGTATTATTTTAGCAAAAGAAGAGCGAGCGATGTCGGTTCCAAGCAGCGCCGTTTATGAACAGAAGGGCGAATATTTTGTACAGCTCGAAAATGGACAATCAGTGGCTGTTACCCCCGGTGTTCGGGGCTCTGATTTGACTTTAATTCACTCTGGGATAACGCCAGGATCTAAAATAGTGATATTTCCACAGATACCAAAGGTGATGTAATGAAGTGGATGGATGTACTTAAAGACGTATTAACGGAATTGCTGCATCACAAATTGCGCACCATGTTGACATTGCTAGGCATGATTTTCGGTGTGGGAGCGGTCATTGCGATGCTGAGTATCGGTGAGGGTGCCGAAAAGGAAGCGTTACAACTCATTGATTCGATGGGGTTAAGAAATATTATCATTGAAGATAAAGAAATGGATGAGCAACAACTTAAGGAGGTAAGAGAGAAGTCTTTTGGACTTTCACTGCGTGACCTTGACGTGATGCGAAGCGTACTGCCCTTTATTGAGGCGCATGGAGCGGAAAAACGTATCAAGCGCTACGCTTTATTCAGTCAGTTTGCGAAAAGCGATGCACTTGTTACTGCCCGAACCGTCAGTTTTTTTGAGCTTTCCAATACCCAGCTTTCCAAAGGACGTATATTCAATGATGAAGAAAATTTAAACTATGCTCAAGTTGCGGTGCTTGGCTCATCCGTTGCAAAGCAACTGTTTCCATCATCAGATGCTATTGGAGAGTACATCAAAGTTAATCATTTGTGGTTTGAAGTGATAGGTGTCATCGCGGATAAAAAGTTAAAGAAGCAGGAAATTGGTGGCATTAAATTAGGTGGCGAAAATAATCAAGTTTATATTCCATTGAGTACGGCATTAAAAAAACTGAAGCTGGAAAAGCTTGAAAGTGAAGTGGATGTACTAAAAGTTAGAATAGAAAAAGAAACCGATATTTATCTAGCGGCGAAAGGTGTTTCTAAGTTATTAAAACAACGTCATGCTGAGGTGGATGATTTCAGTATTACAATCCCTACCGCCTTGCTGGAGCAACAGCAACAAACGCAACGTATATTTACTATCGTAATGTCTTGCGTTGCAGGTATCAGTTTGTTGGTTGGTGGCATTGGCATTATGAATATCATGTTAGCAACGGTGCTGGAACGCACCAAAGAAATTGGGCTATTGCGAGCGGTTGGTGCGTGTAAAAAAGACATTGTCTTTCAGTTTGTGACGGAAAGTTTTGTGATCGCGGCTATTGGCGGTGTTTTGGGTATTTTGCTCGGGTTTGTACTGGCATTTATTATTGCCTCTTATGCAGATTGGGCTGTTGCTAGTTCAGTTTTCGCTATCTTCCTGGCGGTTGGCGTGTGTGCATTAGTCGGTGTGGGTTTTGGGTTGTACCCGGCAGTGATGGCGTCGCGCCTGGATCCTATTGAAGCGCTTCAGCGAGATTAGGCGTATTAATTAAAATCGAGTCGTCATTAAGTGAAATGACAAAATGAGTGCCTATTATCGACAAAGAGATCATTAAATATCGATATTGGACCCATTATCTAGTGGGCACGGAATTCTTCGCCAAGGTAGGCGTAACATCGAACACTGGTCTATGCTTACAAGATTCCAACTGGGGACGCTTTCGCTCGATCAATGTCATCCAATGCATTAAAAATAATCATTGCTGCGGTGAGCTATTTTCTAGCTGCGCAGTTTGGGTTATTGTTCGCCATTCCTCCAGGATTCGCCAGTGCGATATGGCCTGCTGCCGGTATAGGACTGGCGCTATCATTGGTGTTGGGTCGGGTTGCGATTTTTGGTGTTTTGTTGGGGTCTTTTTCTGCCAATTTACTGATTGCTGGTGACACCAATCTTCATTCGCTGGTCAGTTGGCTGTCGGCTTTATTCATTGCTTGTGGCTCAAGCTTACAAATTCTCACTGCCGATGTATTGGTGAAGCACCTTCGGTTGTGGCCATTCACTCAGCTTTATAACCAACGCATATTTTATTTTCTATTGGTGATTGGGCCCTTGTGTTGCTTGATTGCCGCAACGATAGGAACAGCAACTCAATTGTTAATATCGTCACTGGATATACCTTCGCTGATATTTATCTGGTTATCTTGGTGGATTGGTGACTCGGTGGGCACGATGTTTTTTACACCACTGTTCTTAGTGTTTTTAAGGCCGAATAAACGGTCGACTTTAAAGGTAGATTGGGGATTTGTCATTGCTTCAATCACCATGTTTTCGGTGATCAGCTTTATTTTTGCGCTATCTCGTAATATTCATCGCGAACTGCTTTCACAAAAGCTCGATGAAAAAATGGTGAGTATTGATTATTTTTTGCAACAGCAGTTTCGTCAAATTGACGACCAATTGACGACACTCAAATCTTATTATGCAGCGAGCGAACACGTCAATCGTGAAGAGTTTCGGCTTTTTACCACCAGTTTTTTTGGGCAAAATGCCGCACTTCGAGCCATGGAATGGGTACCTAAAGTCACTTTGGATAACTGGGATTTATTGATAGAGCAAGCGTATAAAGATGGCTTGAAGAATTTGTTTTTTAAATCATTTGATGGCCAGCCCATAGAGCGCGAAGGACTCGCGCATGTATTGTATCCCGTGTACTACGTGGTGCCATTAGAAACAAATCGGTCGGCATTGGGTTTGGACTTGGGGTCGGAACTCAGACGCCAGCAGACGCTTTATTTAGCAGAAACATCAGGTAAATCTGTTGCCTCTTTACCCATTTCTCTGGTGCAGGATGAGCGAGATCAATCTGGCATGTTAGTAGCGTTAGCTTTAGAGCAAGAAGGCGACTATACCCACAGTGGCTTTATCGTTTCAGTGCTGCAATTGCATCGTCTGTTTGAGCAACTGACACAGCATATTGATGTTTCTCACGTGGAACTTAAAGTGGAACTGGATGGCGTTGAAGTGTTTGACAACGTAACCAATGACTCTCCGGAATTATTGGCTCACACCTTTCGTTTTTTTGAGCGCCAGTGGCTGATTGCGTTGCAACCTAAACCCACTTTCGGAGGTGGGGTTAAAGACTGGAACAGTTGGACCGTAATTGTTGGTGGTTTTATTCTTGCGACTTTGGCGCAGGGTTTTTTACTTATTATGATGGGCTTTCAACGCGAATTGCGGAAACAAGTGGATGCTCAAACACGCGCCATTCAAGACGCAAAAGATCAAGCAGAGCATGCAAGTTTGGCAAAAAGCCAGTTTTTAGCCAATATGAGTCATGAAATCCGAACGCCCTTAAACGCAGTTATGGGGTTTGCGCAACTGGGTTTGGACCGCTCGCAAACGGAAGACGACCGTACTGTGTTTGACGGTATTTTGCAGTCCTCGACCATGCTTTTGCGATTGATCAGCGAAATTCTCGATTTTTCGAAAATCGAAGCAGGTCAGCAAACCTTGATAAAAAGTCATTTTAACCTGCAAAACTTGTTGGTACGAGTTGCACAACAGTTTCAACTTGCTGCTAATGAGAAAAATATTCTTCTGGAAACGCACTTTAATGAGGCTCTACCCAGGTATCTTTACGCTGATGAAGTTCGAATAGAACAAATTATCAATAATCTATTATCGAATGGCATAAAGTTTACACATGAGGGAAAAGTAACGTTTATTGTGGACTTCGAAACACTTCCTGGTAATCGTATTGAGTTGAAGATATCAATCGTAGATACCGGTATTGGTATGACTCCAAAAGTTCAAGAGCGACTGTTTAATGCTTTTATGCAGGGTGATAACTCGCATTCACGACAGTTCGGAGGAACTGGGTTAGGGTTGGTCATCAGTAAGAAATTGTGCGAACTTATGGGCGGTGAAATAAGCCTGACCAGTGAAGAAGGTCGAGGGTCACGATTTCATGTGAGCTTACCATTGGCGATAGGACAGGAGCCCTCATTGCTCAAAGTGGAAGAAGAACAACGTCAACGCTTTCCTGAACGTAAAGTGTTAATTGTCGAGGATGTTTTGGTTAATCAAAAAGTTTTAGCCGCTATGGTGGAAAAATTTGGTTGCGATACTTATATTGTCGAAAATGGTCGAGAAGCAATAGATTACCTCATGACAAAACCGGAATGTGATTTGATATTTATGGACCTTCAAATGCCGAAAATGGATGGGTTTGAGGCGACCAGTAGGATTCGCACCGAACTTCAAATGACAACGCCAATTGTAGCGATTTCCGCTGATGCCATTGAAGACGATCAGAAAAAAGCCTTTGCCTGTGGAATGAATGACTTCCTGACCAAGCCCATATCTTTAAATAGCGTGTATCATATTTTGCATAAATATTTTTCTCAAGACTGACGGCTGTTACCTTTTTGTTACCTTTGTTCAATTAAGGTCATGTTTTGTAAACGCTTGAGGCGATAACTATGACAAAACAGTGTATTTTTTTTTGTTCGGTAGTGTTGTTCATGTTAGTGGCTTGTAAATTCAATGGAACCGGTCGAATTGACACACAGCAGCCGGTTAGCATTGAAGAGCAGCTTTATTTCAATGGGAAAATTTATACCATGGATGCGAACAAAAGTTGGGCACAAGCCATGCTGATTCGTGGTGATCGCATCGTTTATATCGGAAGTGAAGATGAGGCTCGAGCACTGGCTCCGGCGACAGTCCAAAAAATAGATTTGAATGGTAGACTGGTTTTGCCTGGTTTTCATGATACACATTTACATCCATTAGAAGCAGGCTCTCAAAGCGTCACCTGTATCTTGAACGAAACAAACAGTTTGGAAGCCAATTTAAGGGTTGTAGAACGTTGCGTTAATCGAGGTGATCAACAAGACTGGTTGTTGGGTTGGGGGCACTCATTACATACTTTAACAGAATCAATGCAATGCCCCAGGCAAGTGCTTGATGCGGTAAGTAGAGAGCGCCCAATTGCAATCATGGAAGTGACTTCTCATTCGGTGTGGGTCAATAGCTTGGCTTTAGAATTAGCGGGTATTGATGCTAACAGTGAGGACCCGATTGGTGGTGTCATTTTAAAAGATTTAAACGGGCAACCCAATGGACTTCTACTTGATAGCGCGGGCGACCTTGTTTTCGATCAGGTGTTTCAACCGAACAGTGATTGGATTGACGATCACTATGATGGATTACTCTATGGGCTGCAACAAGTGGCAAAAAATGGAATCACTTCCATAGTCGATGCTCGCGTATATTGGCAACGCGGATATCTTGACAGTTGGAAGCGTGCGTTGGATGAAAACCGATTAACAGCCCGAACCGTTCTGAGTTTATGGGCGTATCCTTCTCTCGATGATGATCAACAAATTGCGGCTTTGAAAATGATGCACTCCGACAAAGTGGAAAGCTTATTGCGTATCAGTCAGATTAAGTTGTACAGCGATGGTATTTTACATAACTCCACTGCCGCGTTAACAACGCCCTATTTGCAATATTTTGATGAAGTGGGCCCCTACGGGTTGAATTACTTTGATGAAGCGCGACTCACACGGTATGTAACTGAGTTAGAGACCGCAGGTTTTGATATGCATATTCACGCCATTGGGGATCGAGGCATCCACGAAGCATTAAACGCGATCGAAAGCGCACAGGCTACAAATGGGAGCAAGCATGGACGACATCGACTGACCCATCTGGAAATGATCAGCGAAAACGATAAACCTCGCTTTCAAACCTTAGGTGTGATCGCCGATTTTCAGTTAGCGGGTGATTTTTCGAAACCTCACAATGCTCACTGGATGGAGCCTTTAATAGGTGAGCGAGCATATCACATGTTACCGGTTGCTGATATTTTCAGATCCGGGTCACGTATCACGCTTAGCAGTGATTGGGATGTAAGTCCATTGTCACCTTTTGTTGGAATCGAAAACTCATTAACTCGGGGCGAGCAAAGTTTGCCAGATCTCGATGTTGCACTTAGGGCCTATACCATTAATGGTGCTTATACAATGCGGCAGGAAAGTCTGGCGGGCTCATTAGAAGTTGGAAAGTGGGCTGATTTTATCGTATTGGATCAAAATATTTTTGAGGTGCCGGTCTCAGAAATCAGTCGAACCCAAGTATTGAAAACGGTGTTAGGTGGACGTGTCGTATATGAGCTTTAATTTTGAAAGTGAAACTTGACCGCTATGGCAATACTCGTTGTTGAAGACGACCAATCGCTAGCTGCTTTAGTTATCGAGTATCTTGAGCAGCAAGGGTTTGAATGCGATCATGCCTATAATGGGATAAAAGCGATCGAACTGATTCAAGAGTACGCATTGCAACCGCAAGAGCTTCAACTATTGATACTTGATATCAATTTACCGGGTTGTGATGGATTGCAGGTATGCCGCCGAGTGCGTGAGCTCGGAATTTCAGTACCCATTATTATGTTAACGGCTCGTGGTGAACTTGATGATAAGTTGCAAGGGTTTGAAAAAGGGGCGAATGACTACCTGGTGAAACCTTTTGCACTTCCTGAATTGGTGGCAAGGATCCGAGTGCTTCTTGAACCCATATCGTCTTCGGTGAAAACAGTGGGTGACTTAAAAATCAATCTTTCTCATCAAACGGCTTTTCGAGGAGAGCGACGGGTCAAGACCAGTCAAGATGAATGGCGTGTATTAGTCTTATTGGCACAACGCAGTCCGGGCGTGGTGAGTCGAGTCGAACTTGAAGATCTTATTTGGCCGGAAGGTGCACCCTCTAATGATGCTCTAAAAATGCTGCTTTATCGTTTGCGTAAAAATTTACATCAGGGCCAAGAAGTGTCAATTCTGCATACCGAAAGAGGAAAAGGTGTGGCGCTCAGAGAGTTTCATTGATGAACTACCGATCGATCAAACTGCGTCATTTTCTGATCATTCACTTATCGTTGTTGGTGATTGTGTTAATTGGTTTAAGCGGCTGGTCAATGAAGTGGTTCTATCAGTGGGGGCTGGACGATACTTCCGAGTTTTACCTTTATCAAGACGCATACAACGCAGTAAAAACATATCATGCTACGGGAACCCTTCCCGAAGATTCGGGTTTTCGTCGATATTTTTTGGGTGTTAAACGGTTGCCAGACACCTATCATCAGTACATAAACCTTACGGATTTAAGCGAAAACCTTTATTACATTGAAACGGATAAACATTTTGAATACTTGTTGGCGTTTCCAATGAAATCCGAAGGTGACAAAAAAATGCTTTTTGTTTTGCATTCTTTTTCGAAACGAGAGGATGAGTCAATACCCGGGTTAACACCACTTGAAGCGACAATGTTATTGATGATTTTAGCATTGGTCTTTGGTTACTTTTCGAGTAGTTTAATCTATAGAAGTATTATTCAACCCATTCATTTATTAAGCTCTTGGAGTCAAAGTTTAACGGATGGGGCAACCGATCAATTATCTTATCCGCATTTGAAGTTTGTTGAGCTAGTCGCTTTTGCTAAACGTTTACAGCAAGCCGTTAGTCAATATTTTCACGTGTTAGACCGCGAAAAAAAGTTTGTCGCTTGCTTAAGTCATGAAATTAAAACGCCTCTATCGATCATTGGTGCGGCATTGGATATTTTAGACACTGAGTTGCTTGCTGATTCACACAAAAATAAGCTTAAAGCAATTCGAAACGCGCAGCGAAGAATGAACAAAACAGCCGATACTCTACTCAGATTATGGCGTCGTAAACCGGTGGAAGAAGCGCAAGAAAGTGTTCGATTGCTGGAACTGGTGCATCGGCTCAAAAGTTATTTATTAACAATAAATCCAAAACATACGATTGAAGTCCAATCAAATGGAAAAAACGAATCAAAGCTCCAGGTTGCGATTACACCACTGTGTATTGTATTGGAAAATCTTATAAAAAATGCATTGCAATACTCCTCGGATGAAACGGTCGTCATTCATGTCTTGGAATATCGAGTTCGAATTATAAACTCCGTCAGTCGAGAGACTACTGTTTCAGTTAAAGAGGGGTATGGCTTCGGGTTAGGGCTGTACATTGCGGAAGCGTTGGCGCAATCCATGAACTGGGGACTGTATCATGAGCTAAAGGATAGCTACTTTACCGCAGAGCTTTGCATTCGATGAACTTGCGATACACCGCGTTTGTTTTTTTGATGTGGACATATGACCAGCGACTTGAGAGAGGCTAAACTATTGATTTGAAATTAAATGGCGGGCAAACTAAGGCACCGGCCCAGTTAGCTTAATATTTCATACTATTTGTCCGTGAGTGAACGATGAAAAAGTAAGCCTCTCATGACCTCAGGAGTTGAAGCGATATGTCATTAGAAAACCTAATCCAAAACAACCAAAAGTGGGCGGACTCTAAAGTTGCCCAAGATCCCAACTTTTTTAAAAACTTAGCCAAACAACAAAAGCCAGAGTATCTGTGGATCGGCTGTTCCGACAGTCGGGTCCCTGCAAATCAAATCGTGGGGTTAGCGCCCGGTGAGATGTTTGTTCACCGTAACATTGCGAATGTTGTTGTTCACACCGATTTTAATTGTATGTCCGTTGTGCAATTTGCCGTGGAAGTACTTAAAGTAAAACACATTATTGTTTGTGGTCACTACGGCTGCGGTGGTGTTCGTGCGTCATTGGGCGACAGTGAGGTAGGACTGGTCGACTCCTGGTTGAGAAACATTAAAGATGTTTACTTTAATAATGAAGAAAAATTAATCAACCTTCCGGAAAATGAAAAGGTTGACCGACTGTGTGAGCTTAATGTCATCAATCAGGTATATAACGTAGCAAAAACGAAGATGGCACAACATGCTTGGGATCGTGGTCAATCGCTATCCATTCATGGATGGATTTATGGCATTGAAAATGGGCGGATCAAAGATTTGCAAGTGACTCAACGCAATCGTCAAAACTTGCACAAAATCTATCATCTGTTTGAAACCACTTCTTCGACTCGCCCGGATATTCCTTTTAGCCCAGTAAATTTCGATAAGTAAGCCATAAAAGTCATGTAAAAGCACTCTTTGAGCCGGCTGGTAATATTACCAGCCGTCAATCACCCGGTTGTCACATATCGATACAAATTCTCAAGTTTGTCACTTGCCTTACAAATTATAATGTCAACTGTCCTGTTGTCGTCTCTGATACCGATAGAGGCTTTTATCACAAGTTCTCAACACATTTGGAATGCATATGAAACGATTTACCATGAATGTGATTTCTGCGGCAATTGCCTTTGCCAGTTTAACCGCGTTACCAAATACCGTACACGCAGGTGTCTCTAAAAAGCCGATCATTACGAGTCCCAGTGATACTCGAAGCTACGAAGCCATGTCTTTAAAAAATGGCATAACGGTATTGTTGGTTTCGGATCCTACTGTTGATAAATCGGCTGCAGCGCTCAGTGTAGGCGTTGGGTTGCTGCAAGATCCTATGTCGCAGCAGGGGATGGCGCATTACTTGGAACATATGTTGTTTATGGGGACGGAGCGATTTCCTGAACCAAAAGGTTACAGTGAATTTATGACCAAAAATGGTGGCGAGTCTAACGCCTATACTTGGCTCGATATTACAAACTATATGTTTGAAGTCAATAACGATGCATACGACGAAGCGCTGGACCGGTTTTCGGATTTCTTTAAAACGCCAAAACTTTATCCTGAGTATACTGAAAAAGAAAAAAATGCAGTGAATGCCGAGTGGTCAATGCGTCGAGAAATGGATTTTTTTGGTATGTTTAAGCTCAATCGGTCGATGATGGGGGAGCATCCAGCCAATCGCTTTTTAATTGGAAACCTGGAAACGTTAGGTGATAAAGAAAATTCCAAACTCCATCCCGAAACTGTTGAGTTCTACAACCGTTTTTATTCCTCAAATATTATGAAAGTGGCGTTGGTTAGCCATCTTCCATTAGTAGAAATGCGCAAGTTAGCGGAAAAACATTTTGCTTCGATTAAAAATAAGGCTATTGAAAAACCGAGCGTTGATCATGCGATCGACTTTTCTAAACTCGGCGGTAAACGCATACATTACGTACCTAATACAGATATTAAGCAACTCATCATCGATTTTACTATTGATAACAATGCGGATAAGTACCTATCGAAACCCAATCGTTATCTCAGTTATATCATTGGTAGTGAAATGCCCGGTACGCCAGCGTACGAATTGAAAAAAGCGGGGTTAATTGCGAGCTTAAATACGTCCGCAACGCCAGACATGTATGGTAACTACGGGCAGTTCGCGATCAATATAGAGCTGACAGATGCAGGAATGAACCAACGCGAAACCATAACTCACGTGGTTATGTCGTATATTGATAAGGTGCGTAAAGAAGGCGTCGACGAAAAATATTTCAAAGAGATCAAAACGTCGCTGGAAAATCGTTTTCGCTTTCTGGAAAAAGGTAATGCGTTCAATTACGTTGCGAGCTTAGCCGACGACATGCAAACTTACCCGGTGCATCAAGTGATTGCCGCACCTTTTACTTACAGCCACTTTGATGCAAAAGCAATTCATCAGGTGCTGGATCAGTTAACCGCTGAGCGATTGCGTATTTGGTACGTCAGTAAGCAGGAGCCACACGATAGTGAACTGCACTTTTACGATGGTAAATACAAAATTGTCGACATCAGCGAAAAGGAACAAGCAAGTTGGAATCAATCGCCTCAGTATTCATTAAATTTACCCAAAATAAACACGTTATTACCCGAAAGCTTCGCGATAAAAGCACAAGACAGTAAAAAGCTGGATAAACCTAAAGTGGTGTATGATGAAAAAGGCATTAAGGTTTGGCATTATCCATCGCAAGAGTTCGCAAGCCAGCCGAAAGGGGTTATGCGTGTTTACTTTAACAGTCCTGAGCGACAGAAAAGTATTCAAGGTCAAGTTTTATTTGCTCTTTGGGCTGATCTTTACAACTTGCAGCAAAGTGCACTCGTTACGGAAGCATCGATTGCCGGAATGGACTTGTCCATCGTCGATGCGAACGGATTGGAGTTAAATATCGGTGGGTTTACCGATAAACAGCCTCAACTGATGGCAAAAGGACTGCAAGCATTAAAATTTAACATTGATGCGGATAACTTTAAGCAAGCGGTTGATCGCTATGTTCGTGGGCTAAAAAATGAAGAAAAGCAATTTCCCTATTATCAAGTATTTGGCAACATGAATGATTTGGTGGCCAGTTCCGGATACAGCAATGAAGCCCTTATCAATGTGGCTGAAAAATTAAAACCGCAAGATCTGTCGCACTTTATGGAAAAAGTGATGGCCAATAATACCATTCGAGTGTTTGCGTTTGGTAATTATGATGAGCGCGACATTCAGCATTATGTTTCTTTAATAAAAGCATCACTACCGGAAAACCGAAAAGTTACGGAATACACTCGTACCCAATATTGGTTACCCAGTCAGGGGGAAGTGTTAGCGTTGAAAAAAGATATTGAGGTAGCGGATGTGGCTGTTTACGATTTGCACGTGCATCCCGAACCAAGCCTTCGACAGGAAGCTCGCGCTCGAGTACTGCGTGATCACTTGCGAACGGAAACCTTTGAAACGCTGCGAACGGAAGAGCAACTCGCTTATGCGGTTACCGCTGTTGCACCCACGATTAAAGACTACACCGCTTTAGGGTTTGCTATTCAAACTCCGGTTAAAAGTGTAGCTGATATGCAAAAGCGTTTTGATAAGTTTAAGCTGGAATACCAGGAAACGCTTAAAGCAATCACAGAGGAAGCGTTCGCACAGTTGAAAAACAGCGTGTTGGTTGCGTTAAAGGATAAACCGAAAAATCTGCGAGAAGAGCAAGCGCCTTTAGTGAACGACTGGTACGAAGAAAAATGGGATTTCAATACGCGCAAAAAATTGATTGCTGAAGTTGAGAAAGTTACGTTAAAGGACATACAGGCTTTTTACAATGAGACCATTGGTAACTCAAAAGCAGCGCGATTATCTATTCAACTTCGAGGGGCCAAGTTTAAAGATAAGCCATTTGCTACGCTGAAAGGCGAACATAAAATTGAAGATCTGGCAGAATTTCATAAAAAGGTGAAGTATCAGAAATAGTGACCGTTGAATAATGGCAATGCCGATGAACGTCGGCATTGCCTTAAGCAGGCATCGATGGTCTGCAAATGCTTCGTTTAGTTAATCCATTTAACTTTGCATGCGTAGTGAAAAAGACTCGAAAAGCCTTTCAACGTTTTTAATAAACATCGCTTTCCCCTATTGAATATTTCGGAAAAATTCTGCATGATCTTCGGATTTTTACCAAAGAGCTCAAATAATGAAACGTCAAACCATCATAACTATTCATTTGTTTTTAGCCTCATTTTTCGCACCGATTTTATTGGTCATTGCCCTTTCTGGCGGCTTGTATCTGTTGGGTATAAAGGGAGATTTTGAACAACAAAGTGTTTATCAGGGTGATGCTACAATGATAAATATGGATGCAAGCGATCGCGAAACGGAAGTTAACCGATTACTTAAGGAGTTGGATATAGAGTACCGTTTTGACTATGTCAAAGGCAGTAATTCGACTTGGTACACGCGGCCAACTTCTCGCGAGCATTACGTTTTTAAGGTTACTGAAGGGCAATTGGACGTGATCCGACGTTCGCCGGACTTGATTGCAACAATTGTTGAGTTACACAAAGGTCATGGCCCTACCATCTTTAAAAACTTTCAGAAATTTATGGCCGCCGGTTTAATGTTCATACTGATCAGCGGGTTGGCATTAGGGTTAACCTCACCGGTATTACGCAAGAAAACGTTGATGATTAGTGGCTCAGGTCTTTTAGTATTTGTTTTATTTGCTTTAATGTAAAAATGCTCACTTCACTCTTGCCAACGATTTTCGGTAGATTGATTGTTGGCAAGTTCCTGCTCAATCAACTTCAATTGCTCAAGCTGATCGTGTTCAATTTGGTTTGAGTCAAACCGTATGCCGTATTGATGGCCCACTTCGGTTTCAAATCGATAACATATGATGGCAGGTATTTGATGTACAACGATGTTCTTGTTATCGCTACTGTACTGAAAACTCAACATGCATTCGTCGCTCTCATCCATACGTTCGTGTGAATAGATGGCAATTCCGGTATGGTTAAAATTAACCGAAACGAGAATATGAACTTCACCCTCTATGAGCATAATGGTATCGCTAAAATTGCTGTTGCATAAATATCTGGGATGGTTTCTTTTTTCATCGCTCATAATTTGCCTCGAGAACCTGAATGTTCATTTCTTTAAAACCAGACCACGTTTTAGATATTCCTTAATATCGACACCGTATTTACCATTGGGTAATTCGCATGCAATCATGTAGGGTTTGTTTTCGCTATCGTTTGGAGCATTTCTTAAATCAATAATATTTTCGCCATTTTTTTTCTTGTTTTTATCCAGCGTTATCAGAACTCTTGGTTTGAGCTTGTTATCTTTATTTGAGGCGATAACAATACCTACTTCTCCATTGGTCATTTCAACAATAGAGCCTGGCGGATAAACACCAATGTATTTAATGAACTCGAGTGCCAACGCATCGTCAAATTGCCGATTGCGGTTTTTATAAATAATATCGAGCGCGTCCATAGAGGAACGACCGTTATCGTAGCAGCGCGCACTGGTAATGGCGTCGTATGTATCAACCAACGCTATAATTTTTGCGTATTGAGGTATTTGATGTTGGCGAAGGCCTCGCGGATAGCCCATCTCATCAATGCGTTCATGGTGACAAAAGGCAACATCGACGGTGGCATGATCACAATCTTTAACCGAGAGTAGTAGGTCACGGCCAAAGGTCGTGTGCTGCTTCATAATTTCCATTTCTTCATCGGTAAAACGCCCTGGCTTATTTAAAATTTCATCCGGTATTTTTGCTTTACCCACATCATGCAATAATCCGCACAAACCGACTTTTTGAATTTCTTTCTTTTCGAGTCCTAGATGCCTAGCAAACGCTACCGAAAGTATGCAGACATTGAGAGAGTGTTCTGCAGTGTATTCATCTTTGTTTTTTATTTTGGTAAGCCAAGCTAAAGCGTTATTATTTCGTATGATACTGTCAACCACTTGGTCCACAACTTGTCGTGATTTGTTCAGGTCAATTGTTCGACCAATTCGAATGCCATCAAGAATGTTTTTGGCGGTTAATTTCGCAAATTTGTAACACTCCTTGGCTTTCGGGAACTCTTGTTCCATGTTGATTTGATTGATATAGCTGATCGTTTTCTCAACTTTAGTGGTGGAAGCGGTTGCGCCGCCTTTTGAATTAGAGCCTCTTTTTCCTTTTTTGGATTTTCGAGCAGCAAGTCCTTTCTTATCTCGTCGCCGCTCTGTGGGTGGTAAGTTAGGTAATTCTTTCGTTTCAATATAAACATATTGGCACTGTTCGGCGATTGCATCGATATCTTCTTGAGAGATGACTAAGAAGCCTTGCATGAGAAAGTTGGTTTCTTCCCACGGGCGATCCAGTCTCGTAACAAACATGCCGATTTCTAGCTCGCCAATGGTTACTTTTTTCTCTTTTAACTCAACAGGCATGGGCTACTGAATATTCTGAAGTTGTCCACATTACGTTTAAGTATAGACTAGCCCAGCGAGGCACAATTTGTTCTTTTTCCTATACTCAGGTAGAATCCGCGCCCTTTTCCTGCCTTAAATTAATAACCATTGCTCGAGGCCAGATACCGCCGGATGGATTAAGTCAACAAATCTTAAGGTCATTGTCTTAAAAACATTTAATAATCAATTGCTTGAGTGTCATCTGTTGCTCAAGTGACGAACACATTTGCTGGAAGAATAAGATGCTTTTACATTCAACCAAAGCCGACTGGTTCGGTAATCTTCGTGGTGATATTTTAGCTGGGCTGGTTGTGGCCTTAGCGCTCATTCCAGAAGCCATTGCGTTTTCCATTATTGCCGGAGTGGATCCTAAAGTGGGTCTTTACGCATCATTTTGTATTGCGGTTGTGATCGCTTTTGTCGGCGGTCGACCGGGTATGATTTCCGCCGCGACTGGCGCGATGGCGTTACTTATGGTGACCTTGGTTAAAAATCATGGCTTAGAATACCTATTGGCGGCCACCTTGCTAACCGGCGTTCTGCAAATCATAGCCGGATACCTTAAGCTTGGGAGCTTAATGAGCTTTGTTTCTCGCTCGGTGGTCACCGGTTTTGTTAATGCGCTAGCGATATTAATTTTTATGGCACAGTTGCCGGAACTTACCCATGTTACCTGGCACGTATACGCCATGACGGCGGTTGGGCTCGGGATCATCTATCTGTTTCCCTATGTCCCAGTAATCGGGAAAATCATTCCTTCACCGTTGGTGTGTATCTTGTCTTGTACGGCATTTGCGATGTTCACTGGGCTGGAAATCAGAACCGTTGGCGATATGGGGGAACTTCCCGATACCTTGCCGATCTTTTTATGGCCCGATGTGCCGCTGACATTCGAAACCTTGTCCATCATATTTCCTTATTCGGTGGCATTAGCGGTGGTCGGTCTACTCGAATCTTTAATGACCGCAACCATCGTTGATGATTTAACGGATACGCCAAGTGATAAAAATCGTGAGTGTAAAGGTCAAGGTATTGCCAATATTGGTGCCGGGCTGATGGGGGGAATGGCAGGTTGCGCGATGATCGGACAGTCCGTAATTAATGTGAAGTCGGGCGGACGCGGTCGCCTTTCAACGTTTATTGCTGGCGCGGTATTGTTGGTGCTGGTGGTATTTCTGAACGAGTGGGTCGCGCAAATTCCAATGGCGGCACTGGTGGCGGTTATGATCATGGTGTCGATTGGTACGTTTGATTGGCGCTCCATTCGGAATTTAAAAGAGCATCCACTGTCAACCAATATTGTGATGATTGCAACTGTCGTTGTGGTGGTTTATACCCATAATTTGGCCTACGGAGTGCTGGTGGGCGTTTTACTTGCTGCATTATTTTTTGCCAATAAAGTCAGCCACTTTATGTACTTTGAAAAAGCGCTGGATGAAGAAACCAGTACGCGAACGTATTGCGTGCACGGTCAGGTGTTTTTTAATTCGTCGAGCAAGTTTTTGGCGCAATTTAATTTTAAAGAAGCGGTATCTAAAGTGATCATTGACCTAAGTCGAGCCCACTTTTGGGATATTTCAGCGGTCTATGCATTGGATATGGCTGTGGTAAAATTCCGTCGCGAAGGGGCCGATGTTGAAGTGATCGGATTAAACCGGGCCAGTGAAACCATAGTGGACCGTTTTGGCGTTCACGACAAGCCAGAAGAGCTCGCGCGAGTATTGGGAGGGCATTAGCATGACGACAAATCACAACGACAATCCATTTGTTTTATCTTGTATCGATGGCTCTAAGTTCAGCGAATCGGTTTGCGATTATGCTGCTTGGATCGCAAAAACAGTGAATGCGCCGTTAACGTTTTTACATACCATTGAACACCAAAGTATTCCCGCTGTTGCCGATTTAACCGGAGCGATAGGACTTGGGGCCTCTGAAGATTTACTGAATGAATTAACCGAAGTCGAACAAAGCCGCTCAAAGTTGCTGATTGAAAAAGGTAACCGTATGTTAAAAGCGGCGAAGGAGCGAGCGAATAATATGGGCGTCGACGACGTTGAAATTCGTCAACGCCATGGCGGATTGGCAGAATCGCTGGTAGAAATGGAGTCGCAAATTCGGGTATTAGTTGTTGGCATTCGCGGAGAACATCACCAGCAGGATCAAGCCGGCATCGGTGCGCAACTCGAAACGACAATCCGTGCATTACACAAACCGATATTGGTTGTGAATAAAACTTTTTCCGAACCGAAAAAAATCATGTTGGCATATGATGGTAGTGAAGCCGCGAAAAAAGCATTAACCATGGTGGCGTCAAGTCCTTTGTTTCAATCGATACCATGCCATCTGGTTTATGTGGGTGAGGAAGACAGTGCAATCAATACTATGTTGCAGGAAGCAAGTAAACAATTAAGCGATGGGGGAGTTGACGTCACTTTGGTGAAACTCCAAGGGTGTATTGAAGAAGTTCTTTCTGATTATCAAGCACAGGAAGCGATCGACTTAACGATAATGGGAGCGTTCAGTCACAACCGCATTCGTGACTTTCTATTGGGTAGCTTTACCGCCAAGATGTTGGAGAAAACACAGCGGCCGTTGTTGTTATTGCGGTAAATGACGAACGAAAACTGGGTGCGGTTATCGCACCCTAGCGAGTCATCTTCTTCACAAAAACCACCACAAAGAGCGCTAAAGTAAAGCTGCCAATAAAGGCTTCGAGTGCCGCTAGCGCGCGGGCTACTCCAATAGGCGCCAAGTCACCATAACCCAACGTCGTAAAGGTCACCACACTGAAATAGAGACTACTAAAAAATATTTTAGTATTTTCCCATAATCCTAAATTTGAATTGTACCCGAGTTCATCACCGCTAAAAGATAGACCAGAGAGAAAATACATAATGGCGAAAAATAAAATGGTGGATATTGAAAATATAATGACACGCAATGGTTTTTCACCGTAGCCGCAAAATATATCAACGATTTTGGAAATCCATCGACGAAAAGTCCAACGGGGCATTTGTCGGCGTCGCATGACCATTTCTTTTTGAAAAAAAAAGCCGGCGGTTTCAAACAGCCCTTGACGTTCGGCTGTTTTGCGAAGGTTGCGATAAATCTCTTCGGCTTGACCGTAGTAGTCGAGCTTTAGTTTTGCATTGGTCGCCTCTCGCGCTTGGCGTTCTTGAATGATTTCATCGCCCCAAATCACATGCTCAATTTTGGCCTGATCAAATACTGTGCCGAGCAAATTGCAGTTAGTTAGATTAGCGCAATGCAGGTTCGCGTGGGTTAAATTAGCTTTCATCAATGAAGAGCCCGAGAGATCCAGCATGAAAAAATGAGCATTTTTCAAATTTGCACGATATAAATCGGCGTTGAGTAATTGAAAACCGTGCTTCGAGTTGTGATTGACCAAGTTTATGGCTTCTAGATTGGAACGCGCCAGCTTAAAGCCAACCATGGGTTCTCCACTGCGAGCTCGTTGCTCCAATAGTTGCTTAACATTTATTTTTTCAAGACAGGCGCCGGTCTGCCACTCTTGATCGTTGGGCGTGGGTGTTGCAGATGTGTTTGCCTGAGAGGTATTCATGCTGGTCAGGGAGCTGAAGAATACCCTAAGCATAGTTCAAATCAGTGGGAACGACAGCATTTGTCAGCAATTTGTTGCTGAGATTTCATTTAAAGTGGAAGTGTAAGGTGTCGGGTGCCGTATTTAGTGTTGAAGGTCTGGTATTGTGCGCGTATTTGACTGCTCAAAGGCTTGCCAAGCGCTTTTAACTTGTTGCTTCTCATTTTCACTCAAGGGCTCGTAACCTCGGCCAAAGGGCCAACCATAACCCCAACGAAAACGTGTGGGCCAATAAGGGCTACCACCAACACGCACACCAGAAAGCATTAATTTAGCAATGTGGGGTTCACCCAATTGTTCGACGCACTGTTTCAGTGCTAAATCAGCAGCTTTACGCTGCTTTTCGGTGCCACCCATCCAATAGGCGCGGTCGTGCGCGGTACAGCAGTCGAGCCAAAGGTTTTTTTGGTTTAATGTGCCATCTGGAAACAGGCTACAGCCGTCGCTGGTAAAAGGAGCTATGGATTGTTCTGCAGCCAAAAGAGGAAAACTGAATAACAAAACAACGAATAACAGATTTTTCAAAACGGTTGATCAAAACAGCGAAAGGAAGGCAATAGTTTAGGCACTTTTCTTGCCCCTGTAAAATTCAGTTTGTTTAGCGGCAGACTATTTTTTTCTCGCTATAATGCGGGTATAGTGAACCCATCATTACACCGAGCCTTCAAAACTAAGTCGTTGGATTTTCATGATAGGTTTTGTTGGCCGTAACTGAGACTCGTTGTTTTGGTTACCAGGGTTAAGTTAGAAATGGCTTGGCCTCCCGAATTTGGAAAGGCGTGATATGTTACAAGACAACTTTGGTCGCAGGTTTTATTACCTGAGGCTTTCGGTGACCGACGTTTGCAACTTTCGTTGCACTTATTGCTTACCAAACGGTTACCAGAAACACGAATCAGCCGCGTGTACACCACCGTTACAGGTTGCAGAAATTGCTCGACTTGCGTCAGCCTTTGCAAACCTGGGTACTCAAAAAATTCGCATCACTGGCGGCGAGCCCTCGCTTCGCAACGATCTTCCGAATATTGTTGAAACGTGCAAATCCACGCCTGGCATTCAGTCGGTTGGTATTACGACCAATGGCTACAAGCTTCCGGAAAAAATAGAAAGTTGGGTAAATGCGGGGCTGGATCGCATTAATGTCAGTATCGACAGTTTGGATCCGCGCATGTTTCACTCCATTACCGGCCACGATCGACTGCAGGAAGTTTTAAACGGGCTAGATAAAGCCGCAAAGCTTGGGTTAACGAAAATAAAAATTAACGCAGTGTTACTCAGACAATACAACTTTTCTGAATTTTCCGGTTATTTAAGCTGGGTGAAAGACAAACCGATTACTTTGCGGTTTATTGAATTAATGCAAACGGGTGATAATTACGAATTTTTTAAGCAAAATCATATTGCCGGTGAAAGCATCAAACATCAATTACTTAATGAAGGGTGGGAGCAAGTTTTGCGCAGTCGAAGCGCAGGACCGGCACAGGAATTTCAGCATCCGGATTATGTCGGACGTATCGGTTTAATTATGCCCTACAGTAACGATTTTTGTAGCAGTTGTAATCGGTTGCGTATTTCATCGCAAGGTAAATTGCACTTGTGTTTGTTTGGAGAGCAAGGCTTGCCATTGCGTGAGTTGTGTCAAACGAGCAGCACGGAAGCGTTGCAGCAACAAATTGTCGATTATGTCGCGCACAAAAAAGTATCGCACTTTTTACATGAAGGGCACACAGGCGCAACTCGACATTTAGCGATGTTAGGAGGCTAAAGGCGCGTATGATTGGTGTGGTTCTTGCCGGAGGTGTCTCCTCTCGTATGAAGCAGGAAAAGGCGATGTTGCCCCATCCCGTTAATCAACACCAAACACTGCTCGATTATGCAATCTCTGTTTTGTTGCGGTGTGGATGCGATAAAGTAATTGTCAGTGGCGAAAAATGGGGTGGTGTTCCTGATGTGTATGTTAATAAAGGTCCGCTCGGAGGCATTTATAGTGTTATTGAATCGTGTAAAGAAAAACGCTTTTTGGTGATTCCGGTCGATATGCCTTTATTGGATGAATCAATTCTCCAGCAACTTGTAGAGCAGACAAATGGACATAAAAGTGTTCATTTTAACAACTCGCAGTTTCCCATGTTGTTGCAAGTAACCCATGATCTTATGGAATACTTGCAAGCTGTTTTGAGTGACGAATCACGAGACCGATCCATAAAAGCCATGTTTCGATCGATAAAGGCGCAATCGGTACATTGTGCGGAACCAGATAAGTTAGTGAATACCAATACACCGGAAGAACTGGCGGCGGTTGGCTAAAGCCTTTCGGATATTTCGCAGAGTATTTTTCGAGTATTAGATTCAGATGAATAGGTGGTATTTCTCGGTAGGTGTTTTGCTTTATTCGAGATACGATTTCGAAAACTTAAAACTTAAAACTTAAAACTTAAAACTTAAAACTTAAAAGGTAAACCATGGGTCAATTGTCCCCTAACGAATTTATTGCTTTAAATATCGCGGTATTAACGGTATCGGACACGCGAACGCAAGACAACGACACTTCTGGTCAGTTGTTATCGGAGTGTGCTCAACAAGCAGGTCACAGGCTAGCGGAACATCTGATTGTAAAAGATGATATTTATCAACTGCGAGCTGTGGTTTCACGTTGGATCGCTTCCGAAAATATCCAGGTTATTTTAGTGACCGGAGGAACAGGCTTTACCGAACGCGACTCAACACCCGAAGCGTTACAGGTTTTGTTTGATAAAAAAGTGGAAGGTTTCGGTGAGTTATTTCGCCAAATATCGTATCAACAAATTGGTACATCAACGGTCCAATCGCGTGCTTTTGCTGGACTAGCCAATGGCACGGTTATTTTTTGTATGCCGGGCTCGACCAATGCGTGTCGTACGGGATGGCATGACATCATCAAACAGCAACTGGATGCCCGTCATAAACCCTGCAATTTCGTAACGCATTTAAAGCGCATCGAACGAGAACAATGCGAGAGTCGAAGCTATGAGTAACTTTACTGAACAAGACATGTTACTTACGCACATTAATCGTAAAGGCGAAGCCTCAATGGTGGATGTTTCAGAAAAAGCAGAAACCACTCGTGTTGCCATTGCAGAAGGATTTGTGTCGATGCAAGCGGAAACACTCAAATTGATTGCGAAAGGCGGTCATGCCAAAGGCGACGTGTTGGCGGTGGCCCGTATTGCTGGTATTCAAGGAGCAAAGCAATGCAGTCATTTGATTCCCTTGTGTCATCCGTTAGCCTTAACCAAAGTGAACGTGGATTTCGAAATACAAGCTAATCGAAATAGAGTAAGAATCGAAAGTTTGTGTAAATTAAAAGGGCAAACCGGAGTAGAAATGGAAGCGCTCACAGCGGTGAGTGTTGCTGCGCTTACATTGTTTGATATGTGCAAAGCCGTCGATAAAACCATGTGCATCGAAGGGATTAAAGTACTCGAAAAAACCGGTGGGAAAAGCGGAGACTGGAAACGTGATTAAAGTGCTTTTTTTTGCGTCGCTACGTGAGCAGTTAAACTGTGATTCGCTTCAAGTCGATTTTGAAGCAAACATGACCGTGAACGATTTGATAGAGCAATTAAAGCAAAAAAATAATTCTTGGAATTCCGCGTTATCCAGCGATGTACTCGTAGCAGTTGACCAGGAAATGGTCGATAACCAAAGTCAGTTACAAGACAACTCAGAAGTGGCCTTTTTTCCGCCCGTTACGGGTGGCTAATATTTTTTGCAGGTTGTGGATAGCGTAGCGTAACCCAACAATAAACGTGAATATTGATGATCAAAGTAACCGAACAAGACTTTAATGTAGCGGAAGAGTATCAAGCATTAATCGACAATAATCCGCAAGACGGCGCCGTGGTGTTTTTTGTCGGCTTGGTGCGAGACTTTAATCAGGGACATGATATTAAGGGACTCTACTTAGAACATTATCCCGCCATGACACAAAAAGCGCTTGAAAAAATTGTAATGGAAGCGAAGTCGCGATGGCCTATTGGGCGTATTCGGCTTATTCATCGTATCGGCGATTTAGCGGTAAATGATCAAATCGTTTTTGTTGGTGTGTCTTCTGTGCATCGTAATGCCAGTTTCGCAGCCGTACAATTTATAATGGATTACCTGAAAACCGAAGCACCGTTTTGGAAGAAGGAGCAAACCACATCAGGTGAGCGTTGGGTTGAAGCCGACGATAAGGATCAACTGGCGCGCGCTCAATGGTCGGAATGACAATCTGAAACAACCAAATCATCGAGCGTAAAACATTTTTATTATCGCTGTTCAGTGGCGACAGAAGGGCGTAGACTGTCTTTAATGATGATCGAATCAGCTCTGTGATTTCTTGTTTTTTTTATTTCATTCGTTTTCGAATCGTTGCTCAGTTCAGTTGTGAACGCACTTAAACTCTCGATAACTAAGGTTAATATGGCTTTTCTAATGACTTCATTTCCCATTTCATTTCAAGGATTGGTTATCATTATCGTTTGCTTATTGAACTTAAGTCACCTCGAAGCTGCGAGCAATAAATCGTGTGAGTTTGGCGCCGAGCTAACAAACCGTGATTGTATGACACTCAAAATTCCTGAAAATGCATTTCTTGAGCCGTCGGGAAAAAGTTGGCAGTGCCACAGAGGCTATTTAAAAACAGATAATCAATGCGAAGCGATTTTGGTACCTGAGAATGCATACATTGTTGATTCTCCTATGTTTAATGGGTGGAGGTGTGAAAGAGGTTATATTGCAAGGTTTGAAAAGTGTCACCGAGTGGAGTTACCTACCAACAGTTATTTTGACGAAAGTGCTAAACCCAATGGTTGGCGTTGTGAAGATGGGTTTTTAGAACGAAATGGCGCTTGCGATAAAATCGAAATTCCTAAAAATGCGGTTATCACGGCTTCTTCCTATCAACAGGGTTGGAAGTGTCGTCGTGGATTTACTCAGTCAAATGGTCAGTGTTTACCCATAGAAATGCCGAAGAATAGTTATTTAGATCATTCTGGTATGCAATGGATCTGTGAAAGAGGTTATAAACGAAAATATGACAGTTGCGAAAAAGTGAATGTACCGGTAAATGGTTATCTAGATGACACGGGGTATAAGTGGCGTTGTCATCATGGTTATCGGCAAGGTATTGATTCGTGCCACAGAATCGAATTGCCGAGTAACGCTCATATCAGTCATTCGGGTAATGAATGGAGCTGTAACCGAGGTTTTCGTGAAATTGAAGGCAATTGTTTAAAGCGTGACTAAGAGACACACGTTAGGCGTTCTGTTTTGCTCTAAGTGTTACATTTTTATTACAGTTTGAGGATTATCGCACTAATTTGATTGACAATTAATCAGCTGGGCCTATAATCCACCCTGCTAGAAAGAAAGTCTACTCAATACTACCTGCCGAAGGATTACCTGTAATACCTCGTCTCTTGTAAGTAAGTACCGCTCGATTTCCTGCAAAGCGCCTTTATGGTAAAGGCTATGTTATTGAAAGTTATAGGAAAAAGTTATGTCTAGAATTACTGGCACCGTTAAATGGTTCAACGAATCTAAAGGTTTTGGTTTCATCGCTCAAGAAAATGGCCCTGATGTGTTTGCTCACTTCAGCGCAATTCAAAGCGAAGGGTTCAAAACTTTGACTGAAGGCCAAAAAGTTGAGTTCGAAGTAACTCAAGGCCAAAAAGGACCTCAAGCGGAAAAAATCGTCGCGATATAATTGACGATCGTTAATTGCAATAAGGCCTGGTCTTATCGTAATTAGCAGCAAGTGACGAATAAAGGCGGATCTTCGGATCCGTCTTTTTTTTGCCCTGATAAAAGTAATCTATCTTGGACTTGGGATACCTAAAATTGGCGTTTAACAGTTCCGCCGTAGGAGCTTTAT
This sequence comes from Pleionea sp. WD8-19, assembly GCF_055326765.1. Classification (NCBI taxonomy): domain Bacteria; kingdom Pseudomonadati; phylum Pseudomonadota; class Gammaproteobacteria; order Oceanospirillales; family Pleioneaceae; genus Pleionea; species Pleionea sp. WD8-19. The sequence continues at coordinate 308,869 of NZ_JBUZOU010000001.1, read as the reverse complement.
CCCGATTTGGGAAAAACCAATCTCTTTAATGTCATTCTTTACCCGCGCCCGCGAATGGTTGGTACAGGTTTTGCCCTGCAACGGCCAACCCCGTTTAATAGAGCAAAACACATGAATATCACTCGCATTACTCACTTAGAAACCGAGCTGTTGCATCAACTCAGTGCGCTATTGGTGAAAGTTGTGCAACAAGGCGCCTCCATTGGCTTTTTAAAATCGATCACCTTGGATGAAGCATTGAGTTATTGGCAAAGTCGACAGCACGGTTTTTCTGAGCACATTGCGCTTTGGGTTGCTATACAAGGAGAGCGGGTTGTTGGTAGCGTTCAGTTAGAGCGGTGTACCAAGGCCAATGGTCATCATCGTGCAGAAGTGCAAAAGTTGTTTGTCGATCCCGATTTTAGAAATCAGGGCATTGCTAAATTGTTGCTGTGTTCTTTAGAAGAGTGGGCTATAGAAGCTGAAATTCATGTATTAATCTTGGATACTGAACAAGGTAGTACCGCTGAAAACCTGTATCAACAATTAAATTGGCATCAAGTAGGGCATATTCCTGACTACGCAAAAAATACAAAGGGGCAACTTCAAGCGACTGTGATGTATTATAAGCGCTTATAAATTATGTACCGAAATTTTCGGTACTGTACTTTTACGAAAAATGTTTATGAATATAGACGCGCTAAAAGTCTCATTCGAACAGCATCAAAATCCTGAAAAAGCTGCACAAATGCAAGCCTATATGAAAGACCAATTTTCATTTTATGGTATTCAGTCGGTTTTGCGTAGAGAGCTTTCTAAATCGCTGCTGGTCGAAGCAAAACGACAAGGTATTAATTGGATCCTGGATGTATGTCAACAGTTATGGAGCGAACCAAAGCGTGACTTTCAACTGGTAGCCTTAGATTTATTAACTCAAAACAAACGCAAGCTGAATAATGACTCATTTGAGGCTATCGAATATTATATTTGCGAAAAATCCTGGTGGGATACCGTCGATTTACTGGCAACCCATTGTGTTGGCGAGTTAGTTAAAAATTATTCTAAGCGGGGGCGAGAGGTTATTACTCGTTGGCGAAAAACGAAAAACGTATGGCTTCGTCGTAGTTGTCTATTATTTCAACTTAAGTATCGAGATAAGGTGGATTTTGATTTGCTGATGGATATTATTGAGGAAAACATCAATGACAATGAGTTTTTTATTCAGAAAGCGATTGGCTGGTGTTTAAGGGAAGTTGCCAAAACTCAACCCGAAAAGGTGTTATCGTTCGTTAAGCAAAAGGAGATTGTTGGATTGGCTCGACGGGAGGCTTTAAAGCATATTGTTTAATATACTCAGTATTTATTGTTGGATTCAAATAGATTAGCTCAAATTATAGCGGTTAAATGATTTTGAGTCTCATCAATCGAATTTTTGAGACTGTAAATAAACCTATCAGTTACACAGAATAATTTACAGTCTCAATTTTTGTACGTCCGTTGAGAACGCTTGTTCCGAAATTTTATCGCTTACTTAAATTTGTAGGCCGATTGACATTTTGAACTTGAGAGTCTAAGTAAATTTTTTCGATGACGTTGTTATTTTTATCCCTCGTGACAATGATGTTACGCCCTTCGGTTAAATAAGCCACGTTATCATCATCTTTATTCTTAATAATAATTCGATCCAGTGGGATTTCATCGGCATGTTTACCTTGAAATACTTCTAAAAGACAAGGGTAATTTTCATTACACCATTTTTTGTTAATTTCAATTGCTTGTCTTCCGATTTTAGCCCAGTGAGGCCTTCCTCTTGTATACTTCGTTCGAGGAGAGAAAACAGAAATATCATAACTTAAAGGAGACTCTGACCAGGGCTCTCCTTTTGCGTTTATAAGCAATTGAGGTGTCGTAAACGAATATTGTTGAGTTATATGTTGATAGAGTTTTTTCTCAAATTCGAGTGTGCTTTTTTCAGTCATAGAAGTTTGATCAATGGTTAGGGGGCTAATCCCTGTGACTTTTTTTATTTGGTAAGCTAGCCACTCACTATTTTTAGCGTTGTGGGCGTAACCGCAGTGTATAAGCAGCTTTGCATTTTTGTCTTTCATAAATACTTTTTCATTGAGCAATTGAGCGGCTAAAATTTCTCTTTCAACTAAGGTGCTGGACGGTAGGTAATCATAAGATATGATCTTAAATCCCAAGTGTTTTGCATTTAATATTAAATTTGCAAAAATAGGGTCCTCAGTGTAGAAACCACTGTCACTTTCTAAATATCCTTTTTCAATCGAATGTTGTGCACTTTTACTTAACGCTTCAACGGCTAAGTATTGGAAGCCCTGGGACCAGAACGATGCTAAAAGTTCATTGACTAATACTCTGTGTTGGCTATTATGATGTTCTTCATTGAACATGACTATTCTTCGGTTTTGGCTCAGCTTTGGAATTTCTGACAGTGTGGGTTTCAACACGTGCTCTGAAATATCTTTTTGTTTTTCGTTCGGGTGGGTAGAAATGTAATCCCAGGTTTCAAGGGCTTTTCTATGTTGGCCGGAAAAAGAGTAAACGGTTGACAAAAACTGTACCAATGCATCTTTAAATGGTAGGTTTTTTTCATACTTTAGGAGTAATTTTTCATATTCCTCTAAGCTTTGAATTGTTCCATTATCTTTTCTTATTTGATGCAGTTTGAGAAAAAACTTACCAGAGTCTTCAAGATTGAGCGATTCGGAATACGCCGAAATCTGATGAAAAAAGCTTACAATTATCCAAAACATCACTGTTATTCTAAATGTCATTTTATCTTCTCTCTTAAATGTATGTTAAGTTTTACGAAACAACTCAACTCCCTTTTAAACCGACTGTTCGAAAGCTTTAAGTATAGTTGCGCTAATAGCAAAAAATAATGAATCTAAGAATGTAACTAAGATTATAAAAGGCAATTAATAAAAATGGCCCGGAACTTCACCGAGCCTGATAGACTTAATGAGCTAATTTAAATTCGAGCGTATAACTTAGATCGGATTGAACGTCACTATTAAATGTCCATTTTGACAGCGCTTTGGTTGCTTCGGTATCGAATACACCTTCCGGTTTTGACTCCACAACTTTAATATTAACTGGGTTGCCTGAACTATTTAGATCAAACTGAAAGCGTACATAGCCTTCAACACCTTCTTTGGCAGCTTTTTTAGGATACATTGGTTTTACAATATCTTGTGGTACTGGTTTACTTTTGGCTTTCGGGCCGCCCGTTATTGCGAATGTACTTGCTGATAAGCTAGCTACAAATACTATACCTATCATTGTTTTCCAAGCCTTATTGTTATGCATTTTTAACATAGTGACTCTCTCCTTTATCAGTGACTTTTTGCTCCAGTGGCATACTATTGCGCAACTCACCAAAGTTGACTGCTGCAATAGTAATTCGCCATAACGGGCTTTTTGTTGTGGAGAAAACATTTTGGTAACTGTGTAGTCGCAAGCTAGTTCTTGATCGTTACGAAATTGTTGATAGGCCCAATGGATAAGTGGATTAAACCAAAAGATGATTTTAATTAAAGTGCCGAGCGCATTCCATAAACAATCTTTGCGTTGCCAGTGGGTATATTCATGCTGCAATATTAGGTCCCATTGATTTTCGTTTAGGACATTTTTTTGCGGTACTAAAAGCGTTGGCTTAAAAATTCCAAATATTGCGGGCGATGAGATCGGTGCTTCTCGTAAGTTTACCGACTTAAAATATTGGGTTAAATGCAAAGGGGCTTTTAATGGTTTGAGCGAATGAACTTGAATTAATTGCAATGAAAAGCGAGTGACAAGTATACAAGCAATAACAGACCAAATTGAAAATAAAGCCCATGACCAGTCGGTTTGATTGAATGCCTCTACCGACACCATAAAGGTTTCATTGGGTTGAAACGCCATAATAGTTATTGCTTCATTTCGAATGGTCTCAGGCACCAAACTAAACAATAAATAAACTGGAATCGTAAGCCATAATGCGTATTGAACCAGGCTGTTTAAATAGTGTTTTGCTAGAGGACGCAGTAGTGATACTACGATGATAATTAAACTGAGTTCTAACGTACTGGTCAATAACCAGTCCATAAAACTATTTGTCATTGTCCAGCTCCTTGATGACTTTTTTTAATTGATTAATTTCTTGAGCCGATAATGATTCGTTTTTAGTAAAGTGAGAAACAAAAGCGGTTAATTTCCCATCAAAAAGCTGTGTAAGAAAATGCTCCGAAGCTTGCTTTTGGTAATCTTGTTTTTTTATCAGGGGTTTGTACAGGTATTCTCGCCCCACTTTTTCATGACAGATGGCTTGTTTTTTTAACAGTCGATTCAGCAAGGTTTTGATGGTTTTGTCTTTCCATTTTTCTTTACTGGCCAGTTGGTCAATGACTTGTTTGGCAGTGAGTGGAGACTTCTGCCAAAGTACTTCCATTATTTTGTATTCGGCTTCGCTGATCATTGTGGCGCTTTCCATCGATTACGGTTGTAATTTACAGCTAGAATTACATATGTAATCTAATTATGCAATCGATTTCTTCCTTCATTTCATCTGCTTGTTCTGATTTTGATACAGGCTTCGATTAGCAGTGTTTCAAAATTGGCACACACCTGAGAGTTAGGGTGAGTGTTTACACTTTAGAAAAGCCTTTAAATACAATTAGATAGATAATGCTTTAGGTGTTGGCACAGGTTTTGTCTTATTTTCGTTATCAATTGCAATCGGGACAACACCATTGGATATTAAAATCGAACAAAAACCGAAACCATTTTGGCTCAAGTACTGGTATTTATTACCCATTGTTATTGTGGCTTCGACATTTTGGTATTTCAAAATGAAAGTGGGAAATGCTTCTTTCATGTTAGCGCAGGGTGACATTCAAGTTGCTCAGGTAGAACAAGGGCGTTTTAAAGTGGAAGTGCGCGGGGTGGGCGTTTTAAAACCGAAAGATATTTATTGGGTTTCATCACAGGTATCAGGACGTGTGGAACAGCTTTTAGTGAAGCCAGGTGCTTATGTAACGAAAGATCAAGCAATGGTACGATTATCGAATCCTGAGCTGCATCGCGAGTTGGAAAAAGCGGAGTGGGAACTCAAAGCAACGCAAGCCGAAAGTCATGCCGATTATGTCTCACTGGAGTCGCAATTGCTAGAGCTGGAAAACAGCGTCGATGAGTCCGAGTACAATTACCTAACTAATAAGTTAAAGCTGGATGCGGAAACTGAGTTGTTAACACAAGGACGTGCTTCTATTTCGATGTTGGATTATGAACGCAGCAAACTGATTGTCGCGCAAGCCAAAAAGCGTTGGCATGCTCAGCAACAACGATTAGTCAAAATGCGATCGAACCTTAAAGCTAGCAAAAATGCGCAACAAGCTCGACTGGGATTGGTGGAAAACAATTATCAACGTATTAAAGAGCAGGTTGATGACTTAACCGTGCGAGCAACCATAAACGGTGTAGTGCAACAAATGCCATTACAACTTGGTCAGCAAGCAGGTGTTGGCAGTAGTGTAGCGCTTATTGCCGATCAGGCGTCGCTAATTGCTGAGCTTCAAGTGCAGGAACTGCAAATTAAAGACATTGTAGAAGGTCAGCCTGTTGTGGTTGATACACGAAGCAGTCAAATTAATGGTGAAGTGATGCGAATCGATCCGGCCGTCAGCAGTGGCATGGTTCAGGTTGATGTTCGTTTGATCGATGAATTGCCTAAAGAAGCGCGACCGGATCTTAATATTGATGGCTATATTACTGTTATGGATATCAATAATACTTTGTTTGTGCGTCGACCTGCATTCGCTCCTAAAAATACCGAAACGGATATATTTCGCTTAACCGACGACAAACGATTTGCAAGGAAAATGCGAGTGGCATTCGGCCAAAGCTCTGTAAATCAAATTCAAATTTTGTCTGGCTTGAATTTCGGTGACCACATTATTATTTCCGACGCAAGCGGATGGCAACACCATAACGAAATTTTGATTAATTAAGGGGAAGCGTATGTCTGCATTAATTCAATTGCAAAATATTTGTAAATCGTTCGTTACTGAAGAAATTGAAACACGGGCTGTGAGTCATGTAAACCTTGATATTTACCAAGGTGATTATCTCTCATTGAGTGGGCCATCCGGGTGCGGTAAGTCAACTTTACTCTCTTTACTTGGATTACTGGATGTTCCGTCTGAGGGTAGCTATTACCTCTCAGGATATGACTGCTCGATTCTTACTCGTGATCAACGTGCAAAAATACGGAGTGAACAAATCGGTTTCGTTTTTCAGTCTTTTAATTTGATATCGGATCTTACGGTCGTTGAAAACGTTATGTTGCCATTAATTTATCAGCAATCCGTTAACCGGAAAAATATGAACAAAAAAGTGAGCCAAGTATTGGAAAAAGTAGAAATGTCGCACCGAAAAAATCATTTCCCTTCACAGTTATCTGGTGGTCAGCAACAAAGGATTGCTGTTGCTCGAGCGTTGGTAAATGATCCTGCCATTATACTAGCCGATGAACCAACCGGAAACTTGGACTCTAAAAATGCGGAAAGTGTTATGAATCTACTAGCGCAGTTGCACCGCGAGGGAAGTACTATTTGTATGGTTACTCATGATCCTCGCTCTGCAGAAAAAGCCAAACGGCAAGTCTGCATGCTTGATGGTCAAATAGTAGCGGACTCGGCAATTAAGCATTCTGGAGATAATAACTCTTTTAATTCGCTAAATGTTGAAGTTGCGTAATAGGAGCTCTACTATCATGGCCTTTTTATTGGACTTGCGTTACGCACTACGAATGTTGGCAAAGGCGCCTAAGTTTACCGCATTGACATTGCTGGTACTGGTGGGTGGCTTATCGATCAGTCTATACACGTTTTCTTTTTTATTTACGCTAAATTATAAGCCACTATCTTTGCCTGAAGGAGACACTATTTTTAGCCTGCAGGCGTCTCCCTATGGCGAAAATAATATTGTACCCGTATATGAGTTTGAGCAAATTCGTTCCCAGTTAAGTTCGTTTTCCGAAATAGGCGTCTATGATGAGTTGCAAGTTCGTTATTCAATAGGTGAAGGGGGCAAAGATATTCCAGCCACTTATACGGAACCCGGAATGTTTCATTTTAGTCGGACATTACCTACCCTTGGTCGAGTGCTAACCGATGAAGACCTAAAAGCCGGCGCATCCCCTGTTGTCGTGATAAGTCATTTATTCTGGAAGAGTGAACTCAATAGTGATGAAAATATCATTGGAAAGAGTATTCGTTTAAATAATATACCAACCAAAGTGATTGGAGTGATGCCCAAAGGATACCATTTTCCGGTTTGGACTCATTTATGGTTGCCAATGCCGCAAAAATATCAACACCCTAGTATAAAAAGTGCGTATTACTATAATGTGTACCTTCGATTAAATAGCGATGTTAATCAACTCAAAGCGGAACAGGAAGTCACTCAAAGAATCAATGAAATTTATCAAGAAAACGTTAAATTGCATGGTAAATACGAAGGACAAATTAATGCACGTCTTGTACCTTTTCAAAAAATTCTAACGGGCAATGAAGGTGATATTATATTTTTCTTTTTTAATTTAATCGCTTTTTTTATTTTACTGCTCGCCTGTATTAATGTAGGGAATTTGCTACTTGCCAGAGCAATCGCTCGACAAAAAGAGTCTGCAATTAGGTCAGCGCTTGGTGCTTCAACGTTTCGTTTAGTTTCTCAACTCATGTGGGAAGGTATTTTAATCACATTGCTGGGTGGCCTTTTATCCGTTTTATTGGTTGCCGCAGCGCTTGACTATACCGACTTAGTGTTGCGTTCTTTTTTTATCAACGGATTAGCCTTTTGGTGGAAATGGGGAATGGATTGGCCAACATTAGTTATGGCAGTTGCTTTTACGTTAGTGACATTGTTTTTAGCCTCTTTTTTACCGGCTTGGCGAGCCGCTAATCAGGATGTTAATTCAACATTGCGAGACGGAACTCGTGGTGCACAAGGTCGTAAGGCAGGACGTTTATCACGCGTATTGGTTACCGTTCAAATATTCTTGATTTCCGTATTAATGATGATAGGTGCAACATCGGCATTTATTGCGGAAAGTCTGATACATATGGAGTTGGGTGAGAATTTACATCAAGTCTATCGTGGTAGCATTAAGTTGCCCGATGAAGAGTATTCAGAAGCTGAACGCCAAACTCAATATTTTACCGAAATGCTCACGAGACTACGACAGACACCCTCTATTATTGACGCTGTAGCACGAACGTATCACGATAAGCTTACCGTCATGTTCGATGGTGTTGAATATCATCGTGATGAAGACAAACCTAAAATTGATGTTATGACGTTAATTGGTAATACCAGCTTTTATGGGCCTCAACTGTTAGAAGGGCGTGTTTTAGATCAGCGCGATCATAATAATAGTCAAACAACGGCATTGGTCAGTCAATCATTGTCTTTACGATATTGGCCGCAAGAGTCAGCAATAGGAAAGCAGTTTCAGGTATTATTTGACGACCAATATCACCGTGTAACGGTTGTCGGAGTGGTCAGTGATCGTCAAAACGGATCTTCTTTGTTTGGGAAATTGAACAGCGAAGACGAGATTTACCTATCCGGATTACGTTTTCCAAGTAGTTATCGAACAATATTTTATAAATCAACGATTGAAGAAACCCAAGCGATTGAATTGTTTTATCAAGCGATGTATTCATTGGATAACGATCTAATGCCCAGCCGCATTGAATCGGCTGAAAAACAATTTAACATGGTGCACCAAGCCTTATCCGTTGTTTCCAGTTTAACATTTTATGCAGGGTTGTTCGCTTTGATACTGGCATTAACAGGAATTTACGGCTTAACGGCTAATAGTGTTACAGAGCGTACCCACGAAGTTGGCATTCGTCGTGCGGTAGGCGCAACTGACAAAGCAATCGTACGAATGTTTGTTAAGCATGGCGGTAAGCAATTGATCATTGGTTATGGGTTGGGTCTTTTAATTTATGCATTGATTGCAATCGCGTTTAACAGCTTTACCGAAGGCTTGCTACCAGTGCATTTGTATGTATTGCTGGCACTTTCCGTAGTGATTGGCTTAACGGTGGTGGTATTGCTGGCGATTTATCTCCCAACACGAAGAGCCATCGCCATGGAACCTAGTGCAGCCTTGCGCTACGAGTAGATTTGCGCGACACTTCTGTTAGACATGTTTAATAGTGGATTAGAACTGACTCTTAGATAGTCTAAATATTGAAGAGGCTGTAATCCATCCTACTGTAAAAAATAAATGAACAAAACAATCCTAATTGCTGACGATGATCCCAATATCATCGCCAGCTTAAAGTTTTTATTAGAAGATGAAGGTTTTTATTTAATCACGGCTATGACGCCAGCTGAAGCGGTAACGGCTTTGTCTCGTGAAAATGTGGATCTGATCATCTGTGATTTGAATTTCCAACGCGATACCACTTCCGGTAAGGAAGGATTGCAACTGGTCGACACCATTCGTACTCAAGAGCCCGAGTTGCCCATCATTATAGTTACTGGTTGGGCAACGGTCGATATTGCCGTAGAAGCCCTAAAAGCTGGCGCGCAGGATCTCATTCAAAAACCTTGGAATGATGATCACTTGATATCCGCAATTTACTCGCAACTGAACTTTGCCAAAGCGGAAAAAACGGCACGACGACTGACGCAACAAAATCGCATGCTTTCGCAACAAAGTCATCCAGAAAATCGAAATGGAATCATAGCTAACTCGCTGGTGATGAAAAATCTGCTCGATCAAATTGATCAACTGGCACAGTCGGATATGAGTATTTTGTTTACCGGCAATAATGGAACCGGCAAAAGCATGTTGGCACAATACACCCACCGCATGTCGCTTCGAGCGGAACAGCCTTTTGTTGCGGTGAATATGGGCGCTATTCCGGAGTCTCTTTTTGAAAGTGAGATGTTTGGACACAAAAAAGGTGCTTTTACCGATGCAAAAGAAGATCGTGTCGGACGCTTCGAAATGGCCGAAGGAGGCACTTTATTTCTCGATGAATTGGCTAATATACCACTCAGTCAACAAGCCAAGTTATTGCGCGTGTTAGAGGAACATCATTACGAAGTGGTGGGTAGCAGTAAAACGCAGCGAGCGGACGTTCGAGTGATTTCCGCGACCAATGCCGAACTACAAGAGTGTATCAATCGAGGTGATTTTCGACAGGACCTTTTTTATCGATTGAACACAGTAACATTACACATTCCTTCATTACGAGATCGGGTAGAAGACATTGAAGCCTTGGCGAATCAATTCTTAAGTCGTTTTAGTCAAAAGTATCACCGACAACAACCAAAACTCTGTGAACAATCTATTGCGAAATTAAATAGCTATCATTGGCCGGGAAATATTCGAGAGTTGAGCCACTTAATGGAGCGCGCATTATTCACCTGTCAAGACAATATTATTACTCTGGAACATTTAGGGATATCTGCTCAGAACAGTGATCAATTTATCGATAAGCATCAAATGACGCTGGACGAAATTGAAAAACAAACATTGATCCAGCGACTGGCCTTTCATAATGGGAATGCAACGGAAACCGCAAAGTCTTTAGGTTTAAGTCGTAGTGGTTATTATCGTCGTGTATCGAAATATGGGCTTGACTAGCGCGTGTTTACCTTTTTGTCCAACATTTTAAAAAAATCGAGAAGTCATGCGAACGAGCAAGCATTGCTTATACTGATTGCTGCACTTCCTTGCCTAATTATTTCCATAGCTGCTTTATACTGGGCGGAGGTTTCGGGTTATTTAATCGCCTTTGTTATTATCGTTTGCGGCTTACTCATTATTTACGCTGCGGTGACTGTTAAATATCGATCAGAATATCAGGTGCAAACACTCACCAACTTACTGGAAGCCATGATTGAAGGCGACTATAGCTTACGTGGCCGACGTCAAAGTAATCCTGCTTTTCACGAATTATTTAAACAAGTGAATCAATTGGCCGACGGATTACAAAAACATAAGTTAAAAGCGGAAGAAAGCCAACGCCTGTTAGAAAAAGTAATGGACCAAATGGATGCACTTTTACTAGCAACTGACCTGGAAGGTAAATTGGTAATGATGAACGCAGCCGCCAGGCAAATATTCATAAACGAAAAAAAGGACCTATTTCCAGAAAATTTGAAACAGCTAGAGCTTGAACCGTTAGAAACGACGACGTCGTCAGGTATTGTGCGACTCGAGACTTCGCAGGTACGAGGTGAGTTTTTCTTGTTTAGGGATGTTTTTATATCGAATAATCAAAGGCATCAACTTTATTTATTGACCAGAGCGGATCGGTTATTGCGTGAAAAAGAACGCGAAGCTTGGCAAAGTTTATTACGCGTGCTCAGTCATGAGATAAATAACTCTTTGGCGCCGATCGCGACTTTTAGTCGCACCATGCTAAAAAAAATAGAACGGCCTAAGACAAATATTGATGTATCAGCATTTAAAGAAGGCCTATCGATTATTAAAGACCGTGCTGAGTCATTGCATCAATTCATTCAAAATTACAGTCAGCTTTCGCATTTACCTCAAATTAATAAGAAAGATTTTAATTGGCAAGAAAAATTTGAACAATTGATGACCTTATATCCAGACTGTCAACTAACCCAATGTTTCAGTGCGTCAGCCGTTCCAAAAATCATCAAAGCCGATCCACAACAAATAGAGCAAGTGTTTGTTAATTTGATTAAAAACGCAATTGAAGCCATGAACAGTTGTTCGGAAAAAGTGTTGGAACTGAACGCAAAACACGATAAAAGTGGATTACAAATAATACTTCGTGACCGAGGCCAAGGTATCGCGAACAAAGACAATATTTTCGTACCTTTTTACACAACCAAAGCACACGGCAGTGGTATTGGTTTAACCTTATGCCGACAAATATTGCTTAATCATGATGGCTATATCGAACTTCGAAATCGTGAAGATCGAAAGGGGGCAGAAGTCTTTATTTCTCTACCCGTTTAGATTTTTGTATCTCATAACTTTGCGATTTATTAACTGTTCTCTTGCCTCTAAAGATTATGCCAACATGCATATTCAAAAATTTCTACTGAGCACCTGTAGGAGCATTCTTTAGATGCGATACTTTCAATGACACATTAGTTAGCAAAAAATATCATGTTTTTGTTGATTGAAGTCGTTAAACTTCAAATACAAAGTCAAACAATTAATTTTTTATTGTGAAAAATCATTCTGAACTTGAGTCCATACTCTTATTCATCGATAAGCATCTTGATGAAGGTTTAACAGTAGACCAAATTGCGAAAACGACGGGCTATTCAATGTTTCACTTCCATCGTCGTTTTTCGACCCTAACAGGTATCAGTATTGGCACATACTTAAAGCGGTTGCGGATGAAGCGAGCGGCCTATCAACTGGCCTATCGCTCAAACCTGAAAGTTATCGATATCGCTTTACAGTGCGGCTTTGAGTCATCCGAGGCATTTTCGCGAGCGTTTAAATCTTTGACTGGTCAATCGCCTTCAGGCTTTCGGAAAAATGCAGATTGGTCGGAGTTTGAAAAGCAATATCAATCCGTAATAGAACTAAAACAACAACTTGGAAATACAATGAATCATTACTTTGATGTAAAAATTATTAGCTTTGAAGAAGTTATGGTTGCGACCTTAGAACATCGCGGATTACCAAAAAGCTTAGGCAACAGCATCGCTCGATTTATTGAATGGCGCAAAAAGAATCAATTGCCACCCAGTCGTAGTCGAACCTTTAATCTGGTGTATGATGATCCTGCTGAAACTCCAGATGAAGTGTACCGTTTTGATCTTTGTGCAGCCGTTCAACAACCGCTTAAAGATCCCGAATATGGTATTGTTACTAAAGTGATTCCGGCAGGTCGATGCGCAGTAATTCGCCATATAGGAAGCTCCGATACCATTGGAATGCCAGTACGGTATTTATATTCCGAATGGCTTGATAACTCGGGGGCGAAATTACGAGACTTTCCCCTGTTCTTTGAGCGAGTTAGCTTTTTTCCCGATGTAAAAGAAGCGGATATGATCACGGATATTTATTTGCCGATTGAATAACTGACATTTGGATGTATCTAGTTACTTCTCCTTGTGGCGGATAAAGAGAAGTAACCTTTTCCTTTATAAAGCGCTCTAAGTATTCTTTATGTTGTATCGTTGTATGTAGCGTTTCTTAAGCCTGACAGTGATGACAGTACCTATAGTTCCCGGCAGCAGCCAAGGTATGAGTTGTAATTGTCCCGGTAATAACTCGATCATAAAATGTCGACCTCCTACAGCAAAAAATGCGGTGTAAATGCCAATACCCGTGCCAATCATTCCTCCAAAATGTTCAATTATCCATTCGCGAGGTTTAACGTTTGCTTTGTAAATGTAATGAAGCATTGCGATAGCCGCGAATAGACCTACACCAGAAAAAATTTGCAATAAAATGCGGTTGTATTTGAGACCCAGATACCCAACAACAGTTGCTGTAAGTGCAAGGCAAAGAATGAGCCCACTGTGTGTCCAATGTCGTAATTTCGTACGGTCACTTTTATCTTTAAGCGCTAACGTGGCTTGGCGAACCGATGCGAGAATTAGCAGTGACAGTAAGAGTAAAAAGCTAGCGAGTACTCGTTGAGACTCTGATAAAGCAGAGGCCTGTTCGGCATTAAAAGCCCTTCCTGGAAACCGAATGGCGAGTGGGTCGTACAGAACCAGTGTGCACATAACAATACCGCTGATGCTTATGATTGTCATGGTCCATACGTATATTTGGCCAGAGTTGCGGTGAAAGCGATCTCCCTTCGGCGCTAAAATGGGTAACCAAAACACGATGAGTGCAATCGCGCCGAGAAATATATGAAGATACAGTGCGGATTGATGGATGACTAACATAGATAACACTCTCTATAACTTCACGAATGAATTAGCAGCTTATAAGGATTGAGTGATCGATTCGCGTGTCAGTAGTCACCTTTAGAAATCATGACTTTTGACCTATTGGCCCTCTGCTGAAGGTTTGTCATAATTTGATTTGTCATGGCACATATTTGTCGAAAATCAATCGGTTGGTAAGATGTCGATATTAAAAAAGTTCCTAAAATCTACGGATGTCGCTGATGCTGCTGCACTGGGAACCTGGGCAATTGTCTTTCTGGTTACGATATTTCTAACGCCTCGCAACTTTACACTGCTTGTCGTTATTGGATTATTTTTGGGGTACGGACTGTGCTTTGTTATCGCGACGCGGGACCCGTCGGTCTTTCAAATTCCGGAATATGGTCGCAGGTTATGTGTTGTAGGCATGTTACTGATTGCTTTTGGTATTGGCTATTTATTGACGTATGATTACTTGTCGATTCTTACCATTATATGGGCTGCCGTAGTCGCTTATTTTATGTCGATGACTCGTGCGGCTTTGTTGGCTTTTTGTGTGGTTATTGGTTGGTTTTCGATGTACAGCTTGTTACGCGACCAGTGGATGATTATTGAAGCACTGTTGTACGGTACTTTTCATATGTTTGCCTTATTACTTGCGGCTTCCAACAAACGAGAAATTGAAACGGCTGCAGAGTTGCTATCGAAAAATAGTCAACTGGAAGCCACGCAACATTTGCTGACGCAGGTATCGCGACAAACAGAACGTACTCGAATTGCTCGTGACTTACATGATTTATTAGGACATCATCTTACGGCGTTGACTATTAAACTTCAGGTTGCGGCTCGGCTTACAAGTGGTGAAGCAAATAAGCAGGTCGAAGAGTGTCACTCGATTGCAAAGTTGCTGTTAAATGATGTGCGCGATGCGGTAGATACTTTACGAGAAAATGAATCCATCGATTTTGAAAATGCATTAAAACTTCTAATTAGCAACGTACCGCGACTTCGTGTGCATTTAAATATGGACGATTCGTTGTCGATTGAAAATATACAGACCGCGCAAACGTTATTTCGATGTATTCAGGAAGCCATTACCAATTCGTTGCGCCACGGTCATGCTGAAAATCTCTGGATCACCATTGAGAAAAATAGCGATCAGGTAAAAGCCCATATTTATGATGACGGTAAAGTGAAAAGCAACTGGACAAAGGGAAATGGCATTCGAGGAATGGAGGAGCGGGTTGAAGCCTTGCGTGGTAATATTGAGTTGTCCTTAAAAGATGAGGCATTAAACTATGACATTGTGCTTCCGATTTAATTTGAGTGCTTTTTGATGAGCATAAACGTTATTCTGGTCGATGATCAAAAACTCATTCGAGATGGCATTAAAAGTCTTTTAAGTTTGAGTGAGCAGGTTGCCGTTGTTGCGGAATGTGCCAACGGTAGTGAATTGCTCGAAACGGTAAAGACGTGTAATGCAGATGTGATTTTGCTTGATTTATCCATGCCAAAATTGAATGGCATTGAAACACTCAAGGCGTTGCGTTTATTGAATATTTCGACTCCTGTTTTAATATTAACGACTTTTGACGATCACCAGCGGATACTCGAGTCGATACAGAGTGGCGCGAAAGGTTTTTTGCTGAAAGATGTATCATTGGAAACCTTAATTGACGCCATAGAAAAACTTCATCTAGGTGAGACTTTCTTTCAGCCGGCAATTACCGAAAATTTATTGAATCGAAAAAATTCACTGGTTTCTGAGTTTTCTGCCTCAGAAATAGTGGAACCTTTAACACCAAAAGAAATTGAAATTTTACGATTAATGGCCAGCGGATATTCTAATAAGGAAATTGCCGATGTACTGCATAAGTCAGAAGGCACTGTGAAAAATCATGTGTCGAATTTACTTGCGAAGTTAGGGGTTCGAGATCGCACTCGCGCCGTATTGTTAGCCATTGAAAAGGGAATTTTGAGTTGAACGATGAGTTACTGGCCTATGGACGGAATTTTCGGTACTCGACACTGGTAATAGGGCGCAACTGTTCTAAATTTTGTTGGTTATAGGGTTGCGCTTGACGACGCAATGATAAATCATCAACGATAGTCTGCTTTTCAACGTCATTAAGTTTATTCCAGCCCGCAATTTCACGCATGTGTCGATAGCAGCCAACACAAATATCTTGCGTATTCAGTTTGCAGGTTGAACGGCAGGGAGTGCGTACTTTGTTCATAAGCGTTGCAGTAATTAAAAGGTGATTTTAAGTCCAACAGAAGGAAAAAACGAAATGCCCGTGTCTTCTTTAATCGTAAAGTGGGTTGGCGTATCGTCATCAGTCGCTTCGTAAAAATAACCGGAAACATTATCGCGGTTCAACGCGTTGAGTATATCAAACATTAATACCGCATCGGCACCCCAAAGTACAAATTCAAACTCCGCGCGTAGATCAAGCCGCGCGTAATAGGGCAATGTATTTGAATTTAAATCACCGTATTGCGGAATGTAACTGTCTGGATAATCGGGATTTTCTCGAATACCGATGATGGGTGTGTATCGTTGCCCGCTGCGGATGGATAATCGACCACCGATACGCCAACGATCATTCAGTTGGTATTGCAGCACGCCGTTAGCTATAAGTGGTGTTTCCAGATAATAGTCTTTTACTTCGCCGGTGCGTTCGTTTTTACGTTCGGTGTGTGACCAACTGGCGGAAAACCAGCCGTACCAATCTTCGGTGCGATCTTTGCGAATTAACAGTTCTATTCCATATGCCTGACCACTCATTTCATTGGTGTAAAACAATGCCGCATCGGGCTCATCGGCACCGAGTGACAATGGTAATCGCTTCATATTTTTGTGATAAATTTGACTTACCCAACTCCAGCCGTTGTTAAGCTGATGTTCAATACCGAATTGAAGGTGTGTGGCTTGCGGTGATTTTAACCCGGGGTTTCCAATGGCGCGTAACATTTTATCGAGGTCTGGAAACTGATTGTACTTGCCACCTTGCAAAGAAATCACAAGGTTGTTGTTTGGTAACCATTCGATTTTCAATCTGGGTTGCCAGAAGCGTTCGCCGGTGTAATCGTTATAGTTATGATGTTTTCCGAGAGTAACGATCCAGGCGTCATCAATTTGCCAACGATCTTCAAGATACACATGTTGGTTATAGTTCCGTAATACGCTTTGATCCTGAATGCGTTCTTGTCGGTTATCACGACAATCGGGGTCGTGATCGGTACAAATTTCCGGTCGAAAATCGAAGGCATAACCATAGTCGTATTTGGCGTATTGTCCTCCGACAATGAGACGATGGTGTTGATGAATTTGCGATTGGAATCGAGTCTTAAGAAAGTAGGTTTCGGTATCGAAATTTAAAAATTGTCCATCACCAAAATGCCAGCGCACATCGTGATTATAAGCACCGATCGCTGCGCGAATATGGGCACCGTTCTCTAAGTAACGATCCCAAGTGAGGCCCTGATTATCGAACGTTTCTGAATAGGAAAGATCACCCACCAGATCGGGATCACTGATGGCTGCCGGTGCATCGTCGGTTACGTTTAATGCGGCATTATCGCTCGCTCCATTCAATGAAAGCGTTAGCGTATTGTAATGATTGAGTTCAATAAAATATTTGGCTTGATAATCGTCGGACTTGGGAGGATTGTAAATGCTTAACCCTTCTTCTTCGTCTTCATCGATATACAAGTGAATCAGCGAGTGGCGATAAGACAAATAAAAGGATTGGTCTTCAACGGTTTCTCCTTCTAAAAAAGCACCCGTGCGGATAAAACTGTAATCGAGTGTGGTGGTAATTGGTTGTTGGCGAGGTTCTCTTAAGACAATGTCAAAAATACCGCCGGTTGCGTCACCGTATTCCGCACGGAAGGCGGATGGGTAAAGTTTGAAGTCTTGCAAAATATTCTCATTGAATACGCTGTCGCCGAATAGGTGGAAAACATATCCCGCCGGAAAAAAGTCGATCAGATAGGTGTTTTCGTTTGGTGAGGACCCTCGAACTGCGGGTTCGCTACCACCGTCACCGCCAGAATAAACCACGCCTGGTAAAGTAAACACGGCTTGTAACGGATCACCCATGGCGCCTGGCGTTTTTAGTAATAGTTTGGTGTCTTCGGTGGGTTCGGTGGTATCGGCTCGACGTTTGCCTTCAACAACTATGACTTCTTCATGGATTGAGGACTTTTTCTGGGGAGTATTTTCTGCGAAGACAAGTTGCGCATTTAATACCAATGCAATGAATAGTTGGGGCGAAAGTCCTTTCACGATTAATGACCAAAAGCTGCAACATTGCCGTGATTATATCGAGAGTAACAGCAAGAAACGAGGGCTTAATGCAGAGTGCTTAAGCCCTCAAATGGATTTGAATTATCAACGCGAAAATGTACTAGTTCCAGCCTGTACGCTTTTTACGAGAAAAGCGGCCAATTAGTACTCCAATCAATGCTCCAGCAACAACCACAATCGCTCCTGCAAAAAAAACTTCCTGCTGAAAGCGATCGGCCATGCGTCGATTTTGTTGTTCGAGCGTTGTATTGCGCGTTTGCAGCTCACTGATTTGTTCCTGAAAAGTTTTGCTCTTTTCAACAATCTCATTGGCTGAAGTCAGTTTGGCATTAATCGTTTTTAATTGTTCAGCGTGTTGTGTTTTCAGTTGCTCTATTTGTTGAAGTGCATCGGCAAGTTTTTGCTGTGTCTCGGCCAGTCGAATGCGTGCACCTTTGGTATCGACAATAAACCGCTCCAGGGTCCAACCTTCTCGGCCGCGGTCGTCTCTCACCTTGATATAACCCTCTTGCGGTTCTTCATCCAGAACGGTGATAGCCGATCCTGCAGGAAGGTAATAGATGATTCGATATTCATTGGTCGCGCCACTGCGAACGGCTGTACTTAAGTTGTCGGTGACGTAAGCGGTTTTTTCTGCGACCGCCGAATGGCAGATGGCGATCAGTCCTATTAGTGCGCAAATGTGTTTAAGTTTCACAAAGTGCCCCCTTTATGCGTTGTTGCCGCATTGTAAGGCAATCGTTTGGCGCTGAATAGGGTAAGAAAAATAAAATAAGTTTCGAATTGCGAGTTTTGAGCGGCGAGTCAAAAATTGAAGGATGAGAAATTTTGGTGCCGGGAGATGTAGCATCTCCCGGGATCGCTTCGGCTAGAACATTTCTTATTTATGCTTTCTGATGGGTTACGCTTTGCTTCACCACATTCTACTTTAACGTTTTACAGAAAAATGCCCTTCAAGATGAAGAAGAAGATGACCGATAGGAAAGCACCTACCGGTAACGTGACCACCCAACTCACCACAATGGTTCGTACCACACCCAGGTTAAGCGCGGCGATACCACGAGCCATACCCACACCCAGTACCGCTCCGACCAACGTTTGAGTTGTGGAAATAGGCAGTCCGGTACCAGACGCGATAACGACTGTTGTTGCGGCTGCTAATTCAGCTGCGAAACCGCGACTGGGCGTTAAATGAGTAATACCTTTACCAATGGTGGCCATCACACGGCTACCAAACAGTGCTAGGCCAGCAACAATACCAATACCGCCTAACGGCAATATCCACCAGGCGAGAGTCGCTTTAGCCGTAAATGTACCTTCGTTGGAAACGACGCTGGCAACCGCAGCTAATGGGCCAATCGCGTTCGCCACATCATTAGAGCCGTGTGCAAAAGCCATACAGCAGGCGGTTACCACCATTAAGATTGCAAATATTTTTTCCACGTTGGTGAAATGCATTTCTTTGTCAGCATTGGGATCGATTTTTACGCGATTGATAAAGAAGGCGCCAACCAAGGCAACACCAACACCAATCAAGCCGGCATAAAGGTAAGCTTCGCCACTGGAAATCTCTAAAGTGCCCGATTTAACAATGTGTTTCAGACCTTTTTTAATGGTGACCAAAGCCAACACAAACCCGGCCAGAGCCATATAAATGGGAACGTATTTTTTTGCGTTCGCAACGGGGTGTTCGGTATCGAAAATCAGTTTTTGAGCACTCATAAAGATAAGATAAGCAATGATACCTGAGATGGCTGGTGTGACGATCCAACTGCCCACGATACCACCTACTTTGCCCCAGCTTACGGCATCCATTCCTACACCAACCACAGCAAAGCCGATGATCGCGCCAACAATAGAGTGAGTCGTCGACACTGGCCATCCCCGCGCTGAAGCAATCGCCAACCAGGTACCCGCGGCAAGCAAGGCAGAGATCATTCCCAGCACCAGGAGCTCGGGTTGAGCGACAAAAGGCTCTGAACTGATAATGCCTTTACGAATGGTGGAAGTCACTTCACCACCTGCCAGGTAAGCACCAGCAAATTCAAAAATGGCAGCAATAAAGATGGCTTGTTTAATGGTTAAGGCTTTTGAACCAACCGAAGTTCCCATGGCGTTTGCGACATCGTTCGCGCCAATACCCCAGGCCATAAAAAAGCCAACGATTGCGGCGAATATGAGTAATAATGTGCCGTAGTCGGAGAAAAATTCCATTGTATTACCTGCTTAATATTTCGAAATGTTGAATAGGTTTGTTGTTATTTTCGGGCGAGCATCAGCTCGAGCTCGGAACCAACGCGTTCGGCGCGATCGCCCAAATCGCCAATCCAGTCGATGATTTTATAGAGGAAAATCACGTTCACGGCAGGCAACTCGGACTCTACGGCAAACAACTCGCGGCGCAATTGGCGTTGCAACGTGTCGGTGTCGTTTTCGATTTCATCGAGCTTGGAGATCATTTGCTCAACCAATTGAGCTTCGCGACCCCGAAATCCGGTCTCTACCAGTTCGTCGAGTTCATGAATGGCTTTGTGAGCTTGCTCGGAGGCATCAATACACCGTTGTAAGTAGGCCATAAAGCTGGCTTGCAACCCTTCCGGGATTTCCATGTGACGTCCGGTCATGAGACCCGCGATGTCTTTGGCCTTATTTGCCAGTTTATCTTGCGCCGAAACCAGCCCCAACAGATCGGTACGCGCAACGGGTAGGAATATACCTTCGGGTAGTTTCAGGCGAATTTCTTTTTTCAGATCGTCGGCTTCATTTTCCAGTTGGCTGATTTTTTGTTGTAGCGCATCAACGGTATCCCAATTTTTGGCATAGATGGCTTCTAGGAAAGGTTTCAGTTCCGAAACGCATTGATGAACCTTGTCGATGTGGTCCTGCATCGGGCGGAACGGAGAAGCGGCAAACAGGTTGCTGATTAGATTCATGGCATTCTCGTTACATGTCGGTTACGAAATAATGAAGGTGGCGATTGTAGAGAGCTGACTATCACTTGTCCACTGTGTCCAATAAGTGTCATAAAAGTGACACATTTTTCAGACAGCGACCTTCCCGTTTTAAACACTGTGGCTGTCAAAATTATAGGTGACAGTCTAAATTTAGCTGGGTAAACTGACTTTTTTCCGCAAATCCAACGAATAGACTGCTGGATGGCTAACGAAATTGAAATAAAGCTAATCGCAGAACAACAAAAAGTGAAGTCACTGATCGATATTGGCTTTGATGACGTATCTGCCGTTGATCCCTGGCAATCCAGCGAACTTAAGAACACCTACTTCGATACGGCCGACTTCAAATTACGGGAACTGAAAATTGGTCTGCGTATTCGTGTCGACGATCAAAAGTTGATTCAAACGGTTAAATCATCCGGTACCGCTGTAGGTGGACTGCACGAACGTAACGAGTCGGAAGCCGAGTTAACCGAGTTTAAAATCGATATTGAAAAAGTTGACGATCCCTACCTGAAAATTTTACTGGAAGAAGCAGTCGCTGAAGGTGGTGAGTTGGAGCCGATATTCACCACTAATTTTACGCGACATAAAACGCGGCTGCATTTTGACGATGGTACCGAAGTCGAGCTGGCACTGGATATCGGAAACATTTATTACGAGGACGACTCAAGCCCGATATCCGAAGTGGAACTCGAACTCATTGCCGGTGATGCCAAACACCTGTTTAATCTCAGCCGCTTCCTGATTTTGGAGCACGGTTTTGCCATCAGTAATGCCAGTAAAGCACGACGCGGTTATGCTTTATGTTCTTCGTTGCCGGTGACTCACCGACGTATGAGTACCATAGAGCTTGCTCAAGGAACCGAAGCAGAAAAAGCGTTCGAAGTCATATGTTATTCTGGGCTGAAGCATTGGCAATACTATGAACAGTTTTTAGACTCTTCACTGGCACCTGATGCCATTATGCAAATGTATCGTGCGCTTTTATTTGTTCAACATGTGTATCAAGTGTTCGGCAGTTTGATCCCTCGACATGCCACAGCAGATCTTCGAGCGAACTGGGAGTGGATGTCGGAGTTTATGGATAAAATTGTCACCGTGGCTCGGGATCGTCAGCATTTACAACAAATGCTCAATGAAGAACTGGCGACAGAAGAACAGCTACAGTTAGCCATCGATAAAAATCAGGAAGCGTTAAGTCGAGCTGTTGAACAATTTAAAAAGGTACTGGCATCTCCGCGTTACAACTTAGTGATGCTAGGTATCTCGGAATGGTTGTTCTTTAAACAGTGGCGTTCGTTTATAAAGGAAAATGAACTGGAGCGATTGCAGGGGCCGATTATCGAATTTGCATCGGCGCAATTGGAACATACTTTACGAGAGTTGAAACGAGAACTGGGACCCAAAATACAATTGGATGCTGAAGGTTATATTGCCCATATTTCACGATTAAGGCGGGCTCTCGATTTGGGTCTGATTTTTGGTGGCTTGTTTGATTCAAAAAAAAGACAAAAATATCGACAACCTTGGTTGGATTTATTAGCCGGTACACGTGAGATCGTATTCAATTTGTATGTTGCTAATATTTTTCAACAGTACGAAATAAAAACCGAAAAAGAGTTGTCTCGCTGGTTAGACAATCGTATGGAGTCTGTGATGGAGGCGATGGAGCAAACTCGTAAAGCCATGTTTAAAGCAAAGCCTTATTGGTTAAGGTAAGTGAATCGTTACATTTCATGTTCTTTTATTGATGCGCGTTAAATTATACAACGATTGTCATCGTGTTACTTCGGTGGCAGCGAAACACATTGAACCTCCATTAAATCGCTAAAAACAATACACTCTGAGCTAGCGAAGAGAAACAACCGGAATATTTGTATCTATCATGTCAACAAATTGGGTCGTATTAAAGTTTGGTGGTAGCAGCGTTGCAGAAGCTAAGCATTGGCAAACCATTCGAAATCAATTGAAGTTTCATTTACAACAAAATGAACGACCATTTTTAGTGTTGTCTGCGTTAAAGAATGTTTCTAATTTGTTGGAAGCGTTACTTCATCAAGCGGTGGCGGGTGTTTACCAAGTGGCCATCGAACATTTGAAAGAGCATCATCTTGGTTTTGCGTCCCAGTTAGGTTTGAATTTGCAACAAGAATTGCAGCCGTGGTTTCAGCAGCTTTCCGATACCTGTGAAGCAATACATTATGAGCAATGCATCAGTCCGCTACGGCATGCTCAGGTTGTGTCTGTAGGGGAATTACTATCGTCAACGATAGGTTTTCATTATTTAAAGCAACAAGATATCGATTGTGATTGGTTGGATTCGCGTACGTTATTGCGAGCGAACGACCGTTTAATGAGTGACACTTGGCATCATTACACCAGTAATTGTTGTGATTACACACAAGGTGAAACGATAAAAAAACAATTAGAACACAGTGCGCCAGCACTGGTTGCTCAAGGTTTTATTGCGGGTGATAAAAATGGCGATACAGTGTTATTGGGCCGAGAAGGATCAGACACTTCTGCAGCGTATTTTGG
Organism: Pleionea sp. WD8-19; assembly: GCF_055326765.1. Classification (NCBI taxonomy): domain Bacteria; kingdom Pseudomonadati; phylum Pseudomonadota; class Gammaproteobacteria; order Oceanospirillales; family Pleioneaceae; genus Pleionea; species Pleionea sp. WD8-19. Next base: position 285,175 of record NZ_JBUZOU010000001.1, on the reverse strand, counting down.
TGCTTTGTTGGATGCAAAGCGCGTAGAAATTTGGACTGACGTACCAGGGGTTTTCAGTTTTAATCCGCGCCTTATTCCTCAAGCCGTGCAATTACCGCAATTAAGTTACCATCAAGCACAGCAATTAGCGCAATCTGGTGCTAAGGTGTTACACCCACGTGCACTAGAGCCTGTTGCCAAAAAACAGATCCCCATTTACGTGAGGTCCACTAGTTTACCGAAACATCAAGGCTCATGCATTTCACAACAAGTCGCTAATATTAGTGGGTGTATGGCGATGGCGAGCGAATCGGGGTTAATTCGAGTGCGTTTACTTTCTGGGAATGCGAATGACTGTTTACAACAGTTTGCTCAATTGGGTTTTGACTTACACGCAGAAAGTGAACAACAATGGCTGTTTCGTTATGTGAACAGTGATCAAGAACAACCCGATACTGAACAACTGCAGCTGCAATTAAACAACTTTGAACTCAATATTGTCGAACACCTCGCCTCGATCACCTTAATAGGAAATGAATACAGTGGTGACTGGCAATCATCACTTCTTAATTGGATTAAACAAGAGTCAATAGCATTGGAATCTTTTGCCGAATCGATTTCGGCATGCACCTTTGTGTGTCACCAATCGGATGTGGATGAGTTGTGTCGGCGGTTGCACTACCATGTGATCGAACAGCACCCACAAAAGGAAAAGTTTGGTGATTCCTGGTTAGCGTTTATTGAATAAATTCCCGCAGTCAACTCTTATACACTCCTCTTTTTTGTAATAAAAGCATGACAATGCGTTCATAAAAGTGACTTTTATAAGCGATAAAGTAGTACCTGAACGAAGGCAAACGATGCTCTATGGAAGTTTCAAATCTTGTATTTGATAATTGAGCATTGATATTGTCGAAGGTTTAATTTGGGGGCCTGCTTTTCTTGTATCGGGATGGGTTTTAGAGTCAATCGCCGTAAAAATACAATTCAACTAAAGCAAGGAAATTGGTGAACGCACTGTTAATTGGAAGCAAGAAAGTGCTTAAGGAGAAGCCGAAACGGGCGTTTCGTATGGAAGCTCTTTATGGGATTAAACTTGAGGGTATGGATGCCCTATTTTGATTTTATCTCTTTCCAGATTAATCTTCCCGTAGTCTCGCATCCAGTTGGTCAACGATTTCACACCAATCGGAATCTTGTTCTATTGCTTCTTTTAAAAACGCTTTTTGAGCGTCGTTCCAAAAATTAGCACCGGACAAAGTTTCGTTGTCTTGCAGTCGATGCGATCGTAAAAAACTTTCAATTGCATTTTTATCTTCGGGCAATCCCAATTGAGTAAACAGTTCTTTCATGGGGTGAAAAGGTTGTTCCATAAGGTATCACCTAAGTATTTGTTGTGTAACGAAGAATGCTTTAAGTATAGAAGAATCCTTTTGAGGATAATATTCTTTTTGAGGATAAAGAAACTAATTTTTAATAGCATGTAATTATATAAGCAATGTAAAACTTGAACGAATTCCTGTTTCGATAAGTGATATTGCGTTAAGGTGCTATTTAAGGCGTTTTTATGGTTAAACATTACGAAGGTGATACGTTATGAAAATGATGAACTCTCTTTTACTGCTCAGTCTTATTTTTTCAGGAGGTTTGGCTGCAGGTGATAATAATAAGAAAAATAAAAAAGATAAGGGACTGCCACCTGGGTTACAGAAAAAACTGGAACGTGGTGGTGAGTTGCCTCCAGGTTGGCAAAAAAAGTTAAAAGTTGGTGAACGTTTGGATGATGATATTTATGTTCAAGGACAAGTGGTTGTTCCTTTAGGACGTGATGGACACTTAACCATTAGAGTCGACTCTACCTTAATAAAGCTGCATGAAAGCACTCGAAAAATATTAGAGATCATTCACCCCTAATGGGAACTAGTCGATCAAGCGATTTTCAGTTCCCTCTCCCGGAGTGATAAATAGTATTTTACTATATTTTGTTGTTTTCGCTGTATGCCAAACACCCTTGGGAACAATCGCATAGTCACCAGGTTGAGATAAGTGAATAGAATGTTGTTTGTCATTCTGTTCGAGTAGGACGGTTGTTTCGCCTGATAACAAAATAATAACTTCATCGCCGGCGGGGTGCCTTTCCCAACTGGGCCAGTCACTGTTGAACTCGTAACATGAAATAAGCTCGCAGTTTTTGAATCCATCAAAATCCTGGTCGAGATCCTGGTAAATTGTTGGAGAAAGCGCGATGGGTAAGGCTTCTTTTTTCGCATTTAAGACAATAAATTCTTTCGCGATATTGGCGAATTGATTATTCATTTAAGTGTCCTATTTTATGGTGCGTTTAAACTCGAGAAAAACACCTCGTTCGGGTCCCCATGGGACCATCGGAATTCTTCCTCCTGAACTGTGATCGGGTGTAAATACTTGCTTATCAAACAGGTTTTTAACTCTTATATGAAATTCAGAATGTTTCGAAAAACGATGTAAGTACGCGATGTTTACAATGGTTTGCTCATCCACTTTGTAACGTGAGTCTTGCTGGTTTTGAGGGAGTTGATCGCCACCTCGCTCACTCCAGTAACGTGTCGAAATGCCAAATGAATGATTATTGGGCAAGTGCCAAAGTACGCCAAAATTGAATGTGTATCTCGGGATTAAATTTGCGGTAGGATCCTTTTCCAAAGTACGATTTCCTTGTCGGTTGTAAGTGAAATTGCTGTTAATGGATACTTGCTGCCACCGATTTTGATAGTCTAATTCGATTCCTTGTCGTTTAAAGCCAGGAAAGTTTTGTAAGAGAATGCCATTGCCTTGTGGGTTTGGACCTCTTGCAATCAACTTATCGGTTTCAAGTACATATAAATTGGCCGTCAATAATTGTGAGTTTTTTGAGTAACTGTAAGCCAAGTCCAGTGTTTTGATTTCTTCCGCTTTTAAGTTAGGGTTTCCAAAAATAAAGTTATTAATATTTAATTCGGTTTGAGAAATCGTTGGTGAATTAAAACCAACCGAATAAAGAAGCTTAAAAGAACCCGCCTCGGATAATTGGTATACGAGTCCCATACGAGGGGCCAGCCGGTATCCTGCTTTTTCATTATCGATGTAACGAGCACCTACAATTAACCTTAACGTTTCGTCTTGCCATTCAAGTTGAGAAATGATCGATTGCTCGTCAATTTTTGTCGGACTTGATTGTAAAAAGTAGGGGTTTCCTTCCAAGTCGGTACTGTAATAAAGACCGGCGCTTCGCTTTTCATACTCGAGTCCACTCAGTAAGCTGAGTCGATCATCGAGTGTCCAGGTTAACATTGCTCCTAATGTTCGTCGATAGTTGTCTCGATAAGGGTTGATGTAGGATTGTTTGCCTGTAAATGTTCGCAATACTTCGACCGAGTCACCATTGGGTAATTGTACGGTTTCGGTATTTTCCTCACTGAGAAAATTTTCGATGGTGAAGTCGAGAAAGAACACGTTGTCTCGGTAGTAAATATCCCAATCTAAGTTATCTTTATGGTCCTTATAATGGAGATCGAGTAAATAGCCTTCTTTGTCATAGATCGCGCGTTCGAAAATCACGGGTAATCCACCAAGTCCATGTTCTTCGCTTTGAAAATAATGAAAATTAGTATGGATGGTGTGGTATTGAAACCCGCCATTTAAAGTAAAAAACTGCTCTTTTTGATACTGAACACCTGAGTCAGGAAATGGCTCAAACTGGGGGTTGCCTTGCCCATCGCGTCCGACTTCTCGGTAACTCGTTGCGCGATTGCCCAGCAATAAGGTTTGTGGCCATTCAACGCGATAACCCTTGTGTTGTCGCTGTGCCGAACCGCCAAAATAAAAGTGTCCCCACTCGGTTTGTTGTTGCAAACTCGCGCTGTAGTTAAAGGTGCCAAAACTACCTGCCATTATGGTGTAGGCCGATTCATCGTTGTCTTTTTTCAAAACAATATTGATAACGCCGGCTGAGGCGTTCGTACCGTAGAGTACGGAGCCGGGACCTCGAATTACTTCAATGCGCTCAATTTGCTCCAAAGGCATTCCAAAAAGTGGAATGTCGGCATGCGAAGACATCCAATAAGGTGCACCGTCGAGAAGAAAGAGCACTTTTTGGTTAAAAGTTTCAAACAAACCACGGATCATAACCTGCGTTTGACCAGGATGACTTTTCTGTATCATTACGCCAGGAATGAAAGATAAAGCATCATCTAAAGTTGCGATGCCAATGGCTTTAAGCTGCTCAAGGTTAACTGACGTGACCACAGAAGGGGCTTGAGAAACAGATTCTTCTTTTTTCGAAGCAACCGTGATTTTGAGATTTAACAACTCGTCAATGGAGAGTCTATCCAGATCTTGGTATTCGCTGGCAGACAAAGGGGGAATTAACGCAAATAATAACGTCGCGAGACTCACTGCGTTTTTTGCCCCAATTGTCATTAACCCAGTCTCCCAAATAGCGTTAAGTGATAATTATAGCTCTGCTTAAGTATAGCTTGGCTATCTATAAGAAGGAGCTTGGAATTAGGGTATTAAAAAGGCTTCTTTAACAGGTAATGGCTTGTGGGCGGGTGTCAGATCATCGATATTGTCGTCAAATTTACGAATAGCAACTTGGCAAACCATAACACCTGGCGTAGCTTGAGAGCGAAGTGATTTTCACAGAATGCAGGACTGACGTTGTGAGTAGAACCACCAGGATCAATCAGTATGTGAATTTACAACATTACAATAATTTTGGTATTGGGCAGTCTAGATATTCGCATACCGCTCGTATCAACATAAATTCGTTTTCTTGTAAGCGATTGTCTGAAGCCATTGCTTGCGCCAGTGTATCGATTAATGGTTGTTTTAATAACGGACTGAGCCGCGCCAGTCGGGTTAACGCGCGATGAAAATGATTGGCGTTAAATGTTGGAAAGGATAGGTCGTGAGGTTCGGCAGAAAAAGTTTGCATCAAATCGGTTAATAGCCGTAGTTGTTTTTCTTCGCTATGACTGCCTTGTGAAATAAAGGCCGCAAGCAGAGTTTCAATTTCTGGAAGTACATCGCTATATCGGGTAATTGTGGGTGGTAAGGGTTTATCGTCCGAGGTGGACAATAGCAGCAAAGAAAATATTAAATACTCTTGTAATGAAACTTGCTTGTCGCAATCCACCAGTTTTTTACAGTGACTTTTGATCGTCGACTTGTCTTTCTGGGAGTAATTTTTAATTCTGGGTAATGCCAAATCGAGTAATAAAAAGCGTTGCTCCGTGGAAAGTGGAGCCAAATCCGGTAATAAGTGAGCAATAGCTTGCAAGTTGTTTTCACTCAACCAAGCGCTCGATTGTTGCATTATTTCAGCTCGAGGCAATGTGTTGTAAAGCACCATTAACGTATAAATCAAGTGTTCACATTGATAATTGGGATGCGTATCGCGTGCCACCTGCTTCAGCGAGTCGGGCAATAAACTGAGTTGCCATTGAGTGTTATCGATTTGTGACAGGTTAACCTGTCCTACTTGAGCACTTAAGCTACTGGCTAATATTGCCGCTTGTGTAAATGTCTCCTGAGAGCTCGAGCTTTGTTTCTCAGTCTCGTGGTTATCCGATGACTGCCGATGTGTTGAAACTTTCGGAGGAATAAATCGCGGATCGATTTGTTCAATGCGCTGATCAATCGGTGGATGAGTTGCCAGCATATTGTTAAACAAATGAATACGATGGGATCGTTCAAAGCACATATGACTCAATTCTTCTGCTGATTTATTGCTAAGAAATGAATGCATGGTATCAACTTTAATTTTGTAAAGCGCATTGGCAATACCCGTTTTATCGCGCGTGTATTGTACGGCTGAAGCATCGGCGAGAAACTCCCTTTGTCTGGATATTGCTGCTTTGATCAAACGACCAAAAAATAACCCCAGATAACCGACCAACATAATGGCTAAACCCAGCAAGGCCAGCTGCGCGCCACCTTTTTTTCGACTCGAACTACTGCCCCCACCTCGCATTAAAAACTCACCGAGTTGGCCTATCACTAAAATTCCTGCAAGAATACCAATCAAATAAATATTGAGTCGCATATCGCCGTTAAAAATATGGCTGTATTCGTGACCAATAACACCTTGCATTTCCTGTCGATTCAGCTTTTCCAGGCTACCACGTGTTACGACCAAACAGGTATTGTGGGGCTCAGTACCGGCAACAAAGGCGTTAATCGCCGATTCTTCTTCCATAATAAAAATACGCGGCATGGGAATGCCGGCGGCAATCGACATTTCTTCGACAATATTGATGAGCTGGCGTTCCTTTTGATCCTTACTGTGCAGATCTACGGGTTTGGCACCGACCATAAGCACGGCTTTAAAGCCCCCACCTCGTTTTAACTGTGCCCAACGGACCAGGCTGGTCATGATAATTACCAGCAAAGTGATTGCCGTAACGCTCCAAGCAATGGGTTGTTGCCAGTAAAGCCCAAAGGCTGTGCAATAAATATTACTGGCGCACAAGCCGAAGTACACTGCTAGGTTTATTAATAAGGCTATGGCAAGCACCGCTAGCGAGAAAAACAGAATAAGTCGCTTGGTGTGTGTACGGGCTTGCTGTTGGTGTTCGAAAAAATTCATGATGAGAGCTTAGAACTATTCTGTGGGAATAACAAAGTGACTTTTAATCCACCTTGCTTGCGGTTTGCAATCAGCATTTTACCACCGTGAGCCTCGACAATTTCACGACACAAAGGCAAACCAAGACCACTGCCGCCAGTTTTGGTGGAATAAAAAGGAAGTAGTGCGTTAGTTAGGTTGTTATCATTCATGCCTTTGCCGCGATCTTTTACCTGGATTTCAAAAGCCTCGGTGCTGATTTTGCAGTGTACTTCAATGGCATCGGTTGTTGAGCCTGACTCATAGGCATTTTTTAGCAGATTAAGCATTACCTGCTGTAATTGAGAAGGATCGGCATACAGCGTTTCTCCGTTCTGCAGTCCGTAAACGTTAAAAGGCTTCAGCTGATTCAGCGACTCAAAAAAAGGTCGACTTTCAATAATACTGCACTGAGGTTTCGGTAGTCGTGCAAAACGTGCATAGCCCTCGATAAATTGTTGCAGATAACGTGCTCGTTCTTCCATGGTTGCAAATATAGTTTGAAACTGTTGCTGCTGAGCGCGTTCGCTGAGCAATTGACCCGAGTGGGCAAGGGACGAAAGGGGAGCCAATGAATTGTTGAGCTCGTGACTGATCAAACGAATCACTTTTTTCCAGATGCTGACTTCTTGGCGACTTAGCTCTTTGGTTAATATTTTAAATAATAGCAATTGATGCGTTCGTCCGTTAAGCAGAAATCGATTTTGAGTCAGGTGATAGGTTTCGGTTTGTTCATCCTGACTAATGGTAAACAAACCACTTAAGCCGGAATCGACTGCTTTTAAAAACGGCGATGGTAATTGTGTTAACAACTGATGAAACGCACTGCCGTTAATGGGCTTTCCATTTCGTACTAAGTTACGGGCCGCGCTATTGCTGTAAATGATTTTATCGTGATCATCAATCAGCAGTAATGCAAGTGGTGTTGACTGAATCACGGTATCTAGTAACAGTTCACGTTGATAGATATGCAGCCGTTCGTTGCGCAGTGACTCGCCAACTCTGTTGTAAATGTCAATGAGCGAACCCAGCTCGTCGTTTTGATGTTTTGCGATGGACACGCTAAAGTCGTTATCGAGAAAGTTTTGAAAGCCATCATTTAATGCCAAAAGGGATTTATGAACAGGGCGTAAAAATACTCGTAGTCCGAGCAAACTGGCTGGAAAAAGAACGGTTGCAGCAAGCATAAATGTTAGCACAACGTCCTCTAACCAGTGGTGTAAAACCAGGACAAAGAGCATGCACGTCATGATAAGCAGGCTTACGAATATAGCAAACTTTGCTTCCAGACTAAGAGGTAGTTTCAAAGGTCAGCCCTCACGCGGGATCTGATATTTATCGAGACGACGATATAAGGATTGTCGGCTTAATCCCAATTGTTTGGCCGTTTGTGAAATATTGTTTTTATTTTGACTTAATATATTGATAAGTGTATCTCGATCGGGTTCCTGGAATAATTTATCTTGTGTGTTATTGGTGTTGTATTCAATGCCGAGGTTATTGGCTTTAATGCAGCCATCTGTGGCCAATAATGAAGCACGCCGCATTACGTTTTCCAATTCGCGTACGTTACCTGGCCAGTGGTATTGTTGCAATGCGTGTTCAGCTTCGTTGGAAAGCACCAGGTTATCGGGCATAAAATGCAATGCCAGTGGAATAATATCATCACTGCGTTCGGCAAGTGGCGCCAATTTAATTTCTATCACATTGAGTCGATAAAACAAATCTTCGCGAAATTCACCTTTGGTAATGGCTTGTTGTAAGTCGCTATTAGTGGCGCTGATTAAACGTACATTCACGCGACGCGTTTGCGAGCTGCCTAGCCGCTCGAATTCACCGGTTTGCAAAACTCTTAACAGTTTTATTTGGCCGGAAAGTGGTAGGTTGCCAATTTCATCGAGAAATAGCGTACCACCATCCGCCGCTTCAAAACGGCCAATGCGTTGTTTATTGGCACCGGTAAAAGCACCTGCTTCGGCGCCAAACAATTCTGCTTCCATTAATTCAGTTGGCAATGCACCCACGTTCACTTTGACAAAAGGCTTTTCGTTCACGCGCGAATTTGCCTGAATGATTTCTGCGACTTTTTCTTTACCGGAACCATTAGGACCTGTGATTAATACTGGTATATCTGCATGAGCTATTTGTGTGGCAATGGTAAGCGTTTGCAGCATGGAAGAACTACTGAAAACGGTACCGCAAAGATTAAACTTTTCTGACAGGGCAAGCGCTTGATCGGTATTTTGTTGCAAGAGTGAATGCGTTTGTTGGCGCAATTGTGCCAGCTCAAGCAAATTATTAACGGTAGTTATTAATTTATTATCATCCCATGGTTTGGTTAGGTAATCGGCCGCACCTTGTTTCACGAGCTCAACCGCCATTTGAAGGTTACCCCAAGCCGTTAAAAGGATCACGGGCAAGTCAGGATATGACGATTGAATTTGATGAAATAACTCTCGGCCTTCTTCGCCTGACGTGGTGTCTTCACTGAAATTCATATCCTGAATCACAAGATCAATACTTTCTTGTTGCAAAATTTTAATACCATGCTCAGGTGATTCAGCGTACATGGTTTGTATATCGTACAACGAAAACAAAACGCTCAGTGCAGTGGCGATGCTCGGATTGTCATCAATTACCAGAATTTGACTCATTGGCTGTCGGTATTATTAATTTATTGGATTATTCTAAAGTAGAACTTGGAGTAAGACTACTGATTAACTAAGGTTGATTTATTTTTTATAAGTAGAAATAACCTCGGCAAGTTTAAGTTGAACTCGCCGAAGCTTGTAAAGGCCAGACTCATTACAACGTTTGAGTTGCTACGGCTGGTGAGATTTTGCTTGCGCGTAAAGCCGGGAACCATACGGCCAAAATACCTGTTAACAGCATTATCAGAACGCCGAACGTTATATAGTTGGTTTCCAGTGGTGGCAGCTCAAATGTATCGACTAAATACATATTGAAACCGACCGCCATTATTGTCCCTAAAGTCACGCCAATCGAAGTCAACAAGATATTTTCGGTAATAAAATATCTTTGAATGTCAATACGACTGGCTCCAAGTGCTCTGCGTGTACCAATTTGTTTAATGCGTTGATTGATATTAAAACTCACAATTCCCACAATACCCAGCGCAGTAATCACCAATAACAATGCGATAACAATCAGCAAAATTTTTGTCATAGCTGCGTCGCGGCGATAACTGCGTTCACGATTTTCGGCCATAGTAGAAATGCCATTTATCACACGATCAGGATTACGCTCTAATAATTTGTGTTCGATTTGGCCCATGACTTCGTTCATGGCACTGGGCTCAACTCGAACCAACATGCGCCTGAAACTACGCAGCCCAATGGAGGGAACCAAAACGATTTTGTCATAGTGTTTGGAATTCGCCCAGGGATTAACCAAATGTCCGACAACGCCTATGATGGTTTCAGGTGAGCCGCCGCTGTAAAGTTGCTTTCCTATCGGACTTTCGTCACCAAACAATTGCTTAGCCAACGCTTCGGTAATAATGGCGACTTTGGGATCGATAGTGCTGTCCGTATATTCAACTTCCTGTTCGGTAAAGTTGCGACCTTCGATCAGTGAGATGCCTAAACTGTTTAATAAATGAGAGTCTGCGGTGTAGAAAGCCGCATTGATATCGTGGCCTTCTTGAGAGGCAGAAACGGAACTGGAGTCACCTCCGCCTCCCAAAGGTACTGCATTAATAACTACGGCGTCGATCACTCCGGGCATATTGCGAACTAGCTCTTGATCAGCGCGGATATTGTATTCCATATCGTAATTGTCACCAAAAGCAGCAATGTTCATGGTAAATATTTCTGCTTCCGGAACACCACTTTCGGTATTCATCCGACCGATGCGTTCAGTTATGATATGAACCGCGTTAACAACCACCGCAAGTGTAAAAGCAATTTGCAAAACAATCAGTAAAGTGCTGCTTTTGTGACGCAATAGAGTGCTTAATATAGGCTTTATTTCCAACATACTGTTTCTCCTATTGAGTCTTTAAGTAGAGCGCTGGATGAGTTGTACAAATTTTCCATGCTGGGTATAAACCCGCGAGTAAACTGGAGCCCAAAGCGATAGCGATGGCCGCAATAACCAGAGTAAAATCCATGTGTGCAAGTTGGTCATCGTAATGTCCGTATAATCTAGCGTTTCCGTAAAGTCCTAGCTGCGCTAGCAAGATACCTAGAACGCCTCCAAATAATCCGATTAAACCCACATCAACCAGATGTTGAATAAATATTTGTCTTCGACTGGCACCGAGTGCTCGGCGAACGCCAACTTCAGGTGCGCGACGTAAAAACTTCGCTAGCAGTAATCCAATAGTGTTGATCATACAAACGGCAAGAAACATAAAGGACAGACCGATGAGTACCGAATTATCTTCACTGACCACTCGATTGTATTCCATCCACTGCATTACATTTTTAATGTCGCCACGGGCCTCTTTTTTTGCGAAACGATTGAATGGTCGCTGTTGTTCGATGTAAGCGGCAAGATGATCCTTGTATTGGCGCTGATGCTGATCAGTATCCAGTTGCACCCAATACTGCAGCCAAAGTTTTTCTGAACGCAAACGGTCTTGATACGTGGCTAATACTTCTGGTTTCCAACCGTTGGTATTGCCCCAGGAAGGAAGTTCAAGAGCCGGAAGCAAAGAGAAGGGAATATAAAGTTGTTCGGTTGGATGAAAACCTCCGTTGTTTACGTCGTAAAAACGAGGTGTCAGATTCCAATCATCAATCACGCCAATCACGGTAAATTGATTTTTACTTAAGTTAACGGTTTTTCCGATACTGTTTTTACCATCGAATAGTCGGTCGTTAAGTTGTTTGCCAAGAATAACCACTTGTCGAGCTTTCTGATCGACACTTTTATCCCATGGTGCTCCAAAAAGAAAAGGCACGTTAAACATTTCAAAAAAATCACGGTCAATAGCACGTGCTGACTCTAGAAACGGTGTTTCGCCTTGTTTTTCCGGGATCAGCGAAAAGCCGGTTTCCAGTCCTCGGGTTTTTAACGTCGGAATATCGGACTGGTGCAGATTCATGACGTCCTGGTAAGTCAACTGAAAGGGTAAACCATCGGGCGAGAAACCGCGTCCATTTTCGTGAAACGTATCCAGCTGGACATGAAATAAACGATCGCTTTTTTCTGGAATGGGATCTTGCGACATTAAATAATCGACAGTGAGAATCGTGATGCTAACACCAATTCCCAGGCCAATTGCAACAATCATTAATGTGGTAAGTATGGGTGTTCGCTTTGCGCTTAACCAGGAAAGTTTTAAATAATAACTCAACATAATGGAATCCCTTTAAGCTTCAGCCAGATCAAGCACGGGGGCTAAATTCTGAAAATCGGTCACTTGACCATCGACAATATGAATATTGCGTTGGGAACGTCGCGCCAGTTCCGGATCATGCGTTACCATAATAATGGTGGTCCCTTGTTGGTTAATTTCTTCCAGTAGTTGCATCACTTGTCGTGCCATTAACGAATCCAGATTTCCGGTTGGTTCGTCTGCCAATAAAAATCGCGGTTCACCGGCTAGCGCTCGCGCAATGGCCACTCGTTGTTGTTGACCTCCTGAGAGTTGCGAGGGCAGGTGTTTTATTCGAGCGGATAGTCCAACACGCTCCAGTGAATGTTCAATACGACGTTTTCGTTCGCTCGCGTTGAATCCTCGATAACGTAATGGCACGTCGACGTTATCAAATAAATTAAGATCTGGGATCAGATTAAAGCTCTGAAAAACAAAACCAATTTTTTCGTTTCGCAATTTGGAGCGTTGTTTGTCGTTAAGATCACTCACGTTGTAGCCGTCCAGCTCGTAACGTCCACCGTCGAATGTATCCAACATTCCGGTAATGTTCAGGAAAGTTGTTTTTCCCGATCCGGAAGGCCCTGTTACCGCAACAAATTCGCCTTGCTCTACGTGTAAACTGAAGTCTCTTAACGCATGGGTTTCTACTAAATCGGTACGAAACACTTTTTTAATATTTTTCATGGTTAACATGGTACGATTCCTTATGGTGCTCCTGATTTCAGGAGGTTCATTTAATCTGAGCTAGGGATAACAATTGAATGTTCATCCCGAGTAGGGGTTAATTTAAAATAAGAATTTCGGCGTTTTTTACAAAATCGGTATTGGAAATAATCACTTCCTGGCCTTCCTGTAATCCACTGAGTACTTCGACTTTATTGATACTGTTAATACCTAATTGAACCTCGAGTAAGGTTGCGACTTCGTTGTTGATGACAAATACGCGACGACCTCCATGGTGTTGCACAAATGACCCTCGCGGCAGATAAAGTGTATTGGCTTTTTGCTCTAGAATAACGCGATTAGTAACGCGTTGGTTCTGTTTGATTCCGGGTGGTGGTTCAGCAGTAAATGCCAGCCGACCGATTACCAGGTTGTTGGTTACTTCGGGCGAAATACTGACGATGGTAGCAGAGTATTCCTTGTTGTTGTAATTGACTTGCGCTTGCATGCCTAAACCTAATTCATCGGCGTAGCTTTCTGGGATTTCAATTTCCACTTGAAACGCGGAAAGATCGACTACCGTTAGCAGTGCTTGATTCAATTCAACAGCAGATTTTTGCTCTACTGCCCATGAGCCAACAATGCCAGTTACCGGCGCTTTTATGGACAATTCTTTGACCAGTCGGTTGGTGTTATCAACTTGTAATCGATACTGGCTGTATTCAAATTCCTGTGTTTGTATTTCAAAAGCCAGCTTTTCTTTTTCCAGTGCAGCTTGTTCTACCGAAAAATCGTAGGTCAATTGCGAGCGTTTCAATTCATCAATGGCTTTTTCGTAATCCAGCTGACTGATGGCTTTAATTTTGATCGACTCCTCGGCTCTGCGCATTTCACGCTTGGCTGCTTCCAGTAAAACTTTTTCTAATTGCACTTGTTGACGGTTTTTCATTTGGCTTTGTTTGGCCGAAATTTTTTTTCGTTCCAGCTCGATTCCTAAACTGGCAAGCTTGGCTTGCTCTTGTTGCAATTGATTGGCGAGTTGTGGGCTTTTAATAATCGCAATGACTTGATCTTTTTCTACTGGGTCACCGGGATTCGCTTTTAGTGTGACCGTTCCACTGGCAGGCGCATAAAGTTTTGGACTGTTCGCAGCGACAATATTTCCTTGCAAAGAAATATCCCGAATAAATTCACCTCGTGTCACCTGAGCAATACGCAGTCGATCACGGTTTACCGAAAGATCACCATTTGACCAACGAGCAACACTCGGATAGGCAATTGCTAAAGTTGACAAAAAGCCAATAGCGAAAATGAAACTCCACCATCGCCATTTATTGTTTTTGCTTTCAAGCAAAACATCTTGCGATAAAGTGTCGCGTATCATTATTTAACTCCTGTTATTCGTTTTACATCGTTAATGCAGGAGTTATGCCATAAATTATTTTTAGATTTAACCTATTGAAATTAAATAAAAAGCTATGATTGAATTGATTTGGGGGCTGGGCTACTTGTCGAGTGGACACTGTCCGCATTGAGAAAGCGGACAGGAGCGGACACTGACAAATTGATTTTTAAAAGTTAACTTTCACCGCTTCGCGTACTTTTTCATTATCCACTTCAAATAGCTGGGCGGTTTTAAAATTAAATTTACCCGCAACAATATTGTTTGGGAATTGTTCGAGATAGGTGTTGTAAAACATAACGGAGTCATTGAACGCTTGTCGTGCAAAAGAAACTTTATTTTCGGTTGTGGTCAACTCTTCCATTAATTGCGACATGGTTTCGTTCGCTTTGATGTCGGGGTAGTTTTCCATCACAGCAAATAATTTACCCATGGCCCCAGTTAAGGCGGCTTCGGCACCCATTAATGACTGGATGGCTGTTGCATCGGCTGGATTGTCTGCAGCTTGTTTGCTCGCGGAAACTGCGTGAGTACGTGCAGCTATTACAGACTCAAGTGTTTCGCGTTCATGCTTCATATAAGCTTTGGCGGTTTCAACCAAGTTAGGGATTAAATCGTACCGGCGATTAAGTTGTACATCAATTTGTGCAAAGGCATTTTTAAATCGATTGCGTAGGCTGACCAGTTTGTTATAAATAGCAATCAGATAAAATAAGATCAACGCGACAATAATTAAAGCCACCCACTCCATAATAAGCCCTCTCGTTTTTTCGAATTAGTTGAGTTGGTTGATTTCTCGTTTCAAAGACTCACCTGGATCGGTGATAATTTTCTCGAGTGTTTGTACTCGCTCTTCCAGAGTGTTGAGTTTTTCCAGATCGGCACGAATAGCATCCAGCTCTTGTTGACCCACTGCACTCTGGTTTTTCATTTTTATTTTGTATTTCCAGACCTCAGCGATCATTACTACTGCTACTATAACAGCAATCCATTTGAAAACCTCCATAACGTTACCTCTTCATTCATAATAGTCGTTTGGTGCGGTTTGAAACTTCAGGGTATAGTATAGAAAAGTTTCAAGCTTTAATAAGGAATCGTGTGAGTAACACACAACCCATCAGTCGGATATTACCGGATTCTCTTACACATTCATTGACAGCACGTTGGGAATCGCTCTATCAAAAGCATGGTGAGGCTCTGCGGGCGCTCGATACAGCTTCAGTCAAGCAAACGATTGCCGTCAGTGGCTTTTTTACCCATGTTGTTGAACATGAACTGGATTTTGTCGTGCAACACATGACTGAGCAAGGCTATTCTACTGCCTTCAATTGGTCATCGATATCACAAACCATCAGCAATGAACTGGCCACTGCCGGTAATGATGTTGCCGCTAAAGAGGTTTTGCGTCGTTGGAGAAATCGCATATTGGGATTGATTGCGTTCAGAGGTATTAACTCGATGCGAACGATTGAGCAGGAGCTGGCTGACCTATCGCAAGCGGCTGACTGTCTTTTACAAGGTGCGTATCATTGGCTTTATCCTAAATTCTGCCAACAATGGGGTACACCACAAAACACTCAAGGCGAATCGATCAATTTGGTGGTGGTCGCTATGGGAAAGTACGGCGGTTTTGAGTTGAACTTCTCTTCGGATATTGATCTCATGTTTTTTTACAGCGAAGACGGAGAAACACAGGGGGGACGACGCAATATTGAGCACCAGACGTTTTTTATTCGCCTTGGCCAACAATTGATTGCTTTATTGTCGGATGTGACACGTGATGGTCAGGTGTTTCGAGTTGATATGCGTTTGCGACCTTACGGCGACAGTGGCCCATTAGCCATGAGCTTTTCAGCGATGGAAGACTATTACCAGGAGCAGGGGCGTGAGTGGGAGCGCTTTGCCATGATTAAGGCGCGTGCAGTTACTGGGCGTGACGAGGAGAAGCAAGGGTTTTATCAGCTCATAAAACCCTTTGTTTATCGGAGATACATCGATTTTGGCGTTTTAGAGTCGATTCGGAATATGAAATCCATGATAGAAACCGAAGTGCGTCGCAAAGGATTAAAAGACAACATTAAGCTGGGTTCAGGTGGTATTCGAGAAGCAGAGTTTATTGCACAATCATTGCAGCTGGTGCGAGGTGGGCGAAAACCCGAGTTGCAACAACAAGGATTTCTTAGCGCATTAACGCAACTTGAGCAGTGCGCTATGATGGAGGTGGATAAACTGCGAGCAAGTTACCTCTATTTACGCAAAGTGGAGCATTTACTGCAGCAAATGGACGATCAACAAACGCAGGTATTACCCGATAATGATTTCGATCGTGACCGACTGGCTTTTGCACTCGGATGCGACAATTACATGGCTTTTTTGCATCAACTGCAGCAACATCAACAGGTGATACAGCAGGCGTTTAATGCTGCTTTTCGGATGCATGAAGAGAGCCAGGAGCTCTCGCCGAAAAAACTAGCCATGGAGATTTTACATCGTGACGATATTGTCGCATTGATGCCAGAGCTGAAAGCTGCCGAAGTCGATAGCATTTTTAGGTGTTTGCAAGAGTTTGTTGCTTCTTCTGCATTTCATCAGTTGTCCTCACGCGGTAAATCACGATTGGAATCATTAATGCCATTGCTATTGCAAACATTGGCACGAGAAGCGCGTCCCGAAATAACCTTTATGCGCATTATGGGGTTATTACGAGCCATTAATCGGCGTACGGCTTACTTGGTACTGCTCGAAGAAAATCCTCCCGTATTGGAGCATTTGGTAAAACTCTGTGGGCAAAGCGAATGGATCGGCCAGCAATTAACAGAACACCCTGTATTGTTAGATGAACTTTTGTATCCAAACAGTTTGTACCAGCCGTTAAGTTCGCAAAATTTGCATCAGGAACTGCAACGACAATTGCTGCGTATTGAGCCGGATGATGAAGAGCAACAGCAGGAACAATTACGAATTTTTAAACAAATTAATGAACTGCGCGTTGCGGCTGCGGTGCTCAATCAGACCATTAATGTGAAAAAAGCAAGTCGATATTTGAGCGAGATTGCCGCGGCTATTTTATCGTCGGTCACTCAGCTGGCCTGGCAAAAGTTGTGTGAACGTCATGGTGTTCCCAGTATAGATGGCGCCAGCCGCGATACGCTAAAAGGTTTGTCGGTCATTGCTTACGGAAAGTTCGGTGGTGAGGAACTTGGTTTTGGCTCCGATCTCGACTTGGTGTTTTTGTATCACGCAGAGCCTGAAGAGCAAACTCAAGGCGAAAAATGCATTTCGAATATGCAGTTTTTTACCCGACTGGCACAGCGCATTATTCATACGTTAAATATGCGGACCATATCCGGCGTACTCTATGAAGTGGATACCCGGCTCAGACCTTCGGGTAATTCAGGTTTGTTAGTGAGTCATTGGGATGCTTTTCAAGATTACCAAAACAATGAAGCTTGGACTTGGGAACATCAAGCGATAACACGAGCACGAGCGGTGGCTGGTGATAGGATCATCGGTCATGAGTTTGAAACCCTGCGATTAAAGCTGTTGGCGAAAAAGCGAACGTCCGAAACCTTGCGGGAACAGGTACTGGAAATGCGGGCCAAAATGCGAAGCAATCTGGATAAATCTGACGACATTCTATTTGATTTAAAGCAAGGTGTAGGTGGCATGGTTGATATTGAGTTTATGGCTCAGTACCTGCTTTTATTGCATGCTCATAAACACAGCGAAGAGCGTTGGTCCAGTCGAACCACACGACAGTTTTTGCGCTTGGCAGAGCTTTCGTTGGTGGAATCTGAGTTAGTAGAGCATTTAATAGACGCCTATCGCTATTTTCGCGAAATCCTTAATCGACAAGTGTTAATGGGACAAACTAAACTGGTTGAACGGGTGTTGGTGCAAACGCATGTGGATCGAGTTTGCAAGTGCTGGCAAAAAGTCATGGTGAACAAAAACAATCCGGAGATTTCGTAATGGCTAATGTAGAGCAAAACTTTACAAATAATGACTCAAGATCAATGGATAATGCATCAACAAAATCACAAGTCATCCAGGTGACTCGGGCACAGCTGCCTTTGTCTTGTCCACCGAAAGAAGGTGAGCTCTGGAGTTTGCACCCAAGGGTTTATCTGCCAATTGAAAAGACAGGTGAAGCGGATTGTCCTTATTGTGGTGCGCGTTATCATTTGGTTGAAGCATAACTGAGTAACCGATTCGGAAACATTTGATTACATCCAATCACACGGATTTACGACGAAATTTCGTAATCTATTACGCAAATTAAGGACTCTTCGGTCAATTATTTTTTTCCTTTCTTGATTTAAGCATAATCGGGGTATTTATGAACAAGCAAAAATCCACGTTGATTGGAGTGGTGTTGACGATCGTCACCGTGGCGGTGGTAGCGGTTTTGTTTAAAACCAAACCACAACCGCCGAAAAAGCCACCAGAGAATAAATTGCCACTCGTGGAAGTTCTTACTCCTCAAGCGGAGTCGGTTCGTTTTTATGTCGAGAGTCATGGTGTTGTTCAACCCAGAACAGAAACGACATTAATCTCGGAAGTGTCCGGTCTAGTGCAGCGGGTATCAGATAAGTTTGTTGCCGGAGGGTATTTTAAGCAAGGTGAAGTACTGCTGAAAATCGATCCGACCGATTATCAAGTTGCTTTGGAGCAGGCGAAAGCTCGTCTGGCCAGCATGGAAGCGCAATTAGCACAAGAGCAGGCTCGAGCCGAACAGGCACAAAAAGAGTGGGACTTGTCAGGCCGCAGTCGAAGCAACGCACCCTCATTAGCGTTGCGAGAGCCTTTTCTTTTGGAAGCCAAAGCGAATGTACAATCGGCCGAAGCCGACCTTAAAAAAGCGCAGCAGAAGCTGGCACGAACGGTGATTCGAGCGCCCTACGACGGTATGGTGAAGTCTCGAACCGCCGATGTAGGGCAGTTTGTGGCAACCGGTAGCCAACTCGGCATAACCTTCGCTATCGATTATGCCGAAGTGCGCTTACCGCTCACCGATCAGGACTTGGCATTTATTGATAAACCCACCTGGAGCTTTCCAGCGGATCAATATCCGAGCGTAACGTTATCGGCCAATTACGCGGGCGAAAAACACCGCTGGAACGCCAAATTAGTGCGCATGGAAGGCGTTGTTGATAAGCAAAGCCGGGTACATTATGCCGTGGCTCGTGTTACGGATCCTTATTCTGTATTCAATCAGCTGCATCAGGCACCGCTTAAAATGGGAACGTTTGTTACCGCCAGTATTGAAGGTATCGTAGAAAATAATGTCGTAAAACTGCCGCGTGATGTGTTTCGTGATTTGAAAAATGTTCTGGTTACCGATGCCAATTCCGAATTGCATTTGCGCGAACTGGAGGTGATACGCTCTGAACATGATTACGTTTATGTTCGTGCCGGATTGGAAACCGGCGATCAGGTGGTGCTAACCGCTATTGAATCTCCGGTGCAAGGGGCGAAAGTGCGTATTGAAGGGCAGGAACCTCCACCGGAGTCGAAAGACGAACAGGGCGGCGAAGCGCTGGCGGAAACGGCTGCTGAATCTCACCCTCGCCACTAATTTATTGACCATCGAGAGAGTTTGTTTATGGACATACCAAACCAGCAAAAAGGCTTAATTGCCTGGTTTACCTACAATTCGGTGGCCGCCAACCTGTTAATGGTATTCATCATTGTCGGTGGCATCATTTCCTACATGATGATGACCAAGCGAATGCAACCGGATATTCAACCCAATATGGTGCGCATTTCCGTGCCGTATTTGGGCGCAGCACCACAAGAAGTTGAAGACGGCGTTATTATTAAAATTGAGGAAGCAATTCAAGATGTAAAGGGCATAAAACGTGTCAATTCGATTGCGCGTGAAGGGATTGGCACCGTTGTCGCCACCTTGCACAACGATGCGGATTTAGATGAATCCTTGAACGAAATTAAAATTCAAGTCGATTCTATTTCAACCTTTCCCGGTGAAACTGAAAAGCCGCTCATTAGCAAAGTAGAATTTTCTGCCGATGTGTTGTGGTTGAGTATTTACGGAAAAATGGATCGCCGTACCCGACAAACCATCGCCCGTGAAGTACGCGACGAAATTATGGCGTTGCCTCAGGTAAACAAAGCCGAAGTTTTGGGTAATCGACCTTACGAAATTTCAATTGAAGTTACCGATGCCTTGATGCGTGAATACGATCTCACCATGAGTGATGTTTCGCGTGCTATTCGCAATTACTCCTTCGACTTGCCGGGCGGCACCATTAAAACCGATGGCGGTGATATTCGCTTGCGTACCAAAGGTCAGGCTTATACCGGGCTCGATTTTTCACAAATCGTATTGCGAACCAATGAAGATGGTACGCGTTTATTGCTCAGTGATGTTGCCGATATTAATGATGGCTTTGTTGAGTCTAATGGTTTTGCACACTTTAATGGCGAGCCGGCAACGGTGATCCGCGTGAAATCGCTCGGTGAACAAAACGATTTGGAAATTTCCAAAGCCGTACGTCATTACATGGATGAAAAAAATAAAATTTTACCTGAAGGCGCCAAGATTGAAATTTGGGGTGACGGCTCCTATTACTTACAGCAACGACTCGACATGATGTTCAGTAATATGTTGATGGGGGTGATACTGGTATTTGTTTTATTGACGTTGTTTTTGAAACCACGTGTGGCGTTTTGGGTATTAGTGGGTATACCGATTTGTTTCTTTGGTGCCTTTTTGTTTATGGATAAGGTGGGCGATTTTGCTACCAATATTAACTTTTTAAGTTTATTCGGGTTGATTTTGGTGCTCGGAATCGTGGTGGACGATGCCATTATTATTGGCGAAAGCGTGTATACAGAGATTAAAGAAAACGGTCACAGTAAAGAGAATGTGATCATCGGTGCTAAGCGTGTCGCCGTTCCTGCAACGTTTGGTGTCCTAACAACGATCGCTGCTTTTTTACCGATGTTGACGCTGGATTTTATTTTTGCGCCTTTCTTTGAAGCCATTGCGGTGGTGGTTATTCTCTGTTTAGTCTTTTCATTAGTGGAATCGAAATGGATCCTGCCCGCGCATTTAGCACACATGAAGTACGAGCCTTATAACGAAGGCAAAGCTAATCGGTTAGAGAAAATTCAACATGTGGTACGTGAAGGCATGGAAAATTTTGCCAAGTTTCGTTACCAGCCATTCTTAAAAAAGGTTGTTAAACATCGTTACTTAACTTTATTGAGTTTTGTTTGCGTATTGGTGGTTTCCATAGCACTGGTTTTTTCTGGCTGGTTGAAATCAGAACCTTTTCCTACCGTGCCGGGTGACTTTGTTCAGGCCAGTTTTCAGTTGAATGAAGGGTCTCCAATTGCTGACCGCGATGCGATGGTCGAGCGTTTGGAAAATGCCGTGAATGTGGTTGATCAACGATTAAAAGAAGGCGCGAATAAGGGTGAGCCGGTTGTACAACATATCTTAACCTGGACCAATGGCGATACCGGTGGAGGCATGTTTATCGAGTTGAAAAAAGGCGAAACACGCGAAGTGGACGCGGTTACTTTTGAACAAGCGGTGCGTGACGAAATTGGCGAAGTGGCAGGTGTCAAAGAAATGCGCATCATGTCAGCGATGGGGCCTGGCGGTGACTCCAGTATATATTTCCGTTTAGTCGGCAGCAATTATCATAATCTGGAGAGAGCTGCGGATGCGTTACAAGATAAACTCGCGGAATACGAGGGCGTGTACGATATACGTTCGTCTCATAGTTCGGGTAATCCGGAAATTCAATTGGCGTTGAAACCTGGCGCAGAAACATTAGGAATTGCTTTAAGTGATTTGGCCCGTCAGGTACGCCAGGCATTTTACGGTGAAGAAGTGCAACGCATTCAGCGCGGTAAAGACGAAGTCAAAGTGATGGTGCGTTATCCGATGGAAGAGCGTAAATCCATCGCGAACCTGGAAAACATGCGCATTCGTACACCCGGTGGCGATTGGGTACCATTTTCCTCTATTGCTGAAATAAACCTGGGAACCGGATATGCCACTATTAACCGAGAAGATCGTAAGCGTGCGGTAACGGTTCAAGCGGATTTTGATCCGGAAAAAGTTCAGTCGCAACAAATTATGACGGACGTCAATCAGAACTTTATGCCGCGATTAATGATTGATTATCCTGGGGTTAAATCGGAAATCAGTGGCCAGGCAAAAGAAGTTGCGGATATGCTTAAAGAGTTGGGCTACTCAATGCTTTTTGCAATTGCTCTTATATATGTTTTGTTAGCAATCCCGTTGAAATCTTATGTTCAACCTTTAATGGTAATGTCAGTGATTCCATTCGGCTTGATTGGGGCCATCGTTGGGCATCTAGTGATGGGCAAAAGTTTCAGTATGATGTCGGGCTTTGGAATCATTGCATTAACCGGTGTGGTTGTGAACGACAGTTTGATTATGGTGGAGTTTGTAAATCGAGCGCGTAGAGAAGGTAAGGCCCTAATCGATGCCGTATTACAAGCGGGAGTGAAGCGCTTTCGCGCCATTATGCTCACGTCACTGACTACTTTTTTCGGCTTGCTGCCGATTATGTTTGAAACCAGTATGCAGGCACAAGTTATTATTCCTATGGCGATTTCTTTAGCCTTTGGAATAATGTTTGCGACTTTTATTACATTGGTTTTAATTCCGGCACTGTATTTGATTTTTGAAGATGTAAAAGGCAAAGTCAGCCGAAAGCGTCAACCGCTCTCTGCAACGGTAGATTTAGTCATTGAACGAAATTAAAAACCGTGTTGAATTAACGCCAAACCTATAAAAAACACAGCCCGGGAGTAGCGAAGCAATGCCCGGGTTTTTCATTTCTGTACGAAGCTTTTTTACGACTCTCTCTGCATCACTCTCAAGTTCTAGGCTGAGTGCCATATTTTATTCGCAATGGTTAACTCGATTGTGATTAAATAGCGTTTTATTTTTTCCAAAATATACTTATGGCGCAATTTGTTTCAGTAATACAGCTCAATATATATCCAGTAAAGTCTTTAAAAGGTATTTCACTAGAGTCGGCTCAATTAACGGCCAAAGGATTGCAGTACGATCGTTACTGGATGCTGGTCAATCCGAAAAACCAATTTGTCACTCAACGACAATATCCGCAATTGGCGCTGATTAATACTGAAATTACTGAAAATCACTTGATTTTATCGCACCCCGACAGCGACGATTTCTGCGCGATTGCATTGGATGGGGCACATTTAAATGCGACACCTTTTACTGCACGTGTTTGGCAAAACGATTGCCAGGTGCTGGATGAAGGTGTCGAAGTTTCCAACTGGTTATCGAGCGTATTAGGCTTACCCTTTGCGTTACGCCTGGTGCGCATGGCTGAACGCTTTGATCGCGTTGTTGATCAAAGTAATAAGCTTGGCGAAGGCACTTCGGTAATCACCCATTTTGCCGATGGTTTCCCTTTCTTAATTGCCAATCAGGCAACGCTCGATTTTGTCAATCGGCATCTTGAACAACCGGTATCGATGGATCGCTTTCGACCAAACATAGTTGTCGAAGGACTTGACGCATTGGCTGAGCATAAGGTGAATGTTCTGAGTCACCAGAATTATCAGCTTGTCGCTCAATATCCCTGTGAGCGCTGTGTGATGACCACGATTGATCAGGACAAAGGCAGTAAAGATCCCAACATGGAACCCTTGAAAACCCTGATCCGTCTCAATCCTATGCCGGGTAAAGTGAATGCTGCCGCTTTTGGTCAAAATGCCAGTCTGCAGTCCGGCCTAGGTGCACGTATTCGGGTTAGCGATCAGTTGGCGCTGATTTAAACCTCACAATCGTTTGAAATAGCCAGCTTTACACGTGACTTGTCTATCCTAGGATCACGCAAAATGGGCTTTCTTTTGCTATGGTTAACTGAAGTTTCCTAAAGCTAGCAGGTTACGACAATTGCCGTGGGCAAAATAGTAGAGCTGAAGCAGTCGTTTTTGCATCTAATCTTAAAGTCGCCACTTTTGACGATGACTGCTTTGTTTGCCGTGCTTTCGACGGGTATATTTATTTATGTGTATCAGTTAAATGTTCAACTGATTGAAAATATGGCGATTCGAAATGCCACTCAATACACACAAATTCTCACCGAATTTCGCACGCTTTACACTTCGGAAGTGGTCAGTCGATTGGCTGATACTGATATAGAAGTGACTCACGACTATCGTAGTAAGGCTCACGCCATTCCCTTACCAGCCACATTGAGTATGATGTTGGGTGAGCGACTCGGTCTGAATGATACAACCCTTTATACTCGTCTTTACAGTCCTTATCCTTTTCCATGGCGTCATCAGCAGGGTGGCTTAAAAGACACATTTGGCGAGTTGGCGTGGCAGGCGTTTCAAGAAAACAGCGACCTCCCATTCAGTCGTGTGGAAAAGCGTAATGAGGTTGCTTACATGCGATTTGCTGTAGCCGACTTAATGCGGGACAGCTGTGTCGACTGCCATAATTCCCATGTTGATACGCCCAAGAATGATTGGCGGGAAGGTGATGTTCGGGGCATTTTAGAAGTGGGCTTTCCCATGCAAGCAGGTCTTAGCGGTATTCGTGGCATCTTTTATAACTTTTCTTTTCTTGTTGCGATAATGCTTGGGAGTAGCCTAGTGGTCTTTGGGTTTGTCGCTCGAAATATGCGCGCTAAGAACAATCAAATGGAGCATATTAATCAAAACTTGAAGAATGAAATAGAGCAGCGTCGCGAGGCTCAACAGCAATTACAGCAGACGACTGAAGAAGCGCTGCGGGCTAAAGAAGACGCACAAAGTGCGAATCGAACCAAATCTATTTTTCTTGCGAATGTATCGCACGAAATTCGTACGCCCATGAATGCTATTTTAGGCTTCACCCAAATTTTACAAAGAGATGAGAGCTTGAGTGAGGAGCAAAGAAAATCTTTGGGCGTTATCGAGCATTCAGGTGGTCATTTATTGGGGCTGATTAATGACATACTTGACATGTCGAAAATTGAAATGGGTAATGTTGAGCTCCATTTAACGACTTTTAACCTATCGGAATTGCTTAATGGCTTAAGCGATATGTTTCTTTTTAAAGCGCGTTCTAAACAATTAAACTGGTCGATGGTTATTGATATACCGGTGCCTAATATTAGCGTGACTGGAGATGAGGGTAAGTTACGACAGATATTGATTAACTTTATCAATAACAGTATTAAGTTTACCGATCATGGCTTTGTACGGCTTTCTACCGAAATGATAGGTGATAACCGTTTTCGATTTATGATTGAAGACAGTGGGCCTGGGATCACTGAAGATGAATTAGATAATTTATTTAAGCCTTTCTCGCAGGGCAAAGCCGGTGTTAAAAAAGGAGGTACCGGACTTGGGTTGGTGATTTCCCAACGTTATTTACAACTTATGAGCAGTGAAATGGAATTTATAAGTAAGCCCGGAGAAGGAACCTGTGTCGCATTCGAAGTAACATTACCTGTAGCGGATGAAAGTTTTGAAATGCAATCGTCGCATAAAGTAAGACGACTGTTGCCGGAGTTTAAAGTCAATGTTTTGGTGGTGGACGATGTTGATATAAATCGTACGGTATTGAATCGAATGTTAACTCTGGCTAACTTTTATGTTTACGAAGCAAAAAATGGGCGGGACGCTTTAAAAATTTTGAAACATCAAGCAATTGATATTGTGTTAACCGACTATGTCATGCCAGAAATGGACGGTAAATCACTTTTAAGTGCATTAAAAGATGAGCCAAAATGGCAAAACATACCCATTGTCTTATTGTCCGCTTCCAGTGTTGAGAATCAGTCGGAGTATTACCTCTCGATAGGATTTTCCAGTTACATCAGTAAACCGTTTTATTTTGAAGAGGTTTACGAAGTCATTAAGTCGTTATTGCAGATAGAGTATGAGTACTACGTTATTGAGTCAGATGAGCAAGCAAAAGAACTAAGGCCATTAACCATTGAGCTCGATGACTTTACCGTTAAAACGCTACTTCATGAAATAGACTTGTGTCGGGTTTCTACTATCGAAGGTATTCTCGAGCAGTTGGAGTCGCAACAACCCGAAAATAAAGCTTGGATTGATCAGGCGCGACAATTACTTTCTCAGTACGATATGGATGGATTGTCGCGTTTAGTGAAAGGACTGGAAGATGATAAAAAAGAATGATGTTAGCATTCTGATTGTTGATGATAACCCAATAAATATCAATGTATTGCGTCATTACTTTGATGGTAGTGAATACATTATTTCAGCAGTGACCAGTGGCGAAAAAGCGTTGGCTTTGGTGGAAAAGTCAAAACCCGATATGATTTTGCTCGACATTATGATGCCGGGTATTGATGGGTATGAAACTTGTCGTCGATTAAAGTCAAACCCCATAACGCGTGACATTCCAATTATTTTCGTCACCGCTAAAACAGAGCCCGATGATCTACGACAGGCGTTTGCGGTTGGAGGTGCAGATTATATTGCTAAGCCAGCAATTCAGGAAGAAGTGTTAGCGCGTGTTGAAAATCAGTTTAAAATTGCTGAGCGGATCCGTCTCGAGCAGGAGTTTGCAAGAAAAAATATAAAAATGATAGAGCTTGGTGAAATGGTGAGTTCGATATCACACGAAGTGGCATCTCCTTTAGGAAATTTGAGTATTTTATTGAGTTGCATGGAAGATGATTTTAAAGAGTTAAATGAAAAATTTAATCAAAAGTCATTGACGCAAACGGAATTAGAATCGTTTCTGAAAGCACTTCGAGAATCGTTAAATAGCTCAATGGTAAACGTAAAAAATGCGTCGCGAATTTTACAAGGATTTAAGCAAGTGTCTGTAGATCAGTGTCGTGAAAAAATTCTGGAGTTTTCTTTGGCTGACTATATGGAAAATATTCTGTTAAGTTTGCGGCCAAAGTTAAAAATGACTCGACATAAAATTAAGGTTGATATTCCAAATACAATTTCACTGAGATCTTATCCTGGGAAATTCTCACAGGTCTTTATAAACTTGATCAACAACACGCTTATTCATGGGTTTGACGAGGGCGAGTGGGGCGAAATAGATATTCGAGCACAAATGGATGATGAATATGTGAACTTGGAATACAAAGATAGTGGTCGTGGTATTTCAATGGAAAATATGAAGCATATTTTTGATAACTATTTTTCAACTAATACATCACAAGGAAGCAGCGGACTCGGATTACCGATAGTCAAAGATATTATTGAGCACGATTTACACGGAACGTTAAATGTAGAGAGCTCTCCGGGTAATGGATTTTACTGTACAATGCGAGTTCCCTGCACAACACCTGAGTCGGACTGATTGTTTATTATTTTCTTAATTTCAATAGCTGCCTGTTGCGCCCAGACCTTATAAGCCGGTGCCCCCGGATGAAAACCATCGCTGGCTAAATAATGTCGCTCAATAGGAAAGGCGATTGGCATTAAAGAGCAATTGTGCGCCGACAGACAAAATTGTTTTAACCGTTCATTAAAGTTTTTTGCACGATTGCCTGCAAACCATCGCAAGGGCTGTGGCAGTGCTGGAAATAATTGCATTGGTGGTAAAGGTGTAAAAAGCACATGTTGAATATGAAAGCGCTGCTGTAATTGATTGACTAATTGGTTGAGATTGTTTAACCAGACTTTTTGTCGGGTGAGTCCGGTAACATCGTTTACGCCTATAGAAATCAAAGCAACATCAAAGGGCGAAACCGGAACGGTTTCAATATACTCAATGAGCTCGGCGCAGTTTAAACCGGAGCGTGCGTGTAGCAGCCATTGCAATTGAAGTCGTTGGGTGAGAATTGCGTTTAACTCTCCGCTCAATGCTTGATGTTGATGGCTTACACCGACACCTGCGGCTGAGGAGTCGCCTAGTATCAATAACTTGAGCTTTTCACCTTGCCCGTTATGTCCCATGCGCTCACCTTCGGCTTCCGGTAACCTTGGTGTTACCAGGCGCACATAAAGACCTTGAACCATTAGCAGTGGGGATAATAAAGCGGCAAATATTTCTTCCATTCTGAAAAATTGTATTTGTGAATTTACTTTATAATTTAGCAGAGCGAAACGAAATAGGAAGCATTTTATTTCGCTCCGTTTATTAAAAAGTATCGATTCGCTCACTACATTCTGAGAGCTCTAAATACCTATTCAGGCTTTTTCTAAATTACTGTTTAGGTCGCTAGCTTCGATATTTCGCGAGTTTAATTTCATACCAAATAAAAAGCGCAGAAAATTAAACCGACGAATGAGTTCGTAACCGGTACCACACACGACAAAGGTTCCAACGATCACCAATAATGGCTCCCAAAACCCACCCAGTTGCATCGAGGCTAAATGCATGCCAACAATGATAGTCACACTTTGATGCAAAATGTACCAGGGCAAAATCGCTTGGTTTAAGTAAGGTAACCAGCGATGGGGTTTATTCAAATAAGCGCCGGCAAAACTAACTACCGTTAACATCCAGGCCCAGACATTCGCATACACCCAAAGTTGGACTGGTAAATTCACTCGCCAGTCGTCACTTTCGACGCTCAGGTAGTTGTTGTTGGCTGCAAAAATTCCCACGTATAAAGTGATCGCTAAAATGAACCACCAACGCCGAGCATCGATAACCCTTTGCCAGCTCAAAGACGATTTAGCAAGCAGATACCCGAGGAGAAATACGGTTAAAAAAAGTGCATGCAGATACCAGTCATCGGTCAATCCATGGGTTTTTGGGAATATTGGTTTTAACCAAAGTCCGTAGGTTGTCATTAATAACACCGGTAAGGCGAATGTGAGTACCGGCGCGATGCTCCTTCGGTTGAGCTGTCTTCCCACACAACTCAACAAAGGGCGTAATAGCAGATAGAGCATTGTATAGCACCAGAGGTAAGCGAGGTACCAAAGGTGATTCCAGGTCACGAGTCCTAACGGGCTGTGATGATGCTCTATATAAAGTTGGCTGTTGGGATTGATGTACGCCAACCAAAAGCTTAGGTAATTGCCTTTAAATCCCAGTTGCTGAACAGCTTCGTAATAAGATTGAGGTGCAACGATAAGATACATACCAAAAACCAGCGGAATAAATAAACGCAAAAACCGCAATTTAAACAGTGAAAGGGCACCAATGCGGTGTTCGACCAGACTGATGGCCATTCCGGAAATCAGAAAAATCAACGGCATCCGCCATTGATTAACCAGCAGCATCACATTTTGTAACCAATCACTTTGATAAGCGCTTTTCACATGCCAACCCCAATCTGCGACGTAAAACATGCCGATGTGATAGAAAATGAGTAGGATAAAAGCCAAATTACGGAGCCAGTCGATGTCGTGACGGCGAGTGGTGTTTGAGGAAGTCATGGTATTTTCCAGTAAGTTGATATTTCCCTTATGCTGACAAAAAAGGTTTGAGAAAAATAAAAAAAGGGTTAAAAAACAATAACTAGGGATAAGCGGTGGCTATATGGGATAAAATAACGAGCAGTTTAGCGATACAAACGGAATCATTGATCTATGACACGATTGAAGCATTTTCAAGAATACCAAAATAGGTACGAAGTGCTGTTAATTGCAGGCTTTTTCTTTATCAATAACACGATATTAGCCACATCCATCATTATGGAGTCACAACGCGAAGGCGCTCAGCCCGAGTTTGCGTTGTGGGAACCTTTCGTTTGGGAGTATACCAGCGCAATCTCAACCATTGCGTTGTTTCCTGCCGTTCTCTGGTTGATTAATCGATACCCAGTTCATTGGCAAAGGATTGGCTTGAGTTTATTCATCTATTGGCTCGCTTCCGTGGTGTTTTCTTTATTGCATGTTGCGGGCATGGTGTTACTGCGAAGCATGATTTATTGGTTTGCTGGAGGCCATTATCAATTTGGCGATTTAGGGTTTGAGCTGGTCTATGAGTATCGTAAAGATGCCTGGTCTTTTATTTTTCTGTTAGCGGTGATTCACAGTTATCGTTTTATTATCAGTCGATTAAGTGGTGAAGCCAAAATGGTGGCTGAAAGTGAGGACGATACTCCAGAAATATATTCGGATCGTTTATTGGTCAAAAAGTTGGGTAAAGAGTTTATTATACGAATTTCTGATATTGAGTGGTTGGAATCTTCTGGTAACTATGTCAATTTGCATGTGAAGGGACGTATTTATCCCATGCGATCAACCCTGGCTGGATTGATTGATAAAATTGCCGATAAGGGTTTTGCTCGAATTCATCGCAGTTATGGTGTGAATCTCGATGCGGTCGATTCCATTACACCACTGTCCAGTGGTGACAGTGAAATTCGTCTTAGGAATGGAAAACAGTTGAATTTGTCGCGACGATATAAAGAGCAATTTAAATTGCGTATGCAATAAAACGAAAGCATCGAGAGTGCTTTTTCGTCGTTCCTAAAAAGTCAAAGTAATACGAGTGCCATGCTCTAAGTTTTTAATGCATAGTTGTATGTTGCATTTTTCACAAAGTCGTTGAACCAAGGATAGACCAATACCAAACCCAGTACTATGACGGCCTTTAACTAAGGACTGTGTAACTTTATGTTGAATGGCGTGATCGATACCATACCCTGTATCGGTCACGTGCAGTTGATGGTTTGAAAAATCAATGGTAACCACGCCACTGTCCGTATATTGAAAAGCATTCGCTATTATATTGGTAAGCAAAATATGCAAGTGCGTGTTTTCGATGTCAACGCTCGCTGTTGAATCAACGTGCAGGTTGACGCTTACTTCTTTGTGTTCGAGTAAGTGGGCTTGTTGCACGATTACTTTTTCGATGATAGGTAAAAGCTTGGTTTCAACATGAACGTTCGTGTTTTCCTCTCGTGCCAGAGCCAGCAGTGTCGTTATGGTTTGCTCCATTTGCTCACACGCCGAAAGCATTCGCGAAACAAGTTGTTGCTGATTGTTGGACAATGAATGCTCTTGACCCATTAATAGTTCTATGCAATTTTTTATTATCGCAACAGGTGTCCGTAATTCATGGCTGGCATCGCGGGTAAAGTGTTGCTCTCGTTCAATAAAAGTGTGGATTCTTTGCATGGCATCTTCTAGTGCGTGTGCAAGTTGACCAATTTCATTGCGAGGGTATTCCTGCGCAAAAGATTGCGACAGTTTATCGGGTGACGTGACAGCAACGAATTTTGATAAACGGGTCAGCGGGTTTAACGTTTTTTTACCCAATCGAGATCCAATCCAGGCTGCAAATAATGAAAGCAATAATGCGCTAATTCCGAGAAACAGTAATTGGTTTTCTCGGCTATGCCGAACCAGCAATAGATCGCTGACTTCGGCAACAAGAAAAGGCCCCTGATTGTGATTAAAGCGATGAATATGGTAGTAGCGATTTTGATTGCCAGGAAATTCCACGCGTTGTGGTTCCTGCTTAAACAACGTCAGTAATTCGGAAGGAAAGCTTGCGCTATTCAAATGCAGTTGAATATAGCTCGTTCTAGGTGAAGACCATTGTTGATTGATTGCGAATTGGCGTTGTAAGTAACTCGCTTCTTCTTGGAGCTTTTGATTAATGAAGTTGTCTTCAAGGTTGTATAGGCTGATAAAGTTGATAACGCCAAATAAAACCGAAAGCACTATGGAAAATACTATGAACTGACGAATGATCTGCTTGCGTAAGCTTCGATATTTTCCAGTTTGGATGTTGGTTTGAATATTTTTTTTAGCAACTTTACTTATCATTGTTGGTTGGTATCTCCAAAGTAAAGCCCACGCTGTGAATTGTTTTTAACATGGGGCTGCTAAAAGGTTTATCGATGGCTTTTCGTAATTGATAAATGTGTGAACGTAACGCATCGGATTCGGTCGGTTGATCACTCCAGAGTCGTTGGCACAGTTCGGAACGGGTGACCACGCTTGGGTAGGCTTCTGCCAGAATTTGTAAAATACGAAACCCCATCGCATTTAGCGCAAGTCGAACGTCTCCACGATAGGCAACCTTTTGTTCACGATCAATTTTTAACTCGCCAAGTTTAACCCTTTTTTCTGCGTTTACTCGATGTCGATTTGACAATACGATACATCGCGCCTGCAACTCTTCCAGCGCAAATGGTTTGGTTAAATAGTCATCGGCACCATTTTCGAAACCAGTCAGTTTGTCTGCTAAGGTATCTCGAGCAGTTAGCATCAAGATGGGAATATGTCGAGCAGACTGAGCTCTCAACTGTTTGCAAACTGACAAGCCATCCATTCCTGGTAACATCAAATCAAGGATAATAACATCGTAGAAGTTATTCAGTGCCAGGTTAAGACCTTGTATTCCTGAGTATGCGAAGTCGATCGTATGCCCTTTTTGCTCCATAAATTGAGCAATGTTTTGCGCTATGGCTTGATGGTCTTCGACGATAAGTATTTGAAGTTTAGGATGAGTCATTATTGGCTCTTACAACGTGCTATGGTCCGTAAAACCATAGCACGAAATGAATAGTCACTATAGTTGTTTTAACATTTCCTTAGCGTCTTCCAGATCGGGGTTAGTCTGAATGAGTTCGGTTAATGTATTTTTAGCATTTTCTATTTGGCCAAGCCGTTGGTAGGCTTTTGCAATTTGCAATCCCATTTTAGGGTGTTGCATCGTTTCTTGTGCCAGTGTCATAAGCTGCAAAGATTGTTTGATATCGTCGTTCGATTCTGCTCCCATTAAGGCGTAATATCCATAGGCTCCCACAAGTTGAGTTTGGTAGTGCGATCGATTCTGGCGGTATTCAACAGTGGCTTGTGCGTCATTTTTCAAAATACGCGCGACCAACTTTAAGGTTCGGTCGTCTTCGAATTCCGGCGTTTGAACATTTTTTATTCCCAACGAAGTGGCCAGCGTCGCTGCAGTTCCAACCGTGGAAGTGGGGTTTTGTCCGGTAATCAAACGATCATCATATGCGACATGACTCAACATCATCGGACTGCTTTCGAAATGGGCTCCGAGTTGTTTGAGTTTATCTTCCAACATAAAGGGAAACGACTTCACCCACTTTTTGCCGAATATTTGTTCTTCTCGATTGGTAAAAGCATTGATTGCTTTACCACTGACCAGGTATTGCCCATTACTCAACTTAACGTTCACCAGTGCAGCGGGTCCGTGACAAACCGCAGCGATACTTCCACCATTGTCGTAAACTTGCGCAATTATGGATTGCAAAGGTTGGTGCTCGGGCAAATCAAACATGGCGCCTTTGCCTCCGACGATAAAAATCGCGTCGTAATCGTTAGCGTTAAGACTTGAAATTTTGAGGGTATGGGTGAGCTTTGAATTTGCTTCCTTATCGTCAACAAATCGTTGATTGAATTCTTTTTCGGGGTCGAATTCATCGGCTTCCACCGCACCACCTTGTGGGCTGGCAATGTCTACATCGAGTCCATTGGCTCGCAAAGTTAAATAGCCTTTAGCGAGTTCGTCGAACTCATATCCTGGTTGTGTTTTGCCTCCATCTTTTCCGTAACCACTCAGAATCATTAACACGCGTTTTGTCTCTTTTGCGTATAAGAATTGACAGTTTGTTATACATATCAGTACTAGCAGTTTTACTAAGCGATTTATCATGAGTTTTTCTCCGGTTGACTATTTCTGAACCAGTTTACGAAATCTTATGTGAAATAAACGTGAAACGACTGGTCTCGGTTTTTATCAATCTCCCTTTTTGAATTAACAACTTGTTACATCGAAATAATAAATAACATAAGAATTCAGTTTTCATTCAGTTTGCGCGAGCTAATCTGGCTCTCGAATAAAATGAACACTCAATGGAGAAATTAAATGAAGTTTAAGATGTTATTACCTTTACTAATGGTTTCTGCCGCTGTTCAGGCAACGGACTTTCAAACACAATTGGATGTGGATTATTGGAAGTTAAGTGCAGATGGAGTTTCTTCTAACTTAGAAGCGATAAATGCCAATGGACGATTTTATTTTAGTCCAGTTCAGTTAAAAGGGCCTTGGGCAGAGTCTGCTTTTTTAAATCGGTCAAGTTCCGTTGGCGCAGGGTACTTGGATGGTGAAGGTGATTTAAAGGCTATTAGTATCGATGGTGAAACCTACCTAAACAATTTTTATTTGGCGGGTTCATATAGCGAATATGACGAAGGTGATTTTGACTGGAATGAAAAAGAGTTTCAAATAGGTTACATGATCGGAAGTAATTGGCGGGTTTCAACCATTTTGGATAAGGACAGTGAGACAAACGAATCCCGTTGGGCAATGGCGACCAAATACGTAATGCCAATGGCGAATAATCAATGGTTAGCATTCGATGGCTTTTATTCATCGGATAAAGACTACGCCGAAAACTTTGTGGTTGGAGCCAATGCGACCTATTACCTGAATGAGCGATTGGGACTCGGTGTCGGATACAACTATTTTGATGACGAGGTTGAGACAGAGCGTACCGTTTCACTCAATGCTTCCTACTTTTTTACACCACAAATGGGTATAAAAGTGGGATACAGTGACCTTGACTCTAACGCAGATATGATAACGTTAGGATTTACTGGTCGCTTTTAGTCTCTCTTTGTCCCAAACAACTCCTTGGATTAACCTGAGCAAAACCTTGCTCAGGTTTTTTTATTTAGAAGCCCTCTCAAAAATGCCTTTTGATGTTTTTCCAGCGTTGTAGAAGTTTGTCCACTGCTCATTTATGTCCCACATGGTTGTGGGAAGTGCCGATTATGCAGGAGCAATTATCGGCCTTCGTGTAAACTCCGCTCCTCCAAACATTAAAATTCTATTTTTAATAGGGCTTCTAGAAAAACATAAGCTTTACTAAAGTGTTATAACCTATGGAAATGCGAATCCGGTTGACGACATCAATGGGAATCTTTATCGTCATTATATACTTGAAACTCAAACGCATTAGGTATTTATGGGGCGCAGTAAGATGAAATGGAGTAACGCTTGATGAACCAGCTTGAACAATTAAAAACCATGACGACCGTAGTGGCCGATACCGGAGATTTTAATGCCATTGCAGACTTCTCACCGCAAGACACTACCACCAACCCATCCTTGCTATTAAAAGCCGTTCAGAAAACGGAATATCAGACGCTGATAAAAGAAGCCATCGAGTTTGCAAAGCACGAATCGGGCGATAAAGCGCAGCAAATTGTCGACGCCTGCGATTACCTGGCTGTTTTGGTGGGCAAAAAGTTGCTATCGCTGATACCGGGGCGAAATTCGACAGAAGTGGATGCCCGATTATCTTTTGATACTCACGCGACCGTCGCTAAGGCAGAACGGTTGATTGAGCTTTACGAAAGCATGGATATCGATAAATCCAGAGTGTTGATTAAAATTGCGTCAACCTGGGAGGGTATTCGGGCAGCGGAGATTTTGGAAAAGCAGGGGATACAATGTAATTTAACCTTGTTGTTCAGTTTCGCGCAGGCTAGAGCTGCTGCTGAAGCCGGTGTTTATTTAATATCACCGTTTGTCGGTCGAATACTTGACTGGTATAAACAACGAACCGGAATAACGCATTATGTTGCAGATGAGGACCCTGGTGTAAAGTCTGTAACGCGAATATTTAATTATTATAAGTCGATGGGCTATGAGACCATCGTTATGGGCGCAAGCTTTCGTAACGTGGAACAAATATTAGCGCTGGCCGGTTGTGACCGGCTAACCATCAGCCCTGATTTGCTCGATCAATTATCAAGAAATGATCAGCCAATTTTACCCAAGCTCTTGGTACAACAATCACATGCGGATCGTCCTTCGCCATTGAAAGAAGCGCAGTTTCGTTGGCAACTTAATGACGATGCATTGGCGACTGAGAAAACGGCAGAAGGTATTCGTGCTTTTGCGGCTGATCAAGAAAAGTTGGAAACTTTAATTGCCGAACGATTTTAATTAATCATTAGCGAGTTACGAGTAAAGACCGTTATGTTTCACTTGATAGGATGAAATGAAATTTCATAATTTTCTCGCAACTCGCAACTCGCAACTCGCAACTCGCAACTCGCAACTCGCAACTCGCAACTCGCAACTCGCAACTCGCAACTCGCAACTCGCAACTCGCAACTCGCAACTCGCTCTATTTCTTCGTTAAAAACACCACATCCTTATCGACAAATTCCAACTGAAATCGCCAATGTTGTGCGATCCATTGAAATGTTTTTTCACTATAAAAACAAATATGAGTAGGATCGTTCTTGTAATGCCATTGTTGAAATGCTTTTTGATCAATCACTCGTTTTGTCATTACCGCCAGTATGCCATCAATTTTTAAGCATTCTTGTAATTGTTGCATCAATGCAACAGGATTGGCAACGTGCTCAATGACTTCGGTGCACGTAATAAAGTCATATTGTTTTCGCAGAGGTGATGTGTCAGGAAAATAGTAAATATCAAATAAGTCCATTGAATATCCGGCTGATGATAAATAGTGAGCCAGTGCAGGCGCTGGCCCACAACCATAATCAAGACCTTTTTGCTTGCTGCTTAATCGTTGTATGAGTGGGTGGTAAACGCGCGACAAAAACTTAAGGTAGCCACGGTCATTTAAGTCATTTTCATGTTTGTCATACTCTGCTTTTTCTAATTTTGGCGATAAATGAAATGGTTTGGGAACCCAAACCAAATGGCAGACGACACAGTGTAAGTAGTCTCGACGTTTATCTCGATAGTATGAAGTTGATTGTATCTCTTGACAAAGAGGACAGCGGTTCATTGGGCAGATTGCTCGACATTGGCTATAGTTGGATAACGACCGTTTGATAACTAATAAGTAAACGAAAGCAGTTTCATAGTCCCAATGATAACGCATTATGTCGCAACAGCAATCCTATTCAATTGAAGCCTTGAGCAATCGTTTACTGGAATATCAACTTCCGGTGAGTTGCGACCTCGTGCGGATAAAGTCATTACTTGCCCAACCGGATTCAGCGGCAGGGGATATTATTAAACTGGCTCAGTACGATCCAGTTTTTTGCCTCTATGCTCAGCGTTTGGCCGGAGCAAAGCAAGCTGGACGCAGTGGCGAAGTAACAGGGTTAGACCACGCGTTAAGTGTTTGTGGCGTTGATGCCATTAAACCCATGGTAGAAAACTTAACGGCAGATACTGGTGAATCGGATGAGAACTTTCGTCAAGTTGTATTGGAAAGTTATCTGGCTTCTTTAATCGCGACTAATCTCAGTCGGTTAAAAGGAGGCAATTCCAAAGAGAGTCAAACGGTTGCACTTTTTGCTCGTGTTACCGAATGGTTAATGTATTGGTTACAACCTCGAAAAAGCTGGCAATTAAGGCGGATGTTTTACCGTCGGCCATTTAATTGGGAAATGGTCAGCGAAACACTGTTCGGCTTTCGTTATAGCGAGATGCAGACAAACATTGCTGAGGTGTTTCATTTACCCCATTTGAATGGTCGACTGGCTCATTTTTCTCTTTCGTCGGTAGCTAAAGAACTGCTTATCGCGATTCGGTTGCAGCGTCAAGACAATTTACTGCTTGAAGATTGCAGTCGTGCCTTTCGACTCCATATCGGCGCGCCAGAAGTTTTGCCTCTGGTAAGCAATCGCATCGCTCAAGCGATGTGTTCTCCATGGTTGGTTAATGCTTGGGGCCGATGGATTAATGTCGCTGCCATTCATTGTCATCATAAAGAAAGTGACATTATTCGACAGGTGATTGATGCTTGTCGGAAACTTTTTGCTACTGGGGTTGTTTTTCCGAAGTTTTTACCCGGTTCAGCATTAATAAATTTGCCATCGAAAGCGCCTTATGCGGAGTTTTTAGCAAAGAAGTCGCGAAGCAAGAGTCGGTCAGAGTTAAAGGGTACTGTCGAATCAAAGTCGAATGTTGAGAAGCAGAAGTCAACTAAAGGTACTCAAGCAACAGTGACGAGTACTCGAACCACTTCCGCTAAAATCATTGCAGAATACAGTGGTGAGCAGATCAAAGCCGTACGAACTTTTTATCGAAAGCTATTGGAACATGGAGATAGCTTTCAATCGGTTCAACATGCGGTACAGCAAACATTGAATGTGCTTATTCAACATTCGCCATTGGAAAGGGTATCATTTATTGCGATTGGTAAAGACAGACGCAGTTGCAAATCATTGCTCATGTTGGTCAAAGATAATACTCAGCCGGTACCGGTACTACGAGTGGATTTGGCACAATGTAAAATATGGCAAAAGTTTCTAGACCGCCCTGCGTTTCTGATTTTTAGTCGCCAAAAACATCGAGGTATTTGGCAACAAATGCCGGATGCTATACAGCGAGACAATGCCGTCGAATTTTTTTTGTTGCATTCGCTTCGTTATGCCGACAAAGTTCGCGCATTCTTATACGCCGATATGGCATTCAGTGGTCGATATCTCAATGAAGAATTTATTCATGATTATAAGCGCATCGCAACGGGATTATCAGCAACCTTGCGTTTTCAAATGCAACAAACGAGTACCAATAAAAAGTGAAAAGACGATGGTCTAAATTGTTTGGTAAGTGGCACCAGTTTGCAACTCGACCACGAAAACGTTTGCTACAAATGCAACTAGGAACTGGGTTGTTCTTCGTTGGTGTTCTGTTTGTGTATGTTGCTTCTTCTTTAGAGTGGCAGTGGCTGTTTTATGGTGGCGCACTATGGATGCTTGCATCCGTCTTGGTTGCGTTACCTGCGTATTTCGCATTGCTTTATTGGCGTTTATATTCAAGTGGAAAAAACATTGGACGAAAAGAATGATGAATATATTTATAACCGGGGTTAGTGGATTAATCGGCGGTGCACTCGCGCGCGAGCTGGTGGCAAACGGAAACGTCGTTTCTGGATTAACGCGTAATGCTGAAAAAGCAGCGCAGCGGTTACCCAAATCCATTTCTTTAGTGGAAAGCTTCGAGCAAGCACAAGACTTTATGCCTGATGCAGTGATTAACTTGGCGGGTGAGCCAATTGTCGATAAACGTTGGACTGCAGCACGTAAACGTTTGTTAATGGCCTCTCGAGTAGAGTTAACAACCGAACTTGTGCAATGGATGTCGAGCTTGAAGCAAACGCCCGATTTGTTAATTTCCGGTTCTGCCGTTGGCTATTACGGTCGTCAGGATGAAGCGCCGCTGGAAGAAAATGCCGAACCTAATGATGAGTTCTCCCATCGATTGTGTCATGACTGGGAACAGGCGGCACTGGAAGCCGAATCGATGTGCCGAGTTTGTATTATTCGTACTGGGTTGGTGGTGGCTCCTAAAGGGGGGGTTTTGGAGAAAATGAAGTTGCCGTTTAAATTGGGTTTGGGAGGGCGAATTGGTAATGGAGAGCAGTTCATGAGCTGGATTCATTTACGCGATATGGTACGTGGTATTGTGTTTTTGCTCCAACACCACGAATTATCTGGGGTATTTAATTTTACAGCGCCCGGCGCTGTCACTAATCGTACTTTTACCGAAACCTTGGCGTCGGTTTTGCGTCGCCCAGCATTTATGAACGTACCCGCGTTTGCGTTAAAACTTGCGATGGGAGAGATGGCCGATCTTTTATTGACCGGACAAAATGTGGTTCCGACACGATTGTCTCGCGCCGGGTTTGAGTTTGAGTTTTCGCAACTGGAAGCTGCACTAAAAGATGTATTGAAAAAGAAATAAGCGCTTATTCTTTTTAGCAACTAGCAACTAGCAACTAGCAACTAGCAACTAGCAACTAGCAACTAATAATAAGGATTTTCGCCCTCGGCATGCTCGGTAACATCGCGTACGCCTTTGCATTCCGGAATGCGCTCCAGTAAGGTTTTTTCGATGCCTTCTTTTAAGGTTACGTCGACCATACCACAGCCCTGACAACCTCCACCGAATTGCAAAATAGCGTACCCTTCTTCGGTAAACTCCACCAGATTGACACGACCTCCATGATTGGCCAGTTGTGGATTGATTTCCGATTCCAACAAGTAGGTTAACCGCTCCGCTACCGGTGCATCATCGGCTACCTTGCGCACTTTTGCGTTCGGCGCTTTAAGCGTAAGTTGGCCACCCATTTTATCGGTTTGGTAGTCGATCAAGGCTTCATCCAAATAAGGCTCTGATTCTTGATCGACGAAAGCGGAAAAGCCTTCGAAGGGATATTCCACATCGCTTTCTTCGACAGCATCTTTCGGGCAATAAGAAACGCCGCATTCCGCGTGAGGTGTGCCGGGATTTACCACAAATACACGAATGTTAACATCAGGGTCGTCTTGCTGACTGAGTAATTTGCGGAAGTGCTCTTGTGCTGAAGCTGTGATTTCGATCATGAGATTACTGGTTGAGTGGAAAACTGCTTTGATTTTAACAGATCTGCTTTCCTTTTCTAAAGCACCGATTGGATTATTTCGTGTTTACTAGGCCAGAATAGTCCTCATAATTCATAGGGTTATGGCGATAAACTGCATTTATCATAAGATTTTGCTATAAGATCCAGTTACACTGCCTATTTAGAATCGATTATTTATCACTGAGTCATGAAGCGATTT
Source organism: Pleionea sp. WD8-19 (assembly GCF_055326765.1). Taxonomy (NCBI): domain Bacteria; kingdom Pseudomonadati; phylum Pseudomonadota; class Gammaproteobacteria; order Oceanospirillales; family Pleioneaceae; genus Pleionea; species Pleionea sp. WD8-19. Next base: position 244,705 of record NZ_JBUZOU010000001.1, on the reverse strand, counting down.
TTAATTTTCAGTCTGATGCTGGTTGTTAATTGGGCCACTGCAACGAGCGAAACTTCGCTCGACGCTTACTTTGCGGGTGAGATCACATTCGAAGCAAACCCAAAATTTGATCCCGATGTTCCAACTCCTGAATCGGTATTAGGCTATGCTCCGGGAGAGTGGCATGTGCGGCCGGAACAGGTTGCAGAGTATATGTACGCTTTAGCGGCCGCTTCCAAACGCGTATGGGTGGAAGAAATGGGGCGCAGTTGGGAGCAAAGGCCTTTGTTACTGGTTTCTTTTTCCAGTTCAGAAAATATTGCGCGTTTGGGAGAGGTTCGAAAACGACAGCTGGATTTTGCTAATCGTACAGAACAGGATCCTGCGGTGGTTTGGATGGGCTACAGTGTTCATGGTAACGAAGCCAGCGGAACGAATGCGGCTATTTTATTAGCTTATTATCTGGCGGCTGCACAAGGTGAAGCGGTAAATACTTTCTTAAAAGATGCTGTGGTTTTGCTCGATCCCATGCTGAATCCTGATGGTTTGTCACGTTTTGCCAATTGGGTTAATTCGCGAAAATCATCGATAATGACTACCGATCCGAATGATGCAGAACATCAGGAAGATTGGCCGAAAGGCAGAACCAATCACTATTGGTTTGATCTTAATCGGGACTGGCTTTTGGTACAGCATCCGGAATCGCAAGCAAGGCTTAAATACTTTCATCAGTGGAAACCTCTGGTTCTGACGGATTTCCATGAAATGAGTAGTAACAGTACTTATTTTTTCCAACCAGGTGTTCCCAGCCGACAAAACCCGTTAACACCCACCGACAATGTCGATTTAACAGCGCGTATTGCTGAGTTTCACGGTAAGGCGCTGGATGCCATTGGCAGTCGCTATTTTACCAAAGAAGATTTCGATGATTTTTATTACGGCAAAGGTTCTACTTATCCGGATTTAAATGGTTCCATTGGGATTTTGTTTGAACAGGCGAGCGTGCGTGGTCACGCGCAAGATACTGTGAACGGAACGCTAACGTTCCCTTTCGCCATTCGTAATCAGTTAACAACATCCTTTTCGACGTTAAAGGCGGTACAAACCTATAAAAAAGAATTGATGCAATATCAAAAGTGGTTTTATCAATCGGCTCAAGACGAAGCAAAAGGTCACAGGATAAAAGGTTATGTGTATCATGCACGGGGTGATCGCAAACGGTTACAAGAGTTCAATCGAATCTTATCTCAACATCAAATCCGCTTTTATCAGCTAGCTCGCGATGTAAAGCTCAACAATCACCAATATGTACAAGGCGAAGCCTTTGTTGTGCCAATGGGGCAACCGCAGTTTCGATTGATCCGAACATTATTTGAAACGCAAACCGAATTTAAAGACAACACCTTTTATGATGTGTCGAGCTGGACATTGGCACTATCGTTTCATTTGCAGTTTTCCGCACTCGATTCCGGTGACTTTTCATCGCGTATGCTTGGCAAACCCGGAATGTTTGAGGAACATCAAGCTGCTTTTGTGTTGGATGAGAAAGCCATTGCTGTCGCTTTTGACTGGCGAGATTTCGATGCTGCGAAAGTGATTTCGCGATTGTTGCGCCAGAACCTTCGGCTATCAGTTGTCACAAAAGCCAGTCAGATGGAGTCGACTAAAGGGAAAGCGACGCTCGAGACGGGAAGCGTATTGTTACCGTTAGATCATCAAAGCTTAAGCCGTGAAGACATTGCTTATCGTATTGGCGATGCGTTAAAGGATAACTCGGTCAAGGTAACACAAATCACTTCAGGACTGGCGAAACGCGGTATTGATTGGGGCAGTCCGGAAATTAAGAATCTGACTGAACCCAAAGCACTGCTGGTGATTGGTGAAGGCGTTTCAGCTTACGATGCTGGCGAAATCTGGCACTTATTTGATCAGCGGCTTGAACTGCCTTTGGTTAAAGTGATGCAACAACAATTAGCAGATTTGCCTTTGCATCAATACACGCATTTGATTTTGGTTTCGGGCGATTATGAGTTTAATGAAAAACTCAACGCTAAAATTCATCACTGGATCAAATCCGGTGGTCAGTTAATTGTTAATCGAACAGCAGGGCATTGGCTGGAAAAACAAAACTGGTCGCCATTGAAACTAGATAAGAAAGAAGAAATGCTAACCTTGTCGATGAGCTTCGCCGAGCGTGACGATTATTTAGCGAAAAAAATGATTGGTGGAGCGATTTTCAACACTTTGATTGATTCTAGCCATCCATTGGCATTCGGCTTGGGAACTCAGGAGTTACCGGTATTTCGACGAGGCAGTGATGTTTATCGGGTAGAAAACAATCCTTTTGCCGTGGTGGCGCGTTATTCGGATGAGCCATTAATCTCTGGGTATACGTCATTGGAAAACCGTCAAGCTTTAGCCGGTACTCCGGCGGTTGTCGCTGTGCGCGAAGGCCAAGGTGGAATCATTTATTTTGCGGATAATTTAAATTTTAGAGCTTTTTGGTGGGGAAGCAGTAAGTTGTTCGTGAACAGTATTTACTTTGCTTATGCTTATCAGTCGTCTGCGAAATAAATGGTATTTATTTAAATAAGTTTCATGACGTAGGTGTCTTTCTTTTGAAGCTCAAGAATGTTGCTCAGAAAATCGTCGTGAACCTTTTCTTGGCTGTGGCATCCATGTTATTAGCCGCTGCTGACTAAAGTTAAAGTATTTTTGTATCTAGTCATAATGTTCAAATATCTTACAAATAAAAATTGAAAAATACGAAATAAGAGACAATAAAATGAAAAAACTGTTTGTTCTGTTATTGATCTGCTGTTGTTTACCACTCTGGTCACTTCCTTCGGTGAGTAACTTTACCAAAAGCCTTCAACACCAACCGGGTTTTATTGATATTTACTACGATCAAAAGCAGGGAAAAGTATTTCTTAATGCAAAACTGGAAAAGCCTTTTATTTTGTTGACCAGTTTGCCTTACGGGTTAGGCTCTAATGATATTGGGCTCGATCGAGGGCTACAAGGAGGCTCGCGACTGGTGGAGTTTCGGAGAGCGGCAGGAAAAGTTTTACTGGTGCAGCTCAATACAGATTACCGTGCCGACTCTAAAAATATTGCCGAAAAGCGCTCGGTAAAAGAAGCATTCGCAGAGTCGGTGTTGGCCGCCTTGAATGTTGTTGCGGAATCAGGCGCAACTGTTTTAGTCGATGCGACTCCTTTTCTGTTGCAGGACCACATGGGTGTTGTTGAGCGTCTTAAGCAAAAACAACAAGGCAATTTTCAACTGAGTCATGAACTTTCGTCGCTGGATAGACAATTAATAAAGGCTTTTCCGGACAATACGGAATTGCAATCCATACTCACTTTTACTGGAAGTGGAGCGGGTGAATTTTTAAAGTCGGTTATGATTGCGGATGACCGTTTTACCTTAAGGCAACGTGTTTCGTTGGTTGCACTACCCGATGATGGATACAAGAAACGAGCGTACCACCCATTTTCTGGTTTTTGGGCGGAACAGTATCAGGATTATGCCAGTGCATTAACTGAACCCATGACCCGTCGCTTTATTCCACGGCATCGTTTACAGAAAAAAGATCCACAGGCGGCTATGAGTGAAGCGGTGGAGCCGATTGTTTACTATGTTGATAATGGTGTACCTGAACCAGTACTTAGTGCTTTACTCGAAGGTGCGCGATGGTGGAATGAAGCGTTTGAAGCAGCGGGCTATAAAAATGCGTTCCAGGTGAAAATTTTACCGGAACACATTGACCCTATGGACGTGCGTTACAACGTCATACAGTGGGTGCATCGTTCAACTCGCGGTTGGTCTTACGGTGCTGCGATAACGGATCCACGAAACGGTGAAATTATTAAAGGACATGTCACACTGGGATCGTTACGGGTTCGACAAGATTTGCTGATTGCACAAGGGCTCACTGCTCCTTTTGAAAACGAAATACAGCAACACCGGCAGCAGGCTATGGCGTTAGCGCGAATTAAACAATTGTCAGCACACGAAATAGGTCATACGTTGGGAATAGCGCATAACTTTGCTTCCAGTGTTAATAACCGCGCATCGGTAATGGATTATCCACATCCTAAAATTACGCTTGATGAAAAGGGTAATCTATCCTTGCAAGAAGCTTATGCCAGCGGAATTGGTGAATGGGACAAGCAAGTGATTAAATACGGTTATGGTGATTTTTTAGGTAATGAAGCTGAAGAATTGAGCGCTATTATTGCTGAATCAAAAGCAAAAGGATTGCAGTTTATCAGCGATCCCGATGCCCGTCCGCAAGGTGGATTACATCATAGCGCTCATTTATGGGATAACGGTAGCGATGCGAGTGCGGAATTAGATCGATTAATTAAAGTGCGTGCCGTGGCATTAGATCAATTTTCTGAGCAGGTGATTGCTGATGGAACGCCATATTCGCAAATTGAGGAGGTTTTGGTACCTATCTACAATTTGCATCGTTATCAAGTGGAAGCGGTGGTTAAGCTGATCGCAGGTCGTCATTACCAGTACGCAATTAAAGGCGAAGATTCATTTATTCAAGAAGTTGTTGAGTTAGAAAAACAGAAAAAAGCGTTAGAGACGTTATTAACGACGCTTTCAACTCAATTTTTAAAGATCGATTACAGAATTGTTCATCTGATTCCACCCAAAGCCTATGGCTACCAACGCACTCGTGAAAGCTTTAATGGATATACAGGACTCTCATTTGATCCACTTTCGGCGGCAGAAAGCAGTGCGCACCACACCTTATCTTTGTTACTGAATCCGGAGCGGTTAACTCGACTGGCGCAACAAGAAGTTCAAGGCAACTTCTCTGCCGAGGAAGTATTGTCACGTGTTACGCAATTCTTGATTGAGCAATTGGATTCGAAAAATATTGAACTGCAAATTGCTATGCGAGTTTTCAGTGCTTATGTGCATCAACTGGTTCATGTGTCTGCGTCAAACCGATTGCCAATAGAAGCCAAGTCAGCAACACTTTCACAACTGGAGCGTTTAAAAACTTGGTTAAAGCGCGAACTGGGGCGTACTCGCAAAGAAAACAAAAAGTACGGCTATTATCTTGTGTTGCAACAGCAAATTGAACAGCAGGATAATAGCAGTCAAGTCACCAAGCCTTTGCCATTACCACCGGGTTCGCCAATCGGATAATCGTTATAGCCATCAATTGTGAATACCCTATCGAAAATCTTTCGATAGGGTAAGTTTTTATAATGTTTGCAGACTGATATTCAAAGCTTTTGGAAAATAACAGGTTTAAGATGAATAATAACCAACCGTTAGCACCTGGTGCATTAGAATACTTTAAAGTGAGTGCGGTTATTGGGTTAGGCATTATCTTTTTATTGTCAGCCATCGCCATTATCGCAATTTCAATCAGTCAGTATCGTTTTCCTTCCTGGTGGTTTATTCTCGGTTATTTGTTGGTCATGGTGATTTTGGGAACTTTTATGATAGTCATTCATCCAGCGAAAAAATTTCAGCACAGTCGTTGGCGTTTTGATGAACAAGGGATGCATTTTTTCACTGGGATTTGGTGGCGAAAACAATATGCGGTGCCTCGCAGTCGAGTTCAGCACATTGATGTTACACAAGGCCCTCTGCAACGAAAATACGACATCGCCTCGCTGGTACTTCATACGGCCGGTACCATGAATGCGTCGGTGACCGTTTTGGGCTTGGCGTATGAACAGGCGGTTGCCATTCGTGACGAGTTGCTGGTTCAAGATGAATACGATGCAGTGTGAGAAGGGGGGCTAGGATTATGACCGAAGGCATTCGTCTGCATCCGATTTCCTGGTTGTTTATCATTATCGAGTTTATCAAGCATTTCTTTTTACCTTTATTGATTGCGCTGTTTGCTGGTGGCGGCAAAAATTACGAAACGATCGGCGCAATTTTTGTTATACCCGGCATTGTTTTTGCGATTTTGCAATACTGGGTTTATCGCTATCAATTGAAAGAGAACGAGATTGAAATTCGAGAAGGCGTACTGGTGAAAAATGTACGTCATGTGAAATATCAACGGATTCAAAACCTGAACCTGATCCGCAATCCATTGCATCGATTATTTGGTGTAGCACAGTTGGAACTCGAGTCTGCCAGTGGTGGTAAACCCGAAGCTGTGATGCGGGTAGTATCGCTTTCGGCAGTTGAAGAGATCCGAACTCGGGTGTTGCAGGCAAAGGCCGACGTACCCACAGGTAACTCTGATCCAAAAACAGAGTCGACCGATGAAGTGGATACTTTGTTGAATATCCCACTTTCAGAACTGGTAAAGGCAGGAATAATTTCTAATAAAGGGATGCTAATTGTTGCTGTTTTTTTTGGCGTAATGGGACAGACAGGGCTGTTGGAACGCTTTGGCGATTACATTGAAGCTCAAATTGAAACCTGGTTTGGTAATGTGTCGTTGGATTTATCACAGCCTCTGGGTTGGTTATTGATGATACCGTTAGGGTTACTGACGTTTATTCTGTTTATTCGATTGCTTTCTATTTTGTATTATGTGATTACGTTTTACGGATTTCACTTACAACAATCGGGCGATAAACTGGTTGCGCATTATGGATTGTTCACTCAGTTTAATCCTACAGTGCCACGGCAACGAATACAGCAGGTTTCTATCACTCGTAATATTTTACACCGATACTTTTCGCGTGCAGCGGTAAGGGTTGCAACCGCAGGGGGGATTGCCGATCAACAGGGTGGAAAAAACTTGCGCTGGATCGCCCCCATAATTAATGATGACAATACAGAAGCATTTATTGAAAGCATTCAGCCAGATTTGGATCGAAACGTACAACAATGGTTCGCCGTAGAATTTCGAGCCTGGAAGCGTATTACCCGAGTGCAAACGTCGTTTTTATTATTGGTTATTGCTTTGGCTTATTTTGAAGTCTCCTGGTATGCATTGTGGCTATTGAGTTTTATTCCATTCATAATTTTTCTTGCACGCAAGCGCGTTGCAAACATGCGTTATGGGTGCAGTACCAATGCGATTGTTTTTGAGTCGGGCTGGTTAGTGAAGCATCAAACCGCAATCCCTATCAATAAGATCCAATCGCTGATGTTAAAGCAGTCGCCTTTTGATCGCCGCAATGGAATGGCTAAAGTCGCCGTAGATATTGCCGGACTCGATATGAATCAACATCATGTCTCGATTCCTTACTTAAATACGGATGTTGCGCGGGTATTGCTGGACGATATGTATTTTAAGGTCAGTGGTACTGTTTATTCATGGAAGTAACTTCGCTCTCAGTACTTTGTTCCTTGCACCTGAATTGGAAGTTTAGGTGCGGCCTACCCTCAAGGGTCGTCTTGGTTGTTACTGCCTTGGTGGAGAGGGAGGCCGCGAACGGGTAAAAAAGGCTGCTTTGATTCGTTAAGAATCAAACTGCAGCAGCCAGGGGTTGGGGTTAAATCAGGTGGTGGTTCATGCACTCGCAATTAATCAAATATTAGTGCACCCACTATTACGCCAAAGGCAACATCTTCCCAGTCCAGTCGAAAGTGCCAATGTGGGCAATGATGATCATGATAGTGCTCGTCCAGATAGTCGTAGTAGTAATCATAAACCCATACCGGATAGTGGTGATGCAGCGTTATGTAGTGACTGCGGTACGGGCGATAGTAATAGCCATGACGGTGATAGTGCCGGTAATGATGGCTATGACGATAACGTTCACGCCAATGACCAATGCGACTGCGATGCCATTTATGACTGTGTTTGTCGTAATGTTTATAGCGCTCTACCATATGGCGTTGTTTGTCTTTTTTCCATTCACGTCGGTGTTCGGTATGAATGCGATGTTTACCGGAATTGTTGTGGCGTGTGACTTCACGGCGTTCATTGCGCTGGTGACTACGGTATTTTGAGTCGTTTGAGTGCTTCACTTCACGGTCGCGCGTTTGGTTGGTTTCGCGGCGATTGTTCTTCGACGGTTTTTCATCGTTTGTAAATAATGCGGGTTTAAAGTCTCGCGATCCACTGCGGTATTGACTGCGATGAGCGCTACGATTGGAGCTGCGGTGCTCAGAATGGCGGCTTGAACGCACTGTTGAGCGATGGTTCTTATTGCTATGAGACTGTGAGACCGACTGCCTCACCTTGGATTCTCGATCACCTTGATCACGGGCTTCCAAGCTGATGCTACTCAGAGTAAAGCTCACGACAGTTGTTAATAGTAATACCTTCGATTTCATGGGTATTTCCTCGTTATTTCCGTGTTATCGCTTATAGTAAGCAAAATAAACTGAACCGAGACTGAATGTTAATGATGATTGACAATGCAGGAATATGTGGACTTCTAGTAACAAAAAGCTATTTCATCGTGGCTGCATATAAGATGGTTTTTAATTAATATACTTTGCTCAATGATTTAACCAAACTCGAGATAAGTATAAGTCGGAGTTTTCATTCCGATACAACAGGAAAACATCATGGTTCAAGAATTCAGTCGTATTAAACGTTTGCCTCCCTATGTTTTTAATGTCATTGGGGAGTTAAAACAGGCGGCACGTGCCCGTGGTGAAGATATCATCGATCTGAGTATGGGTAATCCCGATCAGCCGACACCGCAGCACATTGTCGATAAAATGATTGAAGCGGCACGCGATCCTCGGACTCACCGCTACTCGCAGTCGCGTGGTATTCCACGATTACGCCAAGCCATCTGTAATTGGTATCAACGCAACTATGATGTCCAGCTGGATCCTGAAACGGAAGCCATTGTTACCATAGGCTCAAAAGAAGGCTTGGCGCACCTGGCATTAGCAACAATGGAACGTGGCGATTCGGTGATTGTACCAAATCCGGCGTACCCCATTCATCCTTATGGTTTCGTCATCGCCGGTGCTGACATTTTGCATGTGCCTCTAACCAGCTACGATGAGTTTTTTGCTGGCGTTGAAAAAACGCTGCGCATGACCTGGCCGAAGCCGAAAATGTTGCTATTGAATTTTCCGGCTAACCCCAGTACCGATGTGGTCGATATTCCGTTTTTTGAACGTGTGGTAGACATTGCGCGCGAACACAAAATTTGGGTGGTTCAAGATCTCGCTTATTCCGATATTGTTTTTGACGGTTATCAGGCACCTTCTATTTTGCAGGTCGAAGGAGCGAAGCAAGTGGCGGTGGAGTTCTATTCGTTATCGAAAAGCTACAATATGCCGGGTTGGCGATTGGGTTTTTGTTGCGGTAATTCGACGTTGATCCATGCATTAGCAAGGCTCAAATCTTATCTTGACTATGGCATTTTCACACCGTTGCAAGTCGCAGGAATTGCAGCATTGGAAGGGCCGCAGGATTGCGTTGTTGAAATTCGAGAACGCTATCGCCAACGGCGCGACGTACTTTGCGAAGGACTTAACCGACTGGGGTGGCCGGTTGAACCTCCAAAAGCGACCATGTTTGTATGGGCACCCATTCCTGAAAAGTATCGGGATATGGGATCGTTGGAGTTCTCTAAATGGCTATTGCAGGAAGCGAAAGTGGCGGTTTCTCCGGGGATTGGATTCGGAGAATACGGTGACCCTTATGTTCGCTTTGCCTTGATCGAAAATGAGCAACGAATCCGACAAGCTTTACGGGGCATAAAGAAAGCCTTTGATTAAGGAATCAAGTTTGAAGCATTAAACGATAAGCACTGAGTTTAAGATATTTTTAGCCTTATAGTACTTCTCTTCGCATTCTTTAGCTTAGAGCTTATCACTTCGTGTCGTTAATTTTTGTAAGTGGTAGGGTGTAATGATAAAAAGACTGATCGCGGCGATAACCCTTCGACATATACACTTGCTGTGCCGCAATGTTTCGCTGCTCAGTCGATAACTTGATTAATATTGCTCCACTCTCAATCGCCATGGCTTTGGCTTTATCCAACAAAGCAAAGCCGACACCTTTGCGTCGAGCAAAGGATCGCACGTATAAATCGTTCATGGTCCAGATCGGCTTTAAATGCACCGATGAATACCCTGGGTACAGATGAATAAAGCCTGCGGCTTGCCCACCCAAACTGGCAATAAAAGCGACAGATTGTTTGTTTTCCAATCGCTGTTTTAGAAAGGCTCTACCGGCAGCTTCATCCGATGGTTGCTTATAAAATTGCCGATATTCATTGAACATGGCGGCTAACTCATCCAAATCCTTGGCGTTGACCTCAGTGATTGTCAATTCGTCGTTCATGGTAATTTGCGGTAAACTCATTTTAGGGCCTGTTTAACGTATATCTGTCCTTTTTCAAAGGCGCCGATTGTACGCTCTGCCATCCGCAACTCACAATACAAAAAACAGTTATATGAGTCACAGAACACATGAATAATAAAAATATAGCAGTGGAATTCAAAAACGACCTGCGCAAGCAGTTGCCATTGCTTAAGCAGGCTCGTCATCGTTGGCCTGTTATTATCTATGAAACGGAAACTTTATTTGAGTTTCAGTCTACACCTACCTATTCACTTATCCTTCAAGTGTTGAAAATGGATGAGCTCAATAACGCGCTGTTGGTGTCAAAAGATACCTGTTCCAAACTGACAACCTTAGCACCGGAATACTACCAACAATTGTTGGGCAATGAATGGTCTATGGTTGTGATTGATGCGCGTGCTGGTTTACGTGCGAATTTGCTTGCAGCCGCCGCTGGAACGGTGAAAGCGGGAGGCTTATTGATGGTCGTTTTACCTTCAACTCAGGAGTCGGTACAACAAGATAATCGAGAAACTCTTCGATTGTTCGGTGATACAGTTGAAGGTGACAGCTATTTTATGCAGCGACTGTTACAAAATTGCGAACAGTATTGCAGCGTGTTGAATTGGGCATCTGGTGAATTTTATGGCAGGGGTTATTCTGTCAATTCGGATTTTGTTGTAAGCCAAAACGAATCGAGTTTTAACGAGCAATGGAATGCCATTGTGGCAATCCAACAGGTCTTTACCGGGCATGCCAAACGTCCTCTGGTTCTCACCGCGGATCGCGGACGGGGTAAAAGTTCAGCACTGGGGATGGCCATTGCCCAATTAATAAATGAAACCGACAAAAGCTTTGTGATCACATCGCACCATGAGACTGCAGTGAGTCAGGTTTTTTATTGGTTTAGTCAAAGGGTTTTGGGGGATCGCGAAAGTCGCTTTCAATTTTTACCACCGGATCAACTACTTGAGCAATTAGAATCCGGAAAATTGACGGTGTCCGGAATTTTACTCGATGAAGCGGCGGCTATTCCTGCGTCGATTTTAAAGCGATTGACCCTGCTGCATAATCGCCTTGTTTTTTCGACAACTTTACATGGTTATGAAGGCAGCGGCCGCGGATTTGCGATCCGATTCTTACCTTGGTTAAAACAGATAATGCCACAATGGAAGTCGTTGCATTTATCTCAGCCAATACGCTGGAATATAGGTGATCCATTAGAAGACTGGGTTCGCGACCGGTTGATTCTCGGAGCTGCCGATTTAAAACCAAGTGCTGAAATACAAAGTCATGCAACGGAACTTAAGGCTGATGAGCTTAAATGGCAGTGGATATTGCCACGTCAGTCCATTCCCGAGCCGATATTAGAGCAAACTTTCTCACTGTTAGTCGACTCACATTATCAAACCACACCGGACGATTTGCGACAATTAATGGATCATCCCGGTCGATTTTTATTGATAGCAAAACATCAACAACGTGTGATTGGCGCAAGTGTTGTTTTTTCCGAAGGACGAATCTCTATTGAGTTAGGTCATGAAATTGCAGCAGGAAAACGCCGTTTACGGGGGCAGTTAACACCGCAACAACTGGCTTACCACCTTGGAGAGCCAGAATTCGTCACATTAAGTGGCTGGCGAATACAACGCATTGCGGTGATGGCCGACGTGCGTCGTCAACATTTGGGTCGCGAGATGCTTGGTCAAATTGAGCAATTTGCAAAAGCACAACGACTGGATTATCTCAGTACCTGCTTTGCTGCTTCGGAAGATTTGGTGCCTTTCTGGATTCAAAACGGTTATCGCCCCTTACGGTTGGGAGTAAAAAAAGATAAAGCTTCAGGCTGTCACAGTTTATTAATGGCTCGGCCAATCACACGATCCGTAAATTGGGAGCCGTTATTGCATCGCTTTTTTCCTCAAACCGAAATGTTGCTTCCTTTGTATTTTCAAAGTTTATCTGCTGAAATAATCGTACAATTGTGGCGATGTGCGCCTACGACTCCATTTGAAAGCCAAGATTTAAACAGTTGGATACGGTTTGTAGAAGGGCAATGTCACTTAGAAGATGTTATTTTATCTTTGGATCGATTACTGCGGGTCGGATTGGGTTTGTCCAATTCTGATCATGAGGCGTTGCAAGGACTTGTAGCTCGAATTTGGCAATGTCATGAAATTGCAACTTGGTGTCGGTTGTTTCAATGTCAAGGGAAACATCAAGCATTGCAAAAACTTCGATTGCAAGTTAAAAGTTTAGTCGATACGATCCAGTCTTCCGTGAGTGTTTCATCCACTACGAATTAACATTTAAACTTACGACGCATAAAGGAAAATCTAATGAGAAAAATCATCCTTACCATTACTGCACTTATTGGTGCATTTTCAGCACAAGCGATGGAACCGACCACAGCCCCTGAAAATGCGAGAGCATACATTGTTTCTCCAAAAGATGGCGCAGTGGTTCCTAAAACTTTTACTGTTCAATTTGGTTTAACGGGAATGGGGGTAGCGCCTGCGGGCATTGAAATGAAAAATACCGGTCATCATCATTTATTAATTGATGCTGATAAAATACCGCCATTCGATCAACCATTGGGCAGTGATGTAAAACACTTCGGTGGTGGACAAACCGAAGTCACATTAACTTTGGAACCCGGTGAGCATACTCTGCAATTAATTTTAGGCGACCACTTGCACAGACCTCATAAACCCGCTGTCGTTTCAGAAAAAATCACGATAACGGTTAAGTAACACATTAAATGAATGCACTTCGATGGCGAAGCGTTTTGGTATGAGTCTGGTTTATGAACGAGTTGATTGAAGAACTCAGACGATTGAATGAAGATCGTTATGGCAGTGTCGAGTTGCCAGATTTGGATCGGCTGGTGGAAATTGAAGAAGAAATTCTAATTTCTCTTCCGATTGAATTTAAAGAGTTTTTACTGACCGTGAGCGATGTGGTTTATGGCCATATTGAGCCGGTTACGGTAACCGATGACCACTTAAATACCTATTTACCCGATGTGGCCTTTTCAGCGTGGGATATTGGAGTGCCCAGACACTTAATTCCACTTTGTGAAAAAGAAGGCTGCTATTATTGTGTCGAACAAGACGGATCGGTTGTTTACTGGCACGATGGTGAAATCGATGAGAATGGTTGGGATTCGGTATGGCAATGGGTGAAGGAAGTCTGGTTGCAACAATAAAATGCTCATTTATCAATAAGCGTTGACATACATCACAATAATTTAATGACATAGCATTTGAAATACTTTGGGAGGACTGCATTGAAAAAGTTTCTATTAACATCGTTGCTCGTGAGCAGTGTCAGCGTAGCAGCCAAATCCAACTTCGAACAGGTTTATGAAAGCTTCGATAAAGATGTCTTTACACAACATGTAAAAACATTATCATCCGATGATTTTGGAGGTCGAGCGCCGGATTCTGAAGGCGAAAAGAAAACCATCGATTATATGGTAACACACTTTAAAAAGTTAGGCTTAAAGCCAGGCAATGGCAATCTGTTTACACAACAAGTACCACTGGTTTCCATCGAGTCAAAACCAACCCGCAATCTGAGTATTGGAGATGTTGAGTTCACCTACTTAAAAGACTTTGTTTCCAATTCCAGTCAGTTGAAAGAAAACATTACGGTTAAGGACTCTGAAGTGGTGTTTGTTGGTTATGGCATTGTTGCCCCCGAATTTGGCTGGAACGATTACGCTGCGATGGACGTTAAAGGGAAAACGGTGATGATATTGGTGAACGATCCAGGATACGCAACGGAAGATCCTGAGCTGTTTACTGGCAAGGCAATGACCTATTACGGACGCTGGACTTACAAATACGAAGAGGCAGCTCGACAAGGTGCAGCGGCAGCGATCATTGTTCACGAAACGGCACCGGCAAGTTACGGTTGGAATGTCGTTGAAAGCAGTTGGTCTGGGCCACAATTTCACTTACCTAAAAATAAAAACAGTGCGCCGGTAGTGGACGTTGAAATGTGGTTGTCTGAACCGAAAACGCGCGAAATATTGAAAAAAGCGAGTCTCGATTTTGATCAATTGAAAGAACAGGCAAAAAAGAAAGGGTTTAAAGCGCAATCGTTAAAGTTAAATGCTAATGTAGCAGTGGCCAATCATATTAAGCGTTCTAAGTCCAACAACATTCTGGCAACCATTCCGGGTACAAAACGACCCGATGAGCACATCATTTATATGGCGCACTGGGATCATCTTGGCACGCACCCTGAAAAAGAGGGCGACAATATTTACAATGGTGCACTTGATAATGCAACCGGTACTTCAGCGTTATTGTTGCTGGCTGAGGCTTTCCAAAAGTTGACTGAGAAACCAGAGCGATCAGTAACCTTTATTGCAGTCGCTGCGGAAGAGCAAGGTTTGTTAGGATCAAAGTACTATGCTGACAATCCGGTGTATCCACTGGAAAAAACGGTGGGCGTGGTGAATATGGACAGCTTAAATGTGGCCGGACTTAAAAAAGACTTTACCGTGATCGGTTTTAACAAGTCAGAATTACAGGAGTATTTAGGCGAAGCAGCTAAGCGACAAAATCGTGAGTTGAAAGCCGAAGCGAAACCGGAGCGTGGCGGTTTTTATCGATCCGACCATTTCAGTCTGGCGAAAAAAGGGGTGCCTGCCATTTATGCCGGCGGCGGCAGTGAGCCATTAAACGAAACGCACGCAAAAATTGCGGAGCAAGTCGGTGCGTTAAAAAGCAAATGTTACCACCAGCCTTGCGACGAATTTAGTGAGCTTTGGAGCATAGAAAGTGCGATTGCCGAAATTCAGGTATTTTTTGAAACCGGATTATTGTTAGCGCAGTCGAACGACTGGCCTAACTGGTATCAGGGCACGGAGTTTCGAGCGATCCGTGATCAAAGCAGAGCACGCTAATTCTTTTCAGTATGTTGAATGTTTTTAAAACCCGGGAATAGCGCAGCGACTCCCGGGCGTTTTATTTTATGATTTATCTCATTGCGATTTTAGTATTTCTCGGTGTGCTCGTTTTACCAGGATGGTGGGTAAAGCATACTCTGAAAAAATACTCGATAAACTATCCTACACTTCCTGGTACCGGCGGTGAGCTAGCGAAGCATTTAATTGAACGTTTTCAATTGCCGGTGACGTTGGAAGTAACCGATCAGGGCGATCATTATGATCCTGAGTCGAAAACGGTTCGGCTCGGAGAACAACATTTGAACGGCCGCTCGCTCAGTGCAGTCGCAGTAGCAACGCACGAAGTCGGTCATGCCTTGCAGCACCATCACGGTTATAAATTACTAAACATACGCACGCAACTAGCGAAGCTGGCCATTCAGGCAGAGCGTGTGGGCAGCGTTGCTTATTTGGTGTTGCCTGTGTTGGCGTTACTATCTCGCTCACCGGCGGTTGGTGCGGTAATTTTGCTGATTGCTGTAGGCAGTATGTTTCTTTCGGTCATTGTCCATCTGGTTACTTTGCCGGTAGAGTGGGATGCTAGCTTTAAACGGGCGTTACCCATTCTCGAGCAAGGGAATTATCTTTCAGACGGCGAACTAAAAGTTGCCCGGAAAATTTTGTTGGCAGCTGCACTGACTTATGTTGCGGGTGCCTTGTTGTCTCTGGTTAATATTTGGCGTTGGCTGCAGTTGTTGCGTATGCGCTAAAAATTGTTCTTGATAATTTTCAGCTTTTTCTGGATAGATGTGATGAGCGACGATGTTTCGTTCGTAAAACAAATAATCAATCAAGTTTATCGAAATGAGTATCGACGGATTTACGCAACACTCATTCGTTTACTCGGCGATATGAATTTAGCAAAAGAAGCGTTGCACGATGCTTGAATGAAGCCATTCAAGCGGCCAGCAAAATTCCGCCCGCTCGTTATGGCAGTATTGAGATTCGACCGGTGCGTGAATTACAGAGTGAAAACAATATTGGGTATCAACCACAGGAACGCGTTTCTGTAAAAAGTTGATTCTTTTCTGACACATTAATGGAGTTTACTATGAGTTACGTCGATGGCTTTGTCTGTGCCGTTCCTACTGAAAATCGGGAAAAATATAAAAATTATGCGGAGCAAATGGCGGCGGTATTTAAAAAATACGGTGCTGAAAAAGTAGTGGAATGTTGGGGCGATAAGGTTCCAGATGGTGAAGTCACGTCATTTCCTATGGCAGTCAAGTGTAAAAGTGATGAGACCGTAGTCTTTTCCTGGATATGGTGGCCTTCTAAGCAGATCCAGGAAGACGGTTGGGCAAAGGTCATGAAAGATCCTCAGTGTGATCCGGAAAAGAACCCTATGCCTTTGGACGGCAAGCGTTTAATTTACGGCAGTTTTGATGTGTTAATTAATGAGTGATGATTTATGTCAACCAATTCATTATGCAACGATGAATTGGTTGACCGTCTTGAACTTCACTTTCTATTCTTTTCTTGACTATACTGAGCTTGTCGAAAAACATTTCGAGTTTATCTCGTAATGTGATTATTCAATTGTCTAATATCGTACTGAGTCGTTAATTGGGTTAGAGCATTACTTATCTCGATTGAGCTATGTGTCACTCACTGCTCACCTGGAACAATGAATCGTTGGTTGAGTTTTATCTATGGAGCAACAACTTAAAACTGTTGGCATGAAATCCAGAAGTACGCTGGCCTGGTTGAGAGATCAGCGACTCGCTGCATCACCGATTAACTATGTTGTTGCTTATTGTTACGTGAATGACAGCCACGAATTGCTGAAAGAAGAAATGGATCAAGTTCTTCAAAATGGAGGTGTCAATGACGAAATATTTCGAGATTTTTTTAAAAAGTTTTTATTGTCAAAATTAATTCCTGAGTTTAATCGTGATGAAGGGTTTAGAGCGATCATAGAAAAAGCAAATTCGTCTATTTCGAAAACGGCCAAGGAGCTAAGTGATTATGGGCTTTTGCTTACGGATAATAAAAAAATATTAGGTGATAAACCATCGGACTTAATTGTTAAAGATGTGTTGACTAATTTAATTAAAGAAACAGACTCCATGCATAGCAAGTCGCAATTGCTTGAATCCAAACTCAAAGACGCCTATCTACAGCTGGATGATTTACGCCAACAGATCAGTCAGGAAAAAGTGAAAGCTCAAACGGATCCACTTACAAAGCTACTGAATCGAGAAGGGTTGGAAACAGAATATAAAAGGCTGGTTGCGGATTTTAAAAATACATTGCCGATTACCTGCATTGTTGTGGATATTGACCACTTTAAGTTATTTAATGATCAATACGGTCATGATACGGGTGATGAAGTGCTTACAGCGGTAGCGGGAGTGTTAAAAAGTTCTGTTCGCGCATCCGATGTCGTTTCGCGCTTTGGTGGAGAAGAGTTTTTAATTTTATTGCCTAAAACACCTATTGCCAATGGCCAAATGGTTGCTGAAAAGCTAAGGCAAAAAATAAAAACGTTGCAATTTGAAAATACACAATGTCCTTCAGAGTCGGTTTCAATCTCACTTGGTGTATCCGAATATCGTCGCGGTGATAATTTTCATAAGATGTTTAAACGAGCCGACCAGGCTTTGTATTACTCGAAGGAATCTGGACGAGACAAAGTAACACTGGAAAGTGAAGTGTTGAATTAATGCTCATAAGTTTCTATTCATGCTAAGACGGTGTGCCATTCTCTTGCTAAATGGTCATAACTTAAAAGTGATTTAAAAATCCACGCGAAAAATTGCTTCGAGAGTTTTACAATGTTAGCGAAGTTGAGCTTGATGTTGAGAAATATACTGAAGTAACGCTTGCTCCGTGATCGGTTTAGAGAGTAGATAGCCTTGGACAAAGTGGCATTGTCGATCCGTTAGAAAGGTGAGTTGAGCTTCGGTCTCGATACCTTCTGCAACCACTTCGAGATTTAAGTTCGCTGCCAATTGAATGATTGTATCGACAATGGCTTCGCTATTGTTATCTTGGCCAATACCAAAAATAAATGACTTGTCGATTTTGAGTCGATCGATTTCGAAATCTTTCAAGTAACTCAGTGAAGAATAGCCAGTGCCAAAATCATCTATCGCGATTTTTGTACCCAGTTGCTTTAACTGCTGTAATATTTCTTGAGTACGATCTCGATTTTTCATTAATGTGCCTTCGGTAATTTCTAATTCTATTTTTCGATAATTGATAGCGTGCTTTCGTAAGCACTCTTTGATTACCCCTGCTAGGTCATAATTTAAAAAATGATTGGCAGAAAGGTTTATAGCAAATTCGTAAGGCGCTAATAGTTGTTCGTGTGTTTCTAAAAACTGACAAACCGATTGTAATAGCCATTCAGTAATCGGCAGTATGAGATTAAGTTTTTCTGCTACAGGAATAAACCGAGACGGTTCCACATGCTGTCCTGAAGATTTTCGCCAGCGTAGCAGCACTTCAAAACCAGTAAGTTGACGATCTCTGGTTCGAAAGCGCGGTTGAAAGACGGGGTAAAATTCTTCTTGCTGTATTGCATTACGTAGATCTTGCTCCAGTTGTAGTTGCTCACGTGCGAGCAAATTCATTTGTTCTGTAAAATATTGAAAGTGATTTCTTCCCGCCGCTTTTGCATGATACATAGCGACGTCGGCATGCTTTAATAAACTGGAAACATCTCGTCCATCTTCTGGAAACAAACTGATCCCCATACTTGGCGATATAGTCAAACTTTGACTTGTTATTTTAAATGGTTGCCTTAAAATTTCGAGAATACGTTGGCATAAAAAGCTGATCTGTTCCATTTCCGAGTAATCTTCAACGAGTATCACAAACTCGTCACCACCAATACGTGAAACCGTATCTTCTGGTTGTAAGCAATGTTTAATTCTTACCGCAACTTCCACCAAAATTTCATCGCCTGCTGCGTGGCCTAGCGAATCATTGATGGACTTAAAATGATCAAGATCTAAAAATATAATCGCTAGTTTTAATTTAAGGTGAGATGCTCGTTCTAATGCGTGTTCGATGCGGTCATTAAGTAACGAACGGTTGGGTAAGTGTGTAAGGGGATCGTAGTTTGCCAGTTTGCGTAGCTTGTACTCGGCTTCTTTGAGTGCGCTGATATCAGACCAAATGAAATAATAATGAGAAAATGCCGATGGTGAAGCTTGAATTTTTCCGGCTCGTAGTATGACCGGTTTTGTTTGCCCTTTGGGAGCCGGTAACCAGCTTTCACCTTCCCAACTCTGCTGCTCATCCAGTGTCGCGATTACTTGAGTGAAAAAATCAACGGGCATGTAACTGGTATGCAGTCGATTGATATTTTGATTGTAGATTTCATTTCGGCTAAGGCCGGTGAGATGGTAAAAAGCAGGATTAGCGGTTTTGATTTTGTGTTGGTGATCGGTGATCGCAACAGCATCGGAAGTACTGTGATAGGTTTGCGCGTAGAGGAGCGCATCGTCTTCTTTTTGTTTGATATCGCTGATATCGGTAAACGTACCTGTGGCTTGCTTTTCATTGGGCCGAGTTTCGGTCATGCCTCCCAGCTCGTGTAGCCATCGATAATCGCCGTTGTCATCCCGCCAACGGTAAACACAATCAAATTGCGTATTTTTTTGTTCGGTAAAAGTTTGCCAGGCGCTCTCGAACATTTCGCGGTCTTCTGGATGAATTCGTACCAAATGTTGTTCGAACGACGAATTGTCGATTTCTTGCTGTCGATGATCAAAACGACGATAGGTGAGTTGTTTGTTTTTTTGTGTCCAGTCCCATATCCCACTGCCACTACTGGACAGTGCGAGAGAAAGGCGTTGCTGGTTTTGGAGTAATACTCGTTGAGTTTTTCGTTTATGGCGCAAATGATTGACACGCAACGAGTAAACTAACCAGCTCAACAGTATCGAGAATAAAATATAAGAAAATAGAGCGGTATTGGAAAGCCAAAGTGGTGGTTCGATTTCGATAGGAAGGAGAAGTGTTGCTCGTTGTTGTCCGTGTTGAGAAACAATATGCAGTTGGTATTGTCCGTGGGGTAAGCCCGCCAATGTAATTTGATTCTCTTCCAAAGTGACTGGTTTAATGCTGTGTTTTCCATCCAGCCAATAAGTGTAGCGAGTTTGGTTACGACTAAAAAAATTAAGCTCGGTAACAAACAAGTTAAATCCAAGATCTTGGCTAGATAGCGTTAATTTATCTATTACTGGCATAAAAAACGATGGGGTTGAACCGGGTTTTAAAATCTGCAATTTGCTAATTTTAATTGGGAAAGGATCGTGTTTTGGTTCAATAAACTTGTCAGGTGAAATTTTCATGAAACCGTTAACACTACCAAATATCAAATCGCCATTTTGCAATTGGAGGTGCGCGCCTTGATTGAACTCTTCCTCTAGAACGCCATCGAAAGCGGAAAGGCGAGAGATTGACTGAGTTGAAAGGTGATAACTGAGCAGTCCGTCATGACTGCTCATCCACAGTCGGTCTTGATAGCGACGTAAACTGTAAATGGTCATATCGTTCAAACCGTTTCGACTGCTCAAGTGACGCACGATTTGACTGGTTTGGCCATTCCAATCGATGTGATAAACGCCGGCGCCGCTGTAAGCCAGCCAAATCGATCGTTCATTTTCGCGGTAAATATCCGCGGCAGTTAAATGGGGGTCGTGTTTAAATTTTTGCTGAAACACCTTTTGTAACCGATGACGACCTTTATCGACACGATAGACGCCATTATTGGCAGCAACCCAAAGGTCGCCCAATTGGTCCTGTTTAATTAACAGCACCGAGCCTTCAAACGTTTGACCGTTATCCAGCCGATAAGGCGATTCAGAGAATTTTTTCTGTTGTGGATGGTAAAGCAGTAGGCCATCGTCATGACCAATCCAAATATTTCCTTGGTCGTCTTTGTACACGGCTTGAAATAAAATTCGCTTCAGCATCTCAGAGAGCGCACGATGCTCGGCTGGTAAATCCGATGCGTTTTCTGTTTTAATATCGAAAACGCGGATCCCATAATAAGTACTCAACCAAAGTTGATTTGCCATAGGAATGATGTCGTAAATGGCGCGTTCGGTATAAAACCATTGTTCAGGAATGGGTTGAAAATGTTGGTATTTATTTAAATCGGAATCAAAACGTATCAATCCATTTTCAGTGCCAACCCAGAGCGCATCTTCGGATTCGTAAAAGGACCAAATATTAGACACTTGGCCATAACGGGAAGAATGTTTATTTTGGCGCAAGTAAAAGTGCACTTCTCGACTGCGAGGATCCCATTGGTAAATTCCGCTACCTGCTGTTGCTATCCATATATATCCTTCGGCATCTTGCATCAGCCCATAAGCTGAATTGTTATTGTTGATTAAATTCCCTTGGTTCAGGTTAATCACTTTTTGCAGTTTCGAACTTGATGTGAGCTGATAGACACCATTAGCCGTTGCTAACCAAAATTGGTTTCCCAGTTTTTCGATGGCGAAACTTTTATGCTTAATGAGTGGGGTTAATGAAAGCGGTGAGCCGCTCAACAGTGATTGTTTTAATAAGCGAAATACGCCTTTATTGCTGGTGAGCCAGATATGATCACCGATTAAAGCGATATCATTGACAGACGCATCGTTGAATTTACGTTCGTTTTCGATGGCAAAACTCAGTCGCTGCAGGTGCAGCTTGTTTCTATCTAATGAATAAAGGCCGCGTGTGGTGCCAATTAAAAGATGGTTCTCTAATACTTCTAATGAGACGACACCGTCGTCACTCTGAGTCAGCTGGTTAAAATTCGTATAGAACTTTCTCGCGACCTGTTCACCGCGGGGAAGAAAATAAATGCCATCCCAGCGGGCAAACCAGAGCGTTCCTTTGTCATCTTCTTTTATTTGGCTGATGGGATTGATGTCACCACTTTGAAACTGCTCGCCTTCGAAGGCGAGTTGATTAATATTCAGTGAGTCGACGTTTATTCGAAAGACCGACAGCTCATTTGCCAACCAGAGTAGTCCTTGACTGTCCTGGATCAAATCATACACTTCATTGCCTTCCAAGATATGGGATGGGCCTTTGATGTCGTGAAACTGATAGCCATCGTAACGCTGCAGGCCATTGGTGGAACCCAACCAAACGAAACCGTGCTTATCTTGAAGCAATGCTGTGATCCATCGAGACTTCAATCCTTGCTCGAGCGTAAGCTGTTTGAAGTAAGGTGACTCTATTAATGGCTCTTCCGCAGCAAATAAAATGCCGCAAAGCATTAGACTGATTAAAGCAAGTCGTGACAATGTTTTACTTTCCCGGTTGCAACAATCAATACAAAGCGATCGATTGAAATGAGTATAATCATTATAGGGCCTGATATTCGGCCGGGTTGACACTCGGTTGATATTGTTATTTATCAAAGAACCAACGATATTGACTCTAAATTATGCCGTATACTTGTGATTCTTTCCGGTATTCGTTAAAATTTCGGCACTTTGATGCGGGGTGGAGCAGTCTGGTAGCTCGTCGGGCTCATAACCCGAAGGTCGTTGGTTCAAATCCGGCCCCCGCTACCAACCGGTTTTTTGTTCGAAGCCCCACTTATGGGGCTTTTTGTTTGCTGTGCTTTCCGCTTTTCGGAGGAAATCACACTTAGGTAAAACAGGTGATTTATACTCGTTTTACCGCCCACAGATTGTTATAAAAATGGGCATTTATGCCCATTTTTTGTTTTTGAATTCAGTTTATGAGGAGTCCGAGGTGGCGGTGATTGAACAGCTGAATCGTCTGATTGAGCCAGCCGTGGAAGCGGTGGGCTTCGAATTTGTCGGACTGGAATATGTTGCCGAAGGTCGGCATTCGGTGCTTCGAGTGTTTATCGACAGTGAAGAGGGTATTACTGTCGATGACTGTGCCGATGTCAGTCGTCAAGTAAGTGCTGTATTGGATGTTGAAGATCCTATATCGGGTCATTACAACCTTGAAGTCTCTTCGCCTGGCATGGATCGTCCCTTGTTTAAACTTGAGCATTTTCAGCGTTTTGTGGGTGAAGAAATTAAATTGCGAAGTCATGCCCCAGTGGAAGGACGACGTAACTTTCGAGGTATTTTGCAGGCCGTAGAAGGCGAAAATATTACTCTGTTAGTGGACGGGCAAACGTTCCAGGTCGCTCACAGTAATGTCGATAAAGCAAATCTGATCCCGGATTTTGGCGATCAGGAGTAATACTGGAACCGAGGTTTAAGGTATGAGCAAAGAAATTTTATTAGTCGTTGATGCGGTTTCAAACGAAAAAGACGTTGAGCCCGAGTTGATTTTTCAGGCGCTAGAAGCGGCTATTGCTACAGCGACCAAAAAGAAAAACGGTGGTGAGATTGATGTACGTGTTGCCATCGATCGGGTTTCCGGCGAATACGATACTTTCCGTCGGTGGGAAGTAGTCGATGATACCGACAGCGGGTTGGAGTCTCCCTTTACTCAAATCAGTTTGTCCGCTGCTCAGGTGGAGCAACCCGAAATCCAGGTTGGTGAACATGTTGAAGAGCAAATCGAATCCATCGAGTTTGGCCGGATAGCAGCGCAAACCGCCAAGCAGGTGATTGTTCAAAAAGTACGTGAAGCTGAACGTGCCAAAGTCGTACGAGCTTTTGAAGGGCGAGTGGGCGAATTAATAACGGGTGTGGTGAAAAAGGCGAGCCGTGACAGCATCATTTTGGATCTGGGTAATAATGCAGAGGCGATCATTCCGCGTGAAGAAATGATGACGCGCGAGTCGGTTCGCACTGGCGATCGGGTTCGTGGCTTGCTTTATGCTGTGAAGCCGGAAGCGCGTGGCCCACAGCTGTTTGTTAGCCGGACACGTCCTGAAATGCTGATCGAGTTGTTCCGTATTGAAGTTCCCGAAATTGCGGAAGAGGTCATTGAGTTGCGTGGTGCGGCTCGAGATCCGGGTTCGCGAGCAAAAATTGCTGTAAAAACCAACGACAAACGAATCGATCCAGTAGGCGCCTGTGTTGGTATGCGTGGTTCACGTGTTCAGGCGGTATCAGGCGAGCTGGACAATGAGCGAATCGACATTGTGCTTTATGATGATAACCCGGCACAGTATGTCATCAACGCAATGGCTCCGGCCGAAGTGGTGTCCATTGTGGTTGACGAAGACAGTCACAGTATGGACATAGCGGTAGCAGAAGATCAGCTGGCTCAGGCCATCGGTCGCAGTGGGCAGAATGTTCGATTGGCGAGCGAATTAACGGGCTGGACGCTGAATGTGATGACCGAAGCGGATTTCGAAGAGAAAAATAGCGTAGAAAGTGAGAGTATCATTAATGCCTTCGTTGAAGAGCTGGGTGTTGACGAAGAGCTGGCTGGAATTCTAGTTCAAGAAGGGTTTACCACGGTAGAAGAAGTGGCTTATGTGCCTTTAGCCGAAATGCTCGAAATTGAAGGTTTTGACGAAGAGTTGGTGGAAGAGCTGCGCGCAAGAGCAAAAGACACCATATTAACGAAAGCCATCGCTAGCGAAGAAAAGTTGGAAGCGGCAGAGCCGGCCGAGGACCTGCTCAATATGGAAGGCATGGAAAAACAAGTGGCGTTTCAACTGGCCTCCATGGGTATTAGGACTATGGAAGATCTGGCCGAGCAGTCTGTTGATGAGCTGATGGATATCGAGGGGATGACCGAAGAAAAGGCGGGACAACTGATCCTGGCTGCTCGGGCGCCCTGGTTTGAAAATGATGAATCATAATTCTTGGGGGCCGTAACGAATGTCAGAAGTCACAGTCGCAAAACTCGCTGAAACCGTTGGCACTCCTGTAGAAAAACTACTGGAACAAATGAAAAGTGCCGGGCTCAGCTTATCGGGACCTGAAGATGTAGTTTCCGATGAACAAAAACAGGTCTTGTTGTCGTTTCTGAAACAAAGTCATGGCGGTAAAGACGGTGCAGAACCTAGGCGTATCACTTTAAAGCGGACGACCAAAAGTTCGTTGAAAGTGACTGGTTCAACTGGGAAATCGAAAACCGTTACCGTTGAAGTGCGAAAAAAGCGTACTTATGTAAAGAAAAAAACGCAAGAAACTGAAGTTGACGTTGAAGAAACTCCAATCCTCGAACAAGAACCCGTTCTGCAAGCTGAAGCAGAAACCGCTAAAACGGAAGTAGACGAGGTTTCTGAGGTAACTAAGCCTGAAGCGCAAGATTCAGCTCAAGCTGAACCCCCTGCTGAAGCCGAGGCTATCGAAAGCCCGGAAGATAAAGCAGCTGCGGAAAAGGCGGCACTTGCTGAGCGAATGAAAGCAGAAGCTGAAGCTCAGGCTCGTGCTGAAGTTGAAGCTCGAATGACCGAGCAAGCTCGTAAAAAGGCCGAAGCAGAAGCTAAAGCACAAGCCGAATTGGCCGCTGAAAAAGCACTTGAGGAAGCACGTAAAGCACGACAGGCAGCTAAAAAGCCTGTTGCATCGGTGCCAGTACGCGAGGATACGCGTCTTGACGCACCGAAGAAAAAGCGCAAAAAGAAAAAGCATGGCGGCAATGAAAACGAAGCTGAAGATATTATTACTAAGTATTCCGCGTCACGCCGTAAACCTGAAAAAATTGAACAACCAAAGGTAGCCAAACCCATCAAAGCCCCTAAAGCATTGCAACACGGTTTCTCCAAACCGGTAGAAAAGAAAGTATTGGAAGTCGAAGTCCCGGAAGAAATTACTGTTGGTGAATTGGCACAGTTGATGTCGATTAAAGCTGCTGAGCTTATCAAAGCGTTAATGAAAATGGGCACTATGGTCACCATTAATCAACCCATTGATCAAGATACGGCCATTTTGCTGGTTGAAGAAATGGGGCATACCGCGAAGTTGAAAGCGGAGGTTTCGGCAGAAGATGAGTTAATTACTCAGGCTCAAGAAAGTCGCGACAGTGGCGAGCTCTCTCAACGAGCGCCTGTGGTTACCATCATGGGGCATGTCGATCATGGTAAAACCTCTTTGTTGGATTATATTCGGGCGGCCAAAGTTGCTGCTGGCGAAGCGGGTGGGATTACACAGCACATTGGTGCTTATCACGTTGAAACAAAACGGGGTGGTATTACCTTCCTAGATACGCCTGGACATGCCGCGTTCACTTCAATGCGTGCGCGCGGAGCGAATGCAACGGACATCGTTATTCTGGTGGTAGCAGCCGATGATGGCGTTATGCCGCAAACCATCGAAGCGATCCAGCATTCAAAAGCCGCCGGGGTCCCTCTGATTGTCGCTGTAAATAAAATGGATAAACCGGAAGCGGATCCGGATCGCGTTAAAAATGAGCTGTCGCAACACGATGTTATTCCCGAAGATTGGGGTGGTGAAACTCAGTTTATCCATCTGTCGGCGAAAACCGGTGATGGCGTTGATGAGCTGTTGGATTCCATTTCGCTACAGGCGGAAATGCTGGAGTTGAAAGCGTCTCGAGAAGGCTATGCTAAAGGTGTGGTTATCGAAGCACGTCTCGATAAAGGGCGTGGCGCGGTCGCTTCGATTTTGGTTCAATCTGGTACGTTACGTAAAGGCGATATCATGTTGGCCGGTCTGCATTATGGGCGCATTCGAGCTCTCATAAACGATCAGGGGCAACCCGTAAATGAAGTAGGACCTTCCATGCCCGTGGAAGTCCTAGGTCTTTCAGGTGTGCCTTCGGCCGGAGACGACGTGTTGGTTGTGGAAAATGAACGTAAGGCACGTGAAGTCGCAGAGACTCGTCAAAGCAAACAACGAGACGAAAAACTCACTCGTCAGCAAAAAGCCAAACTCGAAAACATGTTCGCCAATATGGCGGAAGCTGACAAGAAAACCTTGAGTGTCATTGTTAAAGCCGACGTTCAGGGCTCGGTGGAAGCTATTGTGAAGTCTTTAACGGACCTATCAACCGATGAAATTTCGGTGAATGTGATTGGAACTGGAGTTGGTGGTATCGCGGAGACCGACGTTTCCTTAGCCGCGGCGTCTGATGCTTTTATAGTCGGCTTTAACGTCCGAGCGGATTCAGCCGCTCGAAAAGTGGCCGAATCAGAAGCGGTTGAGTTACGTTATTACAGTGTTATTTATGATGTGATTGACGAAATAAAGGCGGCCATGTCAGGTATGCTGTCTCCTGAGCGTAAACAAGAAATTGTTGGCCTTGCCGAAGTGCGCGACGTTTTCCGATCACCCAAGTTTGGCGCAGTTGCTGGTTGTATGGTGGTGGAAGGATTTGTTAAGCGCAACAACCCGATTCGTGTACTCCGAGACAACGTCGTGATCTATGAAGGAGAGCTGGAGTCTCTGCGTCGCTTTAAAGACGACGTACAAGAAGTGCGTAACGGTATGGAATGCGGTATTGGTGTTAAGAACTACAATGACGTTAAGGCCGGCGATCAGATCGAGTGCTTCGAAGTGATTGAAGTTGCGCGAACCATCTAGGATATAAGGCGAGCATGAGTCGAGAGTTTAAGCGAACGGATCGTGTTGCTGAGCAACTGCAGCGTGAGCTGGCGTTAATTCTGCAACGCGAAATTAAAGATCCGCGTGTTGGTATGCCTACCGTTTTGGCGGTAGAGATCACACGCGATCTACAACACGCCAAAGTGTTCGTCTCTTTTTTAGGAAAAGATGAGCCTGAACAGGCGGCAGAAGCGCTCAAGGTGTTGGAAAAAGCCGAAGGCTTTATTCGCAGTACCTTGGCGACTCGTGTTCGTATGCGTGTGATGCCGCAATTGCATTTTAAACATGATACCTCGCTGATCCGCGGTCAGGAAATGTCGTCGTTGATCGAAAAAGCGCGTTCCAAAGACGCGCCCGAGGACGAAAGCGAAAACTCCTGATTGCAGAAGCTTCATGGCCAGAAAACGAAAAGGCCGTCCTTTGGACGGCATTTTATTACTCGATAAACCCTCTGGGTTGTCATCCAACAAGGTGCTGCAACAGGCGCGTTGGATGTTCAAGGCTGCAAAGGCGGGTCATACGGGTAGTCTCGATCCCCTTGCTAGTGGTATGTTGCCCATTTGTTTTGGCGAAGCCACAAAGTTTTCCCAATACCTCCTTAATTCCGATAAAGCTTATCGCGTGACTGCCAAGCTCGGTGAAACAACGACCACAGCGGATGCTGAAGGTGAGTTGCTATTAAAGCGACCGATACAAGTCTCTGAAAATCAACTGCAGAAAACCATTGCATCCTTTTTAGGTGAGAGCTTACAGGTGCCTTCGATGTATTCTGCGCTAAAACACAAAGGGCAACCTTTGTATAAACTGGCGCGTCAAGGGATCGAAGTAGAGCGTCAGCCGAGACCCATTCATATTTATCGCGCAGTGCTTGAATCCTTCACAGAAGATTCCTTTTCTATGTACGTCGAATGCAGTAAAGGCACCTACATTCGAAACTTAGTTGAAGATATTGGTGAGAAACTCGAGTGTGGTGCGCACGTTACAGCTCTTCGACGTGATTGGGTGGCTCACTTTAAATCAGAAGACATGGTGACTTTAGAGCAATTGGAGCAAATGAAAGCAAGCGAAGCCTTTGCTGAAATGGACGCGTTATTGTTTGGTAGTGACGAATCATTGCACGGTTATCCAGAAGTGACTCTCGACCTCGACACGGCATTTTATTTTATGCAAGGCCAGGCGGTGCAAGCTGGAAACCTGCCCGAGTCTTCTACGGTTATTAAGGTTTACGACGAAAAAGGATCCTTCCTGGGTGTGGCCGCTTTGGACGATGATTTAAAACTGGCTCCGAAGCGTTTGATTGTCCGGCAATGACCTTTCCTCGTTTTACCTCTATGGTTTTACTCGACAAAATTCCGTGTAAAATAAGCCTCCTACTTATTCGACCGTAGAGCAAATTCGTGAATAAAATTGCAGAACACTGGAGTGACTATTGGTCACAGGGAAATATAACGTCATTACCGGCTGACTTTGTTGGTAATTACGATAAAGAGATCAAGGCTTTCTGGTATCAATGCTTTGCACAATTGGCAAGTGGCTCCCGAATCTTGGATGTGTGTTCCGGCTCTGGTGCTATTGCACTTTTGGCAATGGCCTATTCGAAAGAAAACGAAAAGCAGTTTCAGGTGTTTGCAACGGATCGGGCGAGTATCGATTTGGAAGCTCTTAAAAGACGATTTCCTCATTTAGCAGAGCTTGTTGATCACATTTCATTTTTTGACAGTATTGCGCTCGAAAGCGCAACTTTTGAGCGAGAAAGCTTTGATTTTATCACCAGTCAGTATGGCATTGAGTATACCGACTGGGTTGCAGTAGCGCCCAAAATTGCGTGCTGGCTCAAGCCGGGTGGCTCTTTGGCATTTGTGACACACTCTCGCAATAGCGCCATTTTGCATCAGATGAATAACGAAGCGAAAGAGTATCAAATTTTAGAGTCGACGGGCTTTTTTAAACGTGCCAAAAAGTTGTTGCGCCACAATCCGGGACAAAAAGAGCTTCAAGGTTTACTGCGACCCGTTGGTGAAGAATTGGCACGTAGTTTATTAACCCGCGTGTCACCCGTGTTAAAGCCAATGATGGAAAGCGCAAAGTTAGTGTTTAAAGCAACGCCTGATCAATTTAGAGCCAATAAACCTCGATTGATCGGATTTTTGCAAAGTATCATGGCGGCAAAATTACGGTTGGATGATCTGATTCATGTTCATAAGCGAATGGATGAGATGCGAGATTGGTACCAAACTTTCGAAACCGGTGGACTCAGTCTGAAGGCCACAGGGGAAATCATCTACGACAATAAACATCCTGCAGGAGAGACTTATTTCTTTCAAAAAGACTGAGATTTCTGTGTTTCGGCTTGCTCTGGTGTGGTAGCTCCTGTAAAATCGCGCCCGAATCGATAGCTCTGTGCTGAATTAGTGATTGGTCCAGAGCTTAAACGTAAAGTCACTAATGGAGAAAAACATGTCTTTAAGTGCAGAAGCGAAAGCGTCAATTGTTGCGGAACACGGTCGTGGTGAAAACGATACCGGTTCTCCAGAAGTTCAAGTTGCCTTATTAACAGCGCAAATCAACCATCTTCAAGACCATTTTAAAGCCAACATTCACGATCATCATTCGCGTCGTGGCTTGCTGAGAATGGTTAGCCAGCGTCGTAAATTGCTGGATTATCTGAAGCGTAAAGATCAGGGTCGATATACGGACCTGATCGGCAAACTGGGCTTACGTCGCTAACAGTTTGAACTTAAAGGGGCTTTTACAGCCCCTTTTTGCTATTATCTTCATGCCAAAACGTTAAAACTCCTTATTTGGTCATTCAAGTGTTGTCCTGTTTTTAGCCAGAAAGTGATTGCTTTTTATTGAAAAGAAAGCAATCACTTTCTGGTTAGTTCTAAAAACATTTCACTTATGCCAAAAAGGATTAGTAAAAAACTGAAAATATTGCAAAAGCAATTAAGGAAATTAAGTGAATCCGATTAAAAGAAGCTTTGAGTACGGTGGCCGTACCGTCACTCTCGAAACTGGTGAAATCGCACGTCAAGCCACTGGTGCTGTTGTTGTTGACATCGAAGGGACTACGGCGCTCGTCACTGTTGTTGGTAAAAAAGAAGTACGCGAAGGTCAAGACTTTTTCCCACTGACCGTTAATTATCAAGAAAAGACCTATGCTGCCGGTAAAATTCCTGGTGGTTTCTTCAAGCGTGAAGGCCGCCCTTCAGAGCGTGAAACCTTGATCGCTCGATTGATTGATCGTCCCATCCGTCCATTGTTTGCCGAAGGTTTTATGAACGAAGTACAGGTGGTGATCACGGTTATCTCTATCAATCCGGAAGTTGAGCCGGATATTGTTGCTATGATTGGCACATCTGCAGCTCTTGCTATTTCAGGCATTCCGTTTAATGGCCCACTGGGTGCGGCTCGTGTTGGTTACACAAACGGTAACTATATTTTAAACCCGACTCAAACCGAGCTAACCACGAGTGAGTTGGATCTGGTTGTTGCTGGTACCGAATCTGCGGTACTGATGGTGGAGTCTGAGGCGAAGGAGCTGTCTGAATCAGTAATGTTAGGTGCGGTTATGTTTGGCCACACTGAGTCGCAAGTTGCGATTAAAGCGATTTCAGAGTTTGCGGAAGCCGTTGGAACACCCGCTTGGGACTGGCAGCCAGAAGCTGAAAACTCCGAGCTTAAAGCGAAAGTAGCGGAATTGGCTCAAGCAGATGTGATCGAAGCCTATCAAATTGCCGATAAAATGGCGCGAAAAGACAAGCTTACAGAAATTTGTGAGCGTGTGGTTTCTGAGTTATCTCCTGAAGGCAGCGAGCAATGTCCTGTTGAAGTTCGTGATGTATTCCATAGCGTTGAAAAGTCGGTAGTGCGATCGCGCATTATTGCTGGACAACCACGAATTGACGGTCGTGATAATGACATGATCCGCGCGCTTTACGTTAAGACCGGCGTTTTACCACGTGTTCACGGTTCTGCGCTTTTCACGCGTGGTGAAACACAGGCGTTGGTTACCGCCACGCTTGGCACCGAGCGAGATGCTCAAATCATTGATAGCTTGATGGGCGAAAGCAAAGAACCTTTCATGTTGCATTATAATTTTCCTCCATATTGTGTTGGTGAAACCGGCATGATCGGCAGTCCAAAGCGCCGTGAAATTGGTCATGGAAATTTAGCGAAACGCGGGATTAAAGCCGTAGTACCAGCTCAAAGTGAGTTCCCTTACACTTTACGCGTGGTATCGGAAATTACTGAGTCTAACGGCTCCAGTTCAATGGCTTCCGTGTGTGGGACCAGCTTAGCGTTAATGGATGCAGGAGTCCCCTTAAAAGCACCGGTCGCCGGTATCGCAATGGGTTTGGTTAAAGAAGGTGATAATTACGTCGTATTGTCGGATATTTTGGGTGATGAAGATCACTTGGGCGATATGGACTTTAAAGTCGCTGGAAGCGAAGCGGGTGTAACGGCTTTGCAGATGGACATTAAAATTCAAGGTATCACCAAAGAAATTATGGAAGTGGCTTTACACCAAGCCAAAGCCGGTCGCTTGCATATATTGAAAACCATGAACGAAGCGATCAATACGCATCGAGCAGATATTTCTTCTTTTGCTCCTCGCATTACATCGTTGAAAATTGATCCGGAAAAAATCTCCGAAGTGATTGGTAAAGGTGGCTCGACCATCCGTTCTATTACCGAAGAAACGGGTGCAACCATTGAAATCGATGATGACGGTACCGTTCGGATAGCCGCAGTGGACAAATCTGCTGGTGATGCGGCCGAACAGCGTATTAAAGATATTGTTGAAGATATTGAAGCCGGAGCCATTTACGAAGGAAAGGTTGCTCGTATTGCTGACTTTGGGGCTTTTGTTACTTTAAAGCCTGGCAAAGATGGCCTGGTGCATATTTCGCAGATTGCACATGAGCGAGTCAACAAAGTCACCGATCACTTGAGTGTCGGTGATGTGGTGAAAGTTAAAGTGCTCGAAATCGATCGTCAGGGGCGTGTACGTCTTAGTATGAAAGAGTTGATTGAGTCACCGCAAAAAGATGAAAAGCCTGTCGAAAGTGAACAACCAGCGGCTGAGTAATTTTCTCTAGACAAAGGCGACGAAAGTCGCCTTTTTTGTACGAGCGAAACTGGAAGCATATCAATTTCTATCGAAATGTGTTGATAGTTTACAGACAGGCTCAGATTTCTCGATATAATCGTCAAAAAATAGCATTATCGGGAACTTTATGAAAACCAGGTCCATTCTTTTAGGGCTTTCTGCTTTAATAAGTATTGCCATCCAAGCATTTGATCCTTCACTAGACTGGCAAACGTTATCCACTCGGCACTTTGAAATACATCATGCGAAAGAGCACCGTGAGCTTGCAGAGAAAACGGCAACCATTGCTGAGCAAGTGCATCAACAATTAACAAAAGAATTAAAGTGGTGGCCCAGAAATAAAACGCAATTGGTACTGACTGACCATACCGATTTAGCCAATGGTTATGCGTCGCCGTTACCCTTTAACCGTTCTGTATTATTTATTCATCCACCAGAAGCCGGTCGATTGGATTTTGACAGTTGGCTGGAGTCTTTGATTAAACACGAATACACGCATGTTTTGCACCTAGATAAAACGGGCGGCGCGCCTAAATTTTTGCGAAATATTCTTGGTCGTAATCCATTTTTATTTCCGAACAGTTTTCAACCCGCCTGGATCATCGAAGGCTTTGCTACTTATCACGAAACCGATCATCAACAACAGTTAGGTCGTGGTCAAAGTAGCCTGTTTGCCATGATGATGCGAGAAGAGTTGAAGCAAGGATTTAAGTCAATTCGCGAAGTGAATATGGCGAGTCCTAGCTGGCCGTTTAATGCACGCTATCTTTATGGTTATTATTTCTTTCAATTCCTAGAAGTGCGTTACGGAAAAGCGAAAGTAGATCTTTATATTTCGAATTACAGTGATAATTGGTTCCCATATCTGCTCAATACCAATGCTAAAAATGTGTTGGGTAAAGATCTGAATGCGCTCTGGACTGATTTTGAAGAGTATTTGCGAGAAGAATTATTAACCGAGTTTTCTTCACAACCTGTCAAGCAACTGACAAACGACGGTTTTCAAAAGTACGACCTGGAAAGTGATGATTTCGGTAACCTTTATCTCGTTTATAGCGATGGCGTCCATCAATCAGCTCTTGCCAAATTGGACGGTCGTGGAGAGCTTTACCGACTGACCGACATCAATGCACTGGCGACAATTGACCGACACGTTAACGGGAAAATACTTATCGCTCAGCCAGAAGTGTGTGATGAATATTTTGTCTATTACGATCTTTATGTGTACGATGAAACTGAAAATGATATTGAGCGCTTAACTTATTGCAGTCGTTACCAAGAGGCGCAATGGAGTGCAAGTGGAACGGAAATGTTCGCGTTAAAAGCGGAAAAAGGGCGTTTTCAAATTGATCGTTTAAACCATCTTGGTGAATTCATTGAAACATTATGGCAGGGAGAAGACGATGTGATCGTTTCACATTTGGATTTATCTGCCGATGATCAACAGTTGGTGGCTTCCGTACAACGTAAAGGTTTTACCCGTGCCAACCTGGAAGTATTTTCTTTAACATCGCGTCAGTGGCAGCCGGTTTATCCGCAACAAACACATCAATGGTATCCGCGTTTTTCAAAAGATGGTCGCTATGTTCAATTTAGTGGTGAACAAGATCAGCGCTTTAATTTGTTTCGCTTTGATCGAGAGCTGGGCGAGCTGACACAACTCAGTTACAGTGACAGTGGTGTTTTTCAATCGGTGATTGCTGAAGAAAATAAAAGCATTCACGCCATTGGTTACACCGCGCAAGGGTATCAGCTGATTGAAATCGAACCAGCCGGGCAAAGTACCATCATCGAAAAGCGGGAAGCGAAAGAGCCTATTCTTATTGGCTCTCATGAAATTATCGAGTCACCTATCTCCAGTTTTTCGGTATCGCCTTATTCACCTTGGAAGTCATTATCACCTCGTTGGTGGTTGCCTTTTGCCGTGGGTAATAAAAACACCATTGAAGTGGGGGCGCAAACCAGCGGCATGGATGCGTTAGAAAATCACTGGTACAGCGCTGCAGCAAGTCTTGAAGTAGAACGACTTTTAGCGAATTTATTTTTACAATATCAATACAGTCATCATTGGCAATTCAGCTTACAGCGCTATCACGACATCACCGACGATGATAATGATGCGACG
This sequence comes from Pleionea sp. WD8-19, assembly GCF_055326765.1. Lineage (NCBI taxonomy): Bacteria > Pseudomonadati > Pseudomonadota > Gammaproteobacteria > Oceanospirillales > Pleioneaceae > Pleionea > Pleionea sp. WD8-19. The sequence goes on along the minus strand of NZ_JBUZOU010000001.1, from coordinate 209,910 downwards.
TCGGACCTTGTGATCGAACATCGTGACTTGGAGCTCAGCTATCACATTCCTTGGTCCAACATTTTATCACGCTGGGATCTGGCATTCGGTATTTCTTTGGATGCTGAACGTTATCATGTGTGGTTTGATGACGAGTTAAACTTTGTTCAGGAATTTCGTGATGCCGCTGCCGGTATTTCTTTAAGCTATGACTCGGCAAAATATTTTGCTCGTTCCATCAGTGCCAATGACGGTCGGAGCGTTCGAGTGGTAATCAGCAGTAGTGATGTCATGGACAGTGATTACAGTGGTAAGACAGTATTGATTGATTGGCGAGAATACTGGCAGGTGTATCGGGAAAATGCATTGGCATTGCGTTTGGTTGCAGGGAGCGGTGAGCAGGGTTCTCGATCGTTTCGGATTGGCGGTGATTTCAGTGATTTGTTTTTTTATCGTAATCCAGATTTTCTTGAGCGACGTTACCCGCTGCGTGGTTATCCCGATCTGAGCAATCAATTAACGGGTCGCCATATGCGACTGGCGAGTAGCGAATGGCGTTTCCCTATTGCCCACGTTGAACGGACTTTTATGGCACCACCCGTTGGTTTGGAAAAAATATCCGGACGTATTTTTTACGATAAGGCGCGTGTGTACGGGCATACGGCATCGTCAATCATTAACTATCCGCTAGATATCAGTGATAAAACCTACGCGAGCTCGGGAATCGAAGTGATGGCGCAGTTACGTTTGTTCTATTATTTACCGCTTGATGTACGCGTTGGTTTTGCCCGAGGTCACGATGACTTGCTGGGAGAAGACGAGGTTTATATTCACTTAGGAGCGTCGTTCTAATGGGACGTTAATAAATAAGTGATGCAATTTTAGAACAAAGAAAACAGGAGAAGCCAATGCGATACCTAAAGATAAGTTGGATATTGATTTTAACGTTTTCCGTCAGCGCAGAAACGAAGTGCAATGACGCCGCCTATCGTCAATTTGATTTTTGGTTAGGAAGTTGGGATGTTTTTTCTCGCGATGGCAAAAAAGCAGGCTCCAATGTGATCAGTCAAGCAATGGATGGTTGCGTATTAAAAGAGCACTACACCTCCGATACAGACTATGAAGGTGAAAGCCTGAATATTTATGATAAAAGTCGAAACAAGTGGCACCAAACTTGGGTGGATAACACAGGACTTTTGTTGCAGTTGGATGGCGATTGGAACGGTCAGGTGATGACGCTAACCGGTGAAGGTAAAAATCAACAGGGAAATCCTATTATTCATCGCATTCGGTGGAAACCGCAAAAAAATGGCGATGTGCATCAAATTTGGGATATTTCAGAAGACAAGGGATTGCATTGGAAAAACAACTTTTTTGGCGTGTATCGAAAAGTAAAGCAATGATTGCTTCGATCAGTCAAAAGAATGCTTCGACTCAATTGAATGCCCTTGTTGTCGTAAATACAACAAGGCTTTACCAATATGACTTTGCTGAACTAACAGGTAATCGGTATTAAAGGTGGAGATGACAAAGATACTGATATTTTGTTTTGCCAAAAGTACTGCAAGTTGAGCGAGAACACCAACCATCGAAAAGTTGAGCGATTCATTAATTTTGATGGCCTGCCAGTTATCGACACGCTCTAACACTTTAATGGTGGGCTGATCTAAAAATTGGGTGGGCGCAATGACAGAAATTTCATCGTGGGTTTGCGTTTGGCTGTATAAATGAGTGACATTCGCCGGAAACGAAAGCGCGTCTTCTACCTTGCAAATCGTCAATAGCGTTTGATCGTGAAGCAATTGAAACGTTTTAATCATTTAAAGACTCTTTCCTCAATATTTGCTGACTAAACGACTGCATCTGCGGGAACACCTCGATAAAGCATACCTCAATGTCGTCTTGTATTGTTGAGAGTTGATTCATGCATTGAATCAATTGTTCTCCGCGTTTTAGCCTGTGTGCGACGGCTTCTAGATGCTGGTTAAGCAAAGAGAAACTACGATACCGAAGAAAGATTTGTTTTTCGATGAAATAGGCTAAAAACGTTTGCTGTGTCGAAGGAACCCATTCCCAATATTGATGTAAATAGCTGTTGATGCGCTGTTGGAAGGCATCAAGGGGCTCTGGATGATATTGTTGCCATAGTTGGGCCAGCAGGTGATCAAACCAAAAGTCCAAAGCGATCCCCGAGAAACGGCGTAATCCTTGTGGCATTTGAGCTCTTAGCGCTTCAATTTTCGGAAGCTGATCAAAGTATCCGTCGATGGCACGATGTATGCGGATACCTTGTGCAATCGCTCTTGGAAAGCGAGAGAGATCCTTGCCCCGGACATGATCAGCAATCAGGTTCCCGAAGGTAATGGCTGGGTGAGTACTGGTTAGTGCTGCATGAGCCAGGTAATTCATCAGTGTTTGAAATCTTAATGGATAGTTTCTATGCTTAGATTAGCGCATCTGCAACTCTAGAGGTATGCATGACCAACTGGACTCGACAACCTTGCATTGAAATATTAAAAAAAATCAATGAGGTACCTAACGACGACAATCGGGAAAATCAGCAGCTAAGCATTCTTATGACCGGAATTTCTGAGATTACCCGAGAAATGATGCGACGTGCCGCGGAGTCTGCACGCGCACAATTGGGTGATACTCCGGAAGCACAGCCTAAAGCTGGAAAAGCCGAAAAGGCGACTGCTAGCACCGAAGAAGTAAAGGAAGCGTTGGATGATACCCCCGATCTTGATGATTTCGATTCCTTTGATGAAGAGTTGGACATGATAGAGCAAACTCTGATCCGTTCCATTGGTGATTGATTTTTATTCTGTAATCGCAACTACCGCTGGTGATCGCAAATTAACCTTTGATATAATCGCCGCCTTTCCGTTCTGGAAACGCAGTTGTTCGTTAATTCCAGTCAATTTATACCCGTTAAAACTTCACGGAAGTGGTTGTTTTTACCGGATTTTAGGTAGTTGGTCATGAGTAAGAAATTGTACATTAAAACCTGGGGCTGTCAGATGAACGAATATGATTCATCACGCATGGCCGATTTGCTGAATGATACTCACGAGTTGGAAATTACCGATAATCCTGAAGACGCTGATGTTTTATTGCTGAACACTTGCTCGATTCGCGAAAAAGCCCAGGAAAAAGTATTTTCACAGCTGGGTCAGTGGAAGCATTTTAAAGAGAAAAATCCAGAACTGGTTATTGGTGTTGGTGGCTGTGTTGCCAGCCAGGAAGGGGAGGCCATTCGATCGCGAGCTCCGCATGTGGATATGGTATTTGGTCCTCAAACATTGCACCGAATTCCGGAAATGATGGAGTCGGTGAAAACCAAAAATGCGGCTGTCGTGGATATTTCTTTCCCCGAAATTGAAAAGTTTGATAGGTTGCCAGAGCCCAAAGCAGACGGCGTAACGGCTTTTGTTTCCATAATGGAGGGATGCAGCAAATACTGTACTTTTTGTGTGGTGCCTTATACACGTGGTGAAGAAGTCAGTCGTCCGTTTGATGATGTGATTGCTGAAGTGGTAGAGCTTGCCGAGCAGGGCGTTCGTGAAATTAACCTGCTAGGACAAAATGTGAATGCTTATCGGGGTGAAACCCACGATGGACGAATTGCCGATTTGGCGGAGTTGATCCAATATGTGGCAGCAGTTGATGGCATTGATCGCATTCGTTTTACAACCTCGCATCCGGTGGAGTTTTCTGATCGGTTAATCGAAGTGTATGGCGAAGTACCTGAATTGGTGAGTCACCTGCACTTACCGGTGCAAAGTGGCTCTAACCGTATTTTATCGTCGATGAAACGTGGCCATACTCGTGATGAGTATTTGAGTAAAATTAACCGCTTAAAGGCAATCCGACCGGGAATCAGCTTGTCTTCAGATTTCATTATTGGATTTCCAGGGGAGTCGGAGCAAGACTTCCAAGACACCATGGATCTGATTGCGGAAGTGGATTTCGATTACAGTTTCAGCTTTATTTATAGCGCGCGCCCTGGTACACCGGCGTCTGATCTGGAAGACGAAACACCAATGGAAGAGAAAAAGCAGCGATTACAGTTGTTACAACAACGTATTAACCAGCAAACACAGGCCATCAGTCGACGTTTGGTGGGTACGCAACAAAAGGTGCTGGTTGAAGGTCCAAGTAAAAAAGATATTATGCAACTGAGTGGCCGCACCGAATGCAACCGAGTGGTGAATTTTACTGGATCACACAAGTTAATTGGACAGTTTGCCGAGGTGATGATCACGGAAGCTTTGCCGAATTCATTGCGCGCACAGTTGATCCAATAGGCCATTTGTTTAGGATAATTGAGAAGAGTTAAGTTTGAGCGACACAACCAGTATACAGTTTGTTTTGGAGCCAGCGGATAATGAGCGACTGGCGAATTTATGCGGCTATCTGGATGAAAATTTCCGTTTGATAGAAAGACGTTTGGGAATTGAGGTGAATAACCGAGGCAATAACTTCCAGTTGATCGGCGAAACTGACAATATTCGAGCCGGTCAGGAAGTGATTGAAGAACTTTATCGAGAGACGCACCAACAGCCATCTTTAAAAGCCGAAACGGTCCATGTCATTTTACAGTCGCGGGCCAGTCAACTGAAGCTGGACCGAGAAAGTGACAAAAAATCGGAGGTGGTGATCACCACCAAACGTGGTTTAATCCGGCCCAGAGGGCAAAATCAGCAGCGTTATGTCGAGCGCATTCTGGCCAATGATATCAGTTTTGGTATTGGACCTGCAGGAACCGGAAAGACTTATCTGGCTGTCGCGGCCGCTGTGGATGCGTTAGAAAGGCAAGAGATCCGTCGGATTATCTTGACGCGCCCGGCAGTAGAAGCTGGCGAACGTTTGGGCTTTCTACCGGGTGACTTAAACCAGAAGGTCGATCCTTATTTACGTCCATTATACGACGCACTGTATGAAATGCTCGGGTTTGAGCGAGTCGCGAAGTTGATGGAACGTAATGTCATTGAAGTAGCGCCGTTGGCGTATATGCGCGGGCGCACACTCAATGAAGCCTTTATTATTCTCGACGAAAGCCAAAATACCACGGCGGAACAGATGAAAATGTTGCTCACCCGTATCGGTTTTGGTTCTCGCGCTGTAATTACTGGAGATATTACGCAGGTGGACTTACCACGCGGTACCAAGTCGGGTCTACGACAGGCGATTGAAGTACTGAAAGGGGTAAAGGATATCAGCTTTACTTTTTTCCAATCCACTGATGTGGTACGTCATCCGGTAGTCCAGCGAGTGGTTCAAGCGTATGAGAAATTCGATCTCGACAGTCAGAAAAAGGACCAATGATGAAGTTGCATCTGGATTATGAGGTTGCTGAAGGGATCGAGTCGGCGCCCTTGGAATCGGACATTCGGCAATGGATACAATCAGCACTCCAATGTGCTGATTTTAAACAATCCGAAGCAGAGCTCTCGGTTATGATAGTCTCCAGTGCGGTCAGTCAACAACTCAATCTTCAATATCGCGATAAAGATCAGCCGACGAATGTGTTGTCGTTTCCTGCGGAGTTACCGGACTTTGTCGAGTCGCCGCTGTTGGGCGACTTGGTGATTTGTGCCGAGCGCGTCCGTGAAGAAGCGCAGCAGCAAAACAAGCTCGAAAAGCATCATTGGGCGCATCTGGTTATTCATGGCTGTTTACATCTACTGGGGTATGACCACCTCGAGTCGAGTGAGGCCGAGCAGATGGAAGCACTGGAAATCGAAGTTTTAAAAAAATTCGGTATCGACAATCCTTATTTGGTGAGCGACGAGCAACCGGTTGACTGATGTTGTTGAATGTCATAGTGTTTTTAAAAAAGCTTTGCTAAACTGACCGAGTTTGATGAGACAAGAGATTAATTCCCCCTATGGATGAGCACCCGCCGTCGCGGTCCTGGATAGAACGCTTAGCACAGTTATTTCAATCAGAGCCCAGAGATCGCACCGATATCGTTGAGATCCTCAGTACTGCCCAACAAAACGATTTAATCAATCACGATGTGTTTGCCATGCTTGAAGGTGTGCTTCAAGTATCGGAAATGCAAGTGCGAGACATTATGATCCCGCGCTCGCAAATGGTGGTGATTGAACAAAATATGACGGTGGAGCAAATTGTTTCTATTGTCATTGAGTCGGCACATTCGCGCTTTCCGGTTGTTGGTGATAATCGAGACGATTTGGAAGGCATATTGTTGGCAAAAGATTTGCTGCCGGTGTTGCTGGAAAAGGCGCAGAACGATAATGAAGTGCGCTTTAACCTGAAAGATATTTTACGTCCTGCGGTTATCGTGCCGGAGAGCAAACGACTCGACGTTCTTTTAAAAGACTTTCGGAATAATCGCAATCATATGGCGATTGTTGTTGATGAGTACGGTGGCGTCGCAGGACTGGTCACCATTGAGGATGTGCTCGAGCAAATTGTCGGCGAAATTGAAGACGAGCATGACTTTGACGATGAAGACGATCACATCAAAGCACATGGTGAGAACGAATATGTGATCAAAGCGCAAACGCCGATCGACGAGTTTAATGAATATTTCAGCAGTCAACTCAGCGATGACGAGTTTGATACCATTGGTGGGCTGATCATCCAGGCGTTTGGACACCTTCCTATTAAAGATGAAATCGTAACGCTGGAGCAATTTGAGTTTACTGTATTGTCAGCGGATACTCGTCGAATTCGTCTGGTTCGCATGAAAATAAAGCAGGAGCTGCCACAGGCTTCGAGTCAAAATTAGAATGATGAACATTAAAAAGTTATTCAAGCGCCCTAAGGGGCGTTTTGTTTATTTATATGCCCTGATTTTAGGCGCATGTTATCCATTAGGTCTCGCTCCTCTTCAATGGTGGCCAATACTGATTTTCTCCACTTTAGGGTTAATGTGGCTATTGGATGGCGTTTCGACCAGACAAGCTTTTAAAGTCGGTTATTATTATGGTGCCGGCTTTTTTGGTGTTGGCGCCAGCTGGGTGCATGTCAGTATTCACCAATTTGGAAATGCACCATTACCGCTCAGTATTTTTTTGACCTTGGTTTTCGTGCTTTTTCTTGCGCTGTTTAAAGGGTTGGTGGGTTGGATCGTTGGCCGCGCCCAGCAAAAATGGACAACATACGGATTCATCATAAGCTTTCCGGCTGCTTGGTTGATGGTGGACTGGTTTCAAGGTTGGGTATTTACCGGCTTTCCCTGGTTATATGCGGGTTATGGTTTGATTGATAGCCCGTTTGCGGGCTGGATCCCTCTCGTGGGTGTATTGGGTACAGGTATGGTGATGACTTGGTTGGTTAGCTTGAGTTATCTTATTATAAAGTCTTCACTGCATCATTACCGTACTTTCGTTCCATCCTTCTTTAATTATTCGACGATTACGCTAGCAACGGTTTGGATTGGTTGTTGGGCTGTTGCCAACTTTTCAATAGAATATCAAAGTAACACTGATCGGAAAATAGAATTGAGCGTTGCATTGATCCAACCGAATATCCCGCAAGAAGAAAAATGGTTGCCCGAAAACCTACTGGAGTATTTACAGCGATATGACACAATGACCGAACCTCATTGGGGAGCGGATATTATCATCTGGCCTGAAGCGGCCATTCCTGCTTTAAAACACCGAGTGGAAAACTGGTTGGATCACTGGGATAAAAAAGCGAATGAAAGTGGTACTACCTTAATACTCGGTATCCCTATATACGATCATGAAAAACGTAAAATTTTTGCGTCTGTGATCACACTTGGAGAAAGCAAACAACAGTATAATAAACAACATTTAGTGCCATTTGGGGAGTATGTCCCCTTTGAAAATTGGCTTCGTGGACTGATTGAGTTCTTCAATTTACCCATGTCCGCTATGTCGAGTGGCGACAGCGACCAAGCCGCCTTTGAAACCATGAGGTTAAACCTCTTACCAGCTATTTGTTATGAAATCGCCTACAGCCGATTGTTTCAAAAATTCAAAAATAATATTGAAAATCAAAAAGATAGTGTAATTGTAACCATTAGCAATGACGCCTGGTTTGGACACTCTTGGGGCCCACATCAACACTTTCAAATCGCGAGAAGTCGTGCGCTGGAGTTTGGTATGCCTGTTTTACGAGCGACGAATACAGGGATTACTAGCGTAGTCGATCATCTTGGGCAGGCAACGGAATTGATCCCTCAATTCAAACAAGGAACTCTGTCTCGTCAAATTGAATTGAAATTTAAAGCAACACTTTTCAGTCAACTATCGACTTGGATGCTTGTCACTTTAATTTTATTGTGCGGTTTATTGAGTGCGGCTTTTGTTATTATCTCATTGAAAAATAGGTAAAAATTCAATCATGAATAGACGTCTGAACGAAAAGAAACGTTTACCATGAATTGTTACTGTTTATTAAAAAAAGCATTGACCTCTCAAACTGAAAATGGTTAGTATCGACCGTGATTATATAAGGCGCAAAGCCTTAATAACGTTTTTTAGTGATCGTCGAGCATAACGAAGACGCTAAAAAACTGATAACTCCAAAACAATCTATGTAACAACCAGGGAGAAAGAAATTGAGTACTCTAAATAGCAATCCTATTGCTAAAGCGGTTCGTGTTGCCCTTCTGGCGGGCACAGCAACTGCGTTAGCCATGCCTTCTGTATACGCAGAAGAAGCAGATGACGAAAAAGGCGAAAAGGTTGTAGTCACCGGTTCTCGTATTAAAAGAACCGATATCGAAGGTGCTACACCAGTAACAATCATGACTGCCGAAGATATGGCAGAATCCGGCCGGTTTACCGTTGCCGATGCATTGAACAACTCTACTTCGAACCAATTCGGTTCTTTCAACGAGCGTTCTGGCTCTAGCGCACAATCTCAAGCAACAATCAGTTTATTAGGTGCTGGCTCAGACCGTACGCTGGTTTTGGTTGATGGAAAGCGTTTGCCTGGTTCGCCTTCCTTGGGTGGTACTGCAGTAAACCTCAACCAAATCCCAATGGCGATGGTTGAGCGCATTGAGATTTTGAAAGACGGCGGCTCAGCGGTTTATGGCTCTGATGCTGTCGCGGGTGTTGTTAATATCATCCTGAAAAAGGATTTTGAAGGCTTTAATGTGAATTACCAAGTGGGTCGCCCAAGCCTTGAAGGCGGTGACTCGTCTCAGTTCTCGATCACCAGTGGTATTACAGGTGATAAAGGCAATGTGACCTTTGCTTATGAGCACCAAAAGTCGGATGCGATTTTTGACGGTGATCGTGACTATACGGCCGCTTGGGCGCGAGACACAAATGGTGATGGCATCATTCAAGCTTACTCTGAAACGGATGGGAACAGCCTATTTGGTGCGACCATCGTTGCTCCTGACTTTGCTTACACGCTTGCTGCCGCCAATTGTGACGATTTAACGGCAAATGTACCGGGCTTTTTGGGTGAGTTAGCTGCCGATGACGATTGGGGTCCAGGTTCTACGTACTGTATGTATTCCTACGCGAACGTGTCCGCAAATAAAGCCTCTTTAGAGAGAAACTCGGTATTTATTGATGCGAGCTACGATGTTAATGAAAACATTACAATGTTCTCTCGTTTGTTGTTCATGCATAACCAGTCGTTTGGTCGTTACGCACCTCCTGCTGCTTGGTGGCGTGGTATCGATCGTGATAACCCGGTTATTCCACAACAATTGCGAGATGATTATCCTACCGCTCAAACCTTTAATGGTTTGTACCGTTGGACGGGCATCGGTCCTCGTGATAACAACATCGATGATTATACTCAAGACTATATTTTTGGTGCCAATGGCATCACCGATAACGCGATTAATTTAGAGTGGGAAGCGTATGTTCATTTGAACATTACCGATAACAAATCAATCGGTGAGTTTTATCAAAGCATTGGTGGATTAGCTTACAACGATGCCAATGGAATCGCTCTGGACACCGATGAAGGGATTGCGAATTTAAAAGCAACGACCCTAAATAACGATCGAAACGAGTTCTTACAATATTTTGCAGGTATGGGCTTTGAAACTGGCGAATTAGCCGGTGGACCAATTTCGCATTATGTGGGTGGTGAATTCTATGACATCAAATATTTCTCAAAAGTTGATGCTCAGTCTGAAGCTGGCTTAGTGGGTGGTAGCGCAGGTAACTCTTCCGGTGCTGATCGTGACGTGAAAGCTGCGTTCTATGAATTGAGCTTGCCGTTTACCGAGCAGTTTAGTATCGGTTTACAGGTGCGTTATGACAGCTATTCTGATTTTGGTGAAGAAGTATCGCCAAAAATCTCTGCTGAATATCGACCGACAGATTTCCTTTTGGTTCGAGCTTCAATCGGTGAAGGTTTCCGAGCCCCAACTCTTTCTGAGTTAACGCAAGCGGATGCGTTCTCTGCAGAAGATGCGACCGACTACGCACAGTGTCAGGCTCAAGGTACTCCAGCCGGAGATTGTTCTGAGCGTCAAGTTGATACGACTGTTCAAGCCAATCGCAACTTAGAACCTGAAACCTCTGAGTTTGCTAACATTGGCGTTGTCTACAGCATGGCTGACAATATGAGCTTAAAGTTTGACTACTTTAACCTGACGGTTGACAACGTCATTCAGTACGTTTCGGTTCAAGACTTGATCTACGGTCAGTTGGTAAACGGTGATTTCGTAGGAATGGATCAAACTGCGTTTGATAATTCTTATTTAGGTTTACTTCGAGCGGATCCTAATGATCTTTCTACTCGAGCAGTTGAAGCAAAAACCGGTACCGTGAATGGACCTGGCTTTGAAATCAAGGGTGCGGATATTGACTTCAAAGGACAGTGGGACATGGGTGGATTTGGCTCAATTGGTGTTCGAGCACAAATGTCTTACTTCTTTAACTATGAAGAGCAATCATTTTACCAAGGTCCAGTTCAAAACACTGCGGGTTGGGGGTTACAGCCTGAAGTTCGTGGCCAGTTGACTACCACTTGGGAAATGGCGGATCATTTGTTTGCGTGGAACATAGATCACATCGATTCCACTTTCGAAAACAATACGCCTGAAACCGATGCCAACGGAAATGCGACAGGTAAGCTAGTACCACAAGGTGGTTTACACAGCTTTACTATCCACAACTTAGTGTACTCGTACGATGCTGGTGATTGGGGTAAGTACAGTTTAGGTGTTCGAAACGTGTTTGAAGAGAAGCCTATTCTGGATCGCTTAGGTAAATACCCTCGCGATCACTATGACCTATACACCGCGGGTCATTACGGAAGAACCTTATACATGAATGTTAATTGGGATTTCTAATTAACAAGTCATAAGGAAAAACAAAGCCAGTCAAGCAATTGACTGGCTTTTTTAATGTTAATTCTTTTAAAAGCTTTTCTCATTGCTCGTGTGTTGGTTAGGCAGCGAACAACGACATTCGTTTACCAATCAAGATGCAGTAAAACGCCAAATGTGATAGCTTCCTCTTTTCGGTTTCTTTCCCTGTCAATTGTGAGTATTAATGGCTGGTATTAAATCTATCATTATCGTCGGTGGCGGCAGTGCTGGCTGGATGGCTGCAACCTATTTAAATAAGGTGCTTTTAACCGAAACTTCAAAAATTAAAATTAAAGTTATTGAGTCACCCGATATTGAAACTATTGGTGTTGGTGAAGCGACTGTTCCGACTATTAGAGATTTCTTCCAAAAGATCGGCGTTCCTGAAAAACAGTTATTTCTTGAAACAAATGCAACGATTAAGTCTGCGATTAAATTTGTTGACTGGTATGAAAAAGGGGACGGGGGATATTACCATCCTTTTGAAGCTCCCTTGTTTTCCGATGGAATTGAAGCGTCGCATCATTGGGCAGCTGAAAAACTCAAGGGTAGCAATGTTGAACCATTTGCACAGGCGACAGGTGTACTGCCTACTTTGTGTGATGCCGCTCGTGTTCCCAAACCATTCAATGCGAAAGATTATGAAGGCATGACTCTTTATGCCTATCATTTAGATGCGGTATTGATGGCAGCCTATCTTCGTAAAACGGCGCTTGCTCGGGGAGTGGACCGAGTTGAAGATACTGTCAAACAAGTAATATTAAGCGAAACGGGAGACATTTCATCGCTCATTACTGAAAAAACCGGAGAGCACAAGGCAGACTTTTTTATAGATTGTACCGGATTTAAATCATTGCTCATCGAAAAGGCATTAAATCAAAAGTTTATTTCGTTTGAAAATGAATTGCTATGTAATAGTGCGCTCGCTTTACAAACACCCTATTTAAGTGAAAATGATTCTGCGTTGCCTTACACGACCGCTACCGCAAAGAGTTCTGGCTGGATTTGGGAAATAGGATTAGCAAACCGTTACGGTAATGGTTATGTGTTCTCTGATCGGTTTCAGTCTTTTGACGAAGCCGAATTGGAATTTAAACAACACTTAAACGTTGATATGAACCTTGACGTAAAAAAATTAAAAATGAGAGTTGGAAGGCCAGAATCGTTTTGGTTTAAAAATTGCCTAGCTATCGGTTTAGCCGGTGGATTTGTTGAGCCACTGGAGTCAACAGGACTGCAGTTTATTCAAACCGGTTTGGAATTATTTTGCGATTATTTTCCTGCTAAAGAAGATTATGAGGTATTACAAAAACGATATAATCAAATAATGTCTGCAAAGTTCGACGACGTGAAGGACTTTATCGTTTTACACTACTGTTTAAGTAATCGTGAAGACAGTGAGTTTTGGCGTTTTATCAAGCATGAATTGACGATTTCTGACTCGCTACAAGAACAACTTAATATTTGGAAATATAAGCTACCCTCACACTCAGACCTCAAAGAAATTGGTTTGTTTGGTGCGCCCAATTATATGTATATTTTAGCGGGTATGAACAGACTTGTGCATCCGAATAATACCACGTTAAAAAGTATACCTAGTAACAGAAGTTTCAAAGTTCTAACCGATCTTCAAAATTTAAGACGAAGAGCTTTGTCGCTGACGCCATTACATCGTGAGTTACTTAAAAGTATACAACCAAAAAGATGAGCAATAAGTCGAATGATACAATCTAAACTTGAGCCTCATTACTAACATTACTAAAGAAACGCTAGCATTACTGTAACCAATACCAAGCCAACCCCGCAATTTCGTTTAAAGCCTGAAAACTATAATAGGTTGCGTTTGTTGACGGTAAATAGTTCATGAGTTTGTTGTCTAACTGAATTGAAAGACGAGAAGTGGGTGCATTAAGCGTTTTTAAATTCATCGTATTAAATACAAGTTTAGCACGAGCCATATGCCAATTATGGGTAACCAAAACAATACGTTGAATTCCATTTCGCTTTAAAATCTGCGCACTAAATTCAGCATTTTCACGCGTGTTGTTGCTCTGAGTTTCTAGCCACTTCACATTAACACCGAATTCTTCTGTAAGCACTTGGTTCATCAAAACTGCTTCGGGTGTGGGTTCACCAAAAACGCTACCACCAGTAACGAGTAAGGGTAATTCGGTTTTTTTGTGAAGGTAAGCGCCGTACCGGAGTCTTTCTAACGTTCGAGCATTTACGGTATCCGTATGGCCGTATTCCTCAGCTTTGCTTCGTCTTCCTCCGCCTAGAATGACAATAGCGGTCGGCTCCTCCTGTTTATCGATATGCAACTCTTGAATTTGCTTCAGTGTGAGTGCCGGGTAGGTTTGTAACGAATCAAGCAGTAGCTGGGCGATGAAGGGAGTGCTTAAAGCGTACAAACTGAATACGGAAACAGCGACCAAGCCTCGTGCCGTTTTTCGCCATTTCTTCCAGATTATCCAGGCGGCGAGTAACATCAATAAATTGAGCCCTGGGGGTAAAAACAGTGACTTTGCCAGATAGGCGATGAAAGTTCCGGTGGTCATGAGATAAATACAAATCCTTTCTTATTCTTTAGTCGCTACTAATCAGTAATCTTAACGGCTTTTCGGTTGTTGCTTGCGGTGATGCTGCGTTATTATTGCCGGTTTCAGACATTACTATACATTAACAATGCCGCACCCGGACCGTAAACGTACGATTCTGCGGTGGAATTCATTTTTGAGGTTCAATCGTTGACCATGCAGGAACATTACAATCCGCAAGCCATCGAGCAAAAGGTACAGCAGTTTTGGCAAGAAAAACAAGTGTTTAAGGCGGTAAAAGATACCGGCCGAGAAAAATATTACTGCCTTTCGATGCTTCCGTACCCCAGTGGTCGACTTCATATGGGCCACGTTCGTAATTACACCATTGGTGATGTGATTTCACGCTTTAAGCGCATGCAAGGTTTTAATGTACTTCAGCCAATGGGATGGGATGCGTTTGGTCTGCCAGCAGAAAATGCGGCGATCAAAAATAAAGCACAGCCAGCTCAATGGACCGAGCAAAACATTGCTTATATGAAAAAACAGCTGCAGAGCCTTGGGTTTGCCTATGATTGGGAACGTGAAGTCGCAACCTGTAAGCCTGAATACTACAAGTGGGAACAGTGGTTTTTTACCCAGTTGGTTGAAAAAGATCTGGCTTATAAAAAACAGTCACAAGTGAACTGGTGTCCTAATGATGAAACCGTTTTGGCCAATGAGCAGGTGCATGACGGTCGATGCTGGCGCTGTGATACACCGGTGATCAAAAAGGATATCGAACAATGGTTTATTCGGATCACTCAATACGCCGAAGAGTTACTTAACAGCATTGATGAGCTTGACGGTTGGCCGGATAGCGTAAAAACCATGCAGCGTAACTGGATCGGTCGTTCTGAAGGCGTCAACATGACGTTTAAGCTGGCCGATGGCAGTGATGAACTTTCTGTATATACGACCCGTCCGGATACCTTGATGGGGGTGACCTATGTCGCGGTGGCCGCCCAACATCCGTTGGCTAAGCGTGCGGCCGATTCAAACGCTGAATTACAGGCTTTTATTGATGAATGTAATCGCAGCTCTACTGCTGAAGCTGATATTGCCACAATGGAAAAGAAAGGCATGGATACCGGTATTAAAGTCATTCATCCTGTTTCAGGAGCGCTGGTACCAGTATGGGTGGCTAATTTTGTATTGATGGATTACGGCTCGGGCGCGGTAATGGCTGTTCCCGGACACGATCAGCGTGATTGGGAGTTTGCACACAAATACCAAATTGAAATCAAGCAGGTTATCAAACCGGGTGAAAAAGCTGAGCAGGCATGCGATTTGAGCGAGCAAGCTTACACCGAAAAAGGTGTCTTAATTCACTCCGGTGAATTTGATGGTCTAACTTCGGAACAAGCATTTGATGCCATTTGTAAATGGTTAGAAGCCAAAGGGTTGGGTAAAAGGCAAGTCAATTATCGGCTGCGTGATTGGGGCGTTTCTCGGCAACGTTATTGGGGAGCGCCTATTCCTATGGTTCGTTTGGAAAGTGGTGAAATGGTTGCGGCCAAAGAGTTTCCCGTCACATTGCCTACCGATCTCGTAATGGAAGGAGCGAGCTCTCCGCTATTAACCCACGAAGCATTTCTAAATACCGAAGTGGATGGTGTAAAAGGCAAGCGCGAAACCGATACTTTCGATACCTTTATGGAGTCGAGCTGGTACTACGCACGCTATACAACACCAAATAGCGATGACGCCATGTTAGAGCCAGAAGAAGCCAATTATTGGTTACCGGTGGATCAATACATTGGGGGTATCGAACATGCCACCATGCACCTATTGTATTTCCGTTTCTACCACAAGTTAATGCGCGATGCCGGTCTGGTTAACAGTGATGAGCCGGCCAAAAGACTGCTCACTCAGGGGATGGTGCTTTCCGAAACTTATTATCGAGTGGAAAATGGCGCAAAACATTATTACTCACCTGAAGAAGTCACCGTAGAGAAAGATGAGAAAGGCAAAATATTGCGTGCATTTTTGAAAGAAACCGGAGAAGAAGTCACTTTGGGCGGAATGGAAAAAATGTCCAAGTCGAAAATGAACGGTGTGGATCCCCAACATCTGATCGATCAATACGGAGCCGATACTGCACGTCTTTACACCATGTTTGCGGCGCCACCAGAGCAGTCTCTGGAATGGCGAGAAGACGGTGTGCAGGGTGCTTTTAAGTTTTTAAAGCGGGTGTGGAAGCTGGTTTACGATCATTTGGCTGCGGGCGATATCGCTCACTTGAATGACATCGAGCTGAACGCACACCAAAAAGCGGTTCGATTTAAAACGCACGAAACCATTCAAAAAGTGACTGACGATATTGAGCGTCGTTATACGTTTAACACGGCTATCGCCGCAGTTATGGAGTTGTGTAATACCCTTGGCAGAGCCCCACAAAACAGCCGAGAAGATCGTAGTGTCGTGCGTGAAGGTATCGAAACGGTCATTTTGTTACTCAGCCCGATCACTCCCCATATTTGTCATGATTTGTGGCAAGCAATTGGAAACGACTCGGCGGTTATTGATGTCAGCTGGCCGCAAGTGGACGAATCCGCTTTGGTTCAAGATGAAGTCGAACTGGTGGTACAAGTAAACGGTAAACTGCGTGCTAAAATCACCGTTGCTAAAAATGCAGATAAAGAAACGATTGAGTCGATAGCACTAAACGATGAAAATGTACAACGGTTTACCGATGATAAGTCCATTCGCAAAGTGATCGTTGTGCCTGGCAAGTTGGTGAATATTGTTGTTGGTTAATTCAATGCAGCGATTCAGCACGGCACTTTTTTTTAGTCTGCTCTTGGGTTCGCTTGGTAGTTGCGGCTTTCATTTAAAAGGGCTGGAAACTGACCAGGCGACATCGATGTTACAGTCGATCGCTTTACAGTCGATGGGTAACACCCAAACATTAGCCGTCTTGACTCAACAACAGTTAGCTTTGTTAGGTGTTGAGATTCAGCCAGAGTCGGAAAACCGTTTACAGCTCAAATCTGAGCGTTTGGCAAAGCGTGTATTGGCACGTGATGCCAGCGGACGCGCAACCGAATATCAACTTCGCCTAGAGCTGAACTTTCATTTTTCCGTTGGAAACACAGATAGCCAGGAACAACATTTATCCGTTTCGCGAATTTTTCATTACGATCGAAGTCAATTGCTGGCGGCAAGACAACAGGAAGCCGAATTACTGACCAACATGCGAGTACAATTGGCTCAGCAATTGATTCGAACACTAGAGCAGAGCGCACCTTGAAAGGAACTCGGATTGGCCATTAAGTTTGAACAATTAGCGAACCAACTTCAGATTCCGTTACCGGCTTTTCTGATCACTGGTGACGAGCCGCTACTGGTAATGCAGGCACAAGATAAAATCCGCAAAGCGCTGCAACAGCAAGGCTTTAGTGAGCGTAACTTGTACAGTGTCGGTCGTGGATTTTCATTCGATCAATTAACTGCCGAAGCCGACAACCTCTCTTTATTTGCCGATAAAAAAATCATCGAATTGCGCTTTGAAAAGTTACCGGATAAGTCTCAGCAAGCAGCACTTATTGAGTTGTTGGCGCAACCGACGACAGACAAAAGTTACCTGATTACCTGCCCAAAGCTGGATAAACGACAACTTTCCAATAAGTGGGTAAAAGCCGTTGAACAACATGGATTGGTCGTACAAATTTGGCCGGTTGCGGCCTATCAATTGCCGCAATGGATCGCAGGTCGCGCTAACGAGTTGGAGTTAAAGTTAAGTAACGATGCGATACAGTTTCTCGCCGATCGCAGCGAAGGGAATTTGTTGGCTGCTAATCAGGATCTGGAAAAGCTGCAACTGCTAGCGAGCGAACAACTGTTAGAAGTAGAACATTTGCAGGATGCGGTTGCCAACAACGCACGATACACCAGCTTCGAACTCATAGATACCGCGCTGGCAGGACAAACTTCGAAAGTGTTGCGAATGCTGGGGCAATTGCGTGCCGAAGGTATAGCGCCGATGCTCTTGATCACAACGGTGTATCGTGAAGCCCGACAAATGTTAAAGATGTCGGAAGCGGTTGCAGCGGGCTCTAATGTTGGCGAAGTGGTCCGACAATATCGAGTATGGAGTTCGCGCAGCCGATTGATTTCGGGTGTGCTCAATCGACTGCCACCTGTATTATGGCGACGCGTGGTTCAGCGTTGTTCGCATCTCGATAAATTGGCAAAAGGTAAAGAACAAGGCAACTTATGGGACGAGCTAACGACGTGTTTGCTGCTAATGTCAGGAAAGCCTTTGTGGCGCAAGGTGATTTAAATTGACGGTAAGAAATACTCCACTGGTGATTTTTGGTGGCACTTTCGATCCTGTGCATTACGGTCACTTACGATTGGTAGAAAATCTGCATAATCTGTTACCGCATGCAGAAATACGATTAATGCCTAGCGCCTATCCGCCTCATCGAACTCAACCTATTGCAACGCCTAAACAACGGCTGGAGATGTTACAACTTGCGACTCGTAGCGTGTCTCATTTATCGGTGGATGATCGGGAGCTGAAGCGAAATGGACCATCTTTTACGTTGCTTTCGATCCTGGAGTTTCAACGAGAGTTTCCCAAGCGACCTCTGTTACTTGTGATGGGGGATGACGCGATCGCGCATTTGCATACCTGGTATAATTGGCAAGAGCTGGTTGACTCGGTGAATATTATTGCGGTTGCCCGGCCTGGCGATTTTGCCAGTCAGCCCGTTTCAGAAGTTATGGATAAACTGACCTTCTGTGAAGATATTTTAGAACTGTTGGAAGAGCCCAGTGGTGGTCTTTACCGCCATCTTTGCCCACTGCTTGATATTTCTGCGACACAAATTCGCGATTTAATAGCAGAAAAGCACTCCTGTCGTTTTTTACTGCCGGATTCCGTTATAGAATATATTGGTCAGCATCATTTGTATGCGACATTTAACTAATTTCTCGTCCTACTAAGGTTATTGAATGGATAGCGAAGCACTGAAAGCATTTATTGTTGATCAACTTGAAGAAGCCAAAGCAAAAGACATCAGCGTGATTGATGTACAACAAAAAACCACCATCACCGATACCATGGTGATCTGCTCCGGAACCTCCTCCCGTCATGTGAAATCCATCGCTATGCAACTGGTACAAAAAGCCAAAGAGCTTGGAAAAATGCCATTAGGCGTGGAAGGCGAAAACACTTCTGAATGGGTTTTGGTGGATTTTGGTGATGCCATCGTGCATGTTATGCAGGCGAATGTGCGTGACTACTACCAGATTGAAAAGTTATGGAGTGCTGAAGCGACTTCATGATCATTCGCCTGATTGCTGTTGGGCATAAAATGCCCTCCTGGGTTGAAACTGCCTATCAGGAGTATGCAAGACGTCTTCCCCGTGAGTGCAAACTGGAACTTATAGAAATTGCCGCAGCCAAAAGAGGGAAGCAAGTCGATATTGCGCGCGTTATGGCGAAAGAAGCTGACGCCATTAAAGCCGCAATCGATCCCAGCGATTGGGTGATTGCATTGGATGTTGAAGGTCGGAACTGGTCTACCCCACAGTTAGCGCAACAGTTAACGCGTTGGCAGCAACAAGGACGCAATATCGCTTTGTTAGTGGGTGGTCCGGAGGGATTAACCCCCGAACTGCGGCAGATGGCCGATCAAAAGTGGTCTTTATCGGCGCTCACGTTACCGCACCCACTGGTGCGCGTCGTTGTGGCGGAAGCGCTGTATCGGGCCTGGACGGTCACGGTGAATCACCCATATCATCGTGAATAAAATAAATATAATCCAACAGTTTTCAACACTATGCCTGTAACTTTAATGTCCTCTTATTCTGCTTTTATCTGACTCTATGTTGCAACGTAAAGTCACTATTAAAAACCAGTTTAAAGAGCTGATGCTCTATCAGAACCGTATGCTTGTCGGTTTTATTCTGGTGGTGTTCATGATGGTGTTGTTGGTGGTTTGGGTTGCCAACCTGCAAATCGTTCAATACGACAAGTATCGTACTGAATCGGATAATAATCGTATTAGAGTCTTACCCGTCGCGCCCACACGTGGGCTGATTTACGATCGTAATGGCACCATTCTTGCCGAGAATCGCTCGGTTTATTCTTTGGAACTAGTGCCAGAACAAATTCGAGATATGCAACGCACGGTTTCTGAGTTACAGCAATTAATGTCATTGAATGATGAGGATGTGGAGCAGTTTTGGGAAGAGTTGAAACGTACGCGCGAACGCTTTAAGAAAATCCCACTAAAGCAAAAACTGTCAGACAAGCAAGTGGCTCGATTTTCGGTTGATCGCCATAAATTTCCGGGGGTGAGTATTGAAGCGCGATTGGTTCGCTATTATCCCTATGGCAAAATCCTGGTGCATGCGCTGGGTTATGTTGGACGTATTAATGATCGTGAATTGCAAAAAATTGATCAACAGAATTACAAAGCAACGCGTCATATCGGTAAAGTCGGGCTGGAAAAGTATTACGAATCAATTTTGCACGGAACGATTGGCAGCCAGAAAGTGGAGACCGATGTTCAGGGTCGAGTGTTGCGCGTGCTGTCGGAGCAGCCACCGGTAGCAGGACAAGATCTGTATCTGGAAATCGACCTGTCTTTACAGCTGGCCGCACACAAAGCGTTAAATGGCAGTCGCGGTGCTGTGGTTGCGATCAATCCTAAAAATGGCGGTTTGTTAGCGCTGGTCAGCACACCGGGTTATAACCCGAATCTTTTTGTCACTGGCATATCCAGTAAAGATTACCAGGCGCTGTTAAATGAAGATCGGCCCTTATTTAATCGCGCATTGCGCGGTCAATATTCGCCGGGCTCCACCATTAAACCTCATTTGGCCTGGTTGGGGTTGGAGTCAAGAATGGTAACGCCGGATTACGCCATAGATGATCGCGGAACTTACATATTGCCGACGGATGAACAAAGAAAATTTCGCGACTGGGTTAAGTGGGGACATGGCAAACAGGTCAACTATCGAAGAGCGATCATTCAGTCGTGCGACATTTACTTTTACGACCTGGCTTATAAACTCGGTATCGATAAAATAGCCGAAACCATGACGCAATTTGGCTTTGGCGAATCCACCGGTATCGATATGGGGGAAGAAGTTCCCGGTTTAATGCCCAGCCGAGCCTGGAAAAAAGGGGCACGTGGTGTGCACTGGTTTCCAGGCGAAACAATCATTACCGGTATTGGTCAAGGTTACTGGTTGGCAACACCGCTTCAAATAGCAAACGCTTCCGCCGTTATTGCCAACGATGGCGTGCGCTATCAATTGCGATTGGTGAAAAGTATTGCCGAAGATGGTAAGGCAATTTCAATTGATCCGATACTGGCTCCGCAGCAGATAAATATTGGCGACGGCAAACACTTTAAGCGGATTCAAGACGCTATGCGAGAGGTCAACCATAACCCGGTTATCGGTACCGCTCGTGGCGCTTTCGAAAAAGCACAATACGTGTCTGCTGGGAAAACCGGAACCGTTCAACTCATATCGCAAGAGGAAGATTACGAAGCGGAGAAAACGGCTGAGCGATTAAGAGACAACGCATTGTATATCGGGTATGCACCTTTCGACGATCCACAAATTGCAGTAGCGGTTGTTGTGGAAAACGCAGGTGGCGGTGGATCAAACGCTGCGCCAGTTGCTCGTCAGGTGATGGACCAGTTTTTGTTAAGCAAGCCGTCAACCAGAAGTGAGCAGCCATGAACGCGCGCAGTCATACTCACAAAGAGCGCCAAAGTTTGGTGTGGCGCTTACATCTGGACTTGCCTTTGTTAGCCGGACTGCTCGCCGTCATGGCGTTTGGGTTAATGATTTTGTATAGCGCCGGTGGAGAAAGTGAATCGTTGATGTATCGGCAAATCACACGTTTGGGGTTAGGCTGTGTGGTCATGTTTGTTATGGCACAGTTACCGCCGAGATTTTACGCCAAATGGGCACCCGCACTTTATGGTATAGGTATTTTGTTGCTGGTCGCCGTGTTGCTGTTCGGCGACAAAGGCAAAGGTGCGCAACGCTGGTTAGAGTTTGGTAGTTTTCGTTTTCAACCTTCTGAAATAATGAAACTGGCAGTGCCAATGATGGTCGCCTGGTTTTTCAGTGATCGGGTTTTACCTTCAAAAAAGCGCGAACTTTTTTTAGCTCTCGCAATCGTAATGATACCCACTTTGCTGATTCTAAAGCAGCCGGACCTTGGAACCAGTTTGCTTATTGCTTGCTCTGGGATATTTGCCATTTATCTTTCCGGAGTGAATTGGAAAATGATTTTTGGTCTCGGGATTGTTAGTGTGATCTATGCGCCGGTTCACTGGTTTTTTGTAATGCGCGATTATCAGCGCGAACGAGTCTTGGTGTATCTTGATCCGGAACGTGATCCACTTGGCAGTGGTTACCATATCATTCAGTCTAAAATTGCAATCGGTTCCGGTGGTATTGATGGCAAAGGCTGGTTGGAAGGCACGCAGTCGCAATTGGAGTTTTTACCCGAGCGTTCAACCGATTTTATTTTTGCGGTATTGGGTGAAGAGTTCGGTTTAATCGGTGTGATCATTTTGTTATCGATGTATTTGTTTGTGATCGCTCGAGGCATGTACATCGGAACTCAGGCTCAGGAAACGTTTTCGCGCTTGTTAGCCGGTGCCATTATACTGACATTTTTTATATACCTGTTTGTTAACATAGGTATGGTTACGGGCTTATTACCCGTTGTAGGTTTGCCTTTACCGTTGGTCAGCTATGGAGGTACTTCTATGGTGACCTTACTTGCAGGCTTTGGTATGTTAATGTCGATTTATACACATCGAAAACTGGTTTCCCGATAACACCAATCATTTGTAAGGGAGTAGTAACCTTGAATTGTTCTACAGTCATTCAGACGGGCATACGATTAACAAAGCTTAGCGTTTTGCTTAGTGCTTTTTGTTTATCGCTTGTGGCTCGAGCAGAAAGCACAATAACAGAAACCGAAGAGCAATTTATATTGCGTATGGTTGCTGAACATCAGATGGATGAAAATAAGCTTCGCGTTTGGTTTGCCAAAGCTAATAAGCAACAAAAAATTATCGACTCTATGAATCGTCCTGCCGAAGCTTTGCCCTGGCATAAATATCGTAAAATATTCATTCGTGATTCGCGTATAAAAGCAGGCATTAACTTCTGGAATCAATATCATACCGAGTTGAAACGTGCTGAAGAAACTTTTCAAGTACCGGCTGCGATTATCGTTGGTATTATCGGGGTGGAAACTTTTTATGGAAAAATACAGGGCACTATTCCAGTTTGGGATGCGCTTTACACCTTGGGATTCCATTATCCGAAACGCGCAACCTTTTTTCGAAAGGAAATGGAGCAGTTTTTACTTTTGTGCCGTGAGCAAGGGTGGAATGTATTAGAACCGAAAGGCTCCTATGCCGGTGCGATGGGTATGGGGCAATTTATCTCTTCCAGTTACCGAGAGTACGCGGTCGATTTTGATGGTGACGGTAAAATTGATTTATTCAATAACCCGATCGATGCCATCGGCAGTGTAGCAAATTACTTTCGTAAACATCGTTGGCGCTGGGGTGAGCCCGTTGCCTATCCAGTGACAGTGCAAGGCTCGTTAGAGGAAAGCTTTAAGCCAGAGCGGCTCAAACCAAAATCGACTGCCGGGGCGATTCGAGCGAAAGGGTTTGATTGGTTGGTTGAAACGTTGCCAGAACAAACGGCTGCGATATATCCGTTTGAACAATCAGAAGGAGAAGATTACTGGGTTGGGTTCGATAATTTTTATGTGATCACTCGATATAATCACAGTACCTTGTACGCACTTGCGGTATATCAATTCAGTCAAGAAGTGACGGCGCGCCGAGCAATGTCTTATTGGCATGGATAAATCATGACTCTTTTGTTTCGATTTTGTTCGTTATTGCTTTTTATAGTCTGGCTTAGTGCTTGTGGTGTGATTCAGGTACAAGACGGTGCGCCAGATAAACCGCGAGATGTTTCTCAGATTCCAGATGCCATTCCTCGAGTTGAGCCACTCAGCGTATACGGTAACCCCAGTCAATACGAGCAAGACGGCATCACCTATTACGTGATGAACGATGCCCGACACTACAAAGCACGAGGTATCGCCAGCTGGTATGGTACAAAATTTCATGGGGTACGCACTTCATCAGGGGAAGTTTACGATATGTACGCAATGAGTGCTGCCCACAAAACTTTGCCCCTTCCAACTTATGTAAAAGTGACCAATTTGCGCAATGGTAAACAGGTGGTTGTAAAGGTGAATGATCGGGGACCTTTTAAAGAGGGACGGATCCTCGATTTGTCTTATGCAGCAGCCGTAAAACTTGGTTTTCAACAGCATGGCACGACCGAAGTGGAAGTCGAGGCGATTGTGCTGGAAGGGACTCACAGGCAAACCGGTCCGATTGCGATCCCGGAAGGAAAACGAACATATGTTCAGGTTGGCGCCTATTCCGATAAAGAAAAGGCTCGCCGGTTGGTCAATGCGATTAGCCAACAGGTACCCTGGCCGGTGACGACCAGTGAAGTTCGAGTGCGTAGGCAGTTCCTCCACCGGGTTCGAATTGGTCCTATCGAAACAACCGATGCTGCGAATCGATTAGTGGATACCTTGTCGATGCCCGAGCTGGGAACGCCTAAAGTGGTGTTTGAGTGAAGGCTTGAGTTAAAAACGCTAAGTGATAAGGACCAAGACTAAGTGAAAGAGTTGACCGGCATAAAATATCTAACATCGTTTTTAGAACTTAGAACTTAGAACTTAGAACTTAGAACTTAGAACTTAGAACTTAGAACTTAGAACTTAGAACTTAGAACTTAGAACTTTATTTGCGTAACAGTGTCTTTAGCACAAGCTTGTATGCCTATGTTACAATCGCCGCACCTTGATATTGGTGCATCCAAATTAGGACTCATTTATTTTTTATGATGAAATTGAAATCGTTGCTTTTCGTCGCTTGTTTTTTGTTCAGCTCGCTCGTTACGGCGGTAACACCGGCACCTCCTGCATTGGGTGCGAATGGCTATATTTTGGTCGACTACCACTCTGGCCAGGTGATTGCTGAAAATAATGCCGATAACCCATTACCTCCCGCAAGTTTAACCAAAATGATGACCAGTTATGTGGTCTCCAGTGAGCTGAAGGCGGGGAACATCGCTCTCGATGACTTGGTAACCGTCAGTAAAAATGCTTGGGCCAAAAACTTTCCAGAGTCTTCAAAAATGTTTATCGAAGTCGATAAACAGGTTTCGGTCGAAGATTTACTCAAAGGTTTAATTATTTCATCCGGTAACGATGCCAGTGTCGCGTTGGCCGAACACGTTGCAGGTAGCGAAGACAGCTTTGCTCAGTTAATGAATCATCATGCTCAAAAGCTTGGGTTAACGAATTCTAGGTTTGTCAATTCACATGGTTTGACATCCGATGGGCATCACACCACAGCACGCGATATGTCTGTGTTGGCGCGGGCGTTGATACGTGATTTTCCAGAAGAGTATGAACTCTACAAAGTAAAGGAATTTACCTATAACAATATTGCGCAATACAATCGTAACCGATTGTTATGGGACAGAAGCATGAATGTCGATGGCATTAAAACGGGCCATACTGAGGCTGCGGGTTACTGTTTGGTATCGTCTGCGGTACAGGATGATATGCGTTTGGTTGCCGTGGTCATGGGGTCGCGCAGTGAAGAAGCGCGAAAGGTAGAAAGTAAAAAACTACTGACTTACGGTTTCCGCTTTTTTGAAACGGTTAAACCTTTAAAAGCGAATACCGAGGTGCATCAGGCTCGAGTTTGGGGTGGTGAAATTGAACAAGCCAAACTGGGTGTGCTTGATGAAATTTGGTTAACCATTCCGCGTGGTAAACGTAACCAGGTCAAAGCAAACTATCAGGTGAGTGAAGAATTGGAAGCGCCGATCACAAAAGGACAAATGGTTGGGAAAATTTTCTTCCAATTAGATGGTGAAGACATTGCTGAATTTCCTTTAGTGGCGCTGGAAGACGTTGCCGATGGCGGTTGGTTCACTCGAACCATCGATGGTCTTAGTCGGTGGATTGGCGAGCTATTTTAGAGAGCGTTCTTTGAATACAGTCTATTTAAACGGTGAGTTTTTACCATTAGAGCAAGCCTCGATCTCAGTGATGGATCGAGGTTTTTTGTTTGGCGATGGTGTTTATGAAGTGATTCCCGTTTATGCTGGAAAGTTGTTTCGCTTTTCCAAACACATCGGGCGTTTAAACCGGTCGTTAGAGGCCATCGGTCTATTGCTTAATAAACAAGAGTCTGATTGGTTTACGCTTTGCCATAATTTAATTGAGCAGAATCAGTGCGAGCACGGTAGCCTCTATTTACAAGTTACTCGAGGCCCCAATTTGCAGCGTGATCACCGCTATCCAGGTGACATTTCACCAACGATTTTTCTTCGTCTTTCGCCATTACCTTGTGTTCAACAAACACCTTCTGAGCAAGGAGTTAAACTCTATTCTTTCGAAGATATTCGATGGCAGCGCTGCGATATTAAGGCAATTACATTATTAGCAAATTGTATGGCGCGACAGGCAGCAGAAAATCATGGTGCCGACGAAGCCGTGTTTATTAAAGACGGATATGCCATAGAAGGTTCGGCATCGAATCTGTTTATGGTGGAAAATGGAACCGTATTTACGGCACCAAAGTCCGAACGTATTCTGGCTGGTATAACGCGTGACTTGGTGATTGAAATATTAACTGCGTTAAATATTCCTTTTAAGGAATGCTTGTTTACTTTAGAACGATTGAAGCAGGCCGACGAAATCTGGATCACCAGTTCTACGCGTGAAATTCAACCGGTTTGGCAGGTGGATGATGTTGTCATTGGCAACGGAAAAACCGGTCCTCTTTGGCATCAATTGATTAAACACTATATGATTTTCAAACAAAAACTGTATCGTGGCGAGATTGAGTAAAGGTTATAATTATGTCTGATCCAAATACTCCCGAGGGCATCAATTCCGAGCTGTGGGATTTTCCTTGCACCATTGCCTTTAAAGCGATGGCGGTGAATCGACCCAATATAGATGTCGAAATTGTTTCAGTAATTCAACGTGTTTTGCCCGGTGATTACGCTCCCTCTTCCAAACCATCGGCAAAAGGCAATTATTTGTCGGTAACGGTAGAGGTTACATTCGACAATAAACATCAGGTTGAAACGTTATACAGTGAAGTTCGTGCGATACCTGATGTAAAAATGTGTCTTTAATGCTTAAGTCGTCTTAATTAAGAGCTTTCATGTGAGTGAGTTATCGTCCAGTCTTGTGATCCGACAACTGAGTCGTCAACCCTATGAGCCGGTTTGGCGAGCGATGTCGGAATTTACGGATAATCGACACAGTCGTACTTCCGATGAATTGTGGCTGGTAGAACACGATCCGGTATTTACTCAGGGGCAGGCAGGAAAAGCGGAACACATACTTGCCGCTGGTGATATTCCGGTTGTTCAGGTGGATCGTGGTGGGCAAGTGACCTATCACGGTCCGGGTCAGCAAGTGGTTTATTTTCTAATCGATTTAAGACGGAAAAGTCTCGGGGTCAGAGAATTGGTATCAGCGATAGAAGACTCCGTTGTCGATATGCTGGACGAAATGTCCATTAAGGCGCATGCGCGCAGTGATGCACCCGGCGTTTACGTTGAGTCGGGGGCGAAGATTTGTTCATTGGGGTTACGAATCAGAAAAGGTTGCAGTTTTCATGGTTTAGCGCTGAATATCAGCCTCGATCTGGAACCCTTTCAACGCATTAATCCTTGCGGATATGCTGGTATGGAAGTTACGCGCATTTGTGATCAGGGCGGACCAGCCTCTTTGAGTGACGTAGAACCATTGCTTATTAAGCATCTGATGGACAATTTAGGCTATAATACGCGCTCTTTCGTCGCCGGGTTGCCGGCCTGAAACATTTCTGTAGAACCATATGAGTCAAACTATGCCTGAGCAGTCTAAGGTTGCGAACAAGAAAGTTCCCGGTCAGAAATTACGTGGTGCTGACAAAACATCGCGTATCCCTATTAAAATCGTTCCCACTGCCGAGATGCCGCGTAAACCGGACTGGATCCGCGTTCGTCTGCCCAGTGGCAACAAAGTCGCAGAAATTAAGAATATGCTGCGTAACAAGAAGTTGCACACGGTTTGTGAAGAAGCCAGCTGTCCAAATTTACCGGAGTGCTTTGGCCACGGTACGGCGACTTTTATGATCTTAGGTGATATTTGTACCCGTCGTTGTCCTTTCTGTGATGTTGCTCATGGCCGACCCTTGGCTCCCGACGCTGACGAGCCGCAACATCTGGCCGAATCGGTGGTGAGTATGGGGCTAAAGTACGTGGTAATCACTTCTGTTGATCGCGACGATTTGCGCGATGGGGGAGCTCAGCATTTTGTTGATTGTGTGAATGAAGTGCGTCGGCAAAGTCCGAAAACTAAAGTCGAAACTCTGGTTCCGGATTTTCGTGGTCGTATGGATCGCGCTTTGGAAATATTGGGTGAAGGTTTACCGGATGTATTTAACCACAATCTGGAAACGGTACCTCGCTTATATCGACAAGCACGTCCTGGTGCTGATTATCAATGGTCTTTGGATTTATTAAAAAAGCACAAAGCGCTTTATCCCGATGTTTCAACAAAATCAGGCTTAATGGTTGGGTTGGGTGAGACTAACGAAGAAATCATCGAAGTGATGAAAGACCTGCGAGCTCACGATGTGGATATGTTGACCATTGGCCAATATTTACAACCGAGTAAAGATCATCACCCCGTGCTTCGATTTGTCACTCCGGCTGAATTTAAAGAGTTAGGGCAAATCGCCGAAGATATGGGCTTCGCTAACGTCGCCAGTGGTCCTATGGTCCGCTCATCTTATCATGCAGATAAGCAAGCGGCGGGTGAGAAAATCAGTTGATGCATTTTGCGGACGCGTAAGCGTCCGCACGATTACCATATATTCAGTTTTGCCATACCGGCTTGATACTGCGGTTTCTTTTTCCCACTTAAGTCACTCATCGCATCTTTAATTTCTTCTTTTACTTCTGGATCGTCGAATCGTTGATAAACCGTTTCTAGAATACTTTTATATCGATTGTCTTCGCTTCTTCCAATAAGCCGAACTAGTAGAATCACCATTTGTGCTTGATTATGGGACAAAATTAATGGTTGATGTAATAGTCGTTCAACAACCATGTCCATAATTTCCTGGTCAAGGATGCGTGCGTCTTTAATCAACCTTGTGGCTTCTTTAACAATATCGGTTTTATGACTGGAAAGACCTAAAATTGCGGCTTCTTTGTCGGGAGACTTTCGTGGGCTTGACAACATTCTATTCATAACCTGCAACTCTTTGGCCCATTGTGGAGTCTTCTTGGTGTTAAATAAATCGCCTGCTAAATATTGTTCCACATCCTTTTCTTCAATAACAGATAATGCGCTTTCTGCTTTCTCAATAACATCGTCATTTTGAAATGTCTCGACAATGTGTTTCAACAACGTCCTATAACGAGGATTACGACTTTTCTTAATAGAATAAATCAAAAATTGAATCTCATCCTCTACATATCCTTTTGCTGTATGGTGTTGACGCCATAAGCGCTCTGCGACATGGTCTAACAGATCGGCATTTTGGTACATACCCTTTTTGTAAATTGCCTGCGCCAGATTGAGCGCTTGCCGACCTTTTGCGTAAAGCAATAAGATCTTATAAGCTGCATAGCCTTCATTAATCCAATCTTGATTGATACGAGAGTCGTGGTATACCTCATCCACTATCCACGTATTTTCCCGATATTTACTGCGGGCAAAAAGTATGAGACCGAAATTCTCATAATAGAAACCAATATTAGATGTAGAAAAACGAATGAATGTAGCACTCCACATACGTGACAAAAGTTTTATTTCCAAGGGTGTTCCCGCAACTTCTAATACCTGATCCATCGTCATTGCTTCGGAGATTTTAAATTCTCCATTAGGAGTGATCTTTGGCAGCTCCTTTAAATTTTTAAATAGAGTAGATAAGTCGATGGAATCAATTGTGTTTTTGCTTTCTCCGTCCCGGGTTTGAATTTGCTCGATTGCACGTTCTATCCAGTCGATGATTTTATCGTGCGAAAATGTCTCAAGAGCCTGTTTAAGTATTGTCAGATGTTGCGCGCTTCCTTTTTCTGCCAAAACTCGAACACACCAAGCAATTGTATCTATTGCCAGTGAAGAGCGTGAGTCTTTCGCAGAAGCAATTTTTAGTGCGGTTAAATCGATTAATTTTGTCGAGATCTTATCATCTTGCACAATGCTTTTTGCGGCAAGCCTTATTTTTTCAAAGTCATTTCCCAGTAGCAACAGTGCGTAAACACGTTCTTTACCCTTGTAACTTTGAGCATCGTCTAACGCATTTGCATTGCAGAGAGAAGTCATCATAGTGATTAATAATATGCTAAATACAAATTGTTTCATCCAATACTCTCTCTTTCTCAGTTCAACAAAATTCCCACAATTAAAATCAATACCGCGGTGACGGAAAACAATAAAAGATAGCTACACCCGAGGAGTATCCATTTCCAGATGGTCAGTAGCCAATGTTGCTTATAAACCACTCGTAACGAAATCAAGAAATAAATTGGCAACCACCAATAAAGAAGCGTTTCAATAAAGGCCGCCGTACTTCCGAGAAAACTTACGAATCGGCTCGACGACGATGATAGATCTCCGGCAATTAACTCTAGAAAAATTGCTAATACTATGGTGATAAATAAAAACGAGTGACCGTGAATGGCATGGATCATATGTTCGATATAGTAGCGGCGCGCAAAGGGATAAAACAGCTTCATAATTAACGCAAACAGCGGGATAAGAAGCAACATGCTTTTGGGTACCATTTCCAGCAAGTCGCCGATAAAGTCTTGCGGATCGTCTTTAATTTTTTTCGCGTTTTTGGTGAGTTTTTCGGCTAGCGCTTTGTTGTCTTCGTCATTGAGAAACGGCAGGTTAACGTTAAAGTTACCATTGTTGTAGCGAATTCCCGGAGAAACATTAACTCGAATGTCACTCTCTTTGCTTCTTTTCTTCTGTTCAACTTCTTCTTGCGTGGTTTCACGTTTTGCGTTCGAGGTATTGTCAGGTTTTGGAACAGGTTTGGGTTTCGATAATTTTTCGTCACTCTCTATATCGGGAAGTTTGATGGTAGGAATCCCGAGTTGAGCAAGCTTTTTATTGGCTTCGTCAATTCCCTGCTGTGCTTCAGCCCTTTCTTGTTCCGAAAGCTGTTGCCACTCTTTGCTTGCTGTTATGGTCGGTAATGGTTTACCTGCATCTTCTGTATTTTCAACACCGGTAATAGCCGCGGCATTGTTAATGATTTTGTTTTCACTGAATTTGTTGAGAATCAATAACACGAAAATGCAAAGAATGCTGGAAAATAAAAACAGCCGCAGTGGAGGAACGTACCGAAAGCGTCGACCGGCGATGTACTCTCGAGTAAGAAATCCTGGGCGAAACAAAAGCGCAAAAAAAGTTCGTGCTGCTCGAGAGTCGAGGCTAATAATATCATCGAGTAATTCACGAATTAAGGAGCCGAAAAAACGAATAATGGACTTGGCAGGTTGGCCACATTGGTGACAGAAAGGACCGGAAAGAGATGTATGACAATTTTTACACTCACCTTGAAATTGCTGATGCTGCAAGTTTTGCTCCTGTGTTTGCGAGTGGATATTGTCGGCGGGTTTAGGTTCCGTCATCATAGTGCCTTAGATTGTGTCTGAGATAGCGCCTTGGGCTTTTATCGCGAGTCATGATAAAACAGGTTGAACAATACACGATTTTTGTTCAAATCGCGACTGACAGAAACCAGTAATCGAACTGGTAAAATACAAACGTCATTATGAACCCGTTTTGTTAGAGCTGAACCTTAAACTTGTCGATGGCGGTAATTTAGATAACAGGTAATTGGGGTAATTTTTGAGGAGTGCTGTGCTTGTTTGAAAACTATTCAAATCAACTTCTTGGACTCATTGAGCGGCAGCCAGAATGGGCATTTGCGATTGTCGCTGTTATTGCATTTTTAGAGTCTATGGCTTTTGTTGGTGCTGTTGTTCCAGGGTGGTTGATTTTACTTGGGGTCGGCGCTTTGGTTGGTGCGGGCGAGCTGGGTTTTTACACCATGTGCTTGGCCATGTTGGTGGGTGCGGTCGTGGGCGAAGGATTAAGTTATTGGCTGGGTTTCCATTACCGAGATGCCATTCGTCATTGGCAATGGATCGAGCGCCACCAAAAGGCTTTGCATCGAGCCGATCGATTCATTCGTCAATACGGAGTCATTAGCTTGGTGATTGGTCGTTTCATTGGGCCATTGCGAGCCGTGTTGCCGGTAGTGGCCGGAATTGCAGGTATGAGCCAAAAGCTCTTTTGGAGCGTTAACCTGTTATCCGGGTTAATTTGGGCGCCGCTCTATCTGATCCCCGGTATTTTATTGGGTGCCGCTTTAAAGCTACCGGATGGCTCTCGCGAAGTCATGGCTGTGTTTATCATTGCGGAAGTCTTGTTTATCTGGCTGGCGCGAAAGTGGTGGTTGGAACTCAAGTGGGCTCAGGAGCGTCGTGCACAACTGCGACTTCAATTTATGCTCGCCAGTTGTTGTTCCTTGATGCTGATTATTATTTTTAGTGTCAGCCCGGTTGGGCAACAGGTTTTCAATATTTTGGCACGCGTTTTTGAGGTGGTGAAATAATGCAATCGATCGCTGATTGGTTGTGGTGTATTGACTCACCATCACTAGTGAATAGTGCAACGAGTCTTTTTACCTCGCATGAGTTTGTTTCTCCGCTAAAGCAATTGGCGATGAAAGAACCAGAAAAGATCGAGCGGTACATTGAGGAAAAGCGGGCAACGTTAAAAACGCGACGTCTGGGAGAAAGGTTCGAGGCCTTTTGGCAGTTGGCTTTTGAACTGCACCCAGACTATCAAGTATTAGCGCATAACCTTCCCGTTCATGATGGCAAGAAGACAATTGGGGAACTGGACTTATTAGTTGGCGATCAACTGTCACAACAAATTTGGCACATTGAGCTGGCTTGCAAATTTTATTTGCAATTGCCGGGTGTTACTGGATTATCGCGGTGGATAGGCCCAGGGTTAAAAGATCGTTTGGATGTAAAACTCAAGCGACTGCGTGAGCACCAGATGGCACTCACGGAACATATTGCAGCAAAACAATTATTCACATCAAATGATTGGGCAATGCCATCCGTTCAATCGATCGTAAAAGGGAGGCTCTTTCGAGCGCTTTCCGAAAAGTCGTTTGAAATGGAGTCTGATTTAAATTCCGAATGTGATATAGGCTTTTGGGGGACTTCCGAACAAATTTGTGCCCATTTTTCTCAACGAGATCATTGGCGTTGGTCGATCTTAGATAAGACCGAATGGTTCGCACCAAGGCAGAAAAATGATACGGCTACTCGTTTACCAACGTTATTGTACTATCTTGCTGGACACCCGCGGCAAGTCGTCGCTTTCGAAGCGAACAGAGAAGTTGCCAGAGGGTTTTGGGTGCCAAATGACTGGTTGTCACGTGCTATGTCTTGTCATCAATGAGTCAACAGCGCCATGCAAACTAATAGAGAGTTAACTTTCTTTGGTGTCGTTATTGGTAATTTCTTCTTCACCAGGCTCATTCACCGCACCATTACGCGTGTAGAAATTCTCTTGCATGGATTTCCACATTTTTAAATTTTGTTCAGCAATATTTTGCATCATGGTCAGAGGATTGGTACCAAGAAAAGTATTCAGCGGGCTTTTAAATCCGGCTTGTTGTTCCATAAAGAGCTTCATAGAGTGTTCAAGAAAACGACTCATCATCGCTTGCATAGAATCGCCATAAAAACGAATCACATTTTGCAGAATTTCTGATGTGAAGATTGGGCTTTCTTTATCTTCTTGCTCCGAGATGATTTGCAATAAAGTGGAGCGTGTTAAGTCTTCACCGCTTTTGGCATCGATGACTTTGAAAGGTATGTAACCCAAAACCAGTTCTTTTACATCGTTAAGTGTGATGTAACTGCTGATCGCCGTATCGTATAAACGACGATTTGGATATTTTTTTATTATACGTACGTCTGACATGATGATTTATCCCAACAATCAATTAATGACGCCTGTTGTTTTTGTTATCTACAGTGCTTTTGGTCGCATGTATTTTCATGCTTTGTTGCAGTGTATCAGGATATTTTGTTACGTACCATAGGAAAAATGGGCCATGCTCTTACTCATTTCGGGGGCTTATTTAAATGCGATGTGAAGGAACTTTAAGCTTTAAGCCTTTGATTTCTGCTCGGTAAAATGAGTTACCGCTCTGGGCGTGTTCCCAAAACGGTAACTCTTCAGTTTAACGACTTGCTCGGTTATCAATTAAATTTTCTACAACCGACGGATCCGCCAGCGTCGATGTATCACCCAGGTTATCAAGTTCGTTAGCGGCAATTTTTCGGAGAATACGACGCATGATTTTTCCGGAGCGCGTTTTTGGTAATCCAGGAGCCCATTGGATCACTTCCGGTTTTGCAATAGCGCCAATTTCTTTGTTCACAAGCTGTATTAATTCTTTTTTTAATTCATCACTTGGTGATTCTCCGGCCATTAACGTAACGTACGCGTAAACACCCTGTCCTTTTATGTCGTGTGGAAACCCGACCACGGCGGCTTCGGCTACTTTTTCATGCAATACCAACGCACTCTCTATTTCTGCTGTACCCAACCGATGGCCGGAAACATTGAGTACATCATCCATTCGGCCAGTGATCCAGTAGTATCCATCTGCATCGCGGCGAGCACCATCTCCGGTAAAGTAATAGCCTTTGTATTGTGAAAAGTAAGTATCGTAAAAGCGTTGATGATCGCCATAAACAGTTCGCATTTGCCCAGGCCATGAACGCGTCATGACCAACGCGCCTTCCGCTTCTCCTTCCAGAATTTTGCCATCGCCGTCGAGCAAGGCGGGTTGAATGCCGAAGAAGGGACGAGTTGCAGAGCCTGGTTTTAATGCTGTTGCACCGGGTAAAGGTGTTAACAGGATCCCACCGGTTTCTGTTTGCCACCAGGTATCTACAATGGGGCAGCGCGCATCACCGACTTTATGATAGTACCATTCCCAGGCTTCTGGGTTGATGGGCTCACCTACGGTACCCAACAGGCGTAAGCTGGAGCGTTTAGAGCGGGTTACAAAGTCATCTCCTTGTCCCATTAGCGCGCGTATGGCTGTCGGGGCGGTGTAAAAAGTATTGACCTGGTGCTTGTCCACAACTTGCCAGAAACGTCCGGCATCCGGGTAGGTTGGCACCCCTTCAAAGACGAGTGTGGTCGCTCCGTTAGCGAGTGGGCCGTAAAAAATGTAAGAGTGCCCGGTGATCCAGCCCGCATCGGCGGTACACCAGTACACATCGCCATCCTGATAATCGAATACGTATTTATGCGTGATCGCTGCGTACAGCAGGTATCCACCAGATGTATGCAGTACGCCTTTGGGTTTTCCTGTGGAGCCTGAAGTGTAAAGTATAAAGAGTGGGTCCTCGGCGTCCATTTCTTCAATAGGGCAATCGGCGGGCTGTTTTTCTACTTCGGCGTAATAGTCGACATCGCGATCCGAATGCCAGTTGATATCGGCTTTTGTGTACTTTACAACAATAACGGAGTGAACATCCGGGCAACCCGCTAACGCGGTGTCAGTGTTGGCTTTCAGCGGCACTTTTTTTGCGCCGCGCACACCTTCATCGGCGGTGATCACGACCTGACAGTCTGAATCGAGTATTCGACTTTTTAACGATTCCGGCGAAAAACCACCAAATACTACCGAATGAACAGCGCCTATACGCGCACAAGCTAACATGGCATATCCGACTTCGGGGATCATTGGCATATAAATACAAACGCGATCACCCTTTTTAACTCCTCGGGCTTTTAAGAGGTTGGCGAAACGACAAACTTGCTGATGCAACTCTTTATAGGTAATGGCTTTGCTTTCATTAGGGTCATCACCTTCCCAGAGAATGGCCGTTTGATCGCCGCGTTTGTCAAGGTGACGATCGACACAGTTGTAACACACATTGAGCTTGGCGCCTTGAAACCAGGCGATTTGCGCTTCGCGATAGTCCACATCCATAACCGTGTGCCACTTGTGGGACCAGTCGATAAATCGCTCTGCTTGCTCAGCCCAGAAACTTTCCGGATCATCAATAGAGCGTTGGTACAGATTGAGATATTGATCGTTATTAAGCAGAGTGTCTTTTTTATAAGCCGGATTCACCGGATAGGTTTTTACTTCTGACATGCATTCTCTCCTGCTGATGGTTCCTTGGCCTCAAAACATCCTAAAGGCCGATGGCTATGAATTTCTGTTGGCTACATACATTAATCGAAAAGTGACGAAGCATAAAGTCGCGACGAGCTCAATTTGTATCTCTAAGAATTGCATGACATCGTCCATGAAAATGACAGCGCTGTCAATTGTGTGGGTGAGAATTAATATGTCCACATTAGCCCAGATCGCAAAATAATCTCGTTTAATAAAGCAACAGGGTTTGAAAACAAAAAAAGCCGGAGGAAGTGATGAGAAACGCACGAGCCATTGAAACCAGTGATGTGGATATGACACCTATGTTAGACATTGTGTTTATCATGCTCATTTTCTTTATTGTGACGTCATCCTTTATGAAAGAGTCTGCAGTGGATTTAAACCCGTTGGTACGTAGCTCTAATCCAGGTCCAGAAGCCGATACAGTCACGATTACCATCGATGCTTATGGCGATATTTCGTTTGAGGATCAGGTTATCGATGTGGCTCAGGTATCAGCGCGAGTTGAAAGTTGGGCGATGGATAAAAAGTCACCGTCTGTGATTGTGTTGGCCGATGAAGAGGCGGTTACGGAACAGCTGATAGCCGTGACCGATCAGATTCGATTAGCACAAATCAATAAAATTACGGTGGCCCCTTTTTCGGGCAAATAACCTTCATTTTTGTTGAGTTATTTTGTGCTGTCCTTAAATCTCGCTATAATACCCGCTGATTTTTCCATGAACTCGGCTTCAGGCTTTTGGGGCGATTGAGGATGCTAAGCATGAATTTCTTTAAAAACAAAGGGTTAGTAGTATTAGCCACTGCGGTATTCACGTTTGGGAGTGTGATGGCGGCAGATAACAAAGAAGAAGAGACAACCGATAAGGCGTATAACGAACTGAAAAAGAAAATGGTGTTTAGCAAAGAAAATATTGCTAAGCGTACCGCGCCAGTGGGTAAAATATTTGTAGAGGGGGATGATGTGCCTACCGCTGAACCGCCCCCTGCACCTGTCAGTACTGGCCCACGTAGTGGTGATCAAGTTTACGCTCAAAATTGCTCAGCTTGTCACAGTGGCGCACTGCCTAATGCCCCAGCTTTTGGTTCTGATGTTTGGGTGACTTTGGCGGAGCGTGGGGTAGATGATTTGTTAAAGACTGCAATTGCAGGTACAGCGAATGGTATGCCACCAAAAGGCGGTTGCATGAACTGTTCTGATGACGAACTAAAAGCCGCTATTGAGCATATGATAGGTAGTGCAAAGTAAAATTGAATTGGTATCAATAAAAAAGGCGCATCTGCGCCTTTTTTATTGTCTGTTTCGCTATAAATTGACTTCTTGATTGTCAATTAACCTTGGCTGGCCTAACCAGGCTGCCGCGGCAATAAGTAGGTTTTTATCTTCACGTTGCGCTGGCTGCAAATCTTGCTGTCGAACAATATCGAAGTAGTCGACTTTAAAGCCATCATGGGTTAATTGCTGAATGGCATTTTTCTGCAAAGAGGCAAAGTTTTTGTCACCGGCTTCTATTTGTTTTTGAGTCGCGATGATAGTCGCTCGCAAATGTGAGGCGTGATCTTTTTGTTGATCCGATAAGTAACCATTGCGTGAGCTCATCGCCAGACCATTTTCTTCGCGAACAATATCGCCGCCCAAAATTTTAATGGGCATGCAAAGATCATCCGTCATTCTCTTAATGATCATCAACTGTTGATAATCTTTTTTTCCAAAAATTGCGACATCGGGTTGTACAATATTAAACAGCGTATTGACCACTGTGGTGACTCCGGCAAAGTGTGTGGGACGGCTGGCGCCACAAAGCTTGTTGGTTAATTCATCAAGCGCAAGTACGCGTGTGTGTTGTTCCTTTCCTCGCGGGTAAATGTCTTCGCTTGTGGGTAAAAAAATAAAATCGACATTTAATGCTTCCAGTTGTGTTTTATCTTGTTCAAACGTGCGCGGGTAAGCGTCAAAATCTTCGTTTGGACCAAACTGCATTGGGTTTACAAAAATGCTGACAACGACAACGTCAGACTGCTGCTTTGCTTGTTCGACAAGCGAAAGATGCCCGCGATGCAAGTTACCCATAGTAGGAACAAAAGCGATGGTTTTGCCTCGCTTTTTTAACGCCAACATTTCGCTTTGCATTTCAGATTTTTGTTGAATAATTTTCATAACGTAATAAGTTTGGGTCATATTGGGTGAAAAGTGGACGTATATTTTACGATTGACGAGCTATCGATTGTCCTTCAATATTTTCCGCAACTCGCAACTCGCAACTCGCAACTCGCAACTCGCAACT
Organism: Pleionea sp. WD8-19; assembly: GCF_055326765.1. Taxonomy (NCBI): domain Bacteria; kingdom Pseudomonadati; phylum Pseudomonadota; class Gammaproteobacteria; order Oceanospirillales; family Pleioneaceae; genus Pleionea; species Pleionea sp. WD8-19. Next base: position 171,410 of record NZ_JBUZOU010000001.1, on the reverse strand, counting down.
CGCAACTCGCAACTCGCAACTCGCAACTCGCAACTCGCAACTCGCAACTCGTTTATTTAAACGTATGCTCTTGTCCCGGAAAGCTTCGTTGCTTCACTTCATTTACATAAAGCTCAATGGCCGCTTTAATATTACCGTGCACTTCAGCCATAAAATTTTTCACAAACTTAGGCTTAAATTGAGTGTTAAGCCCTAGCATATCGTGCAATACCAAAACTTGCGCATCGCAATTGGGACCCGCACCAATACCAACCACCGGAATCGAAAGCATTTTCGTTACTGTTTTTGCGAGTTCCGATGGAACACATTCGAGGACCAGTAAACTGGCACCGGCATTTTCTAACGTTTTCGCATCTTCAATCAGCTTTTTCGCTGCAGTTTCATCGCGGCCTTGCACTTTAAAACCACCAAGTGCATCAACCGATTGCGGAGTTAAACCCAAATGCGCACAAACTGGAATGCCGCGTTCAGTCAGGCCGACGATAGTTTCAGTCAGCCAGGCGCCGCCTTCCAGTTTCACCATATTGGCACCGCTTTGCATGAGCAGGGTGGCATTGTGGTAAGTTTGTTCTGGAGTGGCATAACTCATGTAGGGCAAATCACCCAGTATTAATGCACGATCAACGCCGCGTTTAACACATTCGATGTGATAACACATATCGTCTATTGAAACGGGTACGGTTGAGTCTCGTCCTTGGATTACCATACCCAAGGAATCGCCAACTAAGATCACTTCCACACCGGCTTGATCCATCAAACGTGCAAAGGTGGCATCGTAAGCGGTTAACATTGCAAAAGGCTCGCTGTCTTTTTTTAACTGCTTGAGCGTGTGCAAAGTGACTTTTTTCATAAAGCTTCCTTATTTCGGTGAAATTACTCAGAGAATTTCAGGGCGCGGGTTAAAATAATGCCGGCCGCTGTTGGTTTCATGAATGCGCTCGAGTAATTTTTGGTAATCGTTTTGGTTTTCCACCAGATCAAGACCGGAAGCATTCACAATTAACAGCGGCGAACTCTGGTAATAATGAAAAAATTCCATATAAGCGTCGGAAACTTTCTGTAGATACTCTTTGTGTATCGGTACTTCGTAGTGACGAGCGCGCTTACGAATGCGATCCATCAATACATCTACGGGAGCTTGTAAATAAATCACCAAATCTGGCTGCGGTGTATCGATGGTTAAATTATCGTACACTTGGTTGTATAAACTGAGCTCGTCACTATCGAGTGTGACCTGTGCAAACAGGCGATCTTTATCCATTAAAAAATCGGCCACATAACTGGATATAAACATATCCGACTGGCGCAACTCTTTTAACTGTTGTGCACGTTGAAATAAAAAATGAAGTTGCGTCGGTAATGCGCCGGTTTTGGGGTCTTGATAAAAGCGGGGCAGAAAAGGGTTGAGCTCCTCACCTTCGGTTAACAGTTCGGCCTGATAGTACTCTGCTAATTTGCGTGCGAGTGTGGTTTTCCCTACACCGATAGGTCCTTCAACGGCAATGAATTTTTTATTAATAAATTGCGTCACGTTAATTTCTCGATGCCAGTTGTTGAAGTTTGTTCCGCCAGTAGGTTCAGAGGTTGCCCATCTGGTAAAATGAGTTCAGGGGCGATTTCGAATAGGGGTAACACGACAAAGTTTCGAACTTTAAGTCCGTAGTGTGGCACTTGCAATCGTGGCAGGTCAATGACTTTATCGTCGTATAACAGCAGATCCAGGTCGAGTGTGCGGGGTCCCCAACGTTCCGCTTTACGTATGCGACCTTGTTGGTTTTCGATGGCCTGCATTGCGTCAAGCAGGGCCAGTGGCGTTAGAGTGGTTTGCAATGCTGTAACGGCATTGATGTAGTCGTTTTGGTTGGCTGGGCCCATGGGAGCTGAGCGGTACAATGAAGAGACTTTGAGTAACTTGCTATGATTCATTTGAGCCAGTAAATCGATAGCCATTTTGGTTTGCGTTATTGGTTCCAGTAAATTACTACCGATGCCAATATAGGCGGTCACCGTACTCATGACGCTTTATTGCCGCGTTGACGCTTTGGGTTGCGGCGTTTGTTGTAATGACGCTTTCGTTTCGGTTTATTGCTGCTTGAAAGCGCTTGTAGCATGCTGCGTTGGCCTTCGGCTGAGGCTTCTTGAAATCGGGTCCACCAACTTGCAATAGGCTCGAGATCTGGGTTGCCGCTGGCGCGTAGAACGAGAAAGTCGTAAGCAGCACGGAATTTCGGGTGCTCTAGCAAGCGGTAAGATTTGTGAGTACGATTTTCCAGTCGCGGCTGCAGTGCCCAAATATCACGCATGACCAGAGCAAATCGCTTGGGTATAGAAATAAACTGCGTTTGCTCGCCAATCACGTGACTCATTGCTTTGTGGTAGGCATCGTTCACACTCATGCCTTGCTGACGAAGTAAATCCGCGCGCTCTTTTAAAGGTTGCCATAAAAACACGGCGTACAAAAAAGCAGGTGTCACTGGCTTTTCTTGTCGAGTACGTAAGTCGGTACTTTCAAGTGCAGAATCGATAAAACGTTGAAAGCGTTGTTCGTTATCTTTTTCTTTGCTTAAACAAAGCGCGGTTGCTGGAAACAACTGCTCAAACAGGCGATAGTGCTGGAGTTGATGAACCGTATTACGAGCATGCCCAGCCAACAGTAATTTATGGCTTTCATCCCAGAGCCTGGCCGCCGATACATTACTCATTAAGTTGGCATTCGGGATAATCGGTTTTGCGGTATTGTCTTCAATGGCCAGATCCAGTTTTACCGCTAAGCGAATGGCACGTAACATCCTTACCGGATCTTCTTTGTAACGAGTGAGAGGATCACCGATCAGTCGAAGCTGGCGTTTTTTCAAATCTTCCAAACCACCCGTAAAGTCTTTCAAGGTATAGTCGTCACTCGAATAATAGAGTGCGTTAATGGTGAAGTCGCGGCGTAGTGCATCTTCTTCTAGCGAGCCGTATACGTTATCGCGTACCAACATGCCGGAAGCGTGTTGTTCGCCGTGCGGGTTTTTTTCGGAATGGTGTGCGCGAAAGGTTGCGACTTCGATAATTTCATGGCCAAACAATATGTGCGCCAGTTTAAAACGACGGCCAATGATGCGACAGTTTCGGAATAAACGTTTTACTTGCTCGGGAGTCGCACTGGTGGCGATGTCAAAGTCTTTCGGGTGTAAGCCAAGCAAAATGTCCCGCACACCACCACCAACCAAGTAGGCTTCGTATTCGGCCTTGTGTAAGCGGTTAAGTACTTTAAGGGCATTGACACTGATCTCCTTTCGCGAGATAGCGTGAGCTTCGCGCGGTAAAACCACGGGTTCCAGCGGGCTAATATTTCCCTTTCCAGTAAACCATTTTTGCCAGAGCTTTTTTATCATCATCATCCAGTTCATACCATCGAGCAGCGGATCATACCAGTTAGCATTATTTTTGGAAGTCTGGGGTCCGGTCGCTTACCTCAGTACAGCGCTAACTCGTTGTCGGTACAGTTATGTGTTGTTTTTCCGGAATGGCCTTGCGAGACCAGTGTTGTCTGCCCCAATTTAAGATTTCTTCGCAACCGGCATCTTTCAGTTGCGGTGGTGGCTGTTGACCTAGAAATGTTAAAGCTTCGAGCAAATGAGCTTGAGCTTGGGCTGGTTGTATCGCCGGTGCATAGTTTTGTTTACTGAGCTTGTTACCATCGCTACCCATTGCCAATGGAATATGTAGGTATTCGGGTGTGGGTGCGGCGAATGCCTGATAAAGGGCCATTTGTTTCGGTGTAGAGTCAAGTAAGTCAGCACCGCGTACAACCACACTGACCGCTTGCTCAATGTCATCGGTTACAACCGCCAATTGATAGGCAAACAGCCCATCTCGGCGCTTCACGATAAAATCTTCTGCAGCCTGACAGAGGGGCAGTTGAATGTTACCTTGAAGCGTGTCTTTAAATTGGGAAACCGGCTGAAGGTTTTTAAAACGCAAGGCCATGTTAGCGGAGAAAGGTATACGCTTGTCGCGACACCGGTTGTGATAAACGCCACCGCTCTCTCGGATGCTTTTACGACTGCATTGACAAGCATAGATACGGTGCTGAAGCTGTAGTTGGGCAATGCGTGCTTCATAAAGAGTGTTTTGTTGACTTTGAAAGAGCACCGACCCGTCCCAGAAAAGACCAAAGGCTTCCAACGTTTTCAAAATTTCTGTTGCTGCTCCAGGCTGCTCACGCGGTGGATCCAAATCTTCCATGCGCACCAGCCACTCTCCGTCATGTGCTCGAGCATCAAGATAACTTGCTACCGCGGCCACTAGAGAACCAAAGTGTAGGCGCCCAGAGGGAGAAGGGGCGAAACGGCCTCTATAAGTAACTTTAGAAGAAGAGGTCATTGATTAAAGGGCGCGCACGCGCCCAGGTTATTCGGATGGTATTTAACGAAAACTGCGGATCAGCCATGGTTTGGCAGTACAGCTATTTACCCAGTTGTTTTTCTTTGATTTCTGCCAAAGTTTTGCAGTCGATACAGAGGTTGGCGGTTGGTCTGGCTTCCAATCGACGAATACCAATCTCTACACCGCAAGACTCGCAGTAACCGTATTCTTCGTCGTCAATGTCCTGTATGGAGCCGGTAATTTTTTTCAGTAGCTTACGCTCGCGATCGCGGGTGCGCAGTTCTAGGCTGAACTCTTCTTCTTGGCTGGCGCGATCCACCGGATCCGGAAAATTAGCCGCTTCGTCCTGCATGTGGTTCACCGTCCGGTCTACTTCTTCCATCAACTGCTTTTTCCAGGTTTCCAGAATATTCCGGAAGTGGGCGCGCTGATCGGCGTTCATGTATTCTTCGCCTTTCTTTTCTTTATAGGGCGCGATCCCTAAGTTACCTAAGGTGGTCGACGTCGCTGCTTTTTGGGGTTTTCGAGCCATTGACTGCTCCCAGCTAAAATCAGGTTAATACAACGTTACTGCGCACTACTTTAAGCCAGTTGGTGTATCACCGTTACGCAGCAAGATTCATAGCCGCGGATATATAGCATACTTTTTTCGCGGCGGATAGCATATGGGGACAAAATCCCGGTTTTCAAGTGTAGTCTGTTATAAGGAGTATTTCTGTTCGTCGCTCAAAGAGTGACCTTAATGGGGTGCTTAATTGCCAGTGACTTTGGTGATAACTCAGTGCCGTAAGCGACTATTTCCACTCCCGCTTGGTGTGCTTGTTTAAGTAAAGATGTGTATTCAGGATCAATATGGCTTGCACCTCGGACCTCTGATATTCCGCTGTGCTGAACGCAGAACAACAACATGGCTCGACCTGCTCCTGACGTTACTATTGAAATAAGCTCTCGCAAATGCTTCTGCCCTCGTGTGGAAACGGCATCTGGGAAATAACCCATGCCGTCCGACTCTTTCAGGGTGACGCTTTTCACTTCGATGTACAGGGGATGTTTGTTTTGTTGGATTAAAAAATCGATACGACTGTTTTCATCACCGTATTTCACTTCTCGTTGCAGTGAGGAGTAATCGCCAATTTCTTGGATCACACCGGACGCTATGGCTTCTTCGACCAGTTTATTGGCAAAGTGAGTATTTACTCCAATACGCTCGCCCTCGTGGTTTTCAGTGATACACCAAGTATAACGGTACTTGCGTTTGGCGTTTTGCGAGTCGTGCAGCCAAACGCGCCAGCCCTTCTCCCAGCAGGCTTTCATGGAGCCTGTGTTCGGGCAGTGCACCGTGATGGCTTCACCATTTTCTAACTCAACATCGGCGAGAAATCGTTTATACCGTTTTTGTAACGTTGCTGCAGTAAGAGGAGGTTGAAATTGCATGTGAACGCTTCTGAGTAAAAAAGTCGCTGAGTATAAGAACTCAATCGTCTTCGGTCAAAAGCCAGACTCGATCCCGTTCCACTTTAATTGGCAGTGGTTTCAAATACATTCCACGGCAAGGGCCAAGCACGCACTTTCCTGAAAGTGGATGGAATTGTGCACCATGAACTGAGCAAAAAATATGATATTCATCGATAGAGATGATGCGTTCGCTGTTCATATTGAGCCGGGCATTTGCATGAGGGCAGCGGTTTACGTAGGCGGCAATGTGCTCTCCGCGTCGAATGAGCAATACATCGTCGGGCTCCGAAAGGGAAACGATTAATCCTTTTGCTTCATCGATTTCCTTAACTTGGCAAAGTTCACGCATAATAGAGGAAGAATCATGTTTTATAGGAAAAGTTTAGTTGAATTTGTGGTTGTTTTTATTACCGTTTGTCGGTGTTACGGTGTATTGGGCTGTTTTTTATCAATTACAGCGACGGTGGCTTTTCCCTTTACATCAATTGCGAATTCCGGGCGATGGAAACCCAAAAGTTGCCGAAAGCTTCTGGTTGCAACACCCTTGGGGAAAAACTGAAATATGGTGGTTAAAGGCTCATAGCGAAAGTAAGTGTTCGCCTGCTGTTATTGTTGCGCATGGTCAACTGGGCGTGATTGATGGCTGGGAAGAGCGTTTGATAGGGTTGCAAAAGCGAGGATTTCATTGTTTGTTGGTGGAGTACCCTGGTTATGGTCGCAGTGACGGACACCCTGGCGAACTTACGTTTCAGCAAACGCTTTGCACCGCGTACGACTGGCTTTGTGCACGGGGTGATGTGGATAGCGAGCAAATAATCGGTTTAGGACGTTCGATGGGGGGTGGGGTGATTTCCTTGTTGCTCGACCATCGTCCTTTGGCTTGCCTGTGGTTAATGTCGACTTTTACCAGTTTGCGGCCCTTTGTGACTAAGAAAGGGGTACCGGGTTGGTTGCTGAAAGACACACTCGATACGCAGCGACGACTCTCTGAACATAACATTCCAACATTAATTATTCATGGCACTGAGGATCAGGTCATCCCGATAGAGCACGGCAAAAAACTTGCCTCTACAGCGCGTAATGCACAGTTCGTGTTGGAGCGAGCGGGTCATGATGGCTGCCCCATCAGTTGGGAGCAATATTGGCAGCTGGCCACCGAATTTTATTATGCCGCAATGCAAAAGCCAAAGAGTTAAAGTTCGGAAACAGGACACTTTGATGTAAAATACCTACGGTAAACGTATTTATCCTTGTCTGGTCAAGTAGGACACTTGAGATGTTGCGGAAACAGCGGATGTTCCGATAATCTGGAAAGACTATGCCATTAATTGATGCCGCTAAAGCGAAATTACCCACTGCCTGGGGTGAGTTTGAAATTCACGCGCTGGAAGACCCTGAAACTCACAAAGAGCATGTCGCACTGACTATGGGCGATCTCACCGGCGATGAGCCCGTATTGGTGCGAATTCACTCCGAATGTTTAACCGGTGATGCCTTGTTTTCCATGCGCTGTGATTGCGGTCCGCAGCTTGAAGCCGCTCTGCAGAAAATTGCCGAAGCCGGTCGCGGTGTATTGCTTTATCTTCGTCAGGAAGGACGTGGCATTGGTTTGGTTAACAAAATCCGAGCCTATGCGCTACAGGATCAGGGGATGGATACGGTTGAAGCCAATGAGTCGCTTGGCTTTGCTGCGGATGCGCGTGACTTTACGCTCGCCGGGCAAACATTGCAGGCGCTTAATGTATCGCGTATTCAACTTATGACGAATAATCCACGTAAAGTTGCTGCACTAGAAAAAGCCGGCATTAAAGTGGTGAAACGTGTGCCTATGAAATACGGTAAAAATCCGCACAATGAGAAATACCTGTCAACTAAACATGGCAAATTGGGGCATTTATTTTAAGCGCTGTTCCAGTCCAGTCTTCGATCCGGAAATTCGTCTTGCCTTCCGGGTCGCAAATCACCAAAATCGAACAAAACCAACCACAAAGGAATTTCCATGACTGATCAACTGATTGTACAGCTTTCTTCTAAGTCAGCTGCGGGCGCGTGGAACGCCAAATCCAATCTGTCAATTAATGAAAACCGAGCGACCATTCATATCACGCCTCATATGAGTCAAGAACAAATTCGTATTGGAGCCCGGCAAATGCTCGCACTGGGGTTTGAACGCTTCAAACTGGAAGGTGAACAGTGGGATCTGGAAGCCCAGTTTGCTTTTGCTCAGGCAGCTTTTTCTCCCAAATTTATCCCGGAAGTCGAGTGGCTTAGTTTAGGAGAGAAAGAAGATAAAGAGTTGCAATCTTTGATTACTTCCAGCTATTGGACTCGTACCCAGGTCAACCGTACTCCAGAAGATCTGTCACCCATGGTGTTGGCACAAGAGACTGCGGAATATATTTCGAGTTTGGCTCCGGAAAATGTCAGCTTTAAAATCATCAGCGGTGAAGAACTGGAGCAACAAGGCCTGGTGGGTATTCATGGTGTCGGTCGAGGCAGTGATCGTCCACCGGCCCTGTTGGAGCTCGACTTTCAGCCCAATGGATGGGGTGACGCGGCACCCATAGCGGCTTTGGTTGGAAAAGGCATTACCTTTGATAGCGGTGGCTATAGCATCAAAGCGAGTGAGTCCATGTTGTACATGAAAGGTGATATGGGCGGTGCAGCAACGGTGACTGGAGCACTTGCACTGGCCATTCAACGTGGATTGAATAAGCGTGTCAAACTGTACTTGTGTTGTGCAGAAAACTTGATCAGCGGACACGCTTATAAACTGGGTGATATTCTTACGTATCGTAATGGCGTAACGGTGGAAGTTTTAAACACCGATGCCGAAGGGCGCCTGGTATTGGCTGATGGCTTGATCCTGGCCAGCGAATCGGGTGCTGAACTCATCATAGATGCGGCAACCTTGACCGGTGCCGCAGTTACCGCGCTCGGTGAGCATTATAATGCGGTGTTTGCATTCGATAAGCAGTTATCAAAGGATATATTGCGTTATTCAGAACAAGAAAATGAGCAACATTGGCCACTGCCTTTGGAGCCTTTTCACGTTGCAACAACACCTTCCAGTTACGCGGATACGGCCAACAGTCGTCCGGTGAAAGGTGGCGGCCCTGGTGGTGCTAGTAATGCTGCCGGCTTTTTATCGCGTTTTGTATCTCAAGGGCGGCGTTGGGTACATCTCGACCTGGCGGCTTGTATGCTGGGTAGTGATGCTGGCGGCTTGTCTGCTGGAGGAACCGGAAAGGGGATTCGAACGATCGCTCGGGCATTGCTTGAAGCGTAAGGTATTCGCTCCAGTGGAGACTGGAGCTAGCGAACTTCAAAAATTTTTAAATTACTCTCATAACCATTCAAGGGAAACTCATGAAAAAACTCATCATTGGTATTGTGGTATTGGCCGCAGTGTATGTAGGGCTGGTGTTGTTTGTTAAAAGCCAATCACAAGAGGTTTTTAATAAAGAGCTAAAAGAGTTGCAAAAAAATCCTCAGCTTGACGCGGTATTAAGCCACGAAGAGAAGGGTTTTTTATCAGCGACCGCTGTTCTTGATATTCAATTAAAAAATCAACCGGATGTGTTGTTTCAAATTAAACAACAGCAGTCGTATGGGCCACTGCTGTTTACCGATCAAGGCATAAAATTGGGTTGGTATTTTATCAATGCTGAAGTTATTCCTGGTGAAAAGTTGAAAAAAGATATTCCACAAAACATTGATGCTGATGATTTATTTGATATCCATGTGTTATCCCATTTTTCAGGTGCCGTAGTGGGTGACCTTCTCTTTAAAGGGCTTGATTTTAGTGAGCAAAATACACAGGTGAACATTTCACCGGCCGAAGTGCACTTCAATACGGATATCTCTTTCGAAAAAATTGCCGGTCAAGGCGTATGGCCTGGTATGACGGTAACCGAAACCAGCACGCAAGAAGGGTTGTCAATCAACGGGGTTAAGCTCGATTTCGATCAAACGCGTGTGTCTGGCAACATTATGGACGGTACCGCTATTTATCAAGGCGAAGGCACTTACAGTGTTGAAGAGGTGGCGTTTAATCAGGGCGGTCAGTTTTTCAAAATGGACAACCTGATCATTAAAGGTGTGGCGAGTGTAGAAGACGAAAACGCAATGAATATGGCGATCGAAATGAGCTCAGATCGATTTAACCTTGCTGGTGAAAAGTACACCGACAATCGAGTTAACATGTACTTTAATGGCCTCGATATTGCTCTATTGCAACAAATCGGAGATGTTAGCCAAAAAATGCAGCAAGCGGCCATCGATGGCCAAGATGTTTCGGCTTATAACATGCAGTTGATGAATATGATGATGCAACTGGTGCAAAAAGGGCCGAGTATGCAGATCAAAAATACACAGGTACTCACAGAAGATGGTTTGATCACTGCAGCATTAGATGTAAATGTCGACAAAGACAAAATGGATCCACAAAACCCGATGGCGATTATGGCGGCATTAAGTGCGGTATTTGATGCTGAAGCGCCTGAAGCTTATTTTGCTAAAAAAGGAATGACGCCGATGATCGAACAATGGGCACAAATGAATTATTTGGTGAAGGAAGATGGTAAGTTAAAAGTAAACGCTACGTTCCAGAATGGGATGCCGATGTTAAATGGACAACCCATGCAAGGCATGCCTAGTATGTAAGTGCTTCTTACTTGATGTCATTGAAAGGGGAGTGACCACTCCCCTTTTTTAATTGCGAATCAATAAAACCATAGTACCTAATACGGCCTGATTTTAACCTGATCTTAGTCGAGTGCCGCAGAAAGTCTTCAAATATCCTATAGTATTGAGATAGTCTCAAACGTTCGTGTTTCTCCACCATTCATATTTTTGTTTTTGCTGTTGAAACAAGTAGAGCATCTGGAGCGGTACACCGCATCAATGAATTGTTTATTGAGCTGTTTCATTCAATTTTGGTTGGTTATGTCGCTGGATATAGCCGAAACGGATGTTTGTAAAAGGTTACCGATAGACGAAGCTCCTTTTCAGCAGATGCACTGGGCTGTGGTTGATTGGCTCCAAGTTGCGGACTTTCAGCAAAGCAATGTCTTATTTGACGTGAATTCAGTGTCAACCGAAACAGATGAACCTGTTCAATTGAGCAGTGGAGCTAATGAAAATAAAGAGCGATTCTATATCGCTGTAATGGCAGTGTTGTTTATAGTCGCACTGTATCTGGTTTTGGATCGATTTCGTTTGTTACAAAAAGCCCAACGTGAAATTGCGGACAACAAGCAAGCATTAGATAAAGCGTTGGAAGAGATGACCGCTATTGCACGAATCGATCCTTTAACTTCGTTATTTAATCGGCGCGCTTTTAATGAAGTTACTCAAAGTGAATTTGCTCGAGCCAATCGAAGTGGAATCGGATTTAGCGTTATATTGTTTGATATCGACTATTTTAAATCGATTAATGACAATTTTGGCCACGACTGTGGCGATGATGTGTTGGTGAATGTCGCAAACTTGACCAAGCGGTTGATTCGGGCGCAAGACCGTCTAGCACGTTGGGGGGGTGAAGAGTTTATTGTTTTATTACCGGAAACCGATGCTGATGGAGCCCTACAGTTGGCTGAAAAAATAAGAACAGTGCTGCGGGCGTCACCCATCATTTATTTTGGTGAACAGCAGCAGCCGTTATTAGTGACGGTATCTCTGGGAGTGTGTGATATTGAGCGTGGAAATTGGGATGTTCATACCTGCATAAATAGGGCAGATGACGCATTATATCTCAGTAAGCAAAATGGTCGGGATCGCGTAACACTTTACCAGCCGCCGGTTGAAACATGACAACGCTGACAAATGAACCGTATCGTGATTTAATGGCGGGTAAGACGAATTGGAGATAAGTATCCAATGGATAACATTTTCGATAATTGCTTAAATTTTGCTAAACCAGAAGTGACTTTTTGCTGTTGCAAATAGGAAACGTTTCATTGACGGCCAAATAAAACGAACTCTGCGTTAGTAACTCAATTTTCTTATCTTGAGCTGGCTTTTGTGTGTTGTACATGAGTACCAATAATTAAATAACAAGAACTGAAATTATTTTATGAGTGTAACCATTAATGACGTTGCCAAGCGAGCTGGTGTTTCTATGAAAACGGTATCGCGGGTGATCAATAAAGAACCATCTGTACGGCAAGATACTTTCAATAAAGTGATGGAAGCAGTAAAAGACCTGAATTACCAACCCAATCAGGCCGCGCGTAACCTTGCCAGCACCCGGTCGTATATTATTGGTTTCGTATACAGCAATCCCAATGCTTATTACGTGATAGATATGCAAAAAGGGATATTGTCGGAGTGTCGCAAACGCGGATACGAATTGCTGATCCATCCCTGTCAGCCTTCGGAAAATAAATTTATCGAAGAAATTTCATCGCTAGTTAAACATTCTCGGATCGCTGGACTGGTGTTAACACCGCCTTATTCGGAAATGCCAACTGTCGAAAAAGCGCTAAATAAGTTGGATATTCAATTTGTGCGCATTGTTTCCGGCTCAAAAGTCGATAAGCAAAACATCAATTGCGTATTAGTCGATGACCGAACTGCGTCCTATCATATTACTCAACATTTGATTGAACTCGGGCATTCTCGTATCGGCTTTTTATGCGGTGGACAAGAACATAAATCGACTGGCGAACGGTTGGCAGGTTATCAAGATGCACTGGAAGAAAACGGAATTCGTATGAGTAAGTCGTTGATAATCGAAGGTGAGTATTCGTTCGACTCGGGGGTAGCAGGTGCAAAAAAATTGTTAGCACGTAAAAAGCCACCGTCGGCGATTTTCGCCAGTAATGACGAAATGGCGGCGGGTGCTTTATTTGCAGCGCGGTTGGCTGGCGTGGAGATCCCACAACAACTGTCCATTGTCGGGTTTGAAGACAGTCCTTTCTCGCGTCAAACTTGGCCTAAATTAACGACTGCACATCAACCGAACGAAACGATCGCTCAGACTGCTGCGGCCTTATTAATTGATAAATTGCAGAATAAATCGAAAAAAGACTCTACTGAACAAAGTGTTCGTTTTTGCCCGGAATTAGTAGTGAGAGACTCAACCGCAGCGGTAAAGGGCTAACTAGGAAAGCCACCTGAAATGACAACAGATGGCTTTATTAAAAAGTTATTAAGCTGCACTTTCCGATTGCGGTAAGTTGGGCATGACTGAGTTATAACCTGAAATTTTCACCCAGTAGATGATCCAACAAATGAGTGCAACAAAGAAAGCAATAATATTAACGACAGGAATAATCTGGCAAACATTGGCAATGGCGAACACAAGGCCAATGGTTTTTGCTCCCTCACCATTATCTTCCACCCCATGGGCTTGATGCTTACGTGTTATGGCTTCGGCAACTTTAATCACTGTGTAGATCATCCACCCCCAGTTAAAAATCGGGATCAAATTCAAAAACACTAACCCCGGTTGCATTGCGCGATTTTCCTCGCCTGCATTTTCCAGCGCTTTGTATAAGCTGACCAAAAACAGTATATAAATGACAAGTATGACACCGAGTATGACAAAAAAAACGGTACCCATACCAGCCATGATAGCCATGATTTGTTGTTCGGACATTTCCATTTAACGTCTCCTGTCAGTTTTCGTTATTGTAATCAGTCATTACCCATCTTTTTGTATTTGATACGATGTGGTTGATCGGCATCAGCACCCAACCGTCGTTTGCGATCGGCTTCGTACTCAGCATAGTTTCCTTCAAACCATACCGTTTCACTGTTTCCTTCAAAAGCCAGAATGTGCGTTGCAATGCGATCCAGGAACCAGCGGTCATGCGAGATTACCACAGCACAACCGGGGAATGCCAACAACGCATCTTCCAGCGCTCTCAATGTCTCTACATCCAGGTCATTGGTCGGTTCATCCAGTAATAGTACATTGCCGCCAGAACGTAGCAGTTTTGCAAGATGTACCCGGTTGCGCTCACCGCCTGAGAGATCTTTGATGAATTTTTGTTGATCCGATCCTTTAAAGTTAAACCGGCCAACGTAAGCTCGTGAAGGCACCGTGTAGTTGCCAACCGTAATATTGTCGGAACCATCCGAAATTTCTTCCCACACGGTTTTATTGCCGTCGAGAGCATCTCGCGATTGATCGACATAGGCAAGCTCAACGGTTTCACCAATACTGATTTCACCGGCATCTGGTTTTTCTAAGCCCATCAACATTTTGAAGAGTGTGGATTTACCCGCACCATTTGGTCCGATGATGCCGACGATGCCCCCTTGTGGCAAGCGGAAGTTAAGATCGCTGTACAGTACTTTATCGCCAAAGTTCTTTTGTACATTTTGCGCTTCAATAACATGGCTACCTAGTCGTGGACCGGGTGGAATATAAAGTTCGCGTGTTTCATTTCGTTTTTGGAACTCTTGTGATGACAGCTCTTCAAAGCGCTGCATACGCGCTTTGCTTTTCGCTTGACGCCCTTTCGCGTTCGAGCGCACCCACTCAAGCTCTTCTTTCATGGCTTTACGATGCGCCGTTTCCTGCTTCTCTTCCATCTCCAGACGGTTTTGCTTTTGCTCTAACCAGGAAGAGTAGTTTCCTTCCCATGGAATGCCATGACCGCGATCAAGTTCCAATATCCAACCGGCCGCATTATCGAGGAAGTAACGATCATGGGTTACGGCGACCACGGTACCGGTAAAGTCGTGCAGAAAGCGCTCCAGCCAAGCAACAGATTCGGCGTCGAGGTGGTTGGTGGGTTCGTCGAGTAATAACATATCGGGCTTCGACAGGAGTAATTTACACAAAGCAACCCGTCGCTTTTCACCACCGGATAAATGCTTTACTTCTGCATTCCAAGGCGGCAAACGTAACGCGTCGGCTGCGCGATCCAGTGTGCGATCAATCTCCCAACCATTAGCGGCTTCAATTTTATCCTGTAACTCGGCTTGTTCCGCAAGTAAGGCATCAAAGTCGGCATCGGGTTCGCCAAAGGCATTGCTGACTTCCTCAAAGCGTTTGAGCCAGATTTTTACCTCGCCCAAACCTTCTTCAACGTTGCCGCGTACATCTTTGCTTTCGTCTAGCTGAGGTTCTTGCGGTAAATAGCCGATATTAATGCCCGGTTGTGGCCGTGCTTCACCATCGAATTCGGTATCGACGCCTGCCATGATGCGCAGAACGGTGGACTTACCAGCGCCGTTAAGCCCGAGCACGCCGATTTTTGCGCCGGGAAAAAAAGAAAGGGAAATGTCTTTAATAATGGTTTTGTTCGGGGGCACCACCTTGCTCACCCGATTCATGGTATAAATAAACTGTGCCATATTTGTTTTTTCACCAGTCAAAAAAATTGCGCTAATTTTAGCAGCTCTGGCGATAATCTGTCAGTGGTTGAACAAAATATAGAGGGCCAAGCTTTGAGCTCAAGAAAAACAACAACATTATCTCAACTTGGTTGGGTGATATTGATTTCGACCTTGGCCTTAACAGGGTGCCGAAATGAAAATCTTTCCTTTTTAACGTCAAATGTCTATCAATTGGCGGATCAACGCGAGATTGAGTTAGAAAAATTCGTGCCTGCTTTAAAATCTGAATCTTTTGCTGATCGTCGTGCAGCGGTATTAAGTTTGGGGAGAATCGGGGGCGATAAAGCGGCCGCCATAATTGTAGAATATTTAAACGATCCAAAGTTCGAAGTGCGTCGAACTGCAGCTATGGCCTTAGGTATTGCTGAAGACCCGAAGCAGCTCCCCCAATTAATATTAGCGTTGCAAAAAGAAACGCATATTACCGTTCAGCAAGAAATTTTATTGGCTATTGGCAATTTGGGAGGAGAAGGAGCATTAATTGTGTTAAATAACGCGTTAGCTCATGCTCCAACGTCGGGATATGCGGCACAAGCCATCGGATTACTGTTTACCTGGCATGACAGTGCGTCTTTGAAAGCAGAAGTCAATTATCCTTCATTGTTAAAACTTTCAACTGAAGACAATTTTTCATCGGTACAAGCGGCTTTTGCGTTATCAAGGCTTTCTGGCGTAGACGCTTTTTATTCTGAACGAGCTTTAATCAACACTATTGATGACGCAAAACACATTCGGGCAAAAGCACTGTTAATTAAAACTTGGTCTCGCCGAACGGATCGACGACATTCGCTATCGTTATTACCTCTGTTATCGAGCGAAGAGCAACCCTTGGTCGTAGCATCGTTAAGAGCATTAGCCGACTTTGCCGATAACAATTTGATTGCTGATCCGATGCTTAGCGTGTTTTTGGAAAGTGAAGGTGCAGTAGCTGCCGTTGCGCTTGAAAGTTTATTACCGAAGGCTAATGGTAAAATAAAAGCGCGAGCGTTGTACTCGGTTTCAGAACGTAACAATGATTGGCTCACGGGTATTGCATTGGATCATCTTGCAGAATTTCACCCGGATAAAATTGAAAGCTTGATTGAAACAATCACGGTAGAAAAGTCTCGTTGGTTAAAAGTAAAAGCACTCTCATTATTACGGAAGTCAAATAAGTCTAATAAAGACCTAATGAAACAACTCACCGCAGATAATGATCCTTACGTCATTCGTCAACTCATGGATAGCCCCAGTATACAATCGAACAAGGAATCAAAAGCTATTCCAATACCTTCTCCTGATTTTGATACAGCGGTAAAAGCAATAGGGATGCGAATTCGTGTAACAACCAATCGAGGAGAGTTTGAAATAACTTTAAACGACCAAGCGATTTTCACCGCACATAATTTTGTTCAGCTCATTCGTGACGGTTATTACCATGGCAGTGTTTTTTCACGAGTGATCCCAAATTTCGTAGCGCAGGGTGGAGAGAGACATGCTGATGGTTCTGGCAGCGTCGGTTATGCAATCCGAGAAGAATTAAATTTAATTTCGCATCAACCTGGTACGGTTGGCGTGGCGACTACCGGTAAAGACACAGGTGGTGCGCAATTTTTTATTAACCTCGCGCCCAATCTTCATCTGGATCGACGCTATACTGTATTTGGGAAAGTGACCAAAGGTTGGGAGTATGCTCAACGTATTCAAATGGGAGATTGGATTGTTGATGCACTGGTTTTTGATACCTACTGAATGCTAAATGCGAAGCACTAAGCACTAAGCACTAAGCACTAAGCACTAAGCACTAAGTACTAAGTAATAAGCAATAAGTGATAAGTAGTAAGAAAATCAGAAGTAAAGTTGACATGGCAGAGTGTGGACAACATCCTTTTTAGAACTTAGAACTTAGAACTTAGAACTTAGAACTTAGAACTTAGAACTTAGAACTTAGAACTTAGAACTTAGAACTTAGAACTTAGAACTTAGAACTTAGAACTTAGAACTTAGAACTTAGAACTTAAATGAAAATACACGCACATACAAATCAGCGCCGACACAATGAAAAGGTACTCAAGTGGTCTTTTATGATCATTTTTACTTTTATGTTGGTGGAAGCTGTTGGTGGATGGCTTTCTGGAAGCTTGGCGCTGTTAGCGGATGCCGGCCATATGCTCACCGATGCTGCGGCTTTAGGTATGGCATGGGCCGCTTTCATTGCAGGAAGAAAACCTCCAGATGATGAACACTCGTACGGTCATCAACGTTATCAAGTCATAGCGGCTTTTTTGAATGGCATTTTTCTTTGTCTTATCGTGCTTTGGATCCTGTTCGAAGCCTTAGAACGATTTCAATCGCCACGCGATATTGACGCTCCTTTAATGTTGCTGATTGCAAGCATTGGCTTAATCGTCAATATCGTTGCATTTAAAATGCTGCATTCGGGTGAACACCATAATTTAAACATACGGGGGGCGTTAGTACATGTACTGAGTGATTTGCTGGGTTCGGTTGCAGCTATAGTTGCCGGAGTTGTTATCTATTTTTTAGGTTGGCTTTGGATCGATCCTGCACTTTCATTGGTTGTTGCGGCTCTTGTGCTAAGAAGTGGCGTATTATTGATTAAAGACTCTGTACATATATTATTAGAAGGTGTGCCGCAACATATTGATGTTTCCGAAGTTAAAGAACATTTAGAAAAAAAATTTTCGCAAGTAGAAAACGTACACCACGTACACACGTGGAGCTTAAACAATGAAGAAGTGTTAATGACTTTGCATATTAAAGTCGATTCGTTGGATAAGCTCGATGATTTACTCAAAAGAGTTCATTCAACGCTCGAAAAAGAGTTCAATATCACACATGCAACGGTACAGTTTGAAATGGATTATTGTAGCAGTACGTTAGAGAAAAAGTAACTGATAACGATGTCGTTTTCTGAAATCTTATCCAAACGATCTATTTCTACCACTACTCTTTGCTTGGTATAAATTTTCATCTGCCTTAGCTATCAGATTTTGTCGGTAAGCCATCCATTCGTTTTTATCGTTGTGATATTCAGGAAGTAGAGTACTGTAGCCAACACTGATGGTCACATTTTTGTCAGTCGTTGAGGATTTATGTTCAATGTTAAGGTTTCGAATGGCGTTTACACAGTTATCTGCAATTTTTTTCAATTCGTTTGGTGATGTCTCTGTAATAGTAATAATGAACTCTTCTCCACCATAACGAGCAACGAATTCGCCACTTCTATGACAGCAAGAGACGAGTGCACTTGCGACTGCTTTTAAACACTCATCGCCTTCTAAGTGGCCATAATTATCATTAAAAAGCTTAAAATGGTCAACGTCAATCATGAGTAAACCAATACTGCTTTCTTGACGCATCGCACGGCGGATTTCTTTGTCAAGCTCTTCAATAAAATGACGACGATTAAAAACGGAGGTGAGCGGGTCTTTTATCGAGAGGTGCTTCAATGCTTTATTTGCTTCCATTAATTTATTATTCGCAACCGATAATTGTTGTGTTCTTTGTTCAACGAGTGCTTCAAGAGCATTGAATCTTCGCTTTACTTTTAATAGCTCTTTTGTTTGGATAATGGTGTTAAAAGTTTGTACGATCGATCTTTTGGCTTTTTGAGTAACTTTAGCAATCGCAGAGCCGGCTGAAACCACTATGGATAAAACCTGCTGAGCTTTGGAGCTTTTGACGAAGGGACCGCTTACTCTAACTTCTAAAATATAGTCGCCAGGAGGTAATGTGGTAAGGATGATTTTACTCCCATTAACACTGGTCCATTTGCGAGTTAAGCCGATAAGGCGATATTGGTATTTAAACATTTTTTTTGTCCAGTACCAAAAGCTGCACAGTGTAATTTGAAGTAGCCACTCGCCTTCAGTGAGCTTTAGCTCTCTTTTTTCCCATGAATGCGCTTGATTGCAACTAATAGCAACCACTTCGGGATGAATGCTGGGTAACGATGACAGTAGCTGCTGGATATCCACTCTGGTTAGTGAGTCGTTTAACCCACACCAAACAATATTTTTATCAGTAGTCAGTAAGCTTCGGCTGGTTGTAAATTCCCAAAAAGTATCTACTGGAATGCGATCGATTGTGATTGAACTTTTATGTTTTACATTGTAAATAATCAGTCCATTTGGCGCACCAAGAAGTAAGGTGGAGTTATCGAGCATACAACAGCTCCAAGCTGCGACACTGCTTTCACTTTGGTATACAGTGTTCAATGTTCCGTTTTTTTGTTCGATGATGCAATTGTTGGTTGCAATAATTATGTGATTTTTGCCTATTGAATATACGTCGTACACATTATGGTATGTGGTGTTTGTAATAGCTGGCTTAACCGCTAAAGAGTCAATACTCAGTAGCCATAAACCTCTACCCAGTGTGCAAACAAATAAAGTACCATTGTCTTTTACTCGTAATGTGTAGACGTATCCTAATGATATGTTTTCGCTGTCCAATATCTCCCGACAGGTATTTAGGCTTGCATCGAAAATGTATAATCCAGATACTGTTCCAAAAAAAAGCATTGGTTTTATATAGTAAAGGCATCGAGCTGGGCCGCAATTAGACGGGGAAATGAGTCGCACTTTTGTGTCTCGAATAGAGCTAAATAACAATACACCTTTTTGGGTGGCTGCAACATAATTTAATTCCTTGTAATATTGTAAATCCCAGACAGAATAATTATTAAGAGTCGGAATTTTAGTGACTTTGTTGTTTTTATGTGAGATGTAAAAACTTTTACGGTTTCCTCCAACTAATATCCCCGTTTTTGATTGGTTAACACTCAATATAGAGTTGTTTTTATTGCTTGTAATGTATTGGATGGAGTTGTTAATTGCGGATATTTTAACTAAACCCGATTGCTCCGTTGCTAACCAAATATGGTTCTCTTGATCTTTAACCATATGGTTTACTCTAATATCCTGTAGAACAGTACTTATATGCTGAATTTGATTGTTAACGACGGTTAGTCCTATTAATTTATCGGATAAAGCGAGTAGATAATCATCATTATTCATATGAATGATGGCATAAGGGGATTCGATGTTTTTGGGTAGGTAGACTGATTTTTGAACGATCGAGTTATTATCGAGTAGTATAAAGCCAAGTTCAAATAAAATAATAAACTCAGAACCTGACTGCGTAATATTGATGAACGAACCAAAATCGCTAGCCTCTTTTATTTGGAGTGGTTTCAACTTATGCTGGTTATAACTCCAAAGCTCTTCAGAGGAGCTATGAAAAATGATATTTTCTGAGCTTAGCTGTGTTACATGGGATGTTTGTTCCGACTCAATTAACTTTTCAATGCTTGGACTATTATTGGATTCAAAATGCAATTTAACCAAACCATTTGCGCAAGCGACTAAATAGCTATCTGGTTCGCATTGTGCAATTGAGTCGCACCAACCTAATCCTATTGAGGTTGTGTCTATTGAGGCTGTAACTTTTTGCGATTTGATATTGAGCCAGTCAATACCTCGATCCGAACAAATGATAACAGACTCATTGATAACTCGAACAGAACGAAGCCCATGAGTGAGTAAACCTTGCTCTTGATTGAGAACATTTATGGATTCGCCGTTATAAATTGCGAGTCCATTAGGTGTTGCTAACCATATTTGGCGCTCCGCGAAACAAAGCGAGTGTATTTGATGAGTCGGTAAACCGTCACCTCTGTTTACAGTATCTATAGCGAGCGTATTTGCCATTTTAAATCCATAGTTTAACTTGGCTATTATAGCTTATTCTACGAATAGAAATCCTGATTCTATCTAAAGCTTAAGATTACGCTATTATTTAATTAATGCTTAAATCAGAGACTCAATAACCTATTCATTACTCAACAAAAATTTAATCCTGTAACTCATTGTTCGTACTAAACGGTTCCTATTGAAGTATCAAATTATATTGAATCGATAGCGCATAGATGTGATTAATCAATGGAGATGGATCAGCTCCTTAGGCGGTTTAGATGAGTTTAAACGTTGATGTGAGTGCTTTAATTTCGTTCACCAATTGTGTTACTCGTTGGCTGGTTTGTAACGTTTCATTAGCATCATGGGCTGTTTGTTCCGATAAATGACTAATTTCACTAACTTGTTGAGTAACTTTTTCTGTTACAGACTCTTGTTCGTCGGCGGCAACAGAAATTTGTGTATTCATATTAGCTACTTTGTTAACTTCTTGAGTCACTTCCTTTAATAAATCGTAAATGTGATTCGCTTTGTTGACGCTTTCTTCGGCTCTTTCTCGACTCGATGACATCACGGTTACCGCATCATTTGATTGACCTTGTAAACTCTCAATAACCTGCTGTATTTCAGTCGTTGATTGCTGTGTTCGTTGCGCTAATGTTCTTACTTCGTCAGCGACAACCGCAAACCCTCGCCCTTGCTCACCTGCTCGAGCCGATTCAATCGCTGCGTTTAATGCAAGTAAGTTAGTTTGCTCTGCGATGCCTTTTATCACATTAAGAATATTGGCTACAGACTGGCTTTCTTTCACAAGCTGATGGATCACTTGTTCTGCTTGAAAAATATCGTTGGATAAAGCATTGATGGCTCCTTTATTTTCCTCAACTGCAACTTGACATTGATGTACTCGAGAATTTGCATGTGTTGCTATGGATTCTGCATCATTGGTATTTTTGGAAACTTCTTTTGCTGTAGCCGCCAGTTGGTACAACGCGGTTGCAATTTGTTCGCTCCCCGATTTTTGCTGTTCAGCAGCGTTACTGGTTTTGTGCGATACGGTTGCCAGTGTGCTGGCGGACTTAGAAAGTTCACCTGCGGAATTGACCATCGTTTCGATTAACGCTTTTATTTTTCCAACAAAAACATTGAAATGCTTACCAAGCGCTGTGATTTCATCATTTCCTTTAACAGGCAGTTGAACCGTTAAATCGCCTTCACCAACTGCAATATTTTCCATCCGTTGGCCGGCATATACGATAGGTTTGACAACGGTCATCAAAACAAAAGCGGTCGCAAACACAGCGATTGTAACTCCGATAATGATGGAAACGATAATGGTACTGTAAACGTTACGCTTGGTTTCTGTTGCTGATTGAGTTTGCTCGCTGACGGCCTGCTCGATTTTTTGTGAAATAGACTGGCTGACCTCCAGTAAGCTACTCTCCGCTTGCTCATAATTTTGTTTGATATTATTAAAATGCTCAAAACTTGTTAAGAGCGCATCAAAAAGCGATTTATGATTTCCAACGAGCTCCGACATGACATCGGCCCAAACTTGTCCTTCATAGACACCGGAATCGACTTCTTCTTCCATAGGTTCAACGTCTATCAGTTGCTCTGTTTCATCATCTAAATTGATCCATGAAGTACGAAGTCCTTGTTGGGTAATCTCGTTATTTTCACCACCGAGTAATCGCTGTAAATAATAAAAGCGTGTTTTTAGTGCAACATTAGCCCTAAAAAATGATTTTGCGAGTTCCCACTTAGTACCCTGGTCGATGTTTTCAAGTAAAAAAAGGGAGTTGATGTAATCGGATAAACGATTCATAAAGGCGTCGAATGTTGTAAATCCTTCCAGTGTTTTTTGATAGGCGTTGGAATATTGTTGGTGGCTGCTGAGCAGTTGATTCTGCATCGAGATATAATTTTCGTAATTGTCTTCGAGCTTTTTCGCGTCTTTTTTTAAGATGAGTTTTGACAGCCTAACAATTTGAAGAACTTTTTCGGCTTTTTGTTTTTCATGGTTTATGGACTCTAAGAGTTCTGAACTAGAAACTTCAGCGGTAGCCGTTGCAGCATTCGTTAAGGCCGTTTGTTTTTGAATTGCTAACGATAGAGTATTGCTGCCTTGTGCGGTTGGTAGGGCATCTT
Source organism: Pleionea sp. WD8-19 (assembly GCF_055326765.1). Taxonomy (NCBI): domain Bacteria; kingdom Pseudomonadati; phylum Pseudomonadota; class Gammaproteobacteria; order Oceanospirillales; family Pleioneaceae; genus Pleionea; species Pleionea sp. WD8-19. The sequence goes on along the minus strand of NZ_JBUZOU010000001.1, from coordinate 148,377 downwards.
GAGCGATATAGTCAATATTTTCACCGAGTTTAACGGCACCATTAAAGCCAATACCTCCAGCTATCAGAAGCATAACGGTAATTAGGAAAAACCCACCGCCGAGCTTTTTTCCAACGGTAATTTTCATTCTTCGCCTCAAAATTGCCTGGTATTGACGTTGTACTACCAGTAATTTGCGAGTAAGTGGTTAATTTAACTCAATGTTTTAGCTTAATCATAGGTCATTTCTATCGGTTTTAAAGGTAAACCGTGGAAGTGATGGAAACTATTAGATTATGGTTTTTATTCATTACGGTGCTTAAGCGAAATTTAAAAAGCGTGCGAAGTATCTCAAAAGTAGTTATATGGCTCGAAAATGTGAATAATTCCCTAAATGTTTTTTATCTCGTTATGTATTATCGCGCTCCGTTTTTGAAGTACTGGATTAAGATCGTTATTTTATGGACGCACGAATAGACAGTGGTTTATCTCCCGCTTATTGCTTAGCGGTGATATTTAAATATTTCGATATAAGTACCTCCGTAGAGTGTACCGCTGAAGAACATGGTATTTCCATTCGTTCGATAGGGCAAAATGAGATACTCCAATTAAGTAAACAAGCTGGATTAAAAGCTAGTGTTAAGTCTTTGACACTAAAAGATTTTCGAAACGAATTGTTTCCCTGTGTTGGATTATTAGATTCCGGTGAGTATGTCATCCTTGTTCGATGTACTGACGACCAAATTATAATTCAACAATATGGAGAGTCTTCTGTTAAAGCATTCACTCATTCTGAATTTGAGCAGCTTTACTCTGGCCGAACTATTTTATTTAAACGCCAGTTATCGCTCGAAAGCTTAAAAGAAAAGTTTGATATCTCCTGGTTTATTCCTTCTCTGGCTAAGTATAAAAAGCTGCTAACTCAGGTACTTATTGCCTCTTTTACCATTCAGGTATTAGCTCTTGCTTCTCCTTTATTTTTTCAGGTGGTGATTGATAAAGTATTGGTTCATAGGAGCATAACTACGCTTGATGTGCTCTGCATCGGCTTATTGATCGTCTCAATTTTTGAAATCGTTCTAACTGGGCTTCGAACCTACCTCTTTTCACATACGACTAATCGAGTCGATGTAGAGTTGGGCAGTAAATTATTTAGTCATTTGGTAAAGCTACCTATTGCGTTTTTTGAGTCGCGCCAGGTAGGTAATATTGTCGCGAGAGTTAAAGAGTTGGACAGTATTCGAAATTTTATTACCGGTACTTCTTTAACTCTGGTAATCGATTTGCTATTTAGCTTTGTCTTTTTTGCCATCATGTATTACTACAGTACTACTTTATTTACAATCGTTGCCTTAATGATCCCTTTGTATGTGATATTGAGTGCGGTGATCACCCCTATATTAAAACGGCGTTTGGATGAAAAGTTTAAGTACGGTGCAGCGAATCAAGCATTTTTAACGGAAAGTGTTAATGGAATAGAGACTATAAAGTCTCTGGCCTTAGAGCCCAAAGTGAAACGCCAATGGGAGGAACAACTTGCACGGTATGTTGTTTCTTCTTTCAAAACGACAAACCTTGGAAATATAGCAAATCAGACCGCAGGTTTTATCAATAAGTTAACTACATTGTTAATACTATGGATCGGTGCACGATTGGTGATTGAGCAGCAAATCAGCATGGGGCAATTGATTGCATTTAATATGTTTGCAGGCCGAGTATCTGGACCAATTCTTCGCTTGGTTCAGGTATGGCAGGATTTTCAACAGGCTCGAGTATCCATCGATCGGCTTGGTGACATATTAAACTCACCAAAAGAGCCTACGTTGACTAGTGCGCAAGCAACCGGAGTCAACTTGAAAGGGGATATAGAGTTTAAAGACTTGAGTTTTCGATATCAGGCCGACACACCGCGTGTATTGGAAGGCATTGACTTAACCATTAATAGCGGAACCGTAGTAGGAATTGTAGGTCGTTCTGGTTCTGGTAAAAGCACTCTTACTAAACTGATTCAAAAGCTTTATTTACCAGAAAAGGGAAAGATCACAGTTGGCGGTGTCGATTTAGCCGTTATCGATCCTGCTTATTTACGACGAAAGATTGGTGTTGTTTTGCAAGAAAACTTTCTCTTTAATAAATCCATCAAAGAAAATATTGCTTTTGGTGATCCTACGGCATCTATGGATCGAATAACCGAAGCAGCAAAATTAGCAGGAGCCCATGAGTTTATTATTGGTTTGGCAAATGGTTATGACGCCATGGTTGGTGAATACGGGCGTAATCTTTCGGGTGGCCAGCGGCAACGAATTGCGATTGCCCGAGCGCTACTTACCAATCCCGATATTTTAATTTTTGATGAAGCTACCAGTGCGCTGGACTACGAATCGGAACGCATCATTCAGGATAACTTAAAAGATATTTGTAAAGGTCGCACGGTAATAATGATTGCGCATCGCTTATCCACCATTCGAAATGCCGATAAGATTTATGTACTCGATAGGGGGTCGCTAATAGAACAAGGTGATCATCACAAACTTATGGCAGAGCAAGGCTATTACGCCAAATTGTATGGATACCAAACAGCATGAATATAGCAAATACAGATGCCAAACAGGGTTTTTCTAGTAAAGAACTGTACGAGTTTTTACCTGCTGTATTAGAAGTCACAGAAACGCCACCTAATAAAGCCGCAAAATGGGTCACCTGGAGTATCGTTATTTTATTCTTCAGCGCTGTTGCCTGGGCATGTGTTGGTAAAGTGGATATTGTCGTCGTTGGTCAGGGGTATTTGGTTCGGCTACCTCCTAAACCGAACGAAGAAAATCAGATTCCATTTAAGGCGATAGTAAGCTACCAAAACAAAGATATTGGATTTTTAAAGCCTGAATTACCGGTAACGCTAAAAGTAGATGCTTATCGCTTTACTCGTTATGGCTTGTTACAAGGTGAATTGAAATCCATCAAGTTCGATACATCTACTCAGCATACCAAACAATACCTGTTTACCGGCAATGTGGTATTGAAGTCGAATGACATACAGGTAGAAGGAGAAACGGTTGAGTTGGTCGAAGGTATGACCGTTACGGCAGAAACAAAAGTTGGCGAGCGACGAATTATTGATTTTATTTTGTCGCCGATAAAGAAAACTGTTTTGGAGAGTGCTCGTGAGCAGTAGTGTTAATAAAATGTGATATTAATTTCAGATCAGTAATTTAAGTTTAATTTGTAAATGAGATTGATTTTATGAAGTCTACATTTTTTTCTATGATGATGTTTTTTTCCTTATTTTTACCAACGGGAGTTGTCCCTAAGTTGATGCTAGGAGGAATGCATAGCGGGATATTAAAAGGAAACCCTCCTTTGTATTTAGGGTTAATGTACCTGATAAACTATATTTTGCTAGCTATTATTGTCTTTGTTTTTTATAAAAAGTCATCATTATTTAACCGTCTGCCTGAAAATAATGAAGGAAAGTATCTGATGTTGGTCGGGAGTTTAGGGATTCTGTTACCGAATGTATTGCATATATTTACTTCTATGATTCAAGGTGGAGGCGCATCTTTTGTTTTGGCTCAATATAGTGTGGCTTTCCTTGTTATTTGTAAAATACTGCTTTTTGTTGGTTGTTTGCGATTTTTTTTAAGCCTTCAACCAAAGGCTTTTTAATAAGTTAAAGCGTTCATTGGGATACGCGGTCGAGCAAGTTCGATAATTCTAGAAATCGTCGTTGCTGCCCCCCCCAATGATCCAGTCTCTTGTGCAAAATATTTATATTTGGCATTTATTGTAATTTATCCTTATTACACGAATGTTTTTAGAGCAGCATTGACGTTAGAAATAGTTTGTCTGATTACCTTAACTTGGTATTTGAAAGATATTCTTAATTTTAGGTTGCATTATTAAGAACTAATGAGTTAGGAGCTCGTATGATAGGTATATTGGTACTTGGTTTTTATGGATTTTTATTTATAGGGTTGTGGGCTTTTTCTGGAGCCTTTTTTGAAAAGAATGAGAAATTTTATTCATTAAAACGCTTAATTATGACGGCAGTGCTTTGCGCTTTCCCATTCTATATTTATTTGGTGCATTTGGGTATTTATAACTACCAATGTAGTCAGAATATACTCTTTTATCCAAAGAGTAAGGTTAATAAGCCTGAAGTTTTTTTTGTTGATACAAAGTTATGGGCTAGTTCTTATAAGTTGAATTCAGAAGGGAAGGAGAGTTTTGGTTATTTTGGTAAAGATGGGTTTAAATATTTAGTGGGGCTAAAGGAAAGTGTTCGTGACTTCCATCCAAGTATGATTAAAGAGAAAAAAGTTGAGCTGGAAGTTTTTCCATATTACAAAAATGAACTTTTATCTATTGATTATCAAGAAGTTATAAGGAGTATAAGATTTGTTCAGTGGTCCAAGCGGTATGATAAATTTGGGTTTACTATTACTGAAAACTATATATACGACTTGGAAAAGCATGGAAATATCGCAGGAGGGACTTCAGTGAATCATAATATGAGCCAAAATTCATTAATATCATATTTACTACCTTATAATTTTGGCCGGTGTAGTTTGAATATTGATTCGTCAGGTATAGATTCATTTTTAAGAAAAGTAGTTTTTAACTAGGAGAAATATATGGGCATTATAGAAAAAGAGTTTATCCACTCTATTTTGTCGGTTGCAACTTATGTTGATTTTAACTTTGGGAGTAATACGGAAAGTCAGGCAGAGGCTTCTTTGCTTGCTAATAGTGATTGGAATACTAGTCGTAAAAAAATTGACTTTTTTAAAAAAAACTTTGAGGTTGAGTATCATCAACCTGATACCGAATCAGGGTTTTCGGCAACTATCTTTAAGTTAAAGAATAATGGAGACTTCAATGCGGAGTCTTCATCAGAATATATTTTAGCTACCAGAGGAACTGCTGGACTTACAGATGACATACTCGATGCTGATATTGATGGTATTGTAAGATTCGGCGTTCCAAAAAATCAGGTGGTGGATTTAAAAAACTTCATTAGCCGACTTAAAACTCCCGCAGGTCAATATTATGATTACTATACTCGTAGCGTTAACCGTATCCCTATGGGTGGACCTGTTACCGTAATTAACGAAACGGTTGAAAGTTCACTAAAAAATGATGGCTTAGGACTAAGTCACATATTCAGTCAAAGACTCAATGCAACAGGTCATAGCTTAGGAGGAAATCTAGCTGTTGCTTTCGGACGACTTTTTCCTGAACTAGCTAATCATTATTACGGTTATAATAGTGCTGGTGAAGCAGGTCTATTGTCTTATATTTACGTAAATCCGGGTGCAATAACTGAAATGAGGGAAGATGAGTTTTATGAAAAGCTAGGAGGGGTAAGTTCGTATGCAAATTTTTCAGAAGCTCGTAATGTTTTTGCTGTTGATGGGTTAGAAATAGTTACCAGCACGTCAACCTTTACTCAATATGGAGAACGGGATGCTGTAAACATTGAATATGGAATGCCTGGAACAGATCATTCTTCTGTTGGTTTATCGGATTCACTCGCCGTTGCATGGTTGTTTGAAAAAATCGATCAGAGCTTTACTCTAAGTCAATTTTCGTCAATGCTTGACGGAGCAAGTAAAATTGAAAGGCATAGCTTGGAAGCGCTTGTGAATGGCTTGAATTCATTACTGGGAGGAAGTACGTCCCCTGATTTATGGACTGGCATTTCACGTTCATTAGAGTTGATTTCAAACACTTCGGAAAGAGCTGTAGTTGTTGATCTTGCTTCAAAAAGTGTTGATGAAATAATAGATGTATACTCTCAAGGTGAGAACTACCAAAAATCTATTATTTACTCTGCGAATAAAGGGTTACCATTTGCACTAGTAGGTGATTTCGATTACGGTGATATTGACTTATCGGAATACAGTCCTGATGCAGTTCTAGATATATCACGAATATTAACGGCAAAGCTTGATACAAGAACTAGAGATTCAACATTTTCCTATGTTAACGGTATAGGCAATACTGCTTTATCTATAGAGGGTAACAATGAACTTCTTCTTAACCAGGATAGTTTTCATTTGCTGGGAGACTTAGTAATTAAAGTTGGAAATGATGAAAATAACTCTATTAGTACTAGTTTTAAAAGTCTTAGAGCTTATGGATTAAGCGGAGATGATATTTTAAATGGGGCGGATCATGAAGACTTCCTCGACGGAGGCAACGACAACGACATTCTAAAAGGCAAAGACGGCTCAGACATACTTATCGGAGGCAATGGAGACGACGAGCTAGAAGGCGGCAAAGGAAATGATATTCTTGATGGAGGTGCAGGTAACGATACATATATTTTCGATAGCGAATCTGGCCATGATGTTATCGAAAAAGTAAACGCTGTTACACTTGGAGATAGCGATGGAACCATCAAGTATAACGGAAGTATTATCGACGGATCTGGCGCAAAAAAGAAAAGTGATGATGTGCAGGTTTATTACGATGAAGACGAGAACATCACCTACTCGTTAATAGATAACACACTGACTCTGGAATTTGAAGAAGATGATAAAGTTGTTTCCAGCGTTACCATCCGCGACTTTGAAAACGGAAACCTCGGTATAAACTTGCCTACCGAAACGGACGAGCCAACGGATGAAACTACCCGGCAAGTGTCGATAAGAGATTTCATAACCAGTGAAGGTGAAATCCCGGAAAATCTTGAATATCTTGCTGAGCGGATCGCACAAGATGATGCAAATGGCGATGTGAATTTTGTACGACCAGTTTACCCTGCTTTTTTACGTCCTTACACTGGAGATCCAATCACCGAATCACAACATATAGTCAATGATACATCCTATCGAATGAGTATTGCTGGTAGCGATGGAAAAGATCGCATTATTGGTAGTGCCGGCGATGTAATTGAAGAAATATTTGGTGGTAAAGAAGATGATTTTATACAAGCTAATGGCGGTAATGATGTGCTTCATGGTGGCGAAGGAAAAGATCATCTTGAAGGAGGAAGCGGTAACGATTATTTATACGGTGATGATAACTGGGTTGCAGAGGTGAATTATGATGTCTGGCCATCAGATTCACAATATGCATCTTTCGAAGAGTACAACGCCGATGAAGAGTACAAGGAAGATAATGATACTCTAATCGGTGGCGAAGGTGATGATGAGCTGCATGGTCGTCGTGGAAAAGATTATTTAGCTGGTGGTCCTGGAGCAGATCGCATTTATGGAGGAGCACATAACGACCGGATCGAAGGAGGAGAAGGTGATGATCATATTTTGGCCGATGGTGCTTTGGAAGCGAAATATTATGAGGAACAGGGAACGACTTTAGGCTGGAACTTGAAGCCTCATCTGGAAAACGCGAAAAGATATGCCGGAGATGATACTGTGAGTGCGGGTGAAGGAAACGACTGGGTACTTGGCGGTGCTGGTAGTGACATTCTTTACGGTGGTGATGGTAACGATAAACTCTACGGTGATGGAACTTACGATTTAGAAAACGACGAAATCAAGCAAGAAACTGAGAGAGAGTATCACGGTAATGACATTGTCGACGGTGGTAAAGGTGCCGACAAAATATTTGGTTATGGTGGTGACGATACCTTATATGGCGGCGATGATGACGATGAAATTTGGGGAGACTCAGAAGACTTGCCCGAATCTCTTCATGGGAAAGACACCATTCGAGGTGGTAAAGGCAATGACCGTATTGATGCTAACGGTGGAGATGATCGTGTTTTTGGAGACGAAGGCAACGATGTTATAGGTGGTAATAAAGGGAAAGATTATCTCGACGGTGGTGCCGGTGATGACGAATTGCAAGGTGGCGATGATGACGATCAACTCTACGGTAAAGCTGATAACGACAAACTCTTTGGTGAAAAAGGGAATGACTTTTTGGATGGCGGTACCGGTAACGATGAGCTGGTAGGCGATATTGGTAACGACGTACTAATCGGCGGCGCCGGCGACGATAAATTGTGGGGTGGCAGTGGCAACGATAGCGTTTCGGGTGGCAGTGGTGATGACCTGGTTCACGGTGATGCAGGTAACGATACGCTTTCTGGAGGAAGCGGGCACGACACACTTTTTGGTGGCGACGGCAACGACACTTACATTGTCAATATCGGTGATGGTTTTACCGGTATCTCGGACGCTTCTGGAGCTAATACAATTCGGTTTGGCGCTGGTGTCAGCTATGGCAATATCGAAGTTAAAGAAATCGCTAATGGTGTCACCATTAACTATGGTGCAGGCGATCAAGTTTTCATTCAAGACTCCAGTATTGGCAGTATTTCGCGTTTGGAATTTGTGAATGGTGGAAATGTTAGTTTAAGTCGACTGCTTTCCGACCTTGTTCCCGATGATACCCGATCAGGTTGGGGCAGTGGTACAACGGAAGCGAATGTGAATGCTGACTCTTCTGAAATCACTTATTTACGCGAAGATAATTCCTTAGTGATGCGCTACAGCGGATCCGCAGATGACTGGATAGATACTCAAGCATTGTCTGGTGCCGGTTATATGTTCTCTGTAGAAACCGTAACCATCAATGGACAACCTTATCAACAAGTTCGCTTTTATAATTGGTACAATGCCAATCAGGACGCCTACCTAAATACGATTAATTTTAATAACGAGTCAGTAGACTTAAGAAATGTGAAAGATGTTTCTTCAACTTTTACTGGGTCAAGTTATCGAGATACGATAAATGCTTCTGCTGACAATGATACGATCGCAACTGAAGGTGGCAATGATAGTATCAATGCCGGTGCAGGAGACGATAGTATTTATGCCGGTACCGGTAACGATCAAATTGCGGGTGGCGCAGGTAACGATAATTACCGGTTTGAATTGGGAGACGGGCAAGACATCATTTTCGATGAGTCAGGTACTGATAAAGTAATATTTGGTGAAGGCATTACCAGCGAAATGCTGCGTATCTTTGAAAAGCCAACTGGTTTGTTGATCACTATCGATGCGACGCCTAATGACGCAACGGATAATGCCGATGCACTTCTAATTTCTCGTTGGTTTGAGTCGGAAAGTTACAAAATCGAATCATTCGAGTTTGCCGATGGCACGGTCCTTTTTGCATTGGATATGGAAAGTCGTATTGAAGGCAATCGTTCACCTCAGTTAAATGAAAGTCTTGCCGATCAAAGTGTTGATCTTGGTCAAGCTTTTTCTGTTACTGTTTCTGAAACGTTGTTTTCTGATCCAAATAACGATCCTTTAACGTTTGAGTTCCGATTATCAGACGGTAGTTCACTGCCTTTGTGGTTATCTTACGATGCAGCGTCTCGAACCTTGTCTGGCACTCCAGGACTGGAAGATGTAAGTGATTTGGAGATTGTTTTAATTGCAAAAGATCCGCAAGGCTATATAGCGACCACTCAATTTAATCTAATTGTTGATGAGTCGAAGGGATATATAGGTACTGGTGCAGATGAAACTATTGATGGCACGGATGAAGATGATTACATACGCGGTATGGGTGGCAATGATGAGATTCGAGGAACTGCTGGAAACGATCGTCTCGATGGAGGAAGAGGCGACGATATCTTGCACGGCGGTCACGATAACGATGTATTCGAATTTAATATTGGTGATGGACGGGATATTATCCGCACCCCGGAGACTGATAGTGAACAATTCAGTCATTTTGACTCAATTAAGTTTGGTAAAGATATTTCACCGGAAAATGTAAAACTGGTGCGCTCTCCTGATGACTCTCGTCATTTGCACGTGCGTTACGGTTATGTGAGCGACGAAATTATCATTGAACATTTTTTTAGTACTGGTGGTGATACGATTCGTAACCCGGTGGATGAATTTGTTTTTGCTGACGGTACGCGTTGGAACAGAGAGCTGATCCGAAACAAAGTTGAATACATTATTGACGATTCAGACAACAGTGTTTGGCAGTTAACATATAATGATGTTGTTATTGATGGACTAATAGGTAATGATTATCTTGCGGGAAATCGTGGGCATGACCAACTTTTTGGCAGCGAAGGAAACGATACTTTATTAGGTGGAGAAGGTAATGACTTGCTCAATGGAGGTATCGGCAATGATAGTTTACGCGGAGATTCGGGGCTTAATGTGTTTGAGTTTTCCAAAGGACATGGCAATGATATTATTTGGAAAACATCCGTCGAAGGTCAAGATAGAATAAAGTTAGACAATACTGTTGATGCTTCTTTAGTTTCCTATTATCGTTTTGGTGACCATTTGGTGGTTAGCACTGGTGATGAAAACTTTATTATTGCTGATTCATTTTACGGAAAGTACATTTATTCTAGTGAAGTAAATGACAAAATATCGTTAGAGTTTTCTGACAGCTCTATGGTTGATTTGACGCAAGTAACGACTTCTGGTGCGTATATCGATTTGGAAAACTGGCCAACGCTGGATCGCCGAGTGCTTGAGCTAAGTAATTTTGAGTACGGAAAAGTTATTGATAGTTCTCGCAACGGATACAACAAGGACATTTCGGGTACTCAGGGAAATGATGTAATCTATGGTTCTGTTAAAAATGATTATATAGATGTCGGTAGCGGTAATGATATTGTAAGAGCCGGTGCAGGCGACGATTTCATCAGTACTGGTTTAGGTGATAATTCGATCTATAGTGGAACTGGTAATGATGTTATCAATGTGGCGGGTAACTCTCGACTTTTCTTCAACATGGGTGATGGCATTGATGCTATAAAGAGAAGCTGGAGAGGAATTGAGTCTTTAGAGCTAAATTTACCACTGAACTTAAAAGAGAGTGAACTCCAATATGAAATCTCATCTGATTTAAATCATTTGACAATTCAATTCTCCGAAAGTGATCGTATCTTTATCGAAAACGCTATAGTTTCAGATCAATATCCTTTTACATTAAACCATAATATTTCATTGGTAATAGAAGGTCAGATATTTAGTAAAACTCAATTAGAAAATATTATTCCCTCGCGCTTCAACGTAGCGCCAGTAGGAGTCGATGATAACGGCTACCAGGTAGAGTCGGGAAAAAGTTTAACGCTAAGTATTGAAGACATTGTGGCAAATGATAAAGATTTAAATGGTGATTCGTTAACGATCACTCAATTGCCATGGGTCGAAAATGGTACGCTGCAATTGGACACGGAGGCAAATGAGTTAAACTTTACACCTGCAGACGGTTTTGTTGGCACTGCAGTAATTGAATACGAAGTATCTGATGGTCAGTTATTAGCTAATGAATCAGCAAAAATCTCCGTTGAAGTGACTCAACCCCAGATCGATGTTGATGACGGTGACACGTCATCAGGAGGTAGCTCGGATACTGGTAATTCTAGCCCTTCCGATTACGATAACCATGTGATCGGTACCGATAACTCTGAACAACTTTATCGCTCCAATGATCATGACTTTATTGACGGTCTAGGTGGTGATGATCAGTTATATGGACTAGGCGGAAACGATCACTTGAATGGAGGCGATGGGAATGACTACCTTGATGGCGGAGCTGGTGATGACATTCAAATTGGCGGTGCAGGAAACGATCAGCTTGGAGGTGATGCTGGAAATGATCTGTTAATCGGCGGTAGTGGTGATGACATCTATGTATTTCGTCCGGGATCAGGTCAAGATGTTATTGATAACTCGATCGGTGATGATGGTGTGGATTGGTTAATTTTTACCGGAGATATCACTAGTGATCGTTTAACTTATACCCGAGTTGGTAATGATCTTGTCATTCTTATTTCCAATTCTGAAGATCAAGTGACAATCAAGGACTGGTTCTTAAGTGCTGAAAACCAAGTTGATTTTATCCAACCGGCGGGCTCTGGTGGAATTTCTGCCAATCAGATTAATGAGATGATCAGCGAGTCTGATCCTTCTAATGGAGACTCTTCTGACACCGATAATTCAGATGGAAATGAAGTGCCAGTAGGCAATATTAACGAATGGCAGGAACCCAACCCCGATGACTATACCCATCGTGTAACAGGAACTGAAAGTGCAGAACAGTTGTATCGCAGCCATGAGCGTGATTTTCTTGAAGGATTGGCAGGTAACGATCAACTGTTCGGTTTAGGTGGCAATGACTATTTATCGGGTGGCGCTGGTGATGATTATCTGGATGGTGGAGAAAATGATGATATTCAATTCGGGGGCGAAGGCGCCGACCAGTTGGGCGGTGATGCTGGTAATGATCTTTTGATCGGTGGAAGTGGTGATGACATTTACGTCTTTCGTCCTAATTCCGGTCAAGACATTATTAACAATAGTGTTGGTGAAAATGGTGTCGACTGGTTGATTTTTACTGGTGATATTACAGAAGAGCGTTTGAGCTTTTCGCGAGAAGGCGATAGCCTGTTAATATCCATAAACAACTCAACTGACACTGTAACTATTGAAAACTGGTTTTTAGGTGATGAATATCGAGTGGACTATATTCAACCGTCTGGAGGAAGTGGAATACCTGCTAGTGCGATTGAATCGCGAGCTCAAGCAAGTAAAATGTTGTCGATGAACGACTCGGACCTTTCGGTTGACATCACTGAAATTTTCACATCACCTTCAAGTCTGCCAACTGAGCCAAATATTGATATTAAGGTACTGGATTTGTCAGATATTGATGCGGCGTTATCAATGATTGTTCACGAAAAATCATTGATTGAAAAGTCGGCAGCAATTGATACTATGAAGCCAGAAAGTGAGGCAAAATCCGATCTTGAGTGGTTGACTATGTTATAACGACATGTCGACACATTGAAGCATGATTGAAAAGACTCATCATGCTTCAATGTAAGGCTACTCAAAGATAAGTATTTTACATAAATAGAAACTCAGGTTGCTTGATAGTTTTTTGATTTTAAAATTAAAGATACTATCAAGCTTCGCTCAACTGCTTTTCAATCAAGCTCGCAATCGCGTTACCGGCATCTTCAATATGGCTTTTCAACAATTTGGTTGCACCGCGTTTGTCTTTTTGTCGACACAGTTCCAATAATTGGCGATGTTCACTTTCTGCTTGTGGAATTCCATCGGTGAGTAACAACTGCAGCCGAATGTAACGATCGGAGTTGGTGTTGAGTGATCGTATAACTTCTAATGTGAGTTTGCGATCGGATGCCTGGTAAAGCGCATTGTGGAACTCGAAGTTAAGCTCACTCCATTTTTCGATGGAGCTGCCGCTATCGAGCAGCGAGTCCAGCTCGTCGAGTTTGCTTTGTGCATGGTCCCAGTCGTTTTCGGTTTGCAGGTTAATGGCTTCTTTCAAAACTTCAGATTCAAGTAATGCGCGTAACTCGAACAACTCGCGGCATTCGCGAGCGGAAAGCTCGGTAGCGATGGCGCCTTTATGCGCTTCAAATTTGACCAGCCCTTCGGCTTCTAACTGTAACAGTGCTTCACGCACCGGAATGCGGCTGACTTGTAACTGTTCGGCTAACGCACTTTGTCGTAACGGCTGACCCCCTTTGATTTTGCCGTTAAGGATCATTTCTCGGATCGCTTCGACCACTACCTGTGTTCTTGTTTTATATTGAATGCTCATAGATCCTCTGGAAAAAGCCCGGAACGCCGGCATTATAACCTTTGTTCCGGGAATTTACAGCACAGACAAAAATCGGTCATTCAGTTTCGAGTTGCGAGCCGTTAATTTTGAGCTGAAAACCATCAAACATTACCTGATGGGTAAGTAGAAGTTTTACAACTCGAATTTATCGGTTAGTGATCTTGAAGTGGGCTTGGCAATACCGATTTTGGTGCATCTTGAAAACAAATAGGACGCATAAAGCGGTATATGGCCTGGGTTCCAACCGAGGTGCTCCGGCTATCGGTACTGGCTGGGTAGGGGCCGCCATGCTGCATTGCGTGTGATACTTCAACTCCTGTAGGAAAGCCGTTAAAAATCAGGCGTCCCACTTTGCGACTTAATCGATGGATTAACAATTGATGTTCATTGATTTCTTGTTCATTGCCAAAGATAGAGGCAGTGAGTTGACCTTCTAGAAGCAACGTTAATTCGAGCATTTGATCCACCGTGTCGCAGTCAATCATTAAGCCAAAAGGACCAAACACTTCCTGCTGCCAATCTGGGTAATCGCTTAACTGTGAATAGTCGATTTGCCATAGCTTCGCATTAACCGATAATGGCGAGTCGGTGAGTGTTTGGCCGCCGGCTAGGTGCTTTAGCACGTGGTGATCTGCCGGAGTTTCACTCAACTTTTTGTAATTTTGGGCGATGGCTGGCGTCAGCATTACGCCGGCGTCTGTTTGTTGAACTGCCAGAATCACTTCCTGTTTAAATGTTTCCCATGGTTTACTTTTTAGGCCGATGATGACACCAGGGTTGGTGCAAAATTGCCCAACACCCAAGGTTAATGAGTTGACGTAACTTTGCGCCAGTTGAGTAGTATTTTGAGTCAGTGCCGATGGTAAAACAAACACTGGATTAACGCTGCCCAGTTCACCGTAAAAAGGAATCGGATGAGATCGTTGCATTGTCTGATTAAACAACAACCGTCCAACTTGGTGTGAGCCGGTAAACCCAACGGCTTGGATCAAAGGATGCGTGACTAACGCAGAACTTAATTCTTTCGTCGTTCCTTGCAGCAATTGGAAAGTATGTTGTGGCATGTCGCAAAGTTCAACGGCCTTGTTAATGGCGCACGCGATCAGTTCGCAAGTGCCTGGATGCGCAGGGTGTCCTTTGTAAACGACGCTGCAGCCCGCAGCGAGTGCCGATGCAGTGTCGCCTCCGGCAGTGGAAAAAGCCAAAGGAAAATTACTGGCGCCAAACACGGCGACAGGACCAAGAGGTAATTGCATTTGTCGGCATTCGGGTTTGGCTAATGGCGTACGTTGTGGATCGGCTCTATCAATGATAGGACGGGCAAAATCGGGGCAGGTGATGAAGTCTGCTAAAAATTTTAACTGATTGACGGTGCGAGCTCGTTCGCCTTCCAATCTGGTCTTAGGTAAAGCTGTTTCTCGGTGGCAAACCTCCAACAACTCATCGCCTAATTGCATAATTTGGTCTGCGATAGTTATCAAAAACTGTGCGCGTTTTTCGAAGTTGATGTGGCGATAAGTAACAAAGCTTTTTTCTGCATTATTGCAAGCACGGTCAACATCGGTTACATCCGATTCACGATAGCGAGCTTCCAACGGGGTGCCTTTTACGGGATCAAAAGCAGTGAAATAATTCGGGGTGGTTATTGCCTGGTTCATAATGACTTCTCCGTCTTAATCAGATCACACTAAAGCCTTCGCAGTAAGGATCGGCAGGATCTACATAAATCGTATTATTGCCCGTAACGCGCGCCCAACCGCGAATACTGGGCAAGATGGCTTTGAACGAACCGACGTTGGCCGTTCGCTCAATGCGGCCGATAAACTGGCTGCCAATAATGCTTTCGTGAATAAAGTCGACGCCTGGTTTTAAGCGCCCTTTAGCAAAAAGTTGCGCCATGCGCGCACTGGTCCCTGTTCCGCAAGGAGAGCGATCGATGGCTTTTTCACCATAAAATACGGCGTTGGCGGCAGACGACTCCGGGTTTTTCGGAGCGCCCGTCCAGAGCAGATGCGAAACACCGTTAACGGTTTTATCTTGCGGGTGTACGCATTCCAATTGCTCGTTGATTACTTTGCGAAGCACAGGGCTCCAACGTAAAATATTGCTTGCACCAAAGGTATCCAGGCCGGGGTAATTTTGTTGCGGCTCGACAATGGCGTAAAAGTTACCTCCGTATGCTACGTCAATGGTTAAAAGGCCGAGCTCCGGCACTTCCACTTCAATATCTCGATGCATAAGAAACGATGCAATGTTGAAAATTTTTACCCAGTCTACTTTTCCGTTAGCTGATTGTTGGTATTCCAATTGAATTTGCCCGGCCGGCACATCCAAACGCAACTTTCCCGGTTCTCGCGGATTAAGAAAACCCATTTCGATGGCGGCAGTGACCGTTCCAATTGTTCCATGGCCGCACATGGGTAAACAGCCGCTGGTTTCGATAAAAAGAATTGATGCGTCGCTGTCTACCGATAATGGCGGGTAAAGGAAAGCGCCCGACATCATATCGTGGCCCCGCGGTTCAAACATCAAAGCTTTACGGATCCAGTCGTAATCTCGAATAAACTGCTGGCGCTTTTCGCTCATCGTTTGCCCGGTAAGATGCGGTGCTCCGGAAACGACAAGTCGTACAGGATTGCCACAGGTATGGGCATCGATGCAGTGGAAGGTTGATTTATGCATGGCCGATCCTTTTTCCGCTTTATTGAGTTTGAGAATAGGGGACTACCATCTTTTATTGGATGGATTTTTACTCCAAATTTAGTTGTTTAAACTTTCAATTTTCGGACGACTTTCCAATGCTTGTTTGATTAAGGTTTCGACATAATCTCGTTCGCTACCGACCAAAGGTAACCGAGGTGCGCGCACCATTTCTGAGCCACGATCCATTAATTGTTCTGCGTATTTAATGCACTGCACCAGCTTAGGAATGGTATCGAGTCGTAGTAGTGGCATAAACCAGCGGTAGAGTTCGCGTGCTTTTGTCAGTTCACCGGCTTGTGCAAAGTTAAACAGGGCAACGGATTCTTTAGGAAACACATTGGTGAGTCCTGAAATCCAACCGGTTGCACCCAACAATAAGCTCTCAAGCGCGATATCATCAACACCGCAAAACACTGTGAAACGATCGACAAATGCGCGATATAACTCACTGATTCGGCGAGTGTCAGTAGTGGATTCTTTAATTGCGACAATGTTCTTAATTTCGGAAAGTTGGCGCATACTATCGATTCCTAAATCCACACCATAACTCACCGGATTATTGTAAATCATGATGGGGAGAGTGGTGGCCTTAGCGATGGCCTTAAAGTGTTCAACCGCTTCGCGCTGATCGCTGTGATATACCAGCCCAGGTAACACCATTAACCCATCTACGCCTAATTGCTCCGCATCTTTGACAAACGTTTTGGCTTCAGCCGTTGTGATTTCTGCCACTCCGGTGAGCAAAGTGACACGACCATTGATTGTTTGAGCAATGGCTTTAAGCAATTCACGCTTTTCATTAGCCGATAAGGAATAATTTTCACCCACGGTACCGATCGCTATGATCCCGTGTACACCGTCTTTAATCAGTTGCTCAACCATCGAGCAGGTGGATTCAATATTCAGCGATTGATCGTCATTAAATTGGGTTGTGATAGCTGGGAAAACCCCTTGCCAGTTGATTTTCATTAAAGTCTCCAACTTGAACAGATATATGATTGAATCGATGATGAGTTGATTGTATATTGTATACAAATAAAAATTCAAGAAAAGTTTTCTTTAATTCGGAGGATGCGATTTGAGTGTGGGTCAAGACAGTCAGAAAATCACCATTATTGGCTGTGGTGTCATCGGGTTATGCAGTGCGATTGAGTTGCAGCGACAGGGCATGCAGGTGACCATCATTGATTCTTCATCGGAAGCAAAAAGGGCGTTGAGCAATTGTTCTTATGGCAATGCAGGGCACTTTGCAATAGAGCAAGTCAATCCTTTAGCGAATTGGTCGATTTTATCTCGGTTACCGAAAATGCTACTTGATCCTAAAGGGCCGCTAACCATTTCACCCACTTATTTTTATCGGTTACTGCCTTGGCTCATTCGGTTTGTTAAAAACGCTTCTGCAACAAAAGCGGGGGCGAATCGTGAAGCATTGCATCAATTGAATTCGCGTGCGATTTCGAGTTGGCAAAACCTATTAAACCATACGCGAGGACAAAACTTTATTCGGCGAAACGGACATTATTTGGTTTTTGAAAATAAGAATAAAGGCAATCAAGTTTACCAACAGCAACAGGCATTAAAACCCTATGGGATAGAAACCAATGCCCTGTCAGGGTCTGAAATGAGAGAGCAAGAATCGAACATTTCTAATTCAGTTAATTTTGCGATTTATTATCCTCAAACGGGTTTCACTTTGTCACCGCAACGATTAATGCAGCACTTGTTGCAACATTTTAAAGAGCAAGGTGGCACGTTAATAACGGATCACATTCACACTGTCCGTTCGCATTCTAATGGTTATGAACTGTCCGGCAGTCACATTTATCATACGACACAACTGTTGATCGCTGCGGGTGCTTGGAGTCATCAATTATCATCGCAGCTGGGTTATCAAGTGCCACTTGAAACTGAGCGCGGTTATCATTTAATGCTGCCAGACCTTGACGATTATTTTAATGCACCGGTCGCGTCTTTTGAGCGCAGTTTTATTATGACGCCAATGCTAGGTGGCTTACGCTTGGCTGGCACGGTGGAATTGGCTGGTCTAAAAAAGAAACCCAACTATCAACGAGCGACGATGTTACTGCAGCATGCTCGAGCCATCGCGCAAATAGAGCCGGATGTAAAAACCGGTGCACCTTGGATGGGTTGTCGACCATCTTTACCCGATTCATTACCCGTTCTTGGGTCGGCACCTCGCCATAAACATCTGTTTTTCGCATTTGGGCATCAACATTTGGGGTTAACTCAAGCCGCTATTACTGCGCAATCTGTAACGCAACTGATAATACAGGGTGAGTGTGATCTGGATATCTCACCTTATCGGATCGATCGTTTTCATTAGAGGAGGTTTAACATGCAAAATTGGCGATTATTATTTGAAGAACATCTTTCAGTTCAACAACATCGAGTTGCGTGCGCTTTGGAAAAAACAGAGGCGGATCATTTGATTATTTTTTCTGGAGCGCCGGTAAACGTTTTTCAAGATGACTGGAGCTATAACTTTGTAGTCAACCATTGGTTTAAGCTCTGGTGTCCGGAACCCAACCCCTATTGTTTTGTTATTACTAACGGTGTCGACAAACCGAAGCTATTGTATTATCAGCCGGAAGATTATTGGCATGCCGTAGCTGGTGATCCGGAAGGATTTTGGGTTGATAGCTTCGATATTCACGTAGTTCGGGAGGTTTCTGAGTTTCAAAAAATATTAAAGCGTTATTCCAGCGCTACTTTTTTTGGCGATCCCACTCCTTTGGTTGATAATGCAGGCATCCATCGCTTCAATGAAGCGTCCGTAATGCACTATTTGTCATATCATCGTGCGGAAAAAACGACTTATGAAATTGAATCGATGCGGCTTGCTAATGGCTTAGCGGCAAAGGCTCATCTGGCTGCACGCGATGCTTTCCTAAACGGTTGCAGTGAGTTAGAAATACATCATGCCTATTTAAAAAGTCTTAATTGTCGTGAAGCGCATTTACCGTATCACAACATCATAGCTTGCGATAGCAATACGGCTGTTTTGCATTACGACGATTACCGCTGCACAACAAATGGACAGCAACACCAGTCTTTATTGGTTGATGCAGGCGCCAACGTACACGGTTATGCTTCGGATATTACTCGCAGTTGCTCAAGAAAAGCAGGGGAGTTTTCAGAACTCATCAGTGCTTTGGATATTGAGCAGCAAAAGTTAATTGACGAGATAAAACCTGGTATGTCCTTTATTGACCTACATATTTCCATGCACGCAAAAATTGCCGATTTGTTGCGACGTTTCAATATTGTCGATGCCACGATTGAACAGCAATTGGAAAAAGGAATTACTTCCTACTTTTTTCCTCATGGACTCGGTCATTTCATTGGTGCGCAAGTACATGATGTTGCTGGAAAGATGTCTGATGAAAATGGTACCCCGATCGAACAACCAAAACAGTACCCTTACTTAAGACTGTTAAGGCCAATAGCGGTTGGTCAGGTCTTTACCATTGAGCCGGGGCTGTATCAAATCGAGCAATTGTTAAATAAGCTAAAAGCCAGTGAAAACGCTGCATTAGTGAACTGGCAAAAAGTTGAGCAGTTAAAACCATATGGTGGCGTGCGAGTTGAAGATTGTGTGTTGGTTACTGACAACGGAGTGAACAATTTAACGCGCGAGGCATTTGCCAGAAAAGAAAGTTTCGAGTGACGAGTTTCGAACAAAGTGCACGTAGGGGCAGGTTTCAAATCCGCTTATACTTGAACGGGTGAATGCAGCCTCAGAGTTTTCTCGCAACTCACACAGTCGAGCTTTGCATCGTTGTATCGATTTAGGTAGCATAGGCGCTAATTTAACTCATTTCGATTGATTTATGAACAAGTCGCTGCCTGTCTTTGGGATGCTGTTGGGCTGTTTGCTGCTGGTTTCTTGCAGCACCTATCGACCATCAAACACCGAGAATATTTGTGAAATCTTTCGCGGCGAGACTGATTGGTATGAATACGCCGTAGAGGCTTCTGAAGAATGGGGTACACCGATTTGGGTGATGATGGCGATCATGCATCAGGAATCTCGTTTTCAACATAATGTACGAGCACCGCGAGATTACCTTCTTGGTTTTATTCCTTGGGGGTACAAATCTTCGGCTTATGGATTTGCGCAGGCGAAAGATGAAGTTTGGGGCGAGTTTCAAGAAGACTTCGACAGTGGTGCTGATCGGGATGACTTTGAAGATGCGATACATTTTATTGGGTGGTACACCAATAATACGCAACGACGTTTAAATATTTCCAAGTGGGACGCATACAATCAGTATCTAGCTTATCATGAAGGTCAAGGTGGGTTTAAACGCGGTAGTTATAAGAGCAAAAGCTGGCTTTTAAAAGTGGCTAACAAAGTTAAAAATCGTGCGGCAAGCTTTAATCAACAACTAAAAAGCTGTAAAGAAGAGTTGGATGATGCAATTGACGGATGGTTTTAATTGTATGAACATTTATTTAATTGGGAGTTAATATGTTTTTGCGTTTATTGTTATTGGGGAGCTTGCTATTCGCAAATTGTATGGCAGCTGAACCGTTACCTTTGAGTTATTTTGCTAAGGATGTGGAATATAGAGATATAAAAATTTCTCCAGATGGAAAGTACTTTGCAGCCGCAGCGCCATATGAAAATAAAACGATATTAGTCGTCATTCAAAGAAAAAATATGGAGTCGATATTCGCATTTCAGTTTGGCGAAAATGAGCATGTCGATGAATATTTTTGGGCTAACAATGAGCGACTGGTTTTTACACGATATATAAAAAGAGGCATATCTGAAACACCGGTAACGTATGGTCAAATATATGCTGGAAACTTTGATGGTTCAAAGAGAAAAATCGTTTTTGGATATCAAGGAGGAGGGGCCCAAACCGGAACTCGACTTAATAAAGGAGCAGGGCCTGAAAGGGCGTTTGGAGAAATTCTTCATTTATTACCTGACGACTCAAAACACATCATAATAACTTCGCGAAGCATGGATAACAGCTATGACTCGCCATTGAAAATAGTAAAGCTCAATATATACACGGGTAAAAAACAAGTGATAACTCGAACGCCATTTGGGAATATGGACGTTATTCTAAGTCGTGAAGGTGTTCCAGTAATTGCCAGTGGTACGGATACTAAAGGAAAGCGTCGTAAGTTTCTGTTTAAAGATAATGCATGGGATGAGGTTGATTCGAAGAGTGAGTTAAGTGCTTTTACGCCGATATCCGTTAATAGTGATAATACGAAACTTTACCTAACTTCTTATATAAATGGAAAGACGGAAGGTCTTTTTGAATACAATTTTAAAAACAAAACAATTACCAAACTATTTCATCATGAAAAAGCAGATATTTTAAAGTTTATTAAGGAACCCATCTCGCAAACCATAGTTGGTGTTGAGATGATGCCTGGTGGTATTGAGTATCATTATTTAGATCCTGAAAACGAATTTTCAAAGTTACATGCGAAACTTGTAAATGCATTTGCGGGACACGGACTAAGTATAACTTCAAGGAAAAATGACTTATCAGAGCTCATTGTATCGATTCAAAGTGATACCAATCCAGGCGATTTCTATATATTTAATAATGATAATAACTCTGCACAGTACTTATTAAGTCGCAAAAAGTGGATTGACCCGAGTCTTATGTCCAAGCGTAAACCCATTGAGTTTACAGCAAGAGATGGTGAAACGATTTATGGTTATTTAACCGTTCCAAATAAAGTAAAAGGTAAAGCTCCTCTGGTAACTTTAGTTCATGGTGGGCCCTATGGATTCAGAGATTACTGGTGGTTTGACCCCGAAGCTCAGCTACTGGCTAGTCGAGGGTATGCTGTTTTACAAGTTAATTTTCGAGGGTCAGGTGGATATGGCCTGAGTTATAGAGAAGTCGCTTATCAAAAAAGAAGCTCGTTGATACAACATGATATTATAGATGGCACGAAGTGGGCACTTTCATTACCAGAAGTCTCTGATAATAAAGCGTGTATTATGGGGTGGAGCTTTGGTGGATATTCCGCGTTGATGTCGCCTTTGTTAGAGCCTGAGCTTTTCCAATGCAGTATAGCCGCTTCAGGGGTATATGACGCAGTAGAGCAAGAAGACAGTGCTGATTATTCTGAAATAGACTCGCTTGCAGCTCGTGCGAGAGAAGTGTATGGAAATTCTGAGCTATTACTCAAGAAAGAGTCTCCTCTAACCTATATTGATAATTTAAAAGTACCCGTATTAATAGTTCATGGGGGGGAAGATAAGCGTGTTCCGCCTGAGCAAGCATTTTTACTTAAAAAGGCACTTGAAGAACGAAATAAGCCTTTTGAGTGGCTTTTTAAGGAAAAAGAGGGACATGGTTTTTTTAATCCTGAAAATCGAGAAGAGTTTTATCAAAGGACATTAGAGTTTTTAGATAAGCACCTTCGATAGTTTGTGACAAGTAGCTACCAATTTTTTGGTAGCTACCATTAAAACTTTAAATCCAACATTTCTGTATCTTGATCCAGATACATTGCAAACCAACTTTGTACTTCGAACAAAGACTCTTCAATCATATCCGGTATCACTTTGGTGTACATATCCAAGTTGACAATAGCATTGAGTGAAGAGTCGGTTTTGGTCGCTTCTCGTAAACGAGCGCCAATACCTTGGTTGACGATCGACATCTCTTTATAAATTTTTTTCAATCCTTTTAAGTTCCAATCCGGTTCTTGATTGTTTTTTTCACGAAAATATTGCGCTAGTAAATACATGGAAACAGCGCGATAAATGGTTTCGTGTTCACTGGAAAGCGGCAAATGGAATCTTGCCATAGGGCGAAAATAAGCGGTATGAGGGCAACCACTGGTGGCCATGACCAAACCAATAAAACCACTGATCGCTCTTTGTGCGGTAGTGTTTTGAGTTGTCATACGCTGCGGGGTTTTAACCGCCAGTTTTACTTTATCGAATGACTGTACTTTGTCGAATAAAGGGGTATAGCGTGATAGTTGTTTGGCAACGGGACAATAAGGTGATTCGTTAGGTTTTAGCGGGCAATTGGGGCATTGGTTATAACGGAGTTTGGTCCAGTCAGGAGACTGTACTTTTGACTCGTCTTTGAGCGCGAGCGAATCTTCGTCGAGCTGCAACCCTACAGTTTCGACATCGTTATCAGCCAATTGAAAACGATAAATGATATTGTAGCTGCCCATCAGATTGTATCTCCAGTGAATGACTTATTTTTATCTTAGCTTATTTATTCATCATTTATGGGATAATTAAAGGTTGAAGTTCTCAATTTCAAAAGACAATCCAATGGTCATAGCTCCTAATAAATTCGAATAAGCACACGACATAGGCCGCCGCTTTGGGTAAAATACGCGCAAAATTTATAACCCATTTCTACCAATATTTTGAGAGAGTCGTTTAATGAGCATGTTACAAAATCCATCCTCCCTTGCCGATTACGATCCCGAGATCTGGAAAGCTATTGAAGACGAACGTGCGCGTCAGGAAGCCCACATTGAATTAATTGCTTCTGAAAATTACACCAGCAGTCGTGTGATGACCGCTCAAGGTTCGGTTCTGACCAACAAGTACGCCGAAGGTTATCCTCATAAGCGATATTATGGAGGTTGTGAATATGTTGATGTGGCAGAAGAGTTAGCGATTGAGCGTGTGAAACAACTGTTTGGTGCTGACTACGCCAATGTGCAGCCTCATTCCGGCTCTCAAGCGAATGCGGCCGTTTATATGGCCTTGATCAAGCCTGGCGATACAGTATTGGGAATGAGTCTTTCCGATGGCGGACACTTGACTCACGGCTCACCCGTAAATTTTTCGGGCAAGCTGTATAAATCGGTTCAGTACCCAGTTAATGCTGAAGGCTACATTGATTACGATCAAGTTGAAGCGCTAGCGATTGAGCACAAGCCAAAAATGATCGTTGCTGGATTTTCCGCTTATTCTCGAACTGTCGACTGGGCTCGTTTCCGCGAGATTGCCGATAAAGTTGGTGCTTATTTAATGGTGGATATGGCGCACGTGGCAGGATTGGTTGCAGCAGGTTTGTATCCGAATCCGGTACCTCACGCTGATGTGGTAACGTCAACCACTCATAAAACGCTGGCTGGGCCACGCGGTGGTATTATTTTGGCTCGTGCAAATCCTGAACTGGAAAAGAAATTTAATTCAGCGGTTTTTCCAGGTGGACAAGGTGGTCCGTTAATGCACGTCATCGCGGCAAAAGCGGTGGCGTTTAAAGAAGCGCTGGGTGAAGAATTCAAACAAACTCAGCAGCAAGTTGTTAAAAACTCAAAAGCCATGGTGAAAGTGATCATGGAACGCGGTTATAAAATCGTTTCCGGTGGAACAGATAATCACTTGTTTCTGGTTGATTTAATCGATAAAGACATCACCGGAAAAGATGCCGAAGCGGCACTTGGCAAAGCGTTTATTACCGTAAATAAAAACACCGTACCGAACGAACCGCGTTCGCCGTTTGTTACCAGTGGATTGCGAATGGGAACGCCTGCTATCACCACTCGTGGTTTTAAAGAAGCAGAAGCCACCATGCTTGCCGGTTGGATCTGTGATATTCTCGACGACATTGAAAATGAGTCGGTGATCGAGTCGGTAAAAGCTAAAGTAGCCGAACTAACCGCGCGGTTTCCGGTTTATCAAAAGTAGTTGAAAGTCTTTGGGTCGGTGAGTTTTTACTTGTTGACCCAAGCTTCAACTGCGAAGACTTCTGTTGACCTTGAGGTGGTATATGTACTGTCCGTTTTGTTCTCACTCGGATACCAAAGTCATCGACTCGCGACTGGTAAGTGATGGTGGGCAGGTGCGTCGGCGACGTGAATGTTCGGCTTGTGGTGAACGCTTTACTACTTTTGAGGTGGCAGAACTGGTGATGCCACGCTTGGTAAAAAGTGATGGTTCTCGTCAACCTTTCGACGAAGACAAGCTACGCGCTGGCATTATGCGCGCGGTCGAGAAACGACCCGTCAGTGTTGAGGCAGTAGAAGCCGCCATTAACCAAATAAAGTCCCACCTAAGAGCGACTGGTGAGCGTGAAGTTGAAGCTAAAATGCTGGGTGAGCTGGTTATGGAAGCGCTGCGTGAGCTGGACCAGGTGGCTTATGTGCGTTTTGCTTCTGTTTACCGCCGATTTCAAGACGTCAAAGAGTTCAGTGAAGAAATCAATAAGCTGAAATCCTCCCAGACGGGATCTTAAACTTTCCTTTTTATGTCCGTATTTAGCGCGTTTGATGCACAGATGATGGCCCGGGCTTTGCGTTTGGCAGAGCGCGGTTATTATCTGGCGCGGCCTAATCCGCGTGTAGGTTGTGTCATAACGCTTGACGATCAAATTGTTGGAGAAGGTTTTCACCAGTGTTTTGGAGAAGCTCATGCCGAAGTCAATGCGTTGCAGCAAGCCGGCGGCAAAGCGCGCGGCGCGACTGCTTATGTGACGTTGGAGCCCTGTGCGCATACCGGTAAAACCGGACCTTGTGCTCAGGCGCTGGTGGATGCCGGAGTCGCAAAAGTGGTATGCGCTATGCGTGATCCCAACCCAAGAGTAGATGGTGGCGGTTTTGCGTTATTGCAACAGGCCGGGATCGAAGTGAAGTTCGGGTTAATGGAACAACAGGCGCGAGAAATGAACCCTGGCTTTATCAAGCGCATGACAGAGCAATGTCCGTGGGTGCGATTGAAAATGGCGATCAGTGTGGATGGTCGCACGGCGATGGATTCGGGTGAAAGCCAGTGGATCACAGGCGCTGCCGCACGTTGCGATGTGCAAAAGTTACGAGCGCGGCATGACGCCATTGTTACCGGTTCTGGCACGGTGGCACTGGATGATCCCTCAATGAATGTTCGGCTGAATGAATTATCGGAGCCGCTTTCCAGCGATCAGCGCATTCGTTTTCGTCAACCGCTTCGTGTCGTTATTGATCGGCGAGCGCTGTGTAATTTGTCGCAAAAATATTTTCAAATTGAATCGCCGATTTGGTGGGTGGGTGAGCGCGAGTATCACCAACGATTGCCTTCGCATATCGAACGTAAAGTTTTTCCTGGCAGAGGCGCAGAATTGTTGCGGCCACTACTTACCCAATGTGCGGTTCATGAATGTAATGAAGTGTTGGTTGAAGCGGGCAGTCAACTGGCCGGGGAATTTATTAAAGCCAATCTGGTGGACGAACTGATTGTCTATATGGCTCCTAAGTTAATGGGCAGCAGTGGTCGTCCGTTGGCATTGTTGCCACTGGATACTATGGAGCAGACCATCAACTTGAAGTTGCTTGATTGTCGCATGATTGGTGATGATGCGCGCTTCACTTATCGATTCGAGTGATTCATTTTTATGTAGGAACGTTTTAAAAGCGATCCGGATCGGTTCAACACTCAATTAACGCATCTAAAGAGCGTTCCTTAAGGGTTAGAGTTTGTAGGATAACGTTATGTTTACAGGCATTATTGAAGCCATTGGCGAAATTAAATCCATCGAAGAACGCAACGGCGATAAGCGACTCACCATTGACACCGGCAAACTCGATATGTCGGATGTTGCCTTGGGCGATTCCATCGCCTGTAACGGTGTATGCCTGACCGCTGTGGCATTTGGAAGCGATCATTTTATTGCTGATGTGTCCGGCGAAACCATTGCCTTAACAGGATTTAAAAATTACCAACCTGGGCAACGCTTGAACCTTGAAAAAGCGCTCACTCCTACGTCGAGATTAGGCGGTCATCTGGTCAGTGGTCATGTGGATGGGATCGGTAAAATAAAAAGTCGCTGGCAAGATGCACGCTCGGTGCGTTTTGTGGTGACAGCACCACATGAGCTCGCTCGCTATATCGCTCACAAAGGGTCGATCACGGTCGATGGGATCAGCCTAACCGTGAATAAAGTGGAGGGTGATGAGTTTGAACTCAATATCGTACCTCACACCTTACAGGAAACCATCATGGACAGCTATCAACCTGGGGTTCAAGTGAATCTAGAAGTGGATCAAATCGCCCGTTATCTCGAACGCCTGCTGCACTATTCCGACGCATCGCCGACATCGGGCGTAACAGAGGAATTGTTGTCGAAACATGGATTTATTAAATAAAAGCATTAATCTCGGGTATAATTACCCTTTTTGACGCCCAAACTCCTGAAAATACGGGAACTATTCATGGCTTTAAGCAGTATTCCTGAACTGGTAGAAGACATCCGCCAGGGCAAAATGGTGATCCTGATGGACGATGAAGATCGCGAGAACGAAGGCGATCTGATTATGGCTGCCAGTATGGTTCGTCCGGAAGACATCAACTTTATGGCACGATATGGTCGTGGTCTTATTTGTTTGACCTTAACTCGGGAACGCTGTGAGCAGCTTAATCTGTCATTGATGGTGCAGCAAAATGGCGGCCAGTTTTCAACGGCATTTACAACTTCGATTGAAGCGGCAGAAGGTGTTACTACCGGCATATCGGCAGCCGATCGTGCTCGTACCGTTCAAGCGGCAGTCGCCAAAGACGCCAAACCATCTGATTTGGTTCAACCCGGACATATCTTCCCTTTAATGGCACAGCCCGGAGGCGTGCTCAATCGAGCCGGTCATACCGAAGCGGGCTGCGATCTCTCGCGATTGGCTGGTTTGGAGCCGAGCGCAGTAATAGTTGAAATCTTAAATGAAGACGGTACCATGGCGCGCCGGCCGGATCTTGAGGTTTTTGCCAAACAACATGACATTAAAATGGGCACGATTGCCGATCTTATTGAATATCGAACGTTGAATGAAAAAACGGTCGATAAAATTAGCCAATGTCACTGGCCAACGCCCTACGGAGACTTTGAACTGCACACTTACCGTGACTCCATCGACCAAGGGGTACACTTTGCCTTAGTAAAAGGAGAGGTAAAGTCTGATAAACCAACTTTAGTGCGGGTGCATGTGGCAAATGTATTAACCGACCTGTTGCAGAAACAGCGTGGAAAATTATCCAGCTGGACGCTCAATCGCGCCATAGAATACATCGCTCAACAGGGTGATGGAGTCATTGTTGTGATCGATAACCAGGAGTCGAATGATGCTCTATTGGCTCGTTTAAATCGCTATCAACAAGAAGATCAAGGTATCGAGTCACCGCGTAACGACAGCAGTGCGGCGTTACGTAACGTAGGTGTCGGATCTCAAATATTGGCGGATCTCGGCGTACACCAAATGCGCCTGCTCAGCCCCGAGAAAAAGTATCACGCACTGTCTGGTTTTAAGCTGGAAGTGGTGGAATATATAGAAGACAGCTTTTAAGCATTAAGCGCTTAAACATTTCGGTAGGATGGGTGTTTAACCCATCGTTGTATTCGTTTGATGGGTTGGTACCCATCCTACAAAGTCAGGAAGCAGCATGAAAACATTCGAAGGTCAATTAGTTGCCGGTAAAGCGAAGTACGCCATTTTGGTCGCACGATTTAATAGTTTTATCGTTGAGAGCCTACTTGAAGGTGCGTTGGATACTTTGAAACGTCACGGTGTTGATGAAAAAGATATCGAAATTTATCGCGTACCTGGAGCATTTGAAATGCCCATTGCTGCGCAACGCATTGCAGCGAAAAAACACTACCAGGCAATTATTGCGTTGGGTGCCGTAATCCGTGGCGGCACACCTCACTTCGATTATGTTGCGGGTGAATGTACCAAAGGGTTGGCTCAAGTGTCTTTAAACTTTGACGTACCGGTATCTTTTGGCGTGTTAACCGTAGATAGTATCGAACAGGCAATTGAACGTGCTGGCACTAAGGCCGGAAACAAGGGCGGTGAAGCGGCGTTAACTGCCCTGGAAATGGTTAATTTATTTGAGAGCATGAGTTAATGGCGTTAAAACCCTCGCATCGACGGAAAGCTCGTCATTACGCGGTTCAGGCCATCTACCAATGGCAAATGTCGGGCAATGAACTGGCGGACATCGAAAACCAATTCATTGAAACCATTAATCCGAATAAGGTCGAAGTGCCTTATTTCCTGGAGTTGATCCGTGGCACGTTAACGACCCTTGACGAAGTGGATGCGGAAATAGCACCACATATCGATCGTGATATTGAGCAGGTCGATCCTGTTGAGCGTGCCATTTTACGTTTATCGGTATGGGAACTTGCTGAGCGTCAAGATGTCCCTTATCGAGTAGTGATTAACGAAGCCTTGGAACTTGCCAAGGTATTTGGTGCAGAAGATGGTCATAAATATGTCAATGGCGTGTTAGACAAAGTCGCCAAAATTCTGCGACCGCTGGAAGTGCGCGCTTAAGCGCTTACTCGAAATCTGAATTTAAAGAGTATTTATGTCCTTTTCAGAGTTCAATTTAATTGAACGTTTTTTTGTGCGTGACAATCCGCAACGAAAAGACGTGGTACTAGGGATTGGCGACGACTGTGCCATTTTAAATGTTCCGGAAGGCCAATCGTTGGCTGTATCAATGGACACCCTTGTGGAAGGTGTGCACTTTTTGCACGATACAGCTGCTGCCGATGTTGCGGCGAAAGCGATGGCAGTCAATCTCAGCGATCTTGCGGCGATGGGTGCGGAGCCAGCATGGGTTACGCTCTCGCTGTCCATTCCTAAAGTGGACTTGGGCTGGCTGCAGTCGTTCAGTGATAGTTTTCATGAATTGTTGAATCATTATGGTTTACAGGTTGTCGGCGGCGATACGACGAAAGGCCCGTTGTCATTAACGTTGCAGGTTCATGGGTTTGTACCCTCTAATGTCGCCTTACGACGCAAAGGCGCGAAAGCCGGCGATTTGGTTTGTGTGACCGGACCTTTGGGCGATGCCAGCCTTGGGCTGCAAGTCGCTGAACAAAGGCTAGCCGCAAACGGTGAGATCCGTGATCATTTATTGGCGCGGTATTATCGTCCGAAAGCGCGAGTGGCGGCGGGGATCGCGTTACGTGGCAGAGCTTCTGCAGCGATCGATATTTCCGATGGACTGGTGGCTGACCTTGGGCATATCTGTAAAGCCAGCGGCGTTGGAGCCGTAATTAATACTGAACAACTTCCAATTTCGGAAGCGGCAAAAAAGGTCACTAACGAACAGCGTGTGTTAGAAAGTGCGCTTACCGGTGGTGATGACTACGAGCTGTGCTTTACTGTAGCAGAAGATAACTTACGTAAGGCACAATCGGCGTTGGAGTCGGTGGGTGTGGCTTGCTATATCATTGGACGCATTACTGGGAAACACGATGTCCGCGTGTTACGAAATGGGGAAGCTATGGCACTGAACAAAGGTGGCTTTGACCACTTCGCAGCAGCATAAATTGGATTAACATGACCAGTAACCCACTTACCGCCAAACAAATTTTATTTCACCCCGTGTATTTGCTGGCGTTTGGTTTTGGCTCTGGATTAATGCCCAAAGCGCCCGGTACGTTTGGTACTTTGGTCGCTTTGCCATTGTATTGGTTCATTGCCGACTGGCATCCCGCATTGTTGGTCGGCGTTATTGTTTTCATGTCATTGATTGGAATTTATTTGTGTGGAGAAACCGCACGTGCCATGCATCGGCACGATCATCCCGGTATTGTTTGGGATGAAATCGTTGGGTATTTGATAGCCATGTTACCTTTGGTCAAAGACTGGCGAGCGTTGGTTGTTGGATTTGTCCTGTTCCGTTTTTTTGATATTGTTAAACCATGGCCAATCAGCTTGGCCGACAAGTCGGTGAAAGGCGGATTGGGAATTATGTTGGATGATATTATCGCTGGAGTAATGGCAGCCATTGTTGGCGGATTGTTATGGCACTACTTAAATATTGCTCAATATTTTTAACCTTTTTCTGTCTTGCTTCGGCTTTAAATGCTGAAGACTTATCCCTCCACGTGATGGGGTTATTCAAGAACACCGCTATAGTCAACATAAATGGAACTCAGCGAACATTAAAAGTCGGAAAGCGTTCTCCTGAGGGAGTTTTATTAAAGTCGGCAAACTCAAAAGAAGCCATTGTTGAGTATCGAGGAAAAACGCAAATTTTAACCATGGGTTCCTCTGCGCCGGTGGCTTTTAGTGTCGAGTCGAGTTCGCCGGATGCTACAAAATCAAAAAAAGCACTGAACCTTATCCGTCAGCCAGACGGCATGTTTCGCGTGCAAGGCACAATCAATAACATTGCGGTCCACTTTTTGGTAGACACAGGGGCGACCAGCATTGCCATGAATCACACTACCGCGGAGCGCATAGGCCTTCCTTATCGAGGAAAAGGCCAGGTGATTCATGTGACGACCGCTTCCGGAGTGGTAAAAGCCTATCGTATTTTGCTCGACCATGTTCGAGTGGGCGATTTGGAGTTGAACAATGTGGAAGCCGCTGTATTGGTTGGTGCTCAACCCGATAAGGTGCTGCTTGGGATGTCGTTTTTAGGGAAATTTAAGGTAGAGCAGGACGGCAATAGGATGGTGATTGGTAGTCGGTTTTGATCAAAGCTTTAAAAAATCGAACTGCCTACACAATGAGTAAATTGTTCCAGAGCCGCAATACCAGCCACGGAATTTCCCGCTTCGTTCAGCTCCGGCGACCAGACACAGATGGAATAATGGCCAGGATAGATCGCGACGATTCCTCCACCCACGCCACTTTTTCCCGGTAAACCCACACGATAAGCAAAGTCTCCGGCTTCATCGTAAAGTCCACAGGTGGCCAGCAACGCATTAACGCGTTTGCTTTGTTGTTCCGTTAACTGAGCATGGCCATTAAGGTCGACGCCTTTATTGGCTAAAAAAACAGTGGCTTTTGCCAGATCCAAACAGCTCATTTCAATAGCGCAGTGATGACAATAACTTTCCAGCACTTTATCCACTGGGTTATCGAAATTGCTGTACGCTTTCATCAAGTAAGCCATGGCGGCGTTACGAGCACTGTGAAGCAACTCCGAGCGCGCCACCTGATCGTTGACTTTAATTTGGGGATTTAACGCCAACTGCCGTAAAAACGTTAGCAGTTGAAAGTTTGGTGCCGAATAACGAGACTCCAGCAAATCACAGATCAATAAAGCGCCGGCATTAATGAAGGGGTTTCGCGGAATGCCTTGTTCGGTTTCAAGCTGAATGAGTGAATTAAACCGGTAGCCGGAAGGCTCTCGGCCGACTCTTGGCCACAATTGAGTGTCGTAAATTTGTAGAGCTTGTATCAACGTAAAGAGTTTACTGATACTTTGAATGGAAAAGGGCACTTTAGCATCACCGGCTTGGGCAACATTACCATTCAAGTCGCAAACGGCGATGCCAAATTGTTTTGGGTTAACCTGAGCCAAGGCTGGAATATAGTCGGCGACTTTCCCTTTCCCGCGAAAGTGTTTAGCGTCGTTGGCTATGTGTTGCAGCAATTCCTTCAGTTGGTCAACGTCCAATAGGTCACCTCGATGACTTTTATTCGAGTCGGATAAATGCGGTAATGGCGTTTTCCAGATCTTCCACGCTTAATCCTGCTCGCTGTAGCAGATCCTTTGGATCGCCGTGTTCAATAAATCGATCCGGAATGCCAAAGTTTTTCACTTTTACGTTCAGTTGATTATTAACGATAAATTCATTCACTGCACTTCCTGCACCGCCCATAAAGGCATTTTCTTCCAGAGTGATTAGGAATGGATGGTGTTCGCAAAGCTGTTGGATGAGTGCTTCGTCTAACGGTTTGATAAAGCGCATATCGACCAATGTGGCATTTAACGTTTCCGCAACTTTGTGCGCTTCTGCCAACATGGCGCCAAAATTAAGTAGTGCAACGTTTTTACCGTTTCGGATCACGCGGGCTTTACCAATTTCAATTGGCGATAACTCTGGGGCAATGGTGACACCGGGTCCGGTTCCTCGTGGGTAACGTACCGCTGCCGGTCCTTGATACTGGTACCCGGTCGTTAACATTTTTCGGCATTCGTCTTCATCGGCTGCCGCCATAATCACCATGTTAGGAATGCAGCGCAGAAAACTTAAGTCGTACGCGCCGTGATGCGTAGCGCCATCGCCACCCACCAAACCACCGCGATCGATCGCAAATAGTACGTCGAGATCCTGGAGCGCAACATCATGAATTAACTGGTCATAAGCGCGCTGCAAAAATGACGAGTAAATTGCAACAACCGGCTTCATACCTTCACAAGCTAAACCGCCTGCCAAGGTTACCGCGTGTTGTTCGGCAATACCGACATCAAAATAACGATCTTTAAACTGACGTGAAAACTCGATCATATCGGAACCTTCACGCATTGCCGGCGTAATGCCAATCAAACGCTCATCTTCCGCGGCCATATCACACAACCATTGACCAAACACATTGGAATAGGTGAGCTTTGGCTTTCCTGCCGGTAAAGAATTGTTTTTGGGATCAAAAATCGGTACACCATGATAGGCGATGGGGTCATTTTCCGCAGGTTCGTAACCTTTTCCTTTTTTGGTAACCACGTGCAGCAACTGTGGACCGGGCAAATGTTGCATGTTACCCAATGTGTCGAGTAGGGCGTCTAGGTTATGACCATCGATAGGGCCGATGTAGTTAAAGCCCAATTCCTCAAACAAGGTTCCTGGCAACATCATGCCTTTCATGTGTTCTTCCACTCGATGGGCCCATTCGGAGATGGCTGGCATGTTTTTTAAGACTTTTTTTCCGCCCTGCTTGATGGAAGAGTAAAATTTACCGGAAAGAATTTTAGCCAGATAATTATTTAATCCCCCGACATTTTCAGAAATCGACATATCGTTGTCGTTCAAAATCACCAGCAAGTTAGCATCAACATCGGCGGCGTGGTTCATGGCTTCGAAGGCCATTCCCGCTGTCATGGCGCCATCACCAATGACAGCAACCGTTTTACGCTCTTCTCCTTTACGCTTGGCAGCAATTGCCATACCCAGCGCTGCGCTGATAGACGTACTGGAGTGGCCAACACCAAATGTGTCGTATTCACTTTCACTACGAACCGGAAAAGGATGTAAACCGTCAGTTTGGCGAATGGTTTCCAATTGATCGCGACGTCCCGTTAATACTTTGTGAGGATAGGCCTGATGACCAACATCCCAAACTAACCGATCTTCGGGCGTGTTATACAGATAATGTAAGGCCACTGTCAGTTCCACTGTACCCAATCCGGCAGCAAAATGCCCGCCGCAACGGCTAATGGTATCAATGAGGTACTGGCGTAATTCATCTGCCAAATCACGCAGCTGACTGGCTTCTAGCTCTCTTAAGTCTTCTGGTGAATTAACGGTTGCCAGTAGTGGGTAATTACTCAGTGTTGCATTCATGAGTGCCGGGACTTCCTTCAATTTTCGCGTAACGTTACCTTAGCGGTCGCGTTCGATTATGTGCTGGGCAAACTTTTGTAAAAGCTGGCCATTATACGGCAACTCGTCAAGGGCAGCTAACGCTAGTTGCAATTGGTGCTGCGCATGCCGCTTAGCGCCCTCCAGCCCGAGTAATGCGGGATAAGTCACTTTGTCGGCTGCGAGATCCGAGCCCTGGGGTTTACCAAGCGTAGCGGTATCGCTTTCAATGTCGAGAATGTCGTCTTTAATTTGAAATGCAAGGCCAATTGCACGACTGTAATTTTGCAGCGCTTTTCGTTCCTGAGCGTTATCTTTTCCACTGCTCATATACCCCATTAGTACTGCCGCTTCAATTAGAGCTCCAGTTTTCATAAGGTGCATTGTTTCGAGTTGTTCCAACGATAACGTTTTTCCGGTGGCTTCTAAGTCGATTGCTTGACCTCCACCCATACCGAGAGAGCCAGAAGCTTGCGTTAACAAGGTCAGCATGGCGATCTTTTGCACACTACCGGCATGGGGCATTGGGTGTTGCAATAAGCATTGAAAAGCGAGCGTTTGTAAGGCGTCACCCGTAAGCACAGCAGTAGCTTCATCGAATTGGATGTGACAGGTGGGCAAACCGCGTCGGAGATCATCATCATCCATACAGGGAAGATCGTCATGAACCAGCGAATAAGCGTGTATCAACTCAACGGCAACCGCTGCACCATCCAGCTCATCTTCTGTCGCACCACACATCAGCCCGGTTGCGTATACCAGTAACGGTCGCATGCGTTTCCCGGGATTAAGCGCACTGTAAAGCATAGCCTGGTGCAATTTTTGTGGCGAAGTTTCGGCATTGGGTAAATAGTCAACCATTCGCGCTTCAACCCGGGCGCGAAAATGCTGCTTGAATTGTTCGAAATTCATTCGGGATTGCGCTGGTATTCGGCAGACTCTTCAGCAATTTGAAAGTCGGTCAGTTGTTGTTGTTCGGTCAGTATTTGAATGCGTTGCTTAGCTTGATCGAGTAATTGCTGGCAATTTTTTGTCAGTTTTACTCCCTGTTCAAACTTTTTTAGGGCTTCTTCCAGTGGCAACTCACCTTGCTCCATGGCTTCAACGATTTTTTCCAACTCCGCCAGTTGCGACTCGAACGAGTGTTTTGGTTTGCTTGGTGTCATAAGTTTTTTCTAAAAAAGTAAAGGCTTTTTAAGTTTCTGCCTATTTTCCCCTAATTTGCTGCTATTGAAAACCGTATTCTGTATCAAGCCGATATTCGTATAGAAATGGGATTACTGCACTTTCTTTATGGATTTCAGGCGGATATTGCATCTTAGCCAAAAGGGACTAACCTTTTTAATGAGAAAAACAAAAGATTAAACGGGAATGTTTTCACGTGGATATCGCAACCCTCATCGGTTTGTTTGGAGCGGTAGGTATTGTTGCCTTGGCCATGATTTTGGCCGGAGGTTTTGGGCAATTTGTCGACGTACCTTCAGTGCTCGTCGTTGTGATTGGCTCTCATCTTGTGGTGTTAGGGCAGTTTCCTTTGGCTGATTTTATCAATGCTGCTAAAGCCGGAATGAAAACCATTTTTTTCAAATCCCCCGACTGCCAGGAAATCATTGCCAAAATTGTTGAGTTAGCGGATCTGTCGCGTAAAGGTGGTTTATTGTCGCTAGAAGGTGCTGAGGTGGACGATCCTTTTTTAAAAAAAGGCGTAGGGTTATTGGTGGATGGTCACGATGGTGAAGTAGTGAAATCCATACTCGAAAAAGATGTGCAGATGGCTTCTAAGCGTCACGAAACCGGTGCTGCCGTTTTTAAAGGTCTTGCCGGCGTGGCTCCGGCTATGGGGATGATCGGCACGCTGATTGGCCTGGTGGCCATGCTCGGTAATATGGATGATCCGAAATCCATAGGACCTGCTATGGCGGTGGCCTTACTCACGACGCTGTACGGCGCCATGATTGCAAATATGATGGCGACTCCTCTTGCCGATAAATTGATGTTGCGTGACAAAGAAGAAAAAATTGCCCGCAGCCTAATGATCGATGGTTTACTCGGTATTCAAGCGGGCCAAAATCCCCGTGTGATCGAGCAGGTGCTATTGGGGTACCTGGCCGAAAGCCAACGTCCATCAGCCGAAGACTAGCTAGCGGAGCGGGTTATGGAAGAGGAATGCGATTGCCCCCCCGAAGGATTACCCCAGTACATGGGAACTTTTGCCGACTTAATGGCGTTGTTAATGTGCTTCTTTGTGTTGCTGCTCGCCTTTTCTGAAATGGATGTTTTGAAATTCAAACAAATCGCTGGCTCCATGAAATACGCTTTTGGCGTGCAGAATAAAGTGGAAGTGAAAGACATACCTAAAGGGACCAGTATCATTGCGCAAGAATTTTCTCCCGGTAAGCCCACACCAACGATGATCGAAGCCATCATGCAGCATACGGTGGAAATTACCAAAGAGTCGCTGGAGTT
Organism: Pleionea sp. WD8-19; assembly: GCF_055326765.1. NCBI lineage: Bacteria > Pseudomonadati > Pseudomonadota > Gammaproteobacteria > Oceanospirillales > Pleioneaceae > Pleionea > Pleionea sp. WD8-19. The sequence continues at coordinate 111,406 of NZ_JBUZOU010000001.1, read as the reverse complement.
TGATGAGCCTACCGAAGAAAAACCGGAACAAGGTGAAGGTGATCAAAGTGATAAAGGCCAGGGTGACAGCAGCGACATTGGACGCGGTGGGAAAGAGGCCCAAGAGCAAGCGGAAGAGTTAGCTCGAGAAATTGCTGCCCGTATGGCCGCACAACTGGATTCCGGTCAAATTGAACTTCTGGCGAAAGACAATATGGTCGTCATTCGTATTCGTGAAAGTGGGTCATTTGCTTCGGGTTCCGATCGCATAGAGCGTAGTTTTGTTGGCGTATTAGATAAAATCGCTGATATTTTAAAAGAAACGGACGGTGAAGTGCGTGTTGCCGGACACACCGATAACTTGCCCATTGATACGCCGAGGTTCCGATCCAACTGGGAATTATCGGGTGGCCGCGCTGGCAGTGTTGTGCGAGAACTGTTAAAAAATCCAGCGCTCAATCGAGAGCGATTTGTGATAAATGGTTACGCCGATACCCGACCGCTCGACAGTAACGATACTGCGGAAGGCCGCGCTCGCAATCGCCGAGTGGAAATCATCATTGTGCAAGGGAGCACGCCTTCGAGCAACATCATTGGCGTAAGTGGCGATGAAGTGGATAGTACAGAGTCTTAACGCTTCAGCACTAAGTAAAAAGCACTAAGTGATAAGTAATAATAAAATCAGAAATAAAGTTGGCATGCTGGTTAGTCCAAAACATTCTTTAAGAACTTAGAACTTAGAACTTAGAACTTAGAACTTAGAACTTAGAACTTGGAACCTAAATACCCCTGGGCGTGAGCCCAAGCTTTTACCGCAACCAGGTCAAATTCCCACTCTCGCCCCAGACTGCCTTGATGAATCACCGGCATACCTTCTTTGATCCAGGCATCCAGTTGGGCACGATTGATATCCAACATCAGCGTTAATTGGTATTTACCGACAACCTTGTCTTGCCATTGCTCATTACCTTCGCTTTCTGCGCGGCGTTGGTTGCGTCGTTTGGCTTGTCGTAAATAATTGGAGGACTTCATCTTCTTACTCCGGGTTACACCCTTCTATTAACCAATAGTTCAAAAAAACAGCAATTTCCACTCAAACTCTCATTCGCAACAATGCGTAACGACTTGTTGGTTGCAAAAAGAGGTAAACGCTTGAGCCTAGGCTAAACGTGCGGTCGAATGACGGGATTCGAATCTTCAATATGAAAATGGAATCATTACCGCTACAATAAGTGGATAATTTCAAACGATTCAAAGAGTTGGACTAAGTGAGCAAGGATCCCATCATTCAGGTGGAACAATTAACCACACACTACGGTGAGCGCCTTATCCTCGATCATCTGGATCTTGAGGTTCATCGTGGTGAAGTTCTGGTGATTATGGGAGCCAGTGGATCCGGTAAAAGTACGTTGCTGCGAACCTTGCTAGGCTTAAACAAACCGTCCAGCGGTAAAGTGACCATTATGGGGGTGGATGTGACTCACGCATCTCACCGACAACTTTATCAATTGCGTCGTAATATGGGTGTGGCTTTCCAAGGTGGTGCTTTATTTGGCAATCTGTCGTTGATAGACAATGTACAACTGCCTTTAAAAGAACACACCAACCTCGATCTCAATACCATTCGAATCATGAGTCGAATGAAACTGGACATGATGAACCTGAGCGGTTTCGATGATCTCATGCCAGCAGAATTGTCTGGGGGTATGGTCAAACGGGCGGCATTGGCACGAGCGGTGATAATGGATCCGGAATTGTTGTTTTTCGATGAACCGTCTGCCGGACTGGACCCTGTTGTTGCTGCGGAGCTCGATGAATACATTTTGGAGCTGAAAAAGTCGATGGACATGACCATTGTTGTGGTCACTCACGAATTAGAAAGTGCGTTTCGCATCGCTGATCGCATCGCCATTTTGGATAAAGGTAAAATGTTAATCACCGGTACGGTCGATGAAGTGAAGCAGAGCAATCATCAACAGGTGCAAAACTTGTTAAACCGAAGGCCCTCGCGGCAGCAGTTGTCACCTGAGGAATACCTCGAAGTACTGACCCGTGTTCAGGCAGGGCGACCACACCGAGGGCATATTGATGATTAGAGTGATATCGCGCGTTGGCAACCGGGTGATTGAAAACTGCGAACACATTGGTCAACTCACCTTATTTCTGTTGCAGGTGATTCCAAAAATGTTCATGTTGCCAATGCGCTATCGGGCGTTGTTGCAGCAAATGTATTTTATCGGTGCAAAATCCACGTTTGTGATTGTGCTCGCCAGTTTAACGGTTGGGCTGGTGTTGGGGTTGCGACTCTATTTTGAGTTTGAACAGTTTGGCGTATCGGATCGGCTTGGCAGCGTGGTGGCTCTCAGTATGATCACCGAAATGGGGCCGGTTTTTTCCGCGCTTTTATTAACCGGTCGGGCCGGATCGGCCATGTGTGCCGAAGTCGGTATCATGCGCAGCGACGAGCAACTCGATGCGTTGGAATGCATGGCCATCGACCCCTATAAATTTTTAATGGTGCCCAAGTTTTGGGCAACGTTAATATCACTGCCTATTTTAGTGGCGATTAGCGATGTGGTGGGCATTATGGGTGGTTACATCGCCAGTGTTGTGATGTTTGATGTGTCTTCGGGTGCTTATTTTCAAAGTATGTTTGGAGCTATTGGCTGGCACGAGTTGAACATGGGGCTTGTTAAGTCGTTGGTATTCGCTCTGCTTATTGTCTGGATTTCTACCGGTAAAGGTTATTTGTTACACCTGGACAAACAAGGAGCTTACGGAGCAGAAGGGGTTAGTCGGGTAACCACGCAGGCGGTCGTGATGACATCGGTGTCGATTTTATTCGCAGATTATTTAATTTCTGCATTTATGATGTAGTTCGAGTTAACTGAGGCTTTACACAATCATGAATAAATTAAAACTGGAATTTTTTGTTGGCCTGTTCGTGATCGCAGGGTTGGTTGCTGTCAGTTATATGGCTGTGAAAATGGGCGACATCGGCTTTTTTGAAGAGCAAAGCCGTTATCAAGTTACCGGTCGATTCGATTCCGTTTCCGGTTTAAAAGAAGGTGCAGCCGTAGAAATGGCTGGCGTAAAAGTCGGAAAAGTGACGCAAATTGAGTTTGATGCCGAACGTTTTCAAGCGGTCGTAACAATGGAAATTCCCAATCATATTAAACTGACCACCGACTCGGTCGCATCGATTCGCACTTCAGGAATCATTGGTGATAAATTCATCAAGGTCAGTGTAGGTGGTGAAGAGGAATACCTCGAAGATGGCAGTGAGTTTGAGCAGACCGAGTCTTCACTGGATATTGAAGAGCTCATCGGTAAGTTTATTTTTAATGCCGATAAAGAAGGGTAATCTCTGTATTGTACGGATGCTAAAATTAGCGGTCTTGTAGTAGAATAGCGTCTTTTGACGCTATTTTCTTTTGGGAAGACTTCCCAAATAAAATTAACTGGAATCAAGCATGAGTCACACAACCGAAAAGCCGAAAAACTTTATCCGTCAAATCATCGATCATGATCTGGAGACGGGCAAGCACCAGCAGGTTGTTACGCGCTTCCCTCCGGAGCCTAATGGCTTTTTACATGTGGGGCACGCCAAGTCGATTTGTCTCAACTTCGGAGTTGCGAAAGATTACCAAGGGCAGTGTAATTTAAGGTTTGATGATACTAATCCGGCGAAAGAAGAAGCGGCTTACGCCGAAGCCATTGCCGAAGATGTGCATTGGCTCGGCTATCAATGGCAAGGTGACATTTGTCATGCGTCAGACTATTTTGAACAACTGTACGGTTATGCGGTGGAGTTGATTGAGAAAGGTTTGGCTTATGTGGATGAGTTATCACCAGAGCAAATCCGAGAGTACCGAGGTACCTTTGAAGTGCCGGGTAAAAACAGTCCGTTTCGTGACCGATCGAAAGAAGAAAGTTTGGCTCTTTTTAAGCGCATGCGCGAAGGTGAGTTTGAAGATGGCAAAATGTGTTTGCGCGCAAAAATCGATATGAAATCGCCGAATATCAACATGCGAGACCCGGTTATATACCGCATCAAACATCAGCACCATCACCGTACCGGCGACGATTGGTGTATTTATCCGATGTACGATTTTACTCATTGTATTTCCGATGCCCTTGAAGGCATTACGCACTCTTTGTGTACTTTGGAGTTTGAAGATCACCGTCCTCTATACGACTGGGTTCTGGACAACATCAGTATCGAATGTCACCCGCAGCAAATAGAATTTTCTCGTTTAAATCTGGAACATACCGTAACCAGCAAGCGAAAACTCAACACCTTAGTCGCGGATAAGCACGTTGATGGTTGGGACGATCCTCGTATGCCGACCATTTCCGGTATGCGTCGTCGTGGTTTTACTGCCGCGGCTATTCGCGATATGTGTGAGCGTGTTGGTATTACTAAAAAAGTAAACACGACGGAAATGGGTGTTCTTGAAAATTGCGTACGTGAAGACCTCGACAAAAATGCTGCGCGGGTTATGGCGGTACTGGATCCATTAAAAATCGTTATTACCAATTATCCGGAAGATAAAGTAGAAGAGTTGATAGCTCCGAATCATCCACAAAAAGAAGAGATGGGAACTCGCACACTTTATATGACACGTGAAGTATTGATTGATCGTGATGATTTTCGTGAAGAAGCGAACAAAAAATACAAACGACTGGTTTTAGGTAAAGAGGTTCGACTGCGAAACAGCTATGTTATTCAAGCGAACGACGTGATCAAAAACGATCAAGGGGACATTATCGAGATACACTGTACTTACGATCCGGAAACTCTGGGTAAAAACCCGGAAGGGCGTAAGCCCAAAGGCGTGATTCATTGGGTTTCAGCCTCGCACTCATTACCGGCAACGGTTCGCTTATACGATCGGTTATTTAATGTACCTAACCCTGGCAGCGTAGAAAATTTTACCGAGTGTTTAAATCCAGACTCGCTACAAATATTGGACAATGTTCGAGTTGAAATGAGTTTGAAAAACGTAAAGCCAGAAACGCGGTTTCAGTTTGAACGAGAAGGGTATTTTTGTTCCGATCGGTATGAGTGTAAGCCCGATCATTTAGTTTTTAATCGAACCGTCACGCTCAGAGACAGCTGGGCTAAAATTGAGAATAAAGGTTAAAGTTTATAATCAGTCCAAGTGCGGTTTTCCTATAGGCTCCATGCACACACCGTTTAATATAAAGGCTTCTACCCCGCATCGGCATATTACGCTGTTTAAGGAGAAGCCTTTTTAAAATGCGATATAATTTGTTTGTTTCATTAAACTGAGTTGCTATGAAAAAGCTGATCACTTTGATGTGCCTATTGGTTCAACCCGTTGTCGCCCTAGATTACGCTTTGGCCTATCAACAAAGTCGTAGTGAAAGTCATTTTGGATTACCGGTCCAAAGTGAATTTAAAGTTCACAGCCTTCAGTTTTCTGCTGAATGGGATCGTTACTTTTTTGATTTTTCTTTGCCCTATACCGAAATTAAAGGACCAGCAGCGTTATTACGGATGATACCTTTACGATATTTTGTTCGATTGGACAGTGATCGTCGGCGAGAGTTTTTGCGACTATTAGGCATTCACACGGTCGATCAAATTGCTCAGTTTGAAATCTCTGGAACCAGTGACGTCACTTTATCCCCCGGTATCGTGTTAACGGATGAATTTTTCGACTTGTATCAGTTGTCTCTTTCTTTGGATGTTAAGCTCGATAATGGTGATGAACGTAAAGGTTTAGGAACGGGTAGCAAAGACTATACGTTACGAATGAATTATCAATATTTTTTTGAACAGTGGACTCCCGAAATTGCATTGGGGTATGTAAAAACAGGTGAACACGGTCGGCTTAATAACGAAGACTTCTTTTTTATTCAAAGTGGGGCTCACTATAACATTACTGAGTTATCGAGTGCTGGGTTGGGTCTATATTATGGTAACTTGAAGGAAGATAACATTAAGCAATTGGATTTTTCACTGAGTTATACTTTCCAGCAAATGAGCAGTATTTCATTAATACGCAGCAAAGGGTTGAATGACTCTTCACTCGACGATACTTGGACTTTAGGTGTAAGTTTCTACTTTTAGTGCTCTAGAAAACGATACCGTGTATTGAATATTATGCGATCGGAATCGCATTTTTGTTTTCAATAGTCGACTTCAATTGAGTCGTTAGAAACGTTCTCTTTTTCAATCAATAATATCTTTTGATCCAATGATTTGTTTTGCTCTAAAAAGTTAAACCATAAGTTGCTCCAGGTATTCCAATTGTGCGCGCCAGGTTGTTGCTGAAAGTAACCATTATTAGCAATACCTTTCAGTTGTTCGATAGCGCCGGTTAATTTATCTTGTTCACCGTATAAAATAACGTAGGGTACATTTTGTTGGCTCACCAACCACTGTGCGGGCCCTATATTTTCTCTAGGCCATTGTGATTTTGGCCGATCGATAAATGAAGCAAAGTTGTTAAACCCAAGATAAGGAGCCAATAAAACCAAGTCATCGATATACTGCTCAGCATGTTGCGCCGTTAACAGTGCGCCAAATCCACCAATCGAGTTTCCCGTTAAAAAGATTCGTTGGTATCCCATTTGTGCTGCCGGCTGAATCACATCCGTCAACATTCTCGGGATAATTTGTCGCTGCCAATAATAATTAGGGTGGAGATCGACGGTGATCACATCGAATGAAGGGTAATGGTGCAAAAGGCTTTGAACCCATTGTTGCTCTAAAAAGTCATTGGGTGAGTCGCCAACGCCAGGTAAAAAAATCCACAGATTTTTGTGTTGCGATTGAGCGCCATGAAACCAATGCTGTGTTAACGGCACATCAATGGGGCGTACCCACTGGCAAGCGGCAATCAGACTGAAAAGAGAGAGCTGTATTAAAGTTTTTGTGATGTAATCACCCATGCAAATGCGATCCCAGCATAAACGTTTTCTTTTTGCTTCACCAATGGGCTCTCAGCAAATACAGCGCTGTTTAAGTTTCGGTAGCGCAAAAATGCTCCCATCCAAAAATTACCTTGCCTGCGGGTTAATCCAAACATGGTTTGGTATCCGGCGTTGCCTTGTTTGGCTTCGTAGGCGGGTCGTTCGTTAGTGGCGTATTCGGGGGAAACCTCGTAATAGTAACTGTTGAAATCATTGCTGCTGTAAAAATAGCTGGCAGAAGAAACCAGTCGCCAACGCACATCGCGCTGCTCAATGGCATGATCCCATCTTAAACTGGGGGCAAACTCCCAGCCTGCGTAGTCGATTCGTTCAAAGTCTGTTGCAACCGCTAAATGGATGGGGAGCACTACGCGTAATCGAGAATGGCTGCTTCCATATATACGATAGTTAAGGGACGGCCCACCAAGCCCAACCCAGTCTAAGTCGGGCATCCCACGACGTGTTCGATTGTCTTCTGAATTCACCGGTAAAGTACCGGCAAAACTTAAATCAAGTGACCAACGGCTGTTCGTTGCCAAGTGTCGCTTAAGGCCTTCGCGATTGAGGGAAACTTTATCACTGTGATAAATCACATAAGGAAAGGGTAGCGCATAAAAGTTTTTTTCATCACTTCCTGCGTAATGGGGAACATCGATAATGGAAAAGCCGGCCCCAATTTCGTAAAAGTGTTCATTGTTGAGAGGGGCTTCTTCAGCGGCTGTGGAACTCAACAACAGTAAGAAGAGCAGTGCAGATAATAACCGTAGTAATAACGCCATACTATAAAAAACCTAGTACCAAATTTTATTCACGTAATAAACAAGTGCACCTTTCGGGGTTGTCACCTGAACTTCATCGTCCACTTGTTTTTTAATCAGGGCACGGGCCAGTGGAGAATCGATGCTAATGTAGTTTTCATTAAAATCGAACTCGTCTGAACCAACCAGGCGGTAAGTATGCACATCGCCTTGTTCGTTTTCCAGTTCTACCCAGGCCGAAAAAAAAACTTTAGAGCGGTCGCTGGGTTTGTGTTCCACCACTTGCATTTCACTGGTGCGTTTTTGTAAGTAGCGAATACGCCGGTCCATTTCGCGCAGTTGCTTTTTTCGGTAAATGTATTCTGCGTTTTCTGAGCGGTCACCTTCCGCGGCTGCGGCAGCGAGTGCGCGGGTGACTTCTGGTCGTTTGTTTTTCCAAAGATCGGAAAGCTCGTTACGCAAGCGTGTAGCGCCTTCTGGAGTAATCAATGGAGAGCGGCTCATACAGCGAATTTTGGCCCTGAGATTAAGAAGGCTCAATGTTACGTGAGCGATTGTAAGAGTCAAGCCGATCGAAGCTGAAAGCAGTAAGTTCCGTTACTGCATGAATGAAATGTACTGAAGGGGGCTTAAATGGCGGAAGCAGTCTCGATTTCAGATCACACGGTTGATGCGAACTCGCTGTTAGTCGGTTTTAAGCAACTTCGGAGTCAGGCACATTACCCGAAATACGGTAGCCTTTCTTAATGAGTAGGTTGTCTTCAATTGCCACTTTATGGCAAGGCGAACTTTCATTGGTTGGGAGTAAAATTTGCCCGCAACCCGCACATCCGGTGATGTGTATGCGACCTTTGGTAAAAGTGACCCAATGATGATTTGTTGCCATAAGTTTACTCCGCTGGTGAATATTTGTACCAGTTTAGTGCAGGTTGAAAAATAACCATGCCAGCGTAAGGAAACTTATTTTGTAAGCCATTTCTCACATTGGTGTAGGAAGAAGTCCTGTGACCACACCCTAAGCGAAGTTTATTAAATACTCATTAAAAAACAATGAGATACTTTTTAATTGTATGACTCGGATTTTTCTTGGGGATGATTTAGCTCACCCATTTTTGCGATGTCCTTCAAATTAATCGGAATCCAGAAAGCGAATTGAATTGAGGTGACTATACTTTACCAGAGGCCCATCCCATCCGTATCGTAGCTAATGGAAACCGCATTTTCACACATCGACCAACCGCTGCAGCAGTACTTGGACAGCTTCTGCAAGGCAATCGATGAGGATATAGGTGAATCGTCACGAGCACTTTGCTTGCAACTGGGAAGTGATACTGCAATTTGGCGGCAAAGTGTGTCAGAAGATATGGAAAATCAGACGATGATCCCCGCGGTTTTATTGAAAACCCATCCACCGATTTACCTGTTTAACTCCATCAGCGAGATTTTGCTTGGGCAATTGGTTCCGGCAAACCTGTTGCGGCTAAGGCAACCGGAATTCATTAAAACCTTTCATTTGTGGTTAATGCGCTACTGGATGTTGCAGTTTGGACACCAAAAGTACCATCACGAGTTTCAGATGATCATTGAGTTTATTACTCGTGTACTTCGACCTTTCGACGAAAACGCCGGGCGCAGTTTCGAAAACCTGCTGTTAGAATTCAGTGAAGTTTTTACACCCATTGTGCAACAGAAAGCCGACAATCAGCATTTTATTGATCTGCAAAATAAGTTGACTCAAAAGTTCCAGAAAATGCAACAAAAAACCCGTATGTTTGAAGAGCGGGTGATCACCATGGAAAAGCAGCAAGCACAAAACCTAAGTGCCAGCATAGCCGCGCAGAAGTTGATTGCTGAAGTCGCTGCTGGCACTGAATTACCGCATTGGGTTTATCAGTTTGTTTCGGAGCATTGGCAACGTTTGTTCCATTTAAATTTGCTTAAACAGAGCGCTGAAAACGACTTAATTCAACAAGGCCAATCGATGCTCAAAGAGTTAATCGAGTGCTTAAACATCACGGGCTATCAAGAAGTACAACAAGCCTTTGGTGAGCGTATTTTTCCATTGCAATCTAAAATTCGTCACCTGTTTGCTTCCATCGTAATGGATGAGTCCATTCTCGATCAGTTTTTACAACAGCTGGAACAACACTTTGTCTTGTTAATGGAAGGGCAGGAAGACAATCAATCTTGGCTAAGCCTAGAAGTGCCAAACGAGCCTATAGATGAAAACGACACCGAACTGAATCAGCAAGTCATTGCTCAATGTAAAGTTGGAAGTTGGTTTGAGTATCAAAAAAACGATCGCCAATACCGTTGTCGAGTAGTTGAACGCGATGTAGCACTCAGTGTCATTATCTTAGTGAACTATTCCGGTGCTCGTGTGGATGCCATAAACTTTAAACAGGCTGCAAAACTGTTGAGTCAAAAACAACTGATTCCACTCACATTACACAGCCAATTGGAAGAAAAAATTCAACAACTTAAAAGTTACTTAACCACTCAGGCCAATAATATTCAACAGCAACTCGAGGTTAAAGAAAAAGCACAGCTGAAACGGCAAGTGGTTGAGCGTCTTGAGCAGTCGCGAAGAGAGCGGTTACAAATTAAAAAGTCGAAACGCGATGCAGAAAAACGAGCACGAGAATTGGAAAACAAACAACTGCGGTTACAAAAGATCAAAGAAACCGAACGTGTTTTACAAAATCTCGCAGCGGGTTCGACCTTCACTTACCACCAGCAAGACAGCATGATGATCCAGTTTGTGTTGCGTTTGAAGCATTCAGGAAAAATGGTTTTTGTCGACAAACGCGGTGTTAAAGTTGCGCAATGGTTACCGGAAGAAATGGCGGTCTTAATGGTGGATGGTAAGGTCGAGTTACTTGCCAGTCGGCAAAGTAATGAGCAAACCATGGAGCAGATTGTTGCCGCTCAACGAAACAAACGACAGCAATCGTCAACAGGATAAGGTAGGCATCATGAATAAAGACGATAAAGAAATTTCGCAGAGTGAGTTATCGAATGATGAACGACGAGTGGCTCCGCGCAGAGAGCGACAAGCTGCAGTAGATTTTGAAATCAGTTTTCTTGATCAAACCATGGAGTCGGTGAAAGTGAGTTGTCAAACACTCGATATATCGGCAACTGGGCTCAGAGTAAAATTAGCACGAGAATTACCAATCGGATTCATCACCGAGTTGTGTATTGAAAATTCTAAAGGTCAGTTAATGTTACTGTTTGCCGAAGTGCGATGGTGTCGCGCCAGTGACGATGAGTTTGAGTGTGGATTTGAGTTGTTGGATGCTGAAGACTCTGATTTAAGTCACTGGATGCAGCAGGTGGATTAGACAGTTTCGAGTTACCATTTCCTCGCAATTCACTACACCTCTAAGATTTCGAAAACGAATCACCGTATTTTCAAAGGATCAATTGCAAATTTCTCAAAAAGGGATAATAATGAGAACAATTCGTATTTAGGTACTCATTCCCATGACTTTAAAAGACCTGAAACCGGGAGAAAAAGCCATTGTTGCCGGTCTCGATCCCAATCACCCCTCACTGGTTAGCCGTATGGTGGCCTTAGGCATTGTGCCAGGTGAGGAAATTCAAGTCTTACGTCATGCCCCGCTCGGCGATCCTATGCAAGTAAAAGCCGGAGCCACTTTTATCAGCGTCCGTATTGCCGATTCCGAACTCATTCATATTTCTCCTACAGCTTCATGAAAATACTTCTGGTTGGAAACCCCAATTGCGGTAAAACGACCGTTTTTAACCGCCTAACGGGCGCTCGTCAAAAAGTCGGTAACTGGCCGGGTGTCACCGTTGAACGTAAATCCGGAACGATGATACTCGCTTCTGGTGAACGTGTTGAAATCATCGATTTGCCGGGTCTTTATAATCTTGATCAAATCGATGCCGGTAAAGATGAGCAAATTGCAGCGCAATGCTTACATCAAGGCGATTATGACTTAATTCTTAATATTGTTGATGCCAGTAACCTGAATCGAAATCTGGTGCTTACTTCTCAGCTCACCGAACTCGGTAAACCGATGTTGGTTGCAGTGAATATGGTTGATGTAGCACAACAAAAAGGTCTGGAATTGAAGCTGAACTTGCTTCATGAACGGTTGCAGGTTCCGTTAATGCCCGTGGTAGGCTCAAACGGCAAAGGGTTCGAACAACTGCGACAAGAAATTCAGCAATGGTTAACCAAACAGAATGAAACGCAAGCTGAAAAAAGTAAAACAACACAGTCGCCAAAAGCCATTACCGATGAAGATATTCTGGAACGCGGTAAACGTCGCTTTCATCGGGTGAAGTCGCTCACCGAAGGAGTCGTCACCATGGTGCCGGGCAAAGCCGACTGGTCCGAGCGAATCGATCATTGGGTGCTAAATCGCTGGCTCGGTATACCGGTGTTTCTTTTCATGATGTACCTAATGTTTACCATTGCCATAAATTTGGGTGCGGTATTCATCGATTTCTTTGATATTTTGTTCGGCGCTTTTCTGGTGGAAGGTACTGGGCAATTACTGGCTTCGCTTGGTACACCGCAATGGTTGCAGGTGCTATTGGCCAATGGCGTTGGCGGTGGAATACAGTTGGTCGCAACTTTTATTCCCGTGATTGGTGTGCTTTATTTGTGTTTGTCGATTCTGGAAGACAGCGGCTATTTGTCTCGTGCAGCCTTTGTGGTGGATCGGCTGATGGCGAAAATCGGACTGCCCGGTAATGCCTTTGTTCCTTTAATCGTCGGCTTTGGGTGTAATGTACCGGCGGTTATGGCGGCCCGAACCATGAACCGCGAATCGGATCGACTATTGACCATAGTCATGGCACCGTTTATGTCGTGTGGCGCGCGTTTAACAGTTTACGCGCTTTTTGCAGCTGCATTTTTCCCAACCAACGGACAAAATATTGTATTCATGTTGTATTTGGCGGGTATTTTAGTTGCCGTATTATCAGGATGGTTGTTCCGAAAACAAATATTTGCAGCCAAAGCGACACCTTCTTTTATAGAAATGCCGGCTTATCACATTCCAGTGTGGCGCAATATCTTCATTACCACTTGGCAGCGTTTGAAAGGTTTTATTTGGCGTGCTGGAAAAACCATCGTTGTGGTTGTGACTTTGCTTAGCTTTTTAAATTCCATTGGTACCGATGGCAGTTTTGGTAATGAGAACAGCAAAAATTCGGTGTTAAGCAAAATCGGCCAAGTAATTACACCTGCGTTTCAACCGCTTGGAATCAAAGAAGAAAACTGGCCTGCCACGGTTGGCATTTTTACCGGTATGTTTGCTAAAGAGGCCATCGTTGGAACGCTCGATGCGCTTTATGTCGGAGCCGAGTCAGAATTGAGCGAGCTAGACCTGTGGGCGTCAACCAAAGAAGCGTTGCAAACCATTCCAGATAATTTTGCTGGTTTGGCGGGTGCGCTTGGGGATCCGCTAGGGCTATCCAGTGTTGCCGATGCCGAAACGGTGACCGCTGAACAAAATGTGAACCAAGTGACGTTGACCAAAATGGCCAGCTTGTTCGACGGTCAGTTTGGTGCCTTTTGTTACTTGGTACTCATCCTGTTATACACACCTTGTGTGGCCGTTCTGGGTGCAATTAAACGTGAAGCTGGCAGCCTTTGGATGTGGTTGGTTATCGGATGGACGACGTATTTGGCTTACGCGCTGTCCACCAGTTTATATCAGCTCTATCATTGGGCGGATGCACCCGTGTTTGCTAGTGTCTGGATCACGGCGATGGTTGCTGGTTGGCTCTTGTTCGTTCGGATGCTGAAGCATGTTGGTAAGCGTGTTCGTAATGACGATGTTTTTGTGGTGAATTTAGGATAAAGTTCGTAACTCGCAACGGTTACCGCCGGGTTACGCTACGTTTCACCACATTCGATGCATCTAAATTCCTACGATAAAGGGAATGCCCGGAAACAATTCAATTCGAAACTGGACTTGCCAGCCCTCAGTGATCGAGGCGATATCCGTCAGTTGCGAAAAGTCAGAAATGGCATCAAACTTTAGTTTAACGGCCTTCGACTCACCCGCGAGAACGGAAAAGCCGACAATGGCAATATCACTCACGGTTACTTCGTCTTTCACAATCAAAACACGACTGTTTTCAAATACCAGGTCAAATTCTGTCGGATTTTCTATGGTTAACTCAAAACGCAATTGACCAAATGACTTGCCATTAAAAATATTGCTTAATGACGAGTAATCAAAAGCAAACGAGTTCCAGTCAATGCTGTATTGCGCTTTCAGTAACTGGCTTTTATGGTGCATCGATTGCACCAGTCGGCTGTGCAAAACCAGCTCTACTGCAAGTAGTACAAACATGAAAGAGTAAGCGACCACTTTGGTTAATTGAGATACCGGCTTTAAGTGCTTTACTTTTGGCATCAGTACATTGGCCAGATGCGTTCCGGCCGGAATGGCAATGGCGATCAATAACAAATTAACCACAAAAAGTATGATTGACACTTCGAGTAAGTTTAACGACTCAATGCGCATGATCCACTGACTTAATGCAATCGCAGGCAAACTGTAAACCATGCCAAAACATAAAGCGGCAAAAAGATTACGAGTCAGCAATTTATTAATCATTGCGTATTTAATGCGATGTCGTTGGAAAGTGGGCGATATTAAATCCAACGAAAAAGTATAAAACAGAAACAAATAGCTCAGTACTATGGATAACTGATTGGTCCAGTCATAAGGGTAATAGCCTATCCATAAAATTCCGAGTTGCGTGGTGAGGTAAAACAAAAACAGTCGGGTTTCTTCTAACGCCTGCATAGATAACGGAAATTCTTGAGGCACGCCATTCGGAAAACCTTGCTCGGCTTCAAATACAGCGGAGTACTTTTCTTTAATTGGAAATAAGACAATTGAGGCCGCAACCAACGAGCCACTGATTACTGCATTTGCAATCACTTGTTTTGCTTGGCTGCTGAAAAAAAACGCAAACAATTGCTCAGAAATAGTGTGCCAAGCTTGTGGAAACAAGTAATCAAGCAGTTGTTGTTTAAGCGACTCCTGATGGTTCAATAACAAGGCACCGATTGCAGAAAATATTGCCAAGCCTATCAATAGGTATATCAACAGCATTTGCAGCGATTGACGCTTGTGGCGTAAAAGGGTTAATGGCGACTGGATCAGCGCTTGATAAATTTGTATGTGTAGTGGCATGTGGCTCAGTAGGTATTACTTTGTTTTTGAGATTATCTCTTAATGAAATGAATGATGCTAGCTTGAGCGCTCAAGTTAGCACGTGTTGTACAAAATCACACCGATTTTTGTTAGTCGGTTGAGTCCTCAAAATAGTTCTATGACTGGCGAAAAAGTTACCGTTAACTATAGTTATGGCATACCTGTCGTTCTTAAATCACGTGAGCTTGAACGATAATAAAGAGCCTAAAAATACGATATGGAAAGATACTTTCAACCTCGAAAAAGAAGGAATCCATCTTTTTACCGTTGGGTTTATGGTTTTTTAATCGCTTATATTTTATCAATTGCTTTTGTTATTGACCGCATGAATCATCAGCGCTTGATCGATCAATGGCGTAGTGAAGTTCTTGATGAAGTCTCCGTTTTTCGAGCGAAGCTCGAAGGAGAGCTTGCGTCCAATATTCAAACCGTGCATGGTCTGAAAGCGTTAATTCAAGCCGAACCTCAGCTGAACCACAAGCTTTTTGAATCGTTTGCGCGGCCGTTAATTGCAAAAGCAACCGCATTAAAAAATATTGAAACAGCGCCCAATATGGTTGTATCGATGGTTTACCCAATGGAAGGAAACGAAAGAGCACTTGGGCTTAATTACTTGAATTTTCCAAAGCAAAGAAAGGCGGCGAAAGCGGCTCGAGATAGCGGTGAAATCGAATTAACCGAACCCATTGAGTTATTGCAAGGCGGTTGGGGGGTGATTGCAAAAATTCCGGTATTTCTAAAGGAAAATAAACAGAATTTTTGGGGAATGGTATCGGCTGTTATTGACTTGAAAACATTGTTTGAAAGCTCAGGTATCCACTCGTTGGAAAGCAAGTATCAGGTCGCTGTAACGACATCTGGAAACTTACCAAAAACGCCTCCGTTGTGGGGCGACCTCAGTATTTCGAGAAAAAATCCGGTCATTCAAAACATCACTTTTCCAGGAGGAACCTGGAAGATAGCGGCGGTACCGTTAAAGGGATGGCAGTTACCTTCTGCAACGATTTGGTTGCTCAGAAGCACAGTGTTTGGGATCGCTTTTTTGTTAATTGCGATTTTGTATTTTGTATTTAGGGAAATCACAAGTCGTCAACGCAGTGAAGACCTGTTGTTGGCGATGTTTAAGTTATCTCCCATTGGCATTTCGCTAAATGAATATAAAACTGGAAAGTTTATTGAGTTTAATAAAGCGATGTCGATCCCCACTGGCTACAGTAAAGAGGAGCTTAGGGCGTTAAGGAATATTGATATCACACCTGAACGCTATCACGAACAAGAGCAGACGTTAAGTGAAGCATTACTGGAAGCAGGGCGATACGGTCCTTATGAGAAGGAGTTTATCAACAAAGCTGGTGAATGTTACCCGGTATTAGTGAGTGGTGTATTGGTACGCGATGCCGGAGGTAAGCAATATGTGTGGTCTATCGTAGAAGATTTGTCCGAAAGAAATAGAATAGAATACCTTCTCGAAGAAAAAAATAAGCAACTGGAGTTGATCATCAACAGTACCGCCGTTGGTATTTGGGATTGGTCTATTAACAGTGGAGATGTTGTTGTCAACGAGCGTTGGTCAGAAATTTTAGGTTTCCCAAAAAGTGAGATGCCTTCATTGCATATTGATACTTGGATGAGTTTGTTGCATCCGGATGATTTACGTAACTTTAAGTCTTTATTAAATCAACACTGGGATGGAGCGTCGGATTTCTTTTTCTGTGAAGTAAGAGTAAAGCATAAGCGTGGGCATTGGGTTTGGGTACTCATAACCGGAAAAGTTGTAGACTGGATTGAAACCAGTAAGCCGAAGCGCATGATCGGAACTCAACTGGATATTACCAATAAAAAATTGCACGAATTGCAATTATTGCAATCTCGTCAAGAACTGGAAAAGTTTTTCAGTCTTTCAAATAATTTTATGTGTATTGCGAATACCAAAGGGTATTTTGAAAAAATAAACCGTTCATTTACTGAAAGACTGGGGTACAGTGAAGATGAATTACTGTCACACTCTTTTGTTGATTTTATACACCCCGACGATGTTAACGGAACGTTAGAAGAAGTTGGGCGTTTAGCTCAAGGTCAACTTACCGTAAATTTTCAAAATCGCTATCGTAAAAAAAATGGCGAATATATTCATTTAAACTGGCATGCTGCACCCGACGTCGAAACAGGACAAATCTACGCCTCTGCATTTGATATTACGGACATAAAAAATACCGAAAAAGAGTTGTTAAAGCTTTCTAAAATTGCCAGTCAAACCGACAATATTGTCATTATTTGTGATATTGAAGGAAAAGTTGAGTGGGTGAACGAAGCCTTTATTCGAAGTTCTGGCTATTCATTGAAAGAAGTAAGAGGTAGAAAGCCTGGTGAGTTTTTGCAAGGCCAAGGTTCTGATCCCAATACCGTCAAGTATATGAGCGAAGCATTGAAGCGGCAGTATCCATTTCATGTTGAAACCTTGAACTATCATAAAAATGGCACACCCTACTGGGTTGACTTGCGTTGCAGTCCGTTACGTGACGAATTTGGAAAAGTTCAAGGGTATATTGGAATGGAAATGGATATTACACAACAAAAGAAATTTGAAGAAAAACTGCTTTGGCATCAAAAAATACTGGAAGCGATGAGTGAGCAAGGTCGTATTGGTGGATGGGAGTTAAGCCTGAAAGACAATAGCATGTTTTTCACTTCTATGATGCAGCAAATTCTTGAAATCGAAGCGGATTATTTTCCCGATTTACAAACGTACATTCAATTTTATAAAGAGGGTGAAAACCGAAATAGAATTAAGACAACTTTGCAAAACACTATCGCGACGGGTAATGCATTTTGTGAAGAGTTACAATTAATTACGGCAGGAGGCCGTGAAATTTGGGTTTCGGTTACGGGCCAAGTCGAAGTGAAAGACGAACAGCCCGTACGTCTATTCGGTTCCTTTCAAGATATTGACCAGCGAAAAAGAGATCAATTGTCTACCGAGAAAGTTTCCATGCTCAACCAAGCACTTGCTAGTTTAACTATCAACGAATCGGTTTTAAAAGGTGATCTGGAATCAGGTAAGCAAGTGATTACACGATTAATGTGTGAAACACTTGACATTGAACGAGCAAGCATCTGGTTATTTTCTGATGATGAAGCATCAATGCGTTGTATCGTATTGTTTGAGAGAAGTAAAAGTCGTTTCAGTGAAGGAATGGTATTGAATCGAAAGAATTTTCCTAACTACTTTTCTACCATGCAATCGCAAGCTCATGTGGTTGCAAATGATGCACTGACGCATCCTGCTACCATTGAATTTGCAGAGAGTTATTTGATTCCGCTTGGTGTTAGCTCAATGTTGGATGCGGTCATTCCAGGAGGAAAGGGAATTAAAGGTGTTGTTTGTGCTGAACACGTTGGACTCAAGCGAGTTTGGACACAAGCGGAAGAGTCTTTCGTTATTGCTATTGGTACCATAGTGGGTGGTATTTATTCGTTTGAACAAAGAAAGTTAGCCGAAAAAGAACTCATTGATGCGAAGGAGCAGGCTGAAGCTGCTGCAAAAGCGAAAAGCGAATTTCTTGCCAGTATGAGCCATGAGATTCGCACACCCATGAATGGTGTCATGGGTATGCTTGAGTTACTGCAACAAACCACTCTCGATGACAGTCAACAGCATCAAGTGTCACTGGCTCACTCTTCCGCCGAAAGTTTACTCACATTATTAAATGACATTCTCGACTTTTCAAAAATTGACGCGGGTAAATTAACGCTGGAACAAGTGGACTTTAACTTACCTAATTTATTTGACTCGGTACTGGAGCTTTTGGCACTGAGAGCTGAGCGCAAAGGAATTGAGTTAATACTTGACCTTCGAAATGTCGCTCAAAGTACGGTAAAGGGGGATCCGGGTCGTATTCGGCAAATTCTTGTGAACTTGATTGGTAATGCAATTAAGTTTACAGAACAAGGAGAAATACTTGTTAAAGCCAGTTTGAAAACACTATCGGATGGTCAACTTAAATTGACCTGTCGTGTACGTGATACAGGAATCGGCATTGCTGAAGAGAATATTGGGCGCTTATTTGAAGCTTTCACACAAGAAGATACCTCGACCACAAGGCGATTTGGTGGTACCGGCTTAGGTTTAGCCATTGTAAAACAATTATGTGAATTAATGGGAGGCCGTATATCTGTTACAAGTGAGCTTGGTAAGGGAAGCGAGTTTTGCTTCGATCTTTTATTGCATGAGGCTGGCAATCAGAAAGTGGCGTTGCCGGAATCTCGATTAAAAGCGGTAAAGATTTTGTTAATTGATGACAGTAACACACAGCGGGAAGTGTTAAAGGATCAATTACAACGCTGGGGGGCTACCGTTGAGGAAGTCGCCAATGCGACAGATGCGTTAAATTTACTTCAGTTTCACCATGACTTCAAAATAGCAATAATTGATCATCAAATGCCGGGTATTTCTGGTGATGAACTAGGACGACGTATACGGAGCTTGCCTTTTTTGGATCATATGCGTCTGGTTATTCTTACCTCTGTTTCGCAACGTGGTGATGCTCGTGAATTGGCGGATATTGGCTTTGAAGCTTACCTACCAAAACCGCCAAAACCATCGGATCTCTATTACACGCTCAACATTTTAATAGAAGGCGGAAAGCTGTTAACGCAAGCGTCGCCTCTTGTCACCCGTCATTATGTTAATGAACTCAACCGCGAGCGTAAGAAAAAAGCAAACGGAGAACTGCTGAATGTATCGGTAGGTGGTGGTTCTCGTGGACGTGTGCTTTTGGTTGAAGACAATAAAGTCAACCAAATGGTTGCGCTGGCAATGCTCAAAAAACTCGGCTTTGAGGTCGATTTAGCCAATAATGGCAATGAAGCCATTGAACGCCTGAGCAAATCACCCACGGTAAATCACTATGAACTTGTTTTAATGGACTGCCAGATGCCGGAATTGGATGGTTATGAAGCCACTCGTCGAATTCGCAATAATATTGCAGGAGAGTCGGCAGCGAATGTTACCATTATTGCTTTAACCGCAAACGCTATGGAGGGCGACCGAGAAAAGTGCTTGGCCGCCGGAATGGACGATTATATCAGTAAGCCGTTAACGGTTGATGCGTTGGAAAGCAAAATTAATTTTTGGTCGCACAGTGACTGAAGCTTAAGGACTAAATTTTAAAAGAATGAACACACCTGAGGTGTATTTATCCTTTGAAAAAGCGATGATTTTGGATGGCACTTATCCACCTTTTTTAATTGGCTTTGACAACCTATTTTAAAAATACATCTAAATAGCCTTTACGTTATTCTCGGGTTTAAAAAAAGTATTAAGCGGAATGAGCATATTTATGTTTTTAGAAATCATTTTACTTTCTATCCTTTAAAACCAGAGTTAAAATAAAAAATTGTACCCCGATCTTTGATAACGCATTATGCAAAACGATCGAAACTTCGACGATCTGGTCGAACATTTTACAGAAAAAATATATGGTAATCGTAAAGGTGAATTGCGACAAAAAGTCATTTGGCGCGATTTGTTAGAACAGTTGCCACTCAATGAAGCAAATAAATCGTTAAATATTTTGGACGTCGGTGCAGGCCTTGGTCAGTTTTGTGTTCGTCTCGCAGAACTTGGCCATCGGGTTTCCTACAACGATATCTCCGAAAAAATGATGCAACAAGCACAAACCTTAGCAATTGAACGTTTGTTAAATTTTGAGTCTATCACCTGGCATCATTTACCCTGGCAAACATTTTTCGCCGAATGTGAGCAGCAATTTGATTTAATACTTTGCCATGCTGTATTGGAATGGGTAGAACAACCGCACGCGTTGCTACAATCAATGGTGAAACATTTAAAACCTGACGGTTGGTTGTCGCTGTGTTTTTACAATCCGGCCGGTCGTGATTTTCGCAATCTGATCATGGGTAATTTTAAGTTATTACAAACAACAGCCGGTTACCGATCCGACAAAGGCAGTCTTACTCCGAACCATCCCTGCTCGTTGCAACAAGTTGAAAAATGGCTGAGTCATTTAGAGCTAACCAGTAGAAAGCTTTCCGGCATTCGTGTGTTTAGCGATTATATTACGTCCCCGCGAGGTGGTTTGCAGTTTCCGGAACAGGTTGAAGCTATGGAGTTAAAGTATTCCGAATGCGAACCTTTTAAACGAATCGGTCGATATTTGCATATTTTGGCCAAGCGAGAGCATGAATAATACGAGAGGTTGCATGATCATTCCCTGGCAAGAATTAGAAACCGAAACGTTAAATACTGTGATCAAAGAGTATGTACTGTCACAATTGGAAGATTATCAGATGGAAGCAACGCAATTGGAGCGCTGGATCGAGCAAGTCAGAGAAAAGCTTCGCACCGAAGAAGCGGTCATTGAATGGAGCGAAGCGAATGAATCGGTAACTATTGTAGAGCGCAAAAAATACAAATAAAGTATCAAAAAATAATCAATATTGTTGTTGACTACTGAACAAGTAAAATCGCTACATTTTTTGTTCGGATGATAAACAATATTGCTAGTAACAATCGTACCGATCAGAGTGAGTTCTAACTTCAATGGTCACTTTTTAACTCGGTCATTTTTGTTGGTGTAAATCCAGCGTCAAAAATGGCTTGTTTTATTGGTTCTAAATTTGTTGATTCGTTCTGAATATCAAGTCGAATCTTTTTATTGTTTAAGTTGATTTCGATCTTCTTGACTGAAGAAAGAGACTTCAATTTGCGTTCCAGTGAATCAACGCAGAAGGCACAAGTCATACCATGAATTTCCACTTCATATATTTTGGCGAATACAGGCTGAAAAGCGAGTAAAGAAATAATTAATAGTTTCGATTTCATTTAAATACCTCCTAAGATTTGCCAGAGCGGTAGCATCAAGTAACTAAAGAAGAAACCAACACACCATATTCCGAGACTGATCCAGAATATCCATTGATTAACACGCCTTGATTTTTGGCAAAGTGTGTTTAATTTTGGATCGGCCGGACAGGCTTGGTTCGGTCGCCAGATCATCCAGGCTAAAAATACTAACAGTAACGCGGAAAGAATTAATATTGAGAACTTGTGCTCTGCCAGAAATAAAAAGCCTGGAAGGTAGTAGCTCAGATTGGCAAATGCTGCGCCAAATCCAAGCGATACCATGACAACAGGTAAGGCACAGCACAACAAAGTGCTGCTGGTAATAAGCAGTGTGAACCACCGCAGCCAGGTTTTATCAGCATGATTAGTGGTCATTACAGCAGCCTCCTTTGAAAGTAGTGTTTTTTTGAAGCTGGATGGGAGGGCAAGGTACTGAGCCATAGGAACAAAAAACGCAACAATCACCCGGTTTAGGACTGAGTAATGTATGGCAACCGGCGCATTCCCAATACCACTGACAAGCGTTGCTCGGCATAGCAAGTTCCTCTTGATACCCGCATTTCGGGCAGGTAAGTTGAGATTGTTCAATCCTATTTGTCATCAACTTTTCTTCGTTAAAACGTGTCTATATTTGTTAGTATAAAACCTATAGTTACTATAGGATCAAGGGAGAAGTCGAGATGAATTCGTGCCAATATTCAATAGGTCAGCTTGCTGAGCAAACTGGCTGTAAAGTCGAAACAGTACATTACTATGAGAAAACAGGGATAATGCCGGAACCGCAACGAACAGTAGGTGGGCATCGAGTTTACTCGCTAGCTCATGTTAAGCGGCTTAATTATATTCGTCGCAGTCGAGAACTCGGGTTTAGCATTGCGCAAATAAAGGAGCTTTTAAAATTTATCGATGAACCCAATCATTACTGCGGTGAAGTAAAAGCGATGGCAACTTCGCACGTCAATGAAATTCAAAGGAAGATAAATGATCTTGAGCGGCTTAAAGTGGCGTTGAACGGGATGGTGAGTCAGTGCAAAGACAATCGATATTCGATCGAAAACTGTCCAATTATTGATGCACTTTATGTTCAAAAGTAAAACAAGGATAGAAAGCGTTCACTATTGTTTTTAGATAACCTGCGGAAGATGCTTCTCGACTTTCACTTGACCTTGAACCCACTTCAGGGTTTACAATGTGCTTTCGTTTTATATTTTAACCATTTTTCATGCATTTGAGCTCTTCCAAATTTCAACACTGGATTATGCTGCTGGCAGCCTGGCTGCTAGTGCTTGGGCAGTGTTGCGGGCAATTTGCCTGGGCGGAAACTCATACTGAAATACCGGAAAAAAGTGGTCACAAGGTTTCTCAGTCTCATGCGTTGCATGCCGAAAGTGACAATCCCACGGAAAATGCGGGCCATCACTTAGAGACACAAGAGCATGATTGCTGTAAAAATAACGTTCAGCAATCCGCCGATGAACAAGGGTGTCAACAATGTGAAGTAACGACCATCGTGCCAAAGTCGGTTGATCATTCTTTTCATTGGCATGTTGTTTGGCATCTGGTAGAAGTACTTACCGATTCTCGCGTTAGTGAAACATCCCTTTTTGTACCCCCTTCTCTTAATTTAGAATATTCAAGTCCACCTCTTATTTTATTGTTCTGCTCGTTTCTGAATTAGAAATATCCTGAAAACATAATTGTGTTCGCCGTTCGCTTTGCGAATTAATCTCGTTGTTTTTCAGGTGTCTATCATGTTTTTACGAAAATTATTGGCAGTGTGTTTAGCTGCACTTTTTTCCACTGTCTTAAGAGCAAATAATGCTTTCGCAACGTTGGAAGAGGTTGTTCAAATAGCAATTCGTCAGTCTCCCGAACTGCAGCGGTTTCGTTGGCTCGAGCAACAAAGTGGAGCATTAGCTATTGCCAACTCAAGCGAGCCGGATCCCAGCCTATCGTTAATGATGATGAATTTACCCACGGACAGTTTTGACTTTGCGCAAGAGCCGATGACGCAGTTGCAACTGGGGTACAGCCAAGCTTTATCACGTGGTGATTCCGCGGAATTAACACGACGCAAACATCAACAAGATGGTCAACGATATCAGGCTATGCATGCATTCAGTCAAGCAAGAACGCGACTGGTGGTGAGTCAGTTGTGGCTTGATGTGTATCGTGCGCAACAAAGTGTTACCTTGATTGAATCAAATCGTTCGTTGTTTGAACATTTAGCGCGTGTAGTCGAAGCGAGTTATACCTCGGCGGTGGGAAAAACGCGACAAGGCGACTTGGTGCGTGCCCAGTTGGAATTAACGCGGCTCGATGATCGTTTGTTGCGACTCAATCAACAAAAGCAGACGCAGTTGCAGATTTTGAACCAGTGGTTAATCAGTGATAACAGCGAAGGCGCTGATGCGAAGTGGCTTACCGGTGTCGATCCTGAGTTACCCCAAATTAAAGTATTGCAACCGCAAAAGCTAAATAAGAATGCCGATTTATCGGTAACGGTTTTATCGCAGTTGCTGCTACAACACCCTGCTATTATTGCGCTGGATAAAAAACAAAATGCCGCGAAAACCGGTATTCAAATTGCGGAGCAAAACTACAAGCCACAATGGCGCTTGAGTGCGGCGTATGGGTATCGTGATGACGCACCTCAAGGCATGTCTCGCGCGGATTTTTTCTCAATTGGGGTTAGTTTTGATTTACCTATCTTTACCAGCAATCGCCAGGATAAACAGGTTGCTGCTGCAACGTATCTTGCGCAAGCGGTTAAAACAGAAAAAATCGAAATGCTGCGCAACATGATAGGGCAGTTGCAAGCTTTACATCAACAGTTGTCCAAACTGCAACAGCGAGAAGATTTGTACCGACAGCAATTGTTACCGCAAATGCACCAGCAAGCTGAGGCGGCATTGGCCGCGTACACTAACGATGATGGTGATTTTTCAGAAGTGGTACGCGCACGAATCGATCAATTGAATGCAGAATTAGACTTATTAAACGTAACCGTCGAGCAAGCCAAATTGTTCGCTGAATGGAATTACTATTTTGCGGAATCTTCAAATGATACGCACTCAAATGCGGAGCATGAATATGAGTAAATCAGTACTAATGTTATTTCTTGGTTTGGTGTTGGGTGCTGTTATTGGAGGTTACTTTTTTTCCTCACCCCAACCCATTTCGGATGCAGCAAAAAATGAAAACAAACCGCTTTATTGGGTGGCGCCTATGGATCCCAATTACCGGCGAGATAAGCCGGGAAAGTCGCCGATGGGAATGGATCTCATACCAGTTTACGAAGAGACTACTAACGATCAAGGCGGTCCCGGAACAATTGCTGTGGCTCCAAACGTAGTCAACAGTTTGGGGGTACGTACCGAGCGCGTAAAACGCCAACGATTACAACCTAATATTTCAACGGTCGGTTATGTTTCCTACGATGAAAATCATTTGATTCACATTCATCCGCGAGTGTCTGGCTGGATAGAAACCTTGTATGTCAAAGCAGAAGGTGATCCGGTAACGCAGGGGCAGGCTTTGTATCAGCTCTATTCACCGGAACTGGTTAACGCACAGGAAGAATTTTTATTGGCGCTGGAACGAGGACAAAGCAAACTGCTTACCGCTGCTCAATCACGGTTGAACGCATTACAGTTTCCAAAAAGTGTGATTGAACAACTCAAAACGTCACGTAAAGTACAAACCCGTGTCACCTTTTATTCACCTCAGTCGGGTGTGGTCGATAACCTGAATATTCGAGAAGGTTTTTTTGTGCAGCCGGGTACAACGTTAATGTCTATAGGGGATTTATCTCAAGTTTGGGTCGATGCTGAAATTTTTGAGAGGCAAGCCGCTCGTGTTCAGTTGGGTAATCCGGTAACCATGACTTTAGGATTCATGCCCGGTCGTCGTTGGGAAGGTAAAGTTGATTATATTTACCCGACATTGGATGCCAAAATGCGAACGGTGCGATTACGTTTGCGATTTGATAATTCAGACCGAGCACTAAAACCCAATATGTTTGCACAGGTGATGATTCATTCGCAGGTTGATCACGAGCGATTGTTAGTACCTCGTGAAGCGGTGATCCGAACCGGGCATCAAGATCGAGTGGTATTGGCGCTTGGAAACGGTCAGTTTAAATCGGTTGCGGTCTCCTTGGGCGTAAGTGATGAACAATATTTTGAAGTTCTTTCGGGAATTAAGGAAGACGATAGAGTCGTTACGTCTGCGCAGTTTTTAATTGATTCGGAATCCAGCAAGTCGTCTGACTTTAAGCGTATGCAAAAGCCAGACGAACAACCCGACTCGGTTTGGACGTCTGCGGAAATTCTTTATGTGAATCAAGAGCAACGAAAAATCAGAGCGTCGCATGACGCTATCGATGCGTGGAACTGGCCTGAAATGACGATGGACTTTTCCGTTGCGGAGTCCGTCGATATTTCCCGTCTAAAGGATGGGATTCGCTTACACATGGAAATCACGCGATTATCGGATAACACCTATCATGTTACGGACATACACATTATGTCAGACTCATCTGACAACACGGTGCAGTCTGCGACAACAACGGGATTGATCAATTCAATCAACACATCGTCTCGTATATTGAACATCAGTCGGGGGCCGATCGAAAAGTGGAATCGCCCCGCTGCGACTTTGGATTTTCGGGTGGATGAGTCATTGAACATGGCGTCGTTTGAAAATAAACAGAACATCCAATTTACTTTCGAAATTCGAAACGGTGAGTTTGTTTTGGTGGAATGGCGTGAAGCGATTGAGCAAGGAGTGCAACCATGATCGCTGCCATAATTCGATGGTCGATACGTAATCGTTTGTTTGTTGTTCTTGCAACTATTTTGTTAGTCGCCATTGGTGCTTATTCTTTAAAGCAAACACCAGTGGATGCTATTCCCGATTTATCGGATGTGCAGGTGATAATCAAAACCAGTTACCCCGGACAAGCGCCACAGGTGGTTCAGGATCAAGTAACTTACCCATTAACCACTGCCATGCTGTCGGTACCGGGCGCAATAACGGTTCGAGGATATTCCTTCTTTGGTGACTCCTACGTATACGTGATTTTTGACGACGATACCGACCTGTATTGGGCACGCAGTCGTGTGTTGGAGTATTTGAGTCAAGTTACGCCCAGTTTACCAGCAAATGCCAAACCTCAATTAGGGCCGGACGCGACCGGCGTGGGTTGGATTTATTTGTATGCATTAATTGATCGCACCGGTCAACACGATTTGAGTCAATTGCGCAGTATTCAAGATTGGTTTTTAAAATACGAGCTACAAACGGTACCTGGAGTTTCCGAAGTCACTGCTTTGGGCGGTATGGTTAAACAATACCAAGTGCGTGTCGATCCGGATAAGTTACGAGCGTTTGGTATGCCATTGGCGCATATTCAAATGGCGATTCAACGCGGTAATCAGGAAATTGGTGCGTCGGTAGTGGAAATGGCAGAAGCCGAATATATGGTGCGTGCCAGTGGGTATTTAAAAAACATCGAGGATATTAGCAATATACCACTTGGTACCAATCAGACAGGAACGCCTTTACTGTTAAAAGATGTGGCGGACATTAGCATTGGTCCTCAAATGCGACGAGGCATTGCTGAGCTTAATGGAGAAGGGGAAGTTGTCGGCGGAATTGTGGTGATGCGATTTGGTGAAAATGCGCAACAAACCATAGAAGGTGTCAAACGAAAGCTTGAGCAATTAAAAACGGGGTTACCCGAAGGTGTTGAAATCGTTACGGTTTATGATCGCAGTGATTTGATTGATCGTGCAGTGAAAAATCTGTGGGTGAAATTACTGGAAGAATTTGCGGTCGTTGCTTTGGTGTGCATGGTATTTTTATTTCATGTTCGGTCATCTTTGGTCGCGATTATTAGCTTACCAGTAGGCATTTTAACGGCGTTTATTGTGATGTATTGGCAAGGGCTTAACGCCAACATTATGTCGTTAGGTGGTATTGCGATTGCTATTGGTGCGATGATCGACGGCGCTATCGTGATGATCGAAAACATGCACAAACATATGGAAAAAACGCCGTTAACGAAAGAAAATCGTTGGCAAATTGTGACCACTTCTGCAACGGAAGTAGGACCAGCGCTGTTTTTCAGTTTATTAATTATTACCGTCAGTTTTGTGCCCGTGTTTACCTTAGAAGCGCAAGAAGGCCGTATGTTTTCACCGCTGGCTTTTACCAAAACGTATGCGATGGCTGCGGCAGCCGCTTTGGCGATTACGTTGGTTCCTGTTCTAATGGGTTACTTCATTCGCGGTAAAGTGATTGCTGAACATAAAAATCCGGTGAATCGCATGTTGGTTGCGGCCTATTTACCTGTTTTAAAAAAAGTGCTGCAGTTTCCTAAAACCACTTTGGTGATTGCTGCCGCGTTGTTGGCAACCTCTTGGTGGCCGATGCAAAAAATCGGCAGCGAATTTATTCCTGCATTGGATGAAGGCGATCTCATGTACATGCCGACAACATACCCGGGTATTTCTATTGGTAAAGCACGTGAATTATTACAGCAAACGGACAAACTGATTCGGACCATTCCGGAAGTCAAAAATGTGTTTGGCAAAGTCGGGCGAGCCGAAACGGCTACCGACCCTGCGCCGCTTACTATGATTGAAACCTTTATTCAATTGAAACCAAAAAAAGAATGGCGAGAAGGAGTTACCACCAATGATTTAATTAAAGAGATGGATAATTTGGTAAAGCTACCGGGCGTAACCAATGCTTGGGTAATGCCAATAAAAACACGTATCGATATGTTAGCGACAGGTATTAAAACGCCTGTAGGTATTAAAGTAGCGGGGCCGAATTTAAAGGAAATTCAAACAATTGGTCAGCAATTGGAATCGATACTCAAAGACGTACCCGGCACCGCTTCGGTATATTCTGAACGTGTTGCGGGTGGGCGGTATTTAAAAGTGGATATTGATCGTAAAAAAGCGGCTCGCTATGGTCTGAATATCGCCGATGTGCAACAAGTCGTGGCAACGGCCATTGGAGGAATGAATGTTACTCAAACGGTTGAGGGACTGGAGCGTTATCCAATAAACCTTCGATACCCACAAGATTTTCGAAGTTCTCCAGAAAAGTTGAACTTGTTGCCTGTTGTTACACCGTCCGGACAAAGAATTCCTTTGTCCGATGTGGCACACGTTTTTATTGAAGATGGTCCGCCAGGCATTAAAAGTGAAAATGCTCGTATTAACGGATGGACCTTTATCGATATTGAGGGGGTTGATGTTGGAAGTTATGTGTTACAAGCGCAACGAATCGTCAATGAAAAATTGCAGTTACCTCCCGGTTATTCGCTAAACTGGTCCGGTCAGTACGAATACATGTTGCGTGCAAAAGAAAAACTCAAACTCGTGGTGCCACTAACGCTTGCCATTATCATGGTGTTGTTATTTTTGAATTTTAAAAATATGGTTGAAGTACTCATTATAATGGGAACATTGCCACTCGCATTGGTTGGGAGTGTTTGGTTGATGTACTGGCAGAGCTTTAATTTTTCAATTGCCGTGGGTGTCGGTTTTATTGCGTTAGCGGGTGTGGCCGTCGAAATTGGCGTGATCATGTTGGTTTATTTAAATCAATCGTATCAACGTTTGTTATCGCAATCCGGTGAAGCCTCACTTGAACGGACTCAGGTTAAAACGGCAATTATCGAAGGTGCCGGTTTGCGAGTGCGACCCATTATGATGACAGCAGCCGCTATCATTGTTGGGTTGTTACCCATTTTATATGGTGGGGGAACCGGCTCCGAAGTGATGAGTCGTATTGCCGCTCCTATGGTAGGCGGAATGATCAGCTCAGTCTTATTAACATTGTTTATCTTGCCGGCGATTTATTTACTTTGGCGAATTCGTCCTATCCGTTGAGCTTTGTACATAACAAACCATTTAAATGATGAGTAAAAATATGGCCCTTTTTAAAAAATTATTTATTTTACTTTTTGTCGGATTCAACGCTTCTGTATGGGCGCATTCAAAGCTCATCGCAACAGAACCGGGTGAAGGGGCGGTTGTGCAACAAAGTCCGCAACACTTAATGCTCTCTTTTAGCCAGGCAGTGCGATTGGTTAAATTAACGTTGAGTCGTGAAGGTGAAAGCATTGACTTTAATTTTAAATCGCAATTGACATCGAAAACATCGTTTACATTTAATTTACCCAGTTTGAATGAGGGGAATTATCAGGTCGAGTGGGTGGTGATGAGTCGTGATGCTCATAAAATGAAAGGCACTTTTCATTTTTCATTTGTTCAGCCGCAGACAGACGAAAACTTACATCAATAACAGGAGCTTGTTTTGGCGTTTGATGCATGGGCATGGGCCTCGCTACTCAGTAAAGTGATGTTGTATTTATCCATGGGTATGGGTGTGGGTGGCGTGCTTATGAGCCAGATTTTGTCTGCTTTTAGCATGAACAGTAACCCCACGCTTCGACAAAAAGTGCAAAGATTTAGCATGTTGGGAATTTTTCTTGGGCTGCTGATATTGCCAATTTATTTTTTCGTGCGTGTAGGGGCCTTTGCAGAAAGCGGATGGACCGGCATGTGGGATTCCACCGTGATCGAGATGCTTTGGCATACTGGCGTATCAACGATGCTATTGCTGCGTTTGGTTGGATTCATAAGTTTACTCGTTGCAATCCTCTTAAGTTTAAAAAGCAGTAAGGTATGGATACTGCGCCTTAACTTAATGTTATGGTTATTCGCTTTACTTCTTTTGTCTCGTTCATTCAGCGAAGAGGGCCATTTAGCTCAAAGTTCAGAAGCCGTTAAGCTTTTGCTTAACGTGCACGTAAGCGTTGCGCTTTGTTGGCTTGGCACATTATGGCCATTGAAAGTGGCTTGTTACCACCTTTCGACGAATCAGCTTTATTCCTTAACGCACGCTTATGGTCGAGTCGCTGTCGTGGCGGTTGTGTTTCTGATGTTGGCGGGGATATTAATGGCCGTTGAATTGTTCGAACACTGGCAACAACTTTGGGAAACTGCGTATGGACTTTGGTTGCTCAGCAAATTATTGGCATTTTTGATCCTTTTAGGGATCGCTGCGTGGCATAAATTAGTACGTGTGCCATCGTTATTGCAAGTAAGCTCAGCCAATCATCATCGTATATTGCTCGCTGGGAGTATTGGTAAGGAGATGTGGGTTGGACTTATATTGCTATTCATTACTTCGGGGTTGACCAGCTGGGTAGGTCCTTCGCATTAAACAAGTACAATTCAAGGTTAATCAAAGGACATTAGCCCATGAGTGACACGTTACCGATTTTGTCGATACACGATTTAAGCGTCGCTTTAAGCATTGCGCTGATCGTTTTGTTTGTTTTATATAAATGGTCTGCCGATGTTAAAGAAGCCAGCTACGGACTCGTCCGGATGTTGGTGCAACTTATGATTGTAGGGTATTTTCTAGCATTTATTTTTAACGCTGAAAATGCCTCGATTGTACTGCTCGTATTGGTGGTCATGATTTCGGCTTCGAGTTGGATTTCTTTACGAACCGTAAAACAGCACCGAAAAGCATTACTCCTGAACTCAATATTCGCTATTACGGTGGGTGGGTGTTTTGTATTATACGTGATTACACAGTGGGTCTTAGATGTCTCTCCTTGGTATTCACCTCGTTATGTTGTTCCGCTTGCAGGAATGATCTTTGCGAACGCTATGAACAGCGTCAGCTTGTGTGCCGAGCGATTACTATCGGAATTTGAGCAAAGTAACGATTTCGTGAAAGCGCGAACCATTGCTTATCGAGCTTCATTAATTCCTATTACCAATGCATTGTTTGCCGTGGGTTTAGTCTCCTTGCCAGGTATGATGACAGGACAAATTCTATCGGGTGTTTCGCCTTTAATCGCGGCGCGCTATCAAATCATGGTGATGTGCATGGTGTTTGCGGCGGCAGGAATTTCTTCTGCCCTTTTTCTTGTGTTGAGTGAGAAAAAGCTAGTGAATCGACGTACTGACAAAATACATTAGTATTCATGTCTATCTGAGATTTTTGTGTTATCTCAATTGTCGAATAATGGCGTGAACGTCAGTTAATTATAGTTTTTTGAGCTATGCTTTTGTAATTGAATTTTTTGTCATTTCATATCGAAATCAAGGCACCGCCTAATGAAATTGAAGTATCTGCTGATATTTGGGTTTGTTTTGCTTGGCGTTATTCCTTTAATTATTAGCTTGCACTACCTCAATGAATACACCAGTCAATTGTATCGCTCTCACATTGAAAGCAATTTGGCCACGCTTTCTCAAATTGCCAAACAACGTGTATTAATGGCGATTGAGCGCCTTAAAGACAATACATTACTCGTATCAAGCCGAACACAAATGCGTATGAGCTTAAAGAAATGGTTTGAAACAGGTGAGGAAGCTCACTTGAATACCGTGAAACGTATTCTATTGGATGCTGAAAACAGTTTATCGCGGGTAAAGGAAATTGCTTTGTACGATCTGGAAGGTCATCTCATTGTTTCGACATCGAAATCGTCTAAGAGCAAAACGATCAAAAAACCAGGTGCCCAATTGCCGTTTATCGAACTATCTGGAGACGCAGAGAGTACCTTTATTTCGAGTACTGATCGATTATTGCTTGAACACGAAAAGTTAGGGTACGTACGCGTTTCATTTTATGCTGACTTTGTTTCGGAGCTGGTGAAAGACAGGCACGGTCTTGGTCAAACAGGAGAATGGATGCTTGCCGTACGAGATAACTCCGGTGATGCGCTTTTTGCTGTGCCGCTTAAATATGATCATCAAGCTGCATTTAACCGGAAAGTGGGGAGCGATCGTATTGATGTACCAATCGTACAGGCTTTATTGGGTAATGAAATTTTAATGAGTCAGGCAGTCGATTACATAGACAAGCCCGTTCTTGCTTACACGCGGTATATTAAAGAGCTCGACTGGGGGTTGGTGGCCAAAATAAATGAATCCGAAGTGATTACTTTGATTCGTCAACAAATCAGCGTCATTTATTGGCTCGAATTTGTGATTGTTGTTTTGGCCGTATTGATTGGTATTGGTTTTTCTTTTTATATTTCAAAACCCATTGAGCAACTTAAAGTGCATGCGGAGTCAGTCAGTCAAGGTAACCTTAAGAGTTACTCCAATTCAAGGGGATGGCTCGAAGTGAAAGAATTGACGCATCACTTTAACGATATCGTACGCTCGTTGAAGGCATCCAATGACCGGTTGAATGAACAAGTTATAGAGCGCACCAAACAGCGCGATGAAGCAAAGAGGCAGCTCGATGCCATTGCATTAACCGACCACCTAACAGGGTTGTATAACCGGCGATATTTAAACGAAAGGCTTGAGCAGGAAATCAATCGAGCTAAGCGCTATGGGCATCCGCTCGCTTGCGTCATCATGGATGTTGATCACTTTAAGTCCATCAATGACAACTGGGGGCACGCGGTTGGCGATAACGTGCTGAAAAAAGCCGCACTTTTTTTAAAAGAAGTACTTCGAGAATCCGATATTTTAGCTCGAATAGGTGGTGAAGAGTTTTGTATTGTTTTACCCAATGCATCCGAAAGCACATCCGTGCAACTTTTAGAGCGTATTCGGCAACAATTAAATGAAATTGAGTTTAAAGCCGATAAGAATATGTTTCAAATTACGTGTAGCTTTGGTGTTTCCTACCTTAATGACTCAACCGATACGCTCAATCAATTATTGCAAAAAGCGGATGAAGCGCTTTACCGCGCCAAAGCATTAGGAAGGAATCGCGTTGTTCAATTCTCTGATTTTTCCGTTGTCGCCCAATTAAAAAATTTAAGCCAAAATAACCATTAATCGAATGGCCAACTGAAGTTGAAATACTGAAATTATCTTCGATAAACGCTCACCAATTCTTCAATAGAAGTAATTCCGAAAGTTCACTCGAAACCACTGCTTTTTATCGATTAAAAGCGTAGTAAGTGCCTCTCGATGAGCTATACTTGCCAAATAACTCATTGATAGTTGAACAGTTTACTTGTTAATCTCGCTGTGAGAATGGTTGGCTGTTAATGTAGAGGAAAACGCTGCTCGATATGAAAGCGAAAAGTCTTTGGATCAGTTCTGGTATCGGTTTGGTTTTGATCGGTATGACGATTGTCGTTTGGTATGGGTTGGAATCCAGAACGCAAGAACTGGCAAATCAAAAATTACGTTTATTAAAAGGACAGCTGCAGTCGTCTTTCCAGTTGCATTGGGCAATGCACATTACGGCGCTGCAACGGATGAAAAGTCGCTGGCAAGTAAATCAAGGATTGAGTGAGCCCAGTTGGCGTATAGATGCACAATCGTATATTGAACAGTTTAAGGCATTGCGTGCGCTTGCCATTGTTGATGACACCAACAAATTACAATGGCTAGAGCCGCAAAATCGATACTTTATGATTTTTGAGCGGCCTGGCATTTTTAAATTCGATGGTGAACTCAAAAGTCAACAGAACGGTGAGACACTTGTGACAGATGTGTTGGTGAGTCGAACCACCACCATGCTCGAGCAGGAAGATGCGTTTTTGGTAAAAATACCTATGGAGTGGCGTAATGCTAAGGGAGTAATTCAACGCAAATATTTAATGGCGTTATTCAGTGCCGATGCTTTATTAGAGCCGGAAACGCAATTTTTCCGTGATCATGCGTTTGCGCTAACGGTGAATGATGGCGACAAACTCATTTTTCAACTTGGCCAACTTTTAAATAAAAATAAAGTCGTCAGCTTTCCCGTATCGGTGGGTAATGTGAAGTGGTCCGGTCAACTGTCTTACAGCGCGCAGTCGTATCAGGATTTCGGTTACAGCAGAAATTACGCTGTTTTACTAGGCGGATTGGCGATTAGTTTAGCGATTTCCATTTTGTTTTATTCTTGGGCTCGCGGCGTTACGCAAGCAGAGCAGTTGCGTAGGCAAATTAACAGCAAGCAAAAAATCACCCATGAATTGGTGGAAGCGCGTCGTCGTTTAGAGCTGGCGACGGACGCTTCAGGGTTGGGCATTTGGGAGTGGGAGCTGGGTAACGACAATTTGGTTTGGGATGAATCCATGCACGCCATATACGAGACGCCAGAATTGGAACGAGGCAAAGGCCTTTTATATGCCATCTGGCGCGAAAGAGTTCATCCGGACGATGTGGTTGAAACGGAAGCCTCAATACAAAAAGCGTTGCGAGAAAAGTGCAACTGGAGCCATGAGTTTCGCTTGTTAATGCCCGATGGACGGATTAAGCACATTAAGGCCGCAGCCTGTTACGTGTATAACGAAAAAGGTGACGTATTGCGCATGATTGGTAGTAACCGAGAGGTTTCGGACGAAAGAAAGCTTATGGCGCATCTGCAAGAGTTAAAAATTGAAGCCGACCGGGCCAATCAGGCCAAAAGTGAATTTCTCGCCAACATGAGTCATGAAATTCGTACACCAATGAACGGTGTGATCGGTATTGCCGAATTATTGGGGCAAACCGAATTGGACAGCAAGCAACAGGAATACTTAAAACTGATACAAACCTCGGCTGAATCTTTGTTAAATATTCTGAATGATATTTTGGATATCTCGAAAATAGAAGCGGGTCAAATGGAGCTGGAGCTGGTGGTGTTTTCACTGGATCAACACATTGGCGATATTTTGAAAAGTTTTGCTCCCCGAGTACACGCTAGCCGAGTTGAACTCAACACTTATATATCGCCTAATGTTCCGCAATGGGTGGAAGCCGATCCGGTAAGGCTGGGACAAATTCTGTTTAACTTGGTCGGCAATGCGGTGAAGTTCACCAATAAAGGCACCATTTCGGTGGAGGTTCATGCTGAAGAGTTAAAGCAAAGTCTTCCAGGCGAACCATTCAAATTGTGTATTCATGTAAACGACAGTGGCATTGGCATATCCAAAGAAAAGCTGGCTCACATTTTTGAGCCCTTTCAGCAGGCTGACACATCCACCACACGACAATACGGTGGGACCGGTCTTGGTTTAACCATCGTGCGGCAATTGGTGGAGATCATGCGAGGTGAGATTCAGATTGAAAGCGAGCCCGACATTGGCACGCGCATTCATCTTAAAATTCCAGTTAAGGTCGGCCGTGCTGAACAAGAAGAGATGCAGTCATTAACGCCTTGGTACACCGACCCGGAAAGACTCCACCAACTGGATTGCTTAGTAGTGGACGATAACGAAATTAATCAACGTTGGTTGAAAGATATGTTGCAAGCGTGGGGTATTAATGTTTCAGTCGCGGCTTCGGCTGAGGCAGGCATAGAGTTGATTCGTGAGGCGGAAAAAAAGCAACAAGGGTTTGATGTAATACTGGTCGATAAGCACATGCCGAAAGTGAATGGCTTTCAAATGATTGAGCGGCTCAGTGAAAACAATATCAGCAAGCCGAAAGTCATTATTATGTTGTCGTCGGCCTATACCAGCGACGACACCCGAGTTATCGATGAGTTGAACATAAATGGTTATTTAGTTAAGCCGGTAAAACAATCGGAAGTTTTTAATTCGTTAGTATCGACTTTGCAACTTTTGCCAGAGACTCAAGTGTTTCAGCCGGAAGACAAACTCGTGTCGGATCAGAAAAAGCTTCATGTACTGGTCGCGGAAGATAATCCAGTAAATCAGCGATTGATATTGGATTTGCTGGAACAACGTGGTCATCGAGTGGAGCTGGTGGATAATGGTAAAGATGCGGTTTATTTTTGTCGGGATACCCACTACGATGCCATTTTTATGGACGTACAAATGCCACAAATGGATGGTCTGGAAGCTACACGACGCATTCGAAAGCTTGAAAAAGGCACGGATAAACACACGCGCATCATCGGACTTACCGCACATGCATTAACGGGCGACAAGGAAGTTTGTTTAAAAGCTGGAATGGACTATTATTTGAGTAAACCCATTAACTCACGTTTGTTACTGCAAACGTTGGAAAACCATAAAGCCGAAAATACGTCTATTGAACAAACACAGTCTATTAAACAAGAGCTTGAACAAAAGTCTACATCCAATCAGGCATTACAGTCGAATGAGATTAGGGTTAACTATTCTCCAATCATGACGTCGCATACTGAAAGCGAAGCCGTCAAGTCATTCAATTTTGATTATTTCAGTGAACAACGAGCGCTTCAAGTGTCGGACAATAATGTTGGATTGATTGTTCAATTATGTGATATGACGTTGCAATTGTTGCCCCAAGAAATACTCTCGGTGGACGACGCCATAGAGCAAAGAAACTTTTCGCAATTGAATAAAACACTGCACAAAGCCAAAGGTATGGTCGCAAATCTGTGCACGTCGGAATTGGTTCAACGTTTTGAAGAGGCCGAAAGTTACGCGAAAGAAGAAAATGAAAGCCAATTTCAACCGCATTGGCAGTCATTGAAAAACCGTCTGCAACAATTTCAACTTGAGTTAACTGATTATGCAAAACAACACAGAGATAATAGCACCAGCCTCCATGAAAGTGCTAATAGCTGAAGACGATTTGGTCACTCAGTTAGCACTGAGAGAAACGCTGAAACGCTGGGGCTACGAAGTGTTGAATGTGGAAGACGGCTTGCAGGCGATGGATTTGGTTGAGCAACATCAAGATTTACAGCTGCTTATTATTGACTGGATGATGCCTTGGCTAAATGGTGTGGAGTTTTGTAAAAAGTTGAGAGCGCAGCAAAATCGTTTTTTCTATGTAATTATGGTGACCAGCCGTAAAGGAACGGATTATCTGGTGGAAGCGATGGATGCCGGAGTGGATGATTTTATTACCAAGCCCTTTGTTCCTGAAGAGCTGCGCGTTCGTATTCGCGTTGGACGGCGAATCATTGAACAAGAGCGACGTTTAACCACTTACGC
This sequence comes from Pleionea sp. WD8-19, assembly GCF_055326765.1. Lineage (NCBI taxonomy): Bacteria > Pseudomonadati > Pseudomonadota > Gammaproteobacteria > Oceanospirillales > Pleioneaceae > Pleionea > Pleionea sp. WD8-19. The sequence goes on along the minus strand of NZ_JBUZOU010000001.1, from coordinate 73,771 downwards.
ACAAAACGACGAGCTGATGAATATATGGAATCGGCGCATGATTTTGGAGTTTTATAATAATGAATGGCGTCGAGCGCAGCGTGAAAATACGCATCTATCGATTTTGGTACTGGATTTAGACAACTTTAAGCGTGTCAATGACGATTATGGTCACCAAATTGGTGACGACGCGCTTCGACATTTTGCTACTGTGGTTCAGCAAGAATTACGACAGTACGACTATCTTGGTCGCTATGGCGGCGAAGAATTATTAGCGGTACTGCCTTCTGCGGATGAAGCCAGCGCTGTTCAAGTCGCTGAGCGAATTCGAAAAGCAGTAGAAGATACCTCACTCCAGTTAGCGGATGATTTACGCTTGCCGTTAACCGTGAGTATTGGCCTTACCATGCGCGAAGGCTCAGACAGCTCTCCTGAGTTTACTTTTGTTCGAGCCGATCAGGCATTGTATCAGGCGAAAGAGCAAGGGCGTAATTGCGTGGTATTGGGTTAACTGTACTGTTTTTTATAAATGCAAAAATAACTGGCGGTAAAATACGAATAGTTCCTTTTTCATTGTTTTCCATAACTCTAATGACTCGGGTTGATCCATTGTCTGTAAAAATTCGGACTTTTCTAAACTGCGTAGGTGGTCCATCAACTCCGGTGATGCAATAGAATCAATACATTCGTTTAATCGAGTCAGATTTTGCTTGAACGCTTCTGGATTATCTTCCTGAAAGTGTTTGTAAAGCAGCGCAATACAAAGCGCAATTTCTTCGAGTTTTTCTTTAAGCGAGGCAAGGGAAATGTGTTTGTCGGTAAACTTAAGGTGAACGATATGGGATTCGTCGGAAGCTTCTTTTTCCGGTGACGCTTTATTGGATGGCACGATGTTGATATTTTGTGTTTTACATTGAGTCGACCAATGCGCGAGTTTTTGTTGCAGAACATGGGTTTGGATCGGTTTGCTGAGGTAATCGTCCATACCCGCTTCCAAGCAATTTTTTTCGTCTTCCTTAAAGGCGCGCGCGGTGACACCAATAATAAAAAGGGTTGTGTTCGTGACTTCGGTATACGATTTGATAAACGCAGTTGCCAGTAAACCATCGAGCAGAGGCATTTCAACATCCATCAGAATGATTGGATAGCGATGTGTTAGCGCTGCTTCTATGACCATAATGCCGTTTTCGACACTATGGCAGGGATACCCCAGTCGTTTTAGTAAACCTTCAACAATGAGTTGATTGACTTTATTGTCTTCGGCTACCAGTACGGGGTACTCCTGAGTAGTGGCAGTGGATTTTGCGCCTCCCATGGATTTTGCTGTTTGCTTGTACAGCGTTTCGTTAATGGCATCGTACATTTCCGAGCGTTTAATGGGTTTCATTAAATATTTATGAATACCCATTTGTTGTGCTTTTTTTACGTCGCCAGAATCTTGCGCAGAAGACAACATGATGATCGACTCGGGCAGTTTAACGGATTGTTTTTGGGCTTCGTGAATAAAATCGTACCCACTTTTGCCTGGCATTTGTTTGTCCAGAATTAAAATATCGTAGTGTCTCGACTGCCTTTGTACTTGCTTTAAAATATGAATGCCTTCGTCAACAGAGTCAGCAGTTTGCGCTTTTGCACCCCACGACATTGCAATATCAACCAGCCACAAGCGGTTAATGTTGTTGTCATCAACAATCAAAATGTGTTTACTACCGATAAAATCACCAGAAATGGTCATTGCTGATTCGAGCGCTTGTTCGTTCGCTTCTGCGACAGCAAACGTCAGTTTGAGCGTAAACTCGGAACCTTTATTTATTGTACTGTTTACCGCAATGTCGCCCCCTAACAGCTTGACCAATCTGGCGACAATGTTTAACCCCAAACCCGAGCCTCCAAATTCACGAGTGGTACTGCTCTCGGCTTGCGTAAAATAATCGAAAATCGATTCCTGTTTATCCGCTGGAATACCAATACCTGTGTCGCCCACTTTTATTTTTAATTGTACAGCGTCTCCTGGAGAGAACTTATGAGGCGCCTTTTCGTCGATATCAGCGGTTACCCACACCTGCCCTTTGCGAGTAAACTTTAATGCGTTGCCCAGTAAGTTGTACATAATTTGTGAAAACTTGACCACATCACCCTTCAACCAGGCCGGCACTAAATTGGATACACGATAATGCAACTCTAATCCTTTATTGTAAGCGGTTGGTGCAAAACCTTTCACAATATCGCCCAGTTTGTCTTCGAAATTAAAGTCCGTACTTTCCACTTCCAGTTTGCCGGCTTCAATTTTCGAAAGATCCAATATGGCATTTAAAATATTCAATAAAGAATGTGCGCTGTTGTCAATTAGCGTTACGTACTTTTGCTGTTTCTCATCGAGAGTTGTATCTTGCAGCAGTTCAATCACACCGATTACACCGTTCATGGGCGTGCGTATTTCGTGGCTCATATTAGCTAAAAAGCGACTTTTAGCGACGTTGGCATCATTGGCTTTGGTTTGCGCTTCTTTGAGATCTTTTGTTCGGTCATCGACTTGTTGTTCCAGGTTGTCATTGATTTCTTTTATGTGATCGAGCAATTGGTTAAACGCAGCTCCGAGTTCACCAAATTCATTGTCCGGTAATTTGTTTATTCGCGCGGATAGGTGGTTCGCTTTTATTTTTCGAATGCTGTTGACCAAGTTGGCAATGGGAACCGAATATTTATTGGCGGTGAGTAAGGCAACGATCACGGAAATTGCGGTAAGCAACATTAAAATTAACGAGTAGAAAAAAAGCTCTTCTTTTAACGGCGCTACGATTTCCGAGTGATCTTTTTTGGTGACAATTCCCCAGTTGAGTTCCGGAATATGTGAAGCGATGGCCACAACCGGTACACCTCGATAGTCTTTTAAGTGACGGATGACTTTAGGGTTACTGTTTTCAAAAGCCTGTGTCATCGGATAGCGATTTTCGGCAATGGTTACGTGCGGCTCGAGTGCTGAATTACTAGTGAACCTTAAGTTGTGTAAAAATATAATGTCACCGTGTTCGGTTCGCCGGGCCAGCTGTGTCTCTCCGGTCAACCCCATGCCCTGATATTCATTAAAGATATTCAAAAATACATCGGCGCTGATGTAAACCATCAGATACCCGAGTAATCGTTCGTCCAAAATCAAGGGCAGCTTTAATCGAAGTTCCAGTTCACCGCTCGAATCTTTGTGTATAAGGTAATGAGCCGCATTTAACATTTGATTGGTATTGGGGGCGGCTTGTTGGCTTTCATTGCGACTGGCGGAAGCGATAACACTGTAACTGGTGTTGAAAAGTGAGGCGGTTTTAAAACCGTCAACCGACCAAATTGAATCGGATAAAATTTTATTCAGCAGGTTTTTTTCATTTTTATTCAGTTGACGCACTAAACTGTCACTGACCAAAAGGCGCAGCTTCGTGCGGCTCGCAATTAAGGCCACTTTATCCTGGTAATGTTTGATCAGTTCTTTCAAGCGATGGGTTTGAATTTTGTGTAACGCCTGTAATTGTTCGATGGCGGCTTGCTCAATATGATGAGAGACTCGCCAGTAGGTTATGATGCCAAATAAGGTGACTGGCACTAACGATAGCAAGAGGTAGGAGATAAGAATGCTTCGCTTTAAAGGCATAGGTCTTTTTTCTATGGCCGTTTCAGGCTTTATTTTCGATTCATTAATATAGTAGTTGAGGATCAGGGAGAATTCACTTTTCAGCGCTAAAACCGAAGGATTCCACCTAAACTTAAGGCGTAGTTATCTTTTCCGGTTATAGGGGTAATTTGTCCGTCATGACCCACGCCAATCACCGCACCATCGCCCTGGTTTTGATTCAACACCGTCGCAAATGTGATGTAACCGATGAATTTTTCCGAAAATGATTTATCGACACCTACCGAGATTAAGCGGAAACCGGTTTGAGTACTGTTGGATAGCGAGTCCGCGTAATAAAAAGCCGTTTTGTAGGTGACTGTTTCGTCACGCAGTGACCAGCCAATGCCTACAAGGTCTCTGTTAGTATTGGTAAATGCAATATTTTTGGCGGACTCAAAAAAACCGGTCAAACGATGATTGCGTTGCGAGTAATTGACGACCGCTCGCAAGGCTCTAGCATCTGGGCCATTAAGTGCATTACCACTTTTTTCTTCCACGGCGATACCTAACATCAAGGCTGATTTTTGATATTTTAAACTGCTGGAGAACACTTGGTTTCGATTATCGTCGATGCGATTGTTTGCGTTATCAAAGTTGGCATCGGTCACATAAGCAATGTCCCATGTCCAATCGGAGGAAAAGGTTTTTCGATAGGTGATGCTGTTGTCGTAACGAGCGTCGTAGCCATTAATAGCGGTCACTGCGCGGTTTTCACCCACTTGCGAACTGAAAAAAAGATCGGCGCGTCTGCCCAGTCGTTTGGTTGGCATATCGTAACGACCGATAATGAGGAGACCATAGTTGCCTTTGATTCCCAAGTAATGATTCCGTCGTGCGAGGTTTTTTCCTGCACCATCGCTGACACCTAAGTGCCACTCTAACTTAAAAAAGGTTTCCAATTTAGGTGCGAGGAAGTGTGAGCCGTCCAGCCCTATTCGGGAGGAGTTGCTTGATACCGCAATATTGCTTTCGTTGCCATCGTCAACTTGCTCGACGGATATGTGAATCAGTCCGTAAGGTGTTAACTCCGTTGCGTTTAAAAAGAGCGTGTTTATGAGTAACAAAAGCGGTAGTGATCGGCGCGTCATCAGTGTTTTTGAATGTGTTTTAAAACAGATTGATTAAGCGTAGTCGATAAATCCGGTGTTTTGTGGTTATATCTGTTTGGATTATTGTGGCAGTGTTCAATTAACTTCAATAAAGAACCCAAAAGTCGCTACGTTATTTCCAGGCGACGAGGTTAAGCACGAGGACACATAAACAGGTATTTTTAAATCGGATTAAATTAAAAAATGAAAAAGATGGGATTCGCTGCGCTGCACCCATCTTACAAAAAAGTGCGTAGATTTTATAGGATGGGTGTTAGCTCATCTTTTAACATTAAGAATGATTACTGATACTCCCACTCTTCATTCACTCCTGAAATCGCGCGATACGCATGAACACCCACGTGCCAAGTGCCGGCCGCCGGATTATTGATCACGCAAGATTCATTATTGCTATAACTCCACGAACGACAATCGAAGTTACTGGTACTTGGTGCGGTACCATGATTCAAATACAAGTCGGCATCGCCAGAGCCGCCGCTAGTCGTAACCGTAAGTTGAGCGGTTCCAGCCGGCACTTCAATGGTATGACGGAACCAACTTTTTGAACTCAAGGTAATGTTAAGATTACTGCCACTGTCGCCACTGCCACCGGTTTGATAACTGCCGACCAGAGAAACGCCTGAATAACTGTTGTAAGCGCGCACCATGACATAATAAATGCCGGTTTGCGCATTAAACTGGCAGGTTTCGTTATTGCCACTGGTATAAGGTCGGCAGTCGTAGTTGCTGGTGGTGGGTTTGGCGCCAAAACGTACGTAAAGATCAGCGTCGCCGCTGCCGCCCGACATAGTGAACGTCACTTGGCTCGCTTCTGCTGGAACCTGCAAATAAAACTCCTGAATGTCTCCTGTGGTACCGGATAAATTATTCACTGGAACGCCATTGGTGAGCTCGCCATCATTCACATCGCCAACGGTTACGGTATGAGTGACTGAGTCGAATCGATTGTCATTATCGGTAACGGTTAACGTAACGGTGTAATTGCCAGACGATGAATAGCTGTGCGAAGGTGAAACACCAGAGCCGTTATTGCCATCGCCAAAACTCCAAGTGTAGCTGACGATGTTGCCATCGTTATCGGTCGAACCTGAGCCATCGAAGTTGCAATTTAATTGATCGCATTGCCAACTGAAGGCGGCGTTTGGATCTTGCCCGCCTCCGCCATTGGTGGCTTCCATTCCATCGATTGCTAATTGCCCGGTATTTGCGGCATCGAGCCAATTGCTGGCGCGTGTACTGTTGGTACCTCCGCCATTCCAGTTGGCGGCCATGGCACCATACCAGTCTGAGGAATTGTTACCGCAAGCTGCTCCACCACCTGTTAACTGACCGATGACGCGCTTATTGTTGTCATACAATGGTGAACCCGAAGAGCCAGGTTCGGTGGTTCCGAGATCCCAATCGATCACTCGTACATGCGTACCGTTTGGATTCGGCGAGTTGCTGTATTGGTCGGTACGTACAACGTTGTCGTTCTCGAAACTGATGCGTTTTTCATCCACGTTGGGGTGGTGGATTCCCACTGCGGTAGTGTTGAGTGTTGGGTTGGCGTTCCAGCCGGAAAGGAAAACCTGATGTTCGGGATTAAAGGGGTCATCCAACTCAACTAAAGTAAAGTCGGAGTTGCCGTAGCCAGCGCGAAAGGTAGCTCCGGTGTTAAAGTCGTTGAGGCTGCCATCGCCTGCACCACCACTGTCACCACTGCCCGGTGTGCGGCAATAACTGTTTTCGTAGTTCCAGTAAGTGACCAGTGAGGCAGCATTGCCGGAATTTACGCCGCAATGATCCGCGGTGAGAAAAAATCCTCGGCCATCATTCGCCGTATTGTTGAGTGCACTCCCAGTACAAAACAAACTGCCTCCGGTACTGATCGCGGCAACCGAACGAATTTGTTGTCGCCAGTCGTCACCTTCCGGGCACACCACATCCACGTTGCAGGAACCAGACTCTATGGTAATGGCGTCGAACACCTGACGCATCGATGCGCCCAAGTAGCCATGATTGACGCGCGTTAATTTTAGACGCAAAAAGTGGCGTTTGTTGGTCGGAACATTCACTTCCAGTACGGCCGTATCTCCGGGGAGCATGGGGGTCCAGAGTTGGCCGTGATCGTCATTGTCTTTGGCGGTAAAGGCTCGTAATTTGTGTTCACCGTTTGGCGTGTAGATGAAAAGCGCACCGCCAGCCGGCATATAAAATTCGGTAAACCCAAGGTTAAGCGATAACGCACCGGGTGATTGCACGGTCATGCGCCAAACTGACATGCGCTCACTGTGGGAAACCGATCGAACTTGTTGCCATCCGGATTGGGGTGACACATCAACCGTAACCGGCTCGGCGTATTGTAATACCGGAGTGGTGGTTTGAGTGCGCGCTTGAGCATCACGACTACGTAATTGCTCATTATTTAAAGTTGGCAAAACCATCTGTTGTGGCTCAGCAAGGCGTACAGACGCTTCTTGTGAAAGTGGAGAAATATTTTCTGCATGAGTTGCTGTGGAAAGCGAGAGAAACGCCATTAAAAACAGAGTGGCGAGGTTTTTTCTATTGTAATTCATGTTATGAACCTTTTGGTGATGGCGTACCATTGACCAAACGCTCAACAACTTTCAAATCAAGATCCAGTGACTGCTCTGAGTGTAACCGGCACGCGAATAATTAAATCGTCATCGGAATAGAATGTTATTCCGCGAAAAAATATAGTGAGTGAAAGTTGAATCTTCAAACGCGAAAGGGGGCACTAACGAACATTTTTGATGTTCATAAATGAACGAGATGTCTTTTATTTTTTATTGCGATGTAAACGGGTGTGTTGCCGTGTTTGTATTCACCAACGCCAACGAAAGTAAGGGGCCTTGATCGATTTGTTCTGAAAAGCTTCTGCTAAAATGTCTCCGTTATCATTTACCGAAAGTACCAAAAATTGCTTGGCGAATGGGTGATTGCGGTTTAACGCGATGGCAACGTCGGACGTAGCCGGTGGTCTTGGTCCTTTGTAATAATCGGCGAAGTCGGGCTCGGTTTCCGGATTAGGTGGCCAAAGAGACGCACTGCCTTCAATTGAAGTGATATAGGTAATGACTTGTTGAGAAGTCCAGTTGGGTGACTCACTTTTTACTTGCGTGATGATGTGATGGGTAAAGACAGCCGCTTGGTCCATGGTTGTATTTCCGCTTTTGGCAATGGCTGTGAAAGCGCCGGACTCATTTTCGGAAGTACAACCCAATGAAAACCAAAAAAGTGGCAAAACAGAAAGCCACTTCAAATACGAAAGTTTGAGGCGTTGTAAGTGATGAAACATCATCAGGTAGCAATGACGCTTATTTAAAGCGTACTTTTGCATTGGCATCGGGAATATAAGTTGCCCTGTGACCTTGATGCCATTGATTGTCTTTAAAATATTGCGATTCGACTCTCATATTGCCGTTTTCTAAAAGCCATGCTTTGGCTTTCACTTCTGTAACGCCGCCTGCTTCACCTTTCACTTTTTCTAAACTGGTGAAAGTATTACCTTCAAAAACGACGACGGCCTCAGTAAAGAAACCTTCGGTCGTGAAGTAAAAATAACGCAGCTTTTTGTCGGCACTGTCCCAAAAAATCAGAGCTTCACCGCCATATTGTCCGTCGTTAATGGAATGTTCGATACGGATAGCTTTACCATTAAGGTGTCTTTCCCAGCGCGAAATATCGACTACAGGCTTTTCTTTCGTGGAGCCCTCAAATTCACCGCGATAGGTTTTTCCGATAAAAGGGCGAAATTTTTCCAGTTCAGGAAGAAGAGTATCTGTCGCTTGTACAAGATTTATACCTGAGATGAATAGTAAACACATGAGTAGTCGCATCGTTAGGTTCCTATTGATATAGTGTCTAATCCATTTTTAACCTTACTTCGATATTTATCAACCGTTCTTTAACCTCTTCTACAGCGCTTTGTTACGCTATAATTGCATTGAGTTTTTAAGGTCGAGTAATTAATTGTGTATCGAATAGGGCTATTAGTATTGCTTTTGCTAGGGATTACTGAGGTGAAAACCAATGAGTTTCCTTCGGAAAATTCAGCCAATGAGCAGAAAGCAACGGTTAATGCGACAATGGATGAGTTTAATCGATTGAAAGATAGGCGTCCGGATGAGGCTATTGACATTGGACTTTCGCTCTTCAAGCGAGCGTTATTGGAAACACACTCTTTAGAGCATGTTGATTTTTTATTTGAGCTTACTTCAATGTTAGTGGTTCAGTCTCGATACGATGAAGCTGAATCTTTACTTGAAACGTTATTGACCATTGGCGAAAAGTCGCCAAATACCCATGCCGATATTAAAGCAATGATTGTTCGGTCGGTGATATTTCGCAGCAAATCACAGTTAGTTGAGGCAATGCAAGTACTCCAACAAGCTGAAAGTTTGCTAGACGATCGAAACGATCCTTATTTACGCGCCAGAATAATGCATGAACAATCCGTTATTCTCTTTTATCAAGGAGAAACGGAAAATGCTTTGGAGTTGGCGAAACAGGCTATGGATACGTTTGAAGAACTGCAACATCGAAAGTGGATGGGGCGTTCGGCAAACGTTGTAGGAATATTACTCGGTCAGCAAAGTCGGCATGATGAATCGCTTAACTTGTATATGAAAGCACTCGACATTGCCCAAGAGATGAATGATGTGCGAGCACAAACCGCGCTTTACAATAATATAGCGAACGTTTTGAACCGAATGGATCAGTCGGATGAAGCGATGAAAGTTTATCAACAGTCACTGCAGCTCGCAGAAAAACATGGTGATATTGATAGTCAAGCTTTGGCGTTGAATAATTTGGGCATTTCGAATCGCGACTTGGGGCATTATGACGCGGCCATTCGTTACTTTGAGCAAGCCGCAGAAACTGCAAAAAAGTCTGAAGCGATTGGGTTATATTCTCGTGCTTTAAATGGATTGGCAAGTACCTTTAGACGACAAAATAAATGGGACGAGTCGATTGAGTACGCTCAAAAAGCATTGGAAATTGCTGAACAGCAAGGCGATGCAACCATCACTTTTGGACCAAAAAGAAACATTGCCGCCTCCCTGTTGGGAAAAGGCGAGCTGGATAAAGCCTTAGTGCATGCGAATGAAATGTTGGCCATTGCGAACGAATGGCAATACCGTGAAAATGTACAAGATTCACATCAACTTTTATCTGAAATTTATGAACGTAAATCAAACTATCAACTGGCATTGTATCACTACAAAAAATACACCGAAATAAAGAATACAATCTTTAATTCAAAAAGCGACAAGACGATAGCGGGCTTACGCGCAAAATTTGAAGCTGAGCAAAAGCAAAATGAAATAGAGCGGTTGACGCAAGAAAAGCTGATTTCGGATGCGGAGTTAAGTCGTAGCGAACTATTGCTTGATAAAAAGGTGTTTGAGCGCAATATGTTCGCGATATTAATGGTTGCTACTGTTGTCCTCGGGTTTCTTTTGTATAAGCGGCACATACAAAGAAAGCTAAACCTAGAGCTCACTGAGCTGATAGAAAAACGAACGAAGGAATTAAAACGGAAAAATGAAGAACTCGTCAAAGCCTATGAGATGGTTGAGGAAAAGAGCTTAACCGATGACTTAACGGGTTTAAATAACCGACGTTTCGTATTGAAGCATATTGAAAATGATATAGATAAAGTTAATGACGTTTATCGACACGTGCGAGGTGTGACTCCACCTAGCGATAGTGATTTACTTTTTTTCCTGATTGATCTTGACCATTTTAAAAGTGTTAACGATCAGTACGGCCATGCGGCGGGTGATAACGTGTTGATGCAAGTGGCCAATTTATTGGCTCAAGTATTTCGCACTACCGACTATCTGATACGATGGGGTGGGGAAGAGTTTTTAGTTATTATGCGCTTTATTAATCGACAAGAAGCAAATGCTTATGCGGAACGGTTGCGCGTGGCATTTGAACAACACTCGTTTCATATCGGCGACGGTCAAACCATTCAGCGCACTTGTTCTATTGGATTTTCTGCTTACCCGTGTTTTAAGCAACAACCTAAAGCCATTTCTTGGTCGCAGACGATTGAGATTGCCGACCTATGCTTATATGCAGCAAAAAAAAATAAACGTAATGCGTGGGTGGGCATGGATTTTTATCATTGTGAATATGATGAGCGATTGTTTCCTTCTTTATTGGAAGACGCTCGCAGTGCTTTGTCGCAGTTAAAGCCCAAGTTACAAATGTCGTTTCAACCGACATCGGAAGTTCAATGGCAATAGAAAGTATTGATGAAATTATCGCCGTTATTTTTTAGCTGTGCTGGAGTTATGGTCGTTAAAATCAATAAAGTTCAAATGCTTTTTGTCAATTAAGAAGTTGGGTTACGCTATGCTTCATCCGCCCTACGACACTTCCGAGAAATGCGTGGCTTGGTAGGGTGGGTGTTAACCCATCTTGGCCTTTGTAAACTTAATAAAGCAAGGGAAGGCATGAAAGTTTACTCGTTCACAAACTGAATGTTGAATTTTGTCGGATGTTTTTGAATGGTCAGGTTCCCATTAAGCTGTTCAGTCAATAATTGTGTAAGCTGCATTCCCAAAGACGTTTGGTTGTTGATGTTAAAGTCTTCAGGTAATCCGTCGCCGTTATCTGATACGGAAAAAAATATTGTCTTGTCTTTTTTATTGAGTTCAATGGTAATGATAATGTGGTTGTCGGATGTTTTTGCGTGTTTAATTGAGTTGGTAAGTAGTTCGTTTAGAATTAATGCTAAAGGAATACCGGTTTTTATTGATAAGTAAATAGGTTGAACTTTTTTCTGAAAACTTAAAGCTTTACCGTTTCGGCCATAAAAGTGAAGCAATTGCTGAGTGACTTTATCGATAACATCGTTAAATTTCACTCTAGAAAAATCCTTCGACTCGTAGAGCGACTGGTGAATGTAAGCCATAGATTGAATACGATTTTGACATTCTTTTAGAAGCATTTTAGATTTAGTGTCTTCTATTTCTTCCATTTGCATGTTGATCAAGCTATCTATAATTTGTAAATTATTTTTAACGCGATGATGAATTTCCATGAGCAAAATTTCTTTTTCCTGTAAAGCCGAGGTTAATCCTTTTTCGTACTTCTTCCTCTGAGTAATGTCGACTACCGATGCCAGTACGCAGAAGCGATCTTCCACTTCAATCGGAGTTAATCCAATTTCAACGGGAAACTCTTCACCATTGGCTTTGAGTCCAAATAAATCTCGGCCAACGCCTATCGCTCCAGATACTGGATTGGCGTTGTAGTTGCGTCTTAACCTTGGGTGATCTTGTCGAATTCGTTCTGGAACCAATCGCTCTATGGGCTTTCCGAGCAGCTCTTCGCGTTGATAACCAAACATTTTTTCAACCGCTGAATTAATGCTTAATATATAGCCGGCTTCATCGACAAGAATCATTCCGTTTGGGGCCGCTTCTACTACCAGATCCATTCGGTTTTGAACTTTACTTTGTTGCTGCTGAATCAACTCATTTTGTCGGGCCATGACCCGTTGTATGGTATCTTGTAATGAATGGGCGTTTAATTCGCTTTTTTGAATGTAGTCGATGGCACCTGCCCGCATGGCAGCGGTGAGTATTTCTTTTTCACTGTGACCAGAAAGTAAAATAATAGGCACACTGGGATTCATTTCGCGGATGCGCTCAATGACAACCGCACCGGTGATCGCACCTAATTCGTAATCGACAAACACTAGATCAGGATACAACTTTTCAAAGCTGGAAAGGCCTTGATCCGGAACGTGGCAGACGGTTGATTCGATGTACCAGTAATTCACGTCTTCCAGCAAGCGGCACAATAAAATCGCATCTGCTTCGTTGTCATCAATAATTAAAGCTTTCAGCAAGGGCATGGGGCAATCCAGCTTAATTCGGTAAAGTGACCAATTGAAACCAGAAGGCTTCCAATATGGCAATAGAATCCATAAATTGCATGGGGTCTACGGGTTTGGTCATATAAGCGTTAACACCCAACTCGTAAGAATCAATGACATCGCGCTCCAACTGCGAAGTGGTCAGCATAATAACAGGCAATGTGCGAAATTCGGGGTGTGAGCGTATTTCACTGAGTACTTCTTTACCATCTTTTTTGGGCATATTAATGTCGAGTAACACCAAACTCGGTAAAGGATACTGCTCGCGATTATCGAAGGGGGGCGTTCCTACCAGGTAATCAAGCGCTTGCTGCCCATCTTCTACCTCACTGATGTTACACGCAATTTTGCCATCGAACAGTGAGCGTTTGATAATCTCGCGATCGGCATCGGAATCGTCCACTACTAAAATGGTTGCTGTTTTCGCCGTTCTATCATTCATAGGTTTAGTCTCTGCTTGTTGGTATTGTTTTGGGAAGTTGCAACGTAAAACAACATCCATCGCCTAAATTAGACGCCACGCGAACTTGACCATGATGTCGTTGAGCAATTTTTTTTACAATTGCCAGGCCAATACCACTGCCACTGTATTGTTTAACACCATGAAGGCGTTTGAACACGGTAAAGATCTTTTGATGATATTGAGGCTCGATGCCAATACCATTATCACTTACATTGATTACCCAATCTGAATCGGTTTGATCCGCCGTTATTGTAATTTCGGGAGCGACCTCTTTTCGTCGATATTTAATTGCATTTTGAATCAGGTTTTGGAGGGCCTGCTGAATTTGGGAAGCGTCGGCTTGTATGATAGGCAGCGTCTGGGTATGAATCTGAGCATCAGATTCACGAATGGCGATGGACAGGTTTTCTTTAATCGATGAAACAATTTGGTTTAAATTGCAATCTTCAACACGCAGCTCGTGTGTGCCAACTCGTGAAAGCGATAGCAAATCTTCAGTTAGACGATCCATGCGCTTGCCGGCACTTAAAATAAAGCCAATGTCCTGTTCCACTTTTTCAGAAAGCTCATCGCCTAAATCTTTTTTCAAAAATTGGCTGTAGCCGATTATGGTTCTCAGGGGTTCGCGTAAATCGTGACTGGCGGCGTACACAAACTCTTGTAACTCAGTGTTCAGTTGTTGCAATTTTTTACTGTTACTTAAAAGCTTTTGTTCGACTTCTCGACGAATGTCAATTTCACTTTTTAATTGTTGGTTCAGTTGCGTTATTCGATCTTTCTCTGAAAGTTCTTCGCACATGTGGTTTAAACTGTCGACCAGCTGCCCGAGCTCGTCATCGCTTTTTTTAACGGCTTTTTCATTAAATTCGCGTTTAGTAGAAAGTCTTTGCGCCCAACCTGATAAATATTCCAGTGGTTTAATTATATTGACCTGAAGCCAGGACGACATGAGGGCAATGGCAATGAGAGAACCCGTTAACATGATGACGAAAAACCAGAAAACACCATTAAGCAGATATTGCCATTCATCCATGTTGCTACTGAGCATCAGTTGCCCTAAGGTTTTATTGCCAACCTGTATGGGGGTAATGATGTGGTAGCGATTGTCATCTTGCCAAATATGTTCGCTTTCAATTTCTATTGGCCGAAATGTTGCAGATTTTTGATTCTTGGTGTAGGCACTGAATACTCGGTCGTCTTTAAAAATAATGGCTTGCTCAACGGATGCATCGTTTTTTAGAGCCTGCAATATTTCGGTTGAAGCATCCGCGTCATTAAAGCTGAGAGCGGCTTTGTTATTATAAGCGATGATATGTGAAAGTGTGGTTAAGTCGCGTTGTGCGCTCTGGTGAAAATAATTCTGCGCAGCCAACAGCAGGGTAATGGTTGAAATGGTAAGCAGCAGTAGAGTAAAAATTAAAACGGTAGCTTGCAATCGCGAGCGGATCGACACCTTTCTCCACCATGGAAACTGCTCAATAACGGGCAGCTGAGTGGGCGCTGTTTCCGGATGGTTCATAACTCGGTTTTCACTAGTTGCCATTGCCTCTCCAAGGCAGGTTGCATTCGATCCATGAATGTTTAAGTTGTTTTGATCCTGATCAGACTCGGCTTCACAATTGGGTGCTTTAGAAAAACACAAATATAATTGTCATTGCATGAAATGCTGAGGCATCACAATGAGTGCTTCTTATTGGTTATAAAACCTTACAATGAAACCGGTTTAAATGGACAAATTTACTGAAAAGTATAGGTTTACTGCTTATTAATTAGCAAAAAAATAACAGTAAGTCTCTGAAAAATCTCATATTCGGTATAGTTAGACGGGGGAAAATTTACAGTTGCATCGCTTCTTCCTATTTAATGTATTGCCTCGTCGGCAACTGTTGGTTGGCTACGAGGACAATTAAAGCCTAGGTTGACTGCCAATTTCATTCGTTTTCACCTATAGTTAACAAGATCTTATACCATTATCGGCATTCTGAAGTTCCGATGACCTTTATGTTGGCTCCGAACTTAAAACCGAGCTTTCGTTAAGATAAAAACTGCATAAGGAGTTGGCGAGTTCTAGCATGAAGTTGGTTGAAAAAATTAACATTATTTTGCTGCCTATCATTCTTATATTCGCAGTGCTTTTTGTGCTGTTTGTTTATCAGGAAATGCTATTCTATAACAAGCAGGAGTTACAGCAGGAACTGGAAAAGGAATTTATGCATTTTCAATCGCAGATGGCAGAAGAAGTGGACGAAGTGAATATTATTGCGATTGAACTGGCATCCAATTTGCCTCAAATTATCAACAGTCAGAAGCAAATACAGAATCAGGTATTGCGTTTGCTGCAATTACGCATGAATGACGCTGGCGCCCAGATTGAGTTGATCCAGCTGTTTGATAAAGCCGGCAATCTTTTGTTGTCTTCGGATTTGCAGGGCGCATACGCCTATGCGCCGATCATTCAGCTAGCACCTTTGCCGCCTGATACCGAAGGGCAAACGGGGATCAGCAGTGAAATTCGACCGCTTAGCCAATCTTTTTTTCGTAATGTTAATCAAAAGCTCTGGCACCAACACTCCTTTTACTTGTTAACGCGAGATGTCATTACCAACCACACGTTTGAACATCTGGCAGTGATTGTGAGCCGGATCGACGTCGCTGAGGCATTTCGCACTCACTTGGTGGAAACCTACGGTGAAAACATCATTTTCGATTTAACCGCACTTCAAGATCCTGTAGTCAAGCCGGTGAAGTTTGGCCATATTCAAACGAAGTTTGAGCACGATCTGCATCTGACATTGTTGCGTAATGATTATAACCTCTCAATTGCTGTGCCTCGAAGTATTCTGATTCAACGTTTACCTTATGATCTGTCTGAACTCATGATGTTCGCCTTATTGGTCGTTTTATTGGCTTACCTCATATTGATTTTATTACTACGACAGCAAGTTGTTGCGCCTATTGCTAAGTTGTTGGACAGAATCAATAACACCCGATTCGGTGACGACGTCGATATTGATAAGTTATCCGGTAATACTGAGATTGCGCAACTGCATAACGCTTATGTGCATATGTTGCAAAAGCTGAACAAGTTGGCGTCTTTTGATTACCTTACCGGGCTTGCCAATCGCATCAGTTTTCAAGTTCAGTTTGAACGACAGCTCAGCCGTGCTTTACGGTTAGAAACGCGTATGGCGTTACTGTATATCGATCTTGATAATTTCAAACACGTTAATGATCACTTTGGACACGCAACCGGCGATCGCTTGCTAAAACTGTTTAGTGAACGATTGCAAAAGTCCATCCGTCCTACCGATGTGGCTGCGACATTAGGCAAAGGGGAGATTGCTCGATTGGCCGGTGATGAGTTTTCGTTGTTGCTCACCGATGTGGAAGATGCTTTAGCGGCAGAAAAAGTGGCTGAAAGAATTTTGAAAATGTTTGACAGCGGATTTTTAGTGGATGGCATTAATCATAATGTGCAAGCCAGTATCGGTATTGTCATGATCCCAGATGATGGAACGGACGGCCAGGTTTTATTGCAAAACGCCGATGCCGCCATGTATCAGGCAAAAGTAAAAGGGAAGAATCGATACCAGTTTTATAACCAACAAATTGCCGGTGGCATACAACGCAAACAGTACATCGAAAAAGTGCTTATTAAAGCGATTCATCATGGGCACTTTACCTTGGAGTTTATGCCTATTTTTGAAGCAAAAAAACTGGCGGTGGCGGGTGTGGAGGTCTTGGTGCGTTGTCCAAACTTGGCACAAAAAGGGATTGGGCCTGAAGAGTTTATTCCGGTTGCGGAAAGCACTGGTTTGATAAAGGAAATCGACATTTGGGTACTGAATGAATCGTTAGGTCGGATGAACTACCTGCAGGATCGTTACGGTTTTCAGGGCTTTTTTGCAATCAATGTCAGTGCGGTGGAGTTGCACAATCGTGAATTTGTCAGCCAAGTAGAAAAACAACTTGCCAGACACCAAGTTATTCCGGGGCGGGTGGAGTTGGAGATAACCGAAACCAGCTTTGTAGATAATGTCACAGGAAGTATTCAACTGTTAAAGCAGTTGAAAGAGCTGGGAGTGAACTTGTCACTCGATGACTTTGGTACAGGATACACGGCGTTCAGTCAATTAATGGAGTTTCCGGTGGATCGTTTGAAAATCGATCGGTCTTTTATTCAAGGGCTCACTGGAGAAATCTCGGAAAAGCAGCGTATGGTGGATATCGTATTGGCTTTGGCGGATCTTTATCACCTGGATGTTATTGCAGAAGGTGTCGAGAATGAAGAACAAGTGAAGTACTTGAAAGATCGCGGTTGCGAACTGTTGCAAGGGTATTACCTTTCCAGTCCACTTTCCTGGCAAGACTTTCAGTCTTTAATTACTCAATCGGCGCCGGTTTCCGGTAGCGTTGCCTCCTAATCTGCATTACCATTCTCATTTCAAACCTTTAAGATTCGTCATTCATTAAAGTTACACGAATGCAGTTGTCATTGCGTTCCTGGAGGGTAGGGTGTGGTATCCGAGCCGCGCTCGGTGTCGCAACCATGAATGAGCGTAAGAACCGATGCAGCGAACCGAAAAGTTAAAATAAAAAGGTAAACATTTGCAACTCACCAACCTTGATCTCACCGCGATTTTGTTAACACTTAAATTAGCAACTTGGGTAACCGTCATTCTGTTACTCATAGGTACCCCCATTGCTTGGTGGCTAGCCCGTTCACACAGCCGTTGGACACGTCCAGTAAGCGCCGTGATTGCATTGCCTCTTGTTTTACCGCCAACTGTTTTAGGTTTCTATTTGCTACTCGCGATGGGGCCGCAGGGGTGGATTGGGCAGGCAACGCAAGCGATGGGATTTGGTACCTTTCCATTTACCTTTACAGGCATAGTGATTGGTTCGGTGATTTACTCGTTGCCTTTTGTGGTGCAACCCTTGCACAACGCATTTATGGCGATGGGGGACCAACCGCTAGAAGCTGCAGCAACATTAGGAGCTGGCCCCTGGTCACGTTTTTTTACGGTTGCTGTGCCAATGGCAAAGCCAGGATTCTTAACCGCATCTGTGCTCGGATTTGCACACACCTTGGGTGAGTTTGGTGTGGTGTTAATGATCGGTGGCAATATTCCGGGTGTGACTCGCGTACTTTCCGTGCAAATATATGATCATGTTGAAGCGCTCGATTATGCTCAAGCGCATTCACTTTCCGTGATTATTCTCATTTTTTCGTTTTTGGTTCTGCTGGCTCTTTATACAATAAATCCTGGCGGTCGCGTTCGAGCTTCTGGCGTTAATATTGTTTAGGATGAGAAATGATTCGAGCGAAATTCAATTTATCATTGGATGACTTTTTACTGGATGTCGATTTGCAAATGCCGATGTCTGGGGTGAGTTGCTTATACGGCGCATCCGGTTCCGGTAAAACCACTTTATTACGTTGTATTGCCGGTTTAAATCGGGCAAAAGGCGAGTTGTATTTTAATAGTGATTGCTGGCAGGATGAAAAGCGTTTTATACCTACTCACCAACGAGCCATTGGATATGTGTTTCAGGATGCTGTATTGTTTCCGCACTTATCCGTTGCGGGTAATCTTGATTTCGCAATCAAACGAGCAAAGCGAGCGCCTATCATTAACCGGTCGACCTTGATCAATTTGCTCGATATTTCACATTGTCTGAATAAAAAGCCGACCGTTCTTTCGGGTGGTGAACGACAAAGGGTTGCGATGGCACGTGCTATTTTATCGTCACCGCGTTTGCTGTTAATGGATGAACCACTGGCTTCGCTCGATAGAAAACGCAAACAGGAAATATTGCCCTATTTGGAACGGCTTAAGACCGATTTGCGTTTACCGATTATCTATGTCACTCACGCTGATAACGAAGTGGCGCGCCTGGCGGACCATCTGGTGGTGTTGCAACAGGGAAAGGTGGTGGTTAGCGGTGAATTGCAGCAGGTGTTGGGAATGTACCCGTTACCGGTTGAGTTAAGAGAAGAGCCCGCTGTTGTCTTGCCTTCTCGAGTTGAACATTGTGATACCGAGTGGTCTTTGTGTCAGGTGGCATTCAATGGGGGAACACTTTGGGTGCGAGATCACCATTATCGTGTGGGTGAGCAAGTACGCGTGCGAGTGATGGCTCGTGATATTAGCCTCGCAACTCGCGAGCCCGAAACATCGAGTATTTTAAACGTGTTGCGCGGCAAAGTGATTGACGTTTGTGATGACCTGCATCCGGCTACAGTTTTAGTTAAAGTTATGGTTGGTCAAAGTATTTTTGTATCGCGCTTAACGCGACGTTCCTTACAGCAACTGTCCATCACTTTGAACTCAGATGTTTGGTTGCAGGTGAAGTCGGTTGCATTGGTTCGGTAAACTCACATCAAAAAGAGCGATAAGATTAATACATAACATTGAAATATTTTAGAGCATTGGGTTTAAATTCTCACTCTAAAGCATTTGATCAGAAAACCTCTACCCAAGGCTCAGGTCGATGCACAAAATACCCCTGCGCATAATCGATACCTAGCTCGCGAATTTTGTTTTCTATTGCTTCATCTTCTACAAACTCAGCAACTGTGGTTTTATCAAGTTCCTGAGCAATACGTAAAATCGTTTCTACAAAAGTTAACTTGAGTTGATTGTTGCAAATGTCTTTAATAAACGTACCATCAATTTTTAAGCTGTGAACCGGAAGTTGTTGTAGGTGGTTAAACGATGATAACCCACTGCCAAAATCATCCAGGTAAAACTGGCAGCCAAGTTGAGAAAGATTTTGAATAAATGTCAATGCCGATTGTAAATGTGTAATGGCGTAGGTTTCGGTGATTTCAAATCCGATACGATTGGCATTAATCGGATATTTACGAAACAGCTCGTGGATGAAGTCACCGATATCGCTTGTATCAAGCGTTGCTCCTGAAAGGTTTATTCCGTATTGCGAGTCGCTGTCGGCTTCGGTTTCGGCAATGGTTTTAAACGTGGCCTCAATCACCCAGCGATCAATGGGGGCAATTAAATCGTATTTTACCGCTGTCGGAATAAACAGATTGGGTGGAACCAGCTTTCCGGAGTCGCTCTTCATACGAACCAATACTTCATACTGAGCAGGCACATTTTTGTGCTTTAATGACTTTAGTCTTTGTCGATAGAGCACCAACGAGTTGTTCTGCAGCGCTAACTTGATGTTTTTCACCACTGCCATTTCATTGGCATGCAGTATTAGGACGTCGTCGTCACCTTGATAAAGTTGAACGCGATTTCGCCCCTTTTGTTTTGCTAAATTGGTTGCAAGTGTTAATGAGCCGAGTACTTGTTCAAAGTTATTGAACGATTCATCGATATTGAGAACGCCAATGCTGACGGTGACAGGATAGTCAAGCGTCAGTTGATCATGCTCAAATTCATTCAGGCGTTTACGTAATTCATCGGCAAATGTCTCAGACTCCCAATGAGCTTGGTCGGGAAACAGTATCGCGAATTCATCGTTACCCAGTCGACTAATTTCGCAATCATTTGCTAATTGCTTGCGCAGCTGTGTTGAAAATTGGAACAGATATTGGTCGCCGAAGGAGTAGCCAATGCGATTGTTAATTTGCTGAAATTCGTCGATGTCAATTAAAAGTGCTACACCATGATCGGTGAGCGTGCGATGCTTTAAGAATTCGGTAACGGTTTGGTCAAATTTATCACGATTGCTCAGTCCCGTTAATTTATCGTGTGCTAATTGACGCGCCAGTTGTTGATCACCTTTTTTCTGATGCAGTTGTCGTTTTTTTTGTAGATAATAAAAGCCTAGTAGTGTTGCCGATATGAACAGCCAAATGAGCAGCGCGTTGACAAGTGTAGTCCATAACAGTTGGTGATTGTATTCGGGCGCAAGGCGGATCGCTAACTGCCAACGCGTATTGGGAATGGGTTTTAGAAAACTGAACCTTTTGACTTCTTCATAACTCATCTCTAATTGTAGTTGACCGCTTGTTTCGTCATTGGAAAGCTCAATTTTACCCGGCTTATCGGTTCGCATTAAAAATAATTGTTGATGCGGCAGTTGAAACTGTTTTAATAAATTTTGAAATACATTGGGATTGAAAGCTACGAAGAAAAACGATTGTTTATCGTCATGAAATGATAATGGCTGAAGTAAATCGAAATGAATGCTGTTGTCGTTACGGTGCATAAACAGTTGTTGTTGGCTGCCTTGTGCAATGGTGGTAGAGATTTCTTGTTTGCAGTCTTCAAGAAAGTCTCCGGTAATATGTTTCAGCAAGCCGTTGCCTTCGTTGTCAATCAACGTAAACAGTCGGACATGATCAATTTCGTTACGTATTTTTTTTAATAAAAATAGATAGTCACTTTTATTGGCCTTTGGGCCTTGTTGATAAAGCAATTGAATATCGTTTTGATAGCGTGTTTGAAATTTTCGAATGGCCAATTGTAATTGGAGAAAGTGCTCCTGATATTCTGATAAAACATTGTTGCTTACTGAGTCCATCAGCGCATGTTGGTAGCGAGAATGGGTAAGGAAAACAGAATAGCTGTTCCAAAGCAGGAGCAGTAAAAATAGTGCACTAGTAAAGAATACCAGAGTTTTTGTGCCGGTGAGCAGGTGCTGGATCGGAGAGGGCTTCTTGTTCAAGCAGGTTACAGTTAATTCGCTATAAAGGTCATTGTTAAGCCTAGTCTGAATTTCTATTAATTCAACTCAGTTTGAAAGTGGCACACTTTTAAGTATTTCATATACCAATAAAACGGTGTGATTTGAGTCAGGTGCCCTTAGTTTAACAAAGGCTTTTGTAATCAAAGGCTTGGAAGTTGACTCCGGTATGCCGTTGACCTAAATTGTTAACAGAAATTCATCTCAAAGAATGAATAATAGCTCCAGACCTCTGTAGAGCGTGTTTGCCTTTCATTTTCACTGGATTTCAAATGGGTTTATGAACCCATGGAAAGGAGCATTAGCGATGCAACTCGGAATAACTGGAAAGGTCACTTTCACCATCTGGGGTTTTGTACTCTTAACAACCCTGGCCATTGGTTATGTCTTCACTCAGCTCACCGTTAATACCTTACGCCAAGTAGCGGTCAAGGATATTGAGCATCGAACCGCTCTCATTGCGGATAAATTAAAGTCAGTATTTATTGTCGCTAAAAACGATATTTCATTACTTGCTAACTACCAAGCGATACGTGAACTGGATACAGAAAGCGACATGCAAAAAAATAATGCTATGGCATTGTTTATGGCATTGGCTAATGAGAAGCACTGGTACGCCAAAATTCGTTACATTGGAATGAATAATCAGGGTAAAGAAGTTGTTCGTGTGGATCGTAACGGACTGGTACTATTGCCTATTGAAGATGAAGGCCTACAAGCGCGTGCTGAACAAGATTATTTTCGCAATACCATTTCTCTCTCGCCAGGTGGGTACTTTTATTCAACGATTCAACTGAATCGCGAGCAGCAGGAGCTGGCGTTACCTAATCAACCTACATTACGTATTGCAAAGCCAGTGTATGCAAGCGACACCAGTCAACAGGCAGAAGGCATTGTCGTTATTGATCTGGATATAAAAGTTGTATTCGAATCGTTGTATAACACGCTTTATGACAATGAACGTCTTTATATTGTTAATCAAAGAGGCGATTATTTGTTTCATCCGGATACAGCACGAGAGTTTGGTTTCGAGCGGGGTCATCGATATCGTATACAAGATGAGTTTCCGCAAACTGAGGCTTATATTGAGTCACCACAAAAACAATTTCGGTGGGAGCAACTGCGTGATTCGGCCGGAGCTATGGTGATTGAACGTGTGATGATACCGGGCGACAGTGTGGTCGGCTGGCTGGGCCTCGCGGTTTTTGTACCCGATGAACACATCGAGCAGTTTTCTGAACCTTTGATACGATCCGCTGTAGGTGCAGTGATCGGTTTCGGCTTTTTAGAAGTGGTGCTGATTTTATTACTCAGTTGGTATTTTGTGAAACCCTTACGCTTGGCGATAGAAGCGCTGACACACTACGACGGTAGAACTTTGATCAATAAATTACCGGTAGAACGTAAAGATGAAATCGGCGAATTGGCGCGACAGTTTGAAAGCTTAACGCGTCGAGTGGAAAAGCAAATTTATACCATTAACGATGAACGAGAAAAGCTCAGCAGTATTTTTAATACGGCAACCGATGGCATTATCCAGATTGATGAGGAAGGGATTATCGAGCGTTGTAATCGCGCTGCCGAAGCACTTTTCGATTATCCGGAAGGCTCGTTAGTCGGTCAAAACATTCGTGTTCTGATGGCTGGTCAGGACCGCGCAATGCATAATTATTATTTACAAAAATATCGCAGTGAAGGCAAGCGTCGAATCATTGGTATGGGAAGAGAAGTGACCGGAGTTCGTCGTGATGGCTGTGCACTGGATCTTTACTTATCGGTTAGCGAATACCAGGAAGGGCAGTCGCGCAAATTTACTGGTATTTTACACGACATCACAGAACGTAAACGGCTACAGTCGGAGCTGAATCAACTCAGTAATTCTGATCCGGTTACGGGCGTGTTTAACCAACGTTATTTTTCCGATATATTGACGCGTGAATTTAATCGAGCACAACGTAATGGTAAACCGTTGTCGCTGCTGATGATTGATATTGATAATCTCATGCAGATTAACAATGATAACGGTGCGGTTACAACCGATAAAACGTTGCACACGGTTATTGGCATTATGCAACAAGAGTTACGTGGTCACGACATTGTTGGCCATTATTCGGGTGTTGATTTTGCGGTGATTTTTCCAGAAACCGATTGTAAAACGGGTGAGCAGGTAGCCAAACGACTCCTGGATATTCTTGACCGTCAAACCTTGATCATTCGAGGACGTCAAGTCGCTATCCATGTTTCCATTGGCCTTGCCGCTTATGATGATGAGCGTGATGTTGAACTGGTTGATTTGCTTGATGTGGCACACCAGAATTTATTGCGAGCGAAAGTAAAATCGAATGAAAATATTAGTGTGGAAAGTGTTGCTGCTATTGAAAGCATTTAAAGAGGTGGTTTTTAAACCCTAACTTTCAAACTGAAATTAAGGGGGGGAGTTCTTTTGGGTAGCAATAATGTGCGTTAACTTGTCATTTGCTTTTATGCTTCTAAGCTACTTTGTTTAACATCGATAAGCAGTTTGAATTTTTAGTCGCGATGTTCTTACTTTAAAAGTGGGCTATCACCTATCCTCTTTATGTATTGGGAAATAGCGAACATTGTAGCTTAGGATGGGTGATAAACCATCTTTTAACACTTTAAAAAACTAATATTCAAACTATTTTAAATTATAAGTCGTAAAACTTAAGGTTTTCCATTCATCTTGGAAAAAATATCCAATGGTATTGGAAATACAATGGTCGAGCTTTTTTCTCCAGCGATTTCGGTTAAGGTACTTAAATATCGTAGCTGAATGGCTTCACTTTGTTTTGCCAAGGTTTGAGCGGCTTCTAACAGTTTTTGTGATGCTTGCAACTCACCTTCGGCATGGATCACTTTAGCGCGTCGCTCACGCTCAGCTTCGGCCTGTTTCGCAATCGCCCGAATCATGCTTTCATCTAAATCCACGTGTTTAATTTCAACATTAGAAACTTTAATGCCCCAGCCGTCGGTTTGTTTATCGAGAATGTTTTGAATATCGGCATTCATGCGATCACGAGCGGCCAACATTTCGTCCAATTCGTGTTGTCCTAATACGCTTCGTAAAGTGGTTTGTGCAAGCTGACTGGTCGCATCAAAAAAGTTTTCTACATTGATGATTGCTTTTTGCGGATCTATCACACGAAAATAAATAACGGCGTTCACTTTAACTGAAACATTATCGCGTGAAATCACATCTTGCGTCGGTACATCCATTACTACCGTTCGTAGGTCCACCCGAACCATTTGTTGGATCAATGGGATCACGATGATCAATCCCGGCCCTTTTACTTTGTGAAAGCGACCCAGTAAAAATATCACACCGCGTTCGTATTCTCTGAGCACGCGAAATGCGCTCATCAATAAAAACAGGATCGCTATAGCTAGCGCCAAAGTAACTTGTGGAAACATATCAGTGCTCCTTCGGTTCAACGGTCAGTGTTAAACCATCGATGTGTGTAATTTTTAATGGTTGGTCTTTCCGAATAGGCTGTTCGCAATCGGCCTGCCAGATTTCTCCTAACACCCAAACTCGACCGTGGCCCTCAAAGTCATTGTCGGCTATTGCGGTTTCGCTCAATAAGGCATTACTGCCACTGACAATGGGACGTTTTCGAGATTTTAAAGCCAGCACAATGACAAACGCGGTAAGTAAACTGCTGATCAACATCAGCGAGATTATGAGAGAGCGCGAAATTTGGTACTCAGGAATGTCCGACTCCATCAATAAAAAGGAACCAATGGTTAGGGCGACAATCCCGCCTACACCTAACGCACCAAAACTGGGAGCAAAAGCCTCGGCAGCTAACAGACCAAGGCCGAGTAGAATAAGTCCGGCTGCTGCGTAATTGATGGGAAGCATTTGAAAGGCGTAGAGTGCCACCAACAAGCAGATGGCACCCACGATTCCGGCCACCATGCCACCCGGATGATAAAACTCCAGCATTAATCCCCATACGCCGATCATTAACAATATGTAAGCCATATTAGGGTTGGTGATCACTTCCAGCAGGCGATTGCGCCAGTCAGGTTGGTAATCGATAATGACCGGATCAATTAACCGGATCACTTCACCGCCTTTTGGTTGAAAGCCATTCATTTGCTGCAGTAGGTGGTTGATATCGGTAGCGATTAAATCGATCACTTTCATTTCCAATGCGTTACTGGCGGGTAAGTTGGCTGCTTCGGAAACGGCTTTGATGGCCCAATCTTCGTTTCGACCGCGCAGTTGTGCCAAACTGCGAATGTAACCAATGGCATCATTGATGACTTTGCGTTGCATATTGTCGCTGTTATCGGACGGTGAATCGTCGTTCGATTCTTGCTCGTGTTGTGATTCACGTTTTTTCGGTTGAATTCCGCCAATGGAAACGGGGGTGGCCGATCCTAAATTGGTCGCAGGTGCCATGGCTGCAACATGGCTGGCGTAAAGAATGTATGTGCCTGCACTGGCTGCACGCGCCCCTTTCGGGTAAACAAAACTTACAATTGGAATAGGTGAATCGAGAATGGCCTGAATAATATCGCGCATCGCAGCATCTAATCCGCCGGGTGTATCCAACACTAAAACGATTAAGTGAGCTTCGTCTTTCACTGCTGTTTGTAAGCCGCGTTTAAAGTAGTCGCTGGTGGCCGGTCCTATCGCGTGATTCACAGTGAGCCGATACACTTTGCTGCTCTCTTCCATCGCTGAACTTCCAGCCAGCGAAAGCAAGCAGGCAAACAACAGCAGTGACTTAAGTGGTAGCAGCATAGAGCACGACGATGATGTGGTATTCCTTTTAAATCAGTATAGACGTTTAAATGGCGATGAATGGAGAGAAGCAAGCTCTTGCTTGATTAAGTTCATTCAAACTCTATAGAAATTTTTACTCTTTAGCACAGATGGCTATGAGAGAACGGTGTAGAAATACGATTAAACATAATTCGATGCGTACTTTTATGTGAAGCCTCTTTTCCTACAATGATCCCCTGTCTTATCATCAAGTGCGGGTATGAGAGGCTGGTTGTTGGTTAGGAAGTACACTACAAAATCCATATACTTAAAACCTACATTAGGTTGGGCTTTTGATGAGTAAATAATATTTCGCTATGAGATTTATTGATGGCTACACTTAATGAACCTTCCCCAATTTAGTAGGTAGTACCATGCAAACACGTGCTGGAGAAGTCACTAAATTTTGGTTTCGTTCAAATCGTATTTACCACACCGCCGATGGGTGGTGGTTTCAAACGCGTGAGAACACCGAACTTGGGCCTTACGGATCAGAAGTAGAGGCTGAGCGCGAGCTTTGTCACTATATTCGAAGAGTCACTTGCTTTAATGTGCTGATGACGGTTCCTGGAACTGAAAGTAAAAGCGTTGGTGCGGTAAAGTAAGTTAACGGTTATTGAAGACAAGTGCCTCAGTCTTATCGTGACTGAGGTGTTGGTTATTCTGATCTAATTAAGGTGTGCTCTTTCGGTAAAACTGCTTATGCTGCATCAACGTCCTGGCTTAAAGAAATAAGCGCAATGTATACTTCTACCCCTCTTTCGGCTTCCAAAATGCCGTTATAAGGCCCTAGTAAATCACCTTCCCGAGTTTTGAAATACCATTGAGAATCGACCAGTGTGTATCGTGACGAGCGGACAATATCTTGCTCTAAAATATCCGTTGTTCTCATTGACTGCATCCTAAATGAACAGGTGGTTTTTAACTGGCGCTCATTTTACGAATTTCAATAAAGCTGAATAGACGAAATGGCTCAAACTTTTGTGAGATATGTCTCACATTTTCGTTGTTATCGCAAAGGAATAATATTAATTGTCGGTAAGCAGGGAACTTTATAACGTATTGATAATTAAAGAGGAACTTTGTTTTCACTGAAGTATTTCAGGCGATAAGTTTTCCAAGTGTGACGGTCACTTTGACACATGCCATATCGAAACGACGGTTCAAACTCTGGCCAATGGTAACGCAGATCGCTGAACCAAACGCAATAAGCTTCGGTCGTGTGGTCGAGCCGGTAAAATACGGGAAAAACCGCAAAGTCACGAAAAGCTCTAAAATCGGGGTGATGCCAGATGCTTTGCGCGACCTCTCTTTGTTCTATATTTTCGGGGATTAAATCGTAGGTTTGCCACCGCAGCGCTTGGGGTGGATGAAAGGCGTGGTTGTATTGGGGCTTGCCGAGTAGTGAAGTGATCCATTGAGCCACCGGATCGGGCACCCACTTTACATAGGCTTGATGCGTTTTTTGTTTTTCTTGAAAAATGGCCTGCCAATAAAAGGGTGAAAAAGGCTGAGGCAGTAATACCAGCTTACTCTTGGTCTGCGTGGATGGCACGTTGGATTTAAGCGTTTGGTACAGTAAATGTTTATTAAAGATGACCAATGCAAGGTAACTGAAGGGCAATAAAAACCACCATGCTGAGTGTCGAACTTGAGGCTTGAAATACAATGCGATTAAACAAAGTAAAACGCAGAACGTAAAGTAGCCATCGACAACAAATAGCCACTCCCAACTGAATCGAGCATTATATAAGGGCGCGAACCAGGCGGTTCCGTAAGTGGTCATCGTATCGATCAGAATATGCGAGACTATTCCTCCCAGGCTAATCAGGTATAAGAGCTGTTGGCTGTATTGGTGGCGAAACCATTTTGTCCAGAACACCATGAGCAATAACGCCCAAAATGGAGCGAGTAGAAGGGAGTGAGTTTCCGCTCTGTGCCAATACGCAAGAAAGTCCAGAGGATTGACCCAGAAATAAAGATAATCGATATCGGGAAACAATGCGCCCGAAGCGCCAACGCTAACTCGGTGCCAGAAACTTATATCATTGTGTGATGTGATTTGTGGCTGATTGGTGTTTTGTTTTTGCTTTGGTAATTGCGCCAGTGACGCACCAACCAACATATGAGTGAATGCATCCATGTTTTATGACGGAGGTTGCGAGTTTGAATCGGCTTGAAACGCTTTACGACGAAAAGGGCAACGAAACGCCTGGTGGGCGCGATCGATATTGTCGATCAATCCGCGTAAAAGCGATTGGGTTTGAAAATAATCTGGGCTAGTGTCGTGCAGAAAAAATGCAAAACTGCCCAGGTACGCGCTGGTCACGGCCACCTCGTCTGCCACGCGTCGAAAGCCAGAGAAATTGCGTTCCGCGACGACCAAAAACCACTGCACTGTCCGGCTGATGCGTGTGATCCCGTGCGCTTGCAAATGAAAATGCCCTGGCTCTAACTTATACGCCAGCACTTCACGAACAATAGAGCGATAGGGTGAAAGACTTTTAAACCAATGCATAATGCATTCAACCAGCTTTTGCTGCGGTGTGAGTGCTTGGTATTCTGGATTTGAACAAAGATTTAACATCGCTTCGTCGGCGCGGTTAAAAAGTGCTTCAGCGATATCATCTTTGGAGCGAAATCTCTGTTTTATTTCTGCGAGCGATGTGTTTAACTCGTCTGCGAGAGCTAACAAACTGAAGGACTCCCAGGAGCTTTTGCTGGCAAGTTCTAAGGCTTTGTCGAGGACCAATTGTAAGTTAAGCACGGCATTGAGTTAGAGACTAAGACGTTTTTCTAGTATAGATGAGTAGGCTCCGAATTTTTTATACATACCTATTTATGTACAATGAAATGTGACCAACATATCGTATCTCTTTGAGAAAAACACAACCTGAGTGTTATGAATTTATGGTGCAAAAGCGATACGCGAAACAAAAGTCGCTTATCTTTCGTTTTAACTATTTTCTTTTAAATCAATTGACTACGAAACTTTTCCCTTTTTTTCCCGCAGAATTGGATTCTTTGTTCACGTTTTCAAGGTATGTTTGAGCAGTCATTCATTATGTGTGGGGATTGTTTATGTTCAGTACAAGTCAACTCAAAATGAGAACTTTGAAGCGATTGACCGTAACCGGGTTTTTATCCGGTTTTTCAATGCTCGTTGGTGCACATGAGGAGCCCTTGGACTCCGGTTGGTGTCAGGGAGGTACCATCACCATTCTTGGACACTTTAACTTTAACAAGCCGCTATTAGCGAAGTTTAAAGGTGAAGAAAATCCGGTGTGTAATCAATTGAAAAGTTGTGGGCAATTCGATGACGATGATTATCGAGCCGCGGTTCGAACGGCGCATGGTTTGTGTTTGTCATTCAGTGAAGCGGAACTGGCTTACAAAAATAATGGTGATCATTTAACCGTGCGTCCGATTTTTCACGCACCCGCCACTGTGAAAAACAGCGAAGTGAATCATCATGATTTGTACTCGGTTGACCAGGGGCTTGAGTTTTCCTGCGGACTTTGCACCATGCCTAAGCCTACACTGGAAGTGGAGCAAGAACAGCGAGCCACAGAGAGGTAAGCTTTTTCTATATTAAGGCTTCTGCACGAACGTGTTGCAGTACCGTTTCCAGTTTGTGTTCCAATGCCCGCTTGATGGCACTGTCCAGCGAGCACTCGGCCAATACAAAGTGAGCGGTTCTTACCACTTCGCGCCAGCGAGGTTTTTTGGGAAGTGATTTCAATGCTAGGTACTTGTCCAGTGAGCGAGTTCGTAGCCGTCCATCGTCGATGGAGACACGCCAAATCCCACTTTTTTCGGCCAGTTCAATGCGTGAAGACTGTGTGGCTTGCTCCCAGGCTTGCAAACTGACCAGCATGAGGTCCACTAATAACTGGTGAAAGCTGGCAGTGGGTAAAACGGCGTTCAGAGTTGCTGACTGAGGTGTGAATGCCGGATCGCTGATCACCAGCAGTGTCAGAGGTTCTTCGCGTTGAATAAAAGAAACCGTAAGATCGTACTGGAACTCGTTTTGCCCCCAATGCAAAGTAATTTGCTTCAGGTAGGTGGGTTCTGTGGTTTCGTCACTTTGCCAAAGTTGCCAAAAATTTTGGTTTTGCTGAGGGATGAGTTCGGACAATGTCACTTGGTTAAAGTCTTGCTCTGTTGATGAAAAAAGTTGTAAACAGGCTTTGTTCGCAAACAAAATATGCTGGCGATTGTTAAAGATTAGAATGGCTTGATTGAACTGACCGAAAGCAGCCTTTAACGAGTCATAGCTGGCACCCAGCTTTTCAAACTGTCGTTTATGAAATTCGCTTTCTTGCTTTAACGCTTGCTTTAATTGTTGACGCTTACGCCATAACCAAATGCTTAAGCTGCCCGTGAGTCCGAGTAACAGTGTGCCTAATAAAAACCACAGCACGAATTGGTTTTGCTTGTTTTTCAATTGCAGTTGTTTAATTTGATTCGAATGGTTTAAGAGCTCAATGGTTTTCTGCTGCTGTTCGTATTCGAACAGCGCACGCTGCTGCGCCAGTGAACCTGCAAACGACTTTTGGTGTGTTGTCAGTTGAGCTTCAGACAATTCCTGTTGGTAGAACAGAGCTTTTTTCCATTGTTTGAATCTTTTTGCGTTATCAACCAAAGCCTGCAACAGTTCAAGCCGATTGGCTTCATTGTTGTTGGCGTTGGCCAGCTCCAATCCCGACAGTAGTAAGGCGTCCGCTTGCTGAAACTTTCCTTGCAAACTTAACAAGCGTCCCGATTGTAACTTAAGGGCAATGGACTGATCCGATTGTCCTAGTATTAACTCTTGTTGTTCGGCTTGCGTTAAATATCGTTGTGCTAGTTCTAAATTATTTTGTAATAACGACGCTCGTGTTAACAAAATTAAAATGCGTAACACGCTATGTTGTTGATTTTGACTCTGAAAATAATGCAGCGATTGTTGAAACACTTTGATGGCTTGCTCTGTATTTTTCTGTTCTAAATAAATGACCCCTAAGTTCTCTTGGGTGTGTGCGAGGCCGCGAATATTATTTTCTTGAGCGTAAAGCTCAATGGTTCGCTCGTAATAGCTGCGCGCCTGTGTCCAGTCGCTTAATTTTCGATACA
Organism: Pleionea sp. WD8-19; assembly: GCF_055326765.1. Taxonomy (NCBI): domain Bacteria; kingdom Pseudomonadati; phylum Pseudomonadota; class Gammaproteobacteria; order Oceanospirillales; family Pleioneaceae; genus Pleionea; species Pleionea sp. WD8-19. Next base: position 42,091 of record NZ_JBUZOU010000001.1, on the reverse strand, counting down.
CATTGCCAATGTTATTGAGCGTAACAGCGATGCCTTTGTTATCTTGCAATCGCTCTTTTAATGCTAGACTTTCGCGATAAGCCTCGATCGCTTCGGCGTATCGCATCATCGCCAGATTCGCTGTGCCGACATCAGACAGGGATTTGGCCAAGTGTAAACTCAATTCAAAGGTTCGAGCGGAACGCACCGCCTGTTGAAAAATGGTGAGTGCATTCGCTAACTCGCCTTGTCGGTAATGCAAAATACCTTGTCTGCGCAATTTTTGGATGTACAAAGTGGGGGTGAGTTGTGAGGCACTCAGAGGTTGCAGGTGAGTTAACCATTCAGATGCTTTGTGAAACTCGCCTTGGTGCGTAAAAAGCTCGACCAACTTTAAAATGATTTCAACATGAAGTGAGTTAACGGGATCGGTTAATGGCCATGCATTGAGTCGTTCCAGCTCTTGTTGGCAAGCATCAATACGCGAGTCGATCGGTTGGGCGTGATCAAAGCAGGGCATCGCTTGTTTGGCTATGAGAGGAAGCTGGGTAGTGGATAGAAAAAAAGCAAGCAACAGCCAATGCGCTAATTTCATTCAGAAATCATTTGTTGTGGACGTAGTGCGGCTTACCTTACTTCGATAAATTTAGCATTTCAATGAAAAAATAAGAGAGCGAGTATGATTGAGATTCGTGAGGAAAGCGAAACGTTAAGAAGCTTTGGGCAAAGACCCTTGCCCAAAGCTAAGACGATTACCTGCGTTCTTCTTCGTTGAAATCAGCGTCTTCATCCGGATCGGTAATCGGTTGCTGCCACCAACGGGGCATGGCTTCTAGCCCTTTTACCGGATCGAAACTGATGCCGCCCGAATCATCGCCATTTTCCAGTTTAGCAATTTCATGATGAACGGTTAATGGTGGTATTGTGTAGCACTTTTTCAGCTTAAACTTTACACCTTGGCTGGTGTAGTAATATCCAGGCCCAACCATGTTGGTATAGGTATAAGGTGCGTAGGCTTGAACTTGCACTTGGCCAGAGCCGGGCACGGAATAGCCTCCAAACCCACCGCCACCACCAGCAAAGGTGCTCGCGTAATTGTGAGTGGCGGTAAACGTTGTATACACCTCAGGGTCGCTCACTCCCGATGGAATCGTACCACTAAAGTTGGCCATAATTTGGGCTTGGCTCCAGCTGACGTCGGCAATTTCAACAATGGTTCCACGATGGCACCAAGGCACGGCGTGCACCGCACCGGTTAGTAGGGCTGTACCCAAAGCTAAAGCTATCGTTTTGCGATTCATAGTTACTCCTTTTCATCAGTGTTTAATGACTTGCTTGCTGGCGCTTCATCTGTGAGTTATGCCTCGCCATTGATATCTAGCCTACAAACTTCCTTTTCTACGCCCAATCAAAACACCGGACAAAAGCGGGAAGGTTCAACTTTTCCCGGTTTTTACCCGACCAAGTAGCGGTGGTAAGCGCTTGAATGGCTTGACTCGAAAGTTCGTTAGGATTACAGTAATTTCTGTACTGACAGAAATTACTGAATTAATTGATATTGCCTATGAACATGACACCGGTCGTTCAAAAGTACATTCTTCACTGGGGTGAAATGGGAGCTCGTTGGGGGGTGAATCGCACGGTGGCTCAAATTCATGCACTGCTATATCTTTCACCGAGCCCGATGACTGCAGAAGCGATTGTGGAGTTGTTATCGGTAGCGCGCTCAAACGTCAGCACGAGTATCCGAGAATTGCAAAGTTGGGGATTGGTTATCGTTGAACCTGTTTTAGGGGACCGCCGCGATTATTTTACGGTTAAAGGCGATACGTGGGAAATGCTGATGACCATTATGGAAGAGCGTAAGCGTCGGGAAATTGAACCCACATTAACGTTATTGAGGCAGTGTGTTCTTGAGATGGACCACGATCAGCAAACACCACAAACTGTCAAAGAAAAAATCAACGATATGCTGACGTTTGTTTCAACCATGGCCGACTGGTTTGATCAGGTGAAAGCGTTACCAAAGTCGACGTTGTTTAAGATTATGAAAATGGGCGCCGCAATCACTCGATTCATTCCAAGTAAAAAGTAGACGTAAAAATTTTATTGGACGATAGGTTATGACTGACGTTACTGAAAAAAAGACAGCCGATGGCATGTTAATTCTATACGATGGAAAGTGTCCCATTTGTTTACACTTCGCCTGTTCATTGGACCTTTGTAAAGCAGAATCTCAACAAGAGTTTAAGATGATTGATGCCAGAGAAAACAAAGTATTGGTGGTCGATGGTGCAGCGAGAGGATTTGATATTGATAAGGGCATGATCGTTTATTTGCAGGACCGAGTGCTGTATGGATATCAGGCTTTGCATTACGTCGCCAATCATTTACCTGCAAAGGGCATTATGGGTGTTATGAATCGCTTTTTGTTTCGATATGAAATCATGGCCAAAATCAGTTATCCGATTTTGGTAGCGATACGAAAAGGGTTATTAAAGTTGAGAGGTACGCCTTTGATCTGGGATGAAAAGTTAAAGTAACAATAACTCCTAACCGTGGTGAACGATGAACAGTCAATGCCATTTAATCGAATATCATATGCAAGAGAGTTATCGCCAGCTGGCTCCTTTGCTGCAAAAAACACATAAGGGAAAGTCACGTTTAACGGGTACGGTTAAGGTGACGCAGGGTAATGGGCTAGCCCGATTAATCTGTAAGCTGTTTCGTTTTCCAAAGCCTAACGGTAAAGCGCGGTTAACCGTTGATTGTGAACATACAGCCGATACGATGATATGGAAACGCAATTTTGATGGTCATATGATGCAGTCGCGTTTTTATCGGCAAGGTGCCTTTTTGGTGGAAAAACTGGGTTTACTGTCTTTGTTTTTTAAAGCGGAAGAGAGAAAAGGTGAGTTGCATTATTGTTTTCAATACACTCGTTGGTTGGGTATTCCGCTTCCGAAAGTGTTAAGTCCGCGGATTAAAGCTTATGAAAAAGCCGATAATGGCGAGTATTGTTTTTTTGTGAGTGTGCGAATGGCTTACATTGGTAATGTGTTGTCTTACGGAGGACGTTTGACCGTTTCGAGTATCGTTTGAAAGCCAGCCCGAAATAGGGTTATAAACATGACTATGATTAATACTTATTCTAAATAGAAATAAATTTTATTACGACGATGTCGTTTGCTGATCAAAAGGCAAGGATAATAAGAATATAACGTTGTTTATTGAACCTCGAAAAATTTGACTTAAAATCTCTTGAAAAAAATCCAATGATCCCTATAAATTAATCGACTGGCAGCGAGCGCTGTTGGCTGCTGTCAGCGTCTCTTGTTTTTATTATGTATTGCTTCTAATGGAGGATATATTATGAACTCAATTGACTTAACCCCTCTGTATCGTAATTCTATTGGCTTTGACCGACTGGCCTCTCTTTTGGACAGTGCGTTCAGTTCTGACTCTGTCACTACGGGCTATCCACCGTACAATATCGAAATCCTCGAGGAAAATAGCTACGCGATAGACATTGCTGTTGCTGGATTTGACGAGGACGATTTAGATATTCAAGTGGAAAAAGGAGTGTTGACGGTTCGTGGTAAGAAAACGAATGAAGATAAGCGAAACTATCTTCACCATGGTATTGCAAACCGTACTTTCGAGCGAAAATTCAACTTGGATGATCACGTTGAAGTAACCGGAGCGCGAATGAAAAATGGTTTACTTACCATTAACTTGATTAAAGAAGTACCTGAAGCAATGAAGCCTCGAAAAATAGCCATCAATAACTCCAATGTGCTGCAGCATGACGCCAATAAATCCGCTGCGGAGCAGTCAGAAGTGAAAGATGGTAAGGCTGCATAAGGGTAACCATGGCTGATGCACTCAGCCATGGTTTTCTATCGTCTCTGTTTAATCGATGGAGGTCACTATGGATCTGAAAAAACTGAACCCTTGGAACTGGTTCAAGCACGAAGAGAGCGCTGCTCAAATTCCGGTAACTCATAAAGTCGAGCAGCCTCAAACCTATGGCGTTCGAAATTACGAACAACATCCGATGCTTCAATTGCACCGTGAAATTGATCGTATATTTGACGACATTTGGCAACGATTGGGAACACCCGGAAATCGCCTTAGTCCTATGAATTTACTTGGAGAACAGGCTCACTTTTTACCCAGTATCGATGTGAGTGGCAGTGAGCATCAATACGAAATAAAGTTGGATGTACCTGGATTTTCCGAGTCGGATTTAACGGTTGATGTGAGCGACGATGTACTGACCATTAAAGGCAATAAAGTAGAAAGTAATGAGTCGAAAGACACCCACTATTATCGTGTTGAGCGCAGCACTGGCAGCTTTCAACGAACACTCGCATTGCCAGAAGACGCTGTAGCCAGTGATATTCGTGCCACTTTAAAAGACGGTGTTTTAAAGTTGGATATTCCTCGGAGAGAAGGAGAAAAGAAAGACGTAAAACGAATTACCATTGAGCATCAATAAAACGTTATCCGCCCGGAAAGGAGCTCTGGGCGAATTATTTTTTATAAAGTTAGAGGAGTTGGCAATGAAGATGTTGAAAAAAATAATGTTTTTTTTCTTATTCGTACCTACGATTGGCGGCACCGCTCTGCCCAACGTGGATGCGATTGGTAAGCCGTTTCCCTCGTTAGCTCCTATGCTAAAAAAAGTGAATCCGGCAGTGGTCAATATTGCTACCTATTCCAGTGCGCAACATACTTACAACCCCTTATTAAACGACCCTTTTTTTCGACATTTTTTTAATTTGCCACAGCCTGATCAAAGGTCATTGCCAAAAAAACGTCAGCAAAGTGCTGGCTCCGGAGTCATTGTTAATGCTGAAAAAGGAATCGTTATTACCAACTATCATGTGATTAAAAATGCGGATGAAGTGCGCGTATCTCTGCTTGATGGTCGCAGTTTTCAGGCCAAGATAAAAGGAACGGATCCTGACCTCGATATTGCCGTTTTAACCATCGATGCCAAAAACTTAACAGACATCCCTTTGGCAAATTCCGATACGTTGGAAGTGGGTGACTTTGTTATCGCGATTGGTAATCCGTTTGGACTTGGACAAACGGTAACAACAGGCGTAGTGAGTGCGTTGGGCCGAACCGGTTTAGGATTGGAAGGGTATGAAAACTTTATTCAAACGGATGCTTCGATTAATCCTGGAAACTCTGGCGGCGCACTGGTCAATTTAGGTGGAGAACTGGTCGGCATAAATACCGCTATCATTGCTCCAGCTGGCGGAAATGTTGGAATTGGTTTCGCCATTCCGGTCAACATGGCTAAGGCAAGTATGTTGCAAATTATTGAGCATGGAAAAGTGAATCGAGGGCAAATTGGTGTTTCAATCCAAGACATTACTCCAGAGTTACGCGATGCGTTTGAGTTGAGTAATGGACAACAAGGTGTCTTGATTGCAGAAGTTGTGAAAGGAAGTCCTTCTGAAAAAGCGGGCTTGAAAGCAGGAGATGTCATTTTATCGGTGGATGATGTACCGATGCAATCGACAGGACAGTTGCGCAGTCATATTGGAATGAAAGCCATTGGAGACACAATTTCCGTTCGAGTTTTACGTAATGGAAGTACTCGAAATATAAAGGTTAAGGTGGGTGAACCACAACACATCAATCGCTCTTTGGGTGAAATTCATCCTTTACTGCGAGGCGTTCAATTAGAAAATAATTCGGAAGGGGAGGGTGTGCGAGTGGTTTCTGTTGCGCCCAATTCGTCCGCTGCCTATGCAGGGTTAAGAGCAGGCGATATTGTGTTAGGGGTCAACCGACAGAGTGTGAAAGTGTTAAATGACTTACAGCGCAACATCGACGCCAATTCAAATTCCATTTTATTGCGCATAAATCGTAATGGTGCGTCGTTGTATTTGGTGATTCGATAACTTTAGGAGACCATTATGTCTTTAGAACGTAAAGTTAAGTGGTTAACCATCGCGTTAGCACTAAGCCTGGGTGGTCTGACGGTACTCAGTTATTACACTTGGCAAATCAATCACGAATTTAAACAACAAAAATCAAAGTTGAATACGTCAACCGAGTCGTTAATTTCTTCTCTGTCGAATGATTGGGATTCTTGGAATCATGCTTGGGATCCGGCTGAGCATTTCGCCGGAATACAAAAGCAAATGGATGAATTGATGCAGTCGATGTCTCTTAACCGGACTTTTTCCAGTCGCCAAGGTTTAGGGGGCTCTCATATGGGGCCAAAAGTGACCCGGCAAGATAAGGGCGATCACTTTGAAGTTCGCGTTGAAGTGCCGCAGGGACAAGAAATTGAATTGAACACAGAAATCACTGACAACCGGTTAACCATTTCTGGCAGCGTGAAATTCGATACACAGGATACTATGAGTTCGGGTTTTTCTAGACGAACCCAAGTCAGTCGTTTTTCACAGTCGGTTCATTTTCCGGAAGCGGTAGACGAAGCCAGAATGACCGTTGAACAAAAAGACGAATACTATTTAATACTCGTTCCGAAACAATAGGGCTTGTATCCGAACTCAAGATGCAGGATTGCGAGTAAGGTCATCCCATAAAATATAAATCGCCAGAGCGACCGGTGGCGTAAATAAGTGGGTATCTCCAGCACTCACAATTCCAATATCTGGCAGAGTCAGCAAGCTGGACAACTTTTTAAGGAAGCTTGGTTTTTTCTGGAGAGAAGGTTGTTTTAAGGTGACAATTTTAGCTTTCGGTGTTTGACCTTCAAAAAACGTCCACTCTCGAGGGTTTGTTCCCATAATACGATCGGGAATAGACTCTCTGGGATCGCCTAATTGGTACAGCTCATTGCCATCGGGTGACTCAATAGAAAATAAACCACGAGAAAAAAGATGGGTGAAACTTTTTAAAAACTTGGGGTTCAGTCGATGGATGAGCTCTCCAGTAGGATTAAGTATTTGCCAATGACTGGGCATCAACACTCGGTTGGGCTGCAATGTCCAAGATTGACGTTCAGAGTCGGTTATTTCGATCTTTTTACCGACACCATGGCCGCAAATATGGCTGCTTGCTAGGGTGTCGGAAGCATTAACTTCGGTGACTTGAAGTGTGTATTGATATCGTTTTAAAGATAAACCTTTCAACGTTTTCTTTTGAATCTTTAATGTAGGTAAATTTAAAGAAGTGCTCATGCTCAATTATCCTCGGGCATTATAGGCATTGGGTTGATATTCAATGCCTATGATGTTCGTCTTTCTGGCGATACATTCGCTGATCGGCTTTAAGTAGCAAACTTTTTATGTCCTTACCGTCCTCGGGAAAGAGAGCAATACCAATACTCGCATTAACGGTTATGCTTTCGTTTTCGTATAAAACCGGCTTAGAAATGCTCGCAGATAATTTTTCAACCAAATGATTGACCGCATTTCGATCACTGATGTTTTTTAAAATAATAATAAATTCATCACCGGCTAATCGTCCAACGATATCATTATCGCGAATGTTATTCTTCATGCGTTGAGCGGTTTGTTGTAACACAATATCTCCAATTGAGTGGCCAAAATGATCGTTAATAAACTTAAAATTGTCTACGTCGATGAAAAGCAATGCCATTTCAGATTGCTCTCGCCTGGCATCAGCCAAAGCTTGTTCGGTGAGCATGGTAAGAGAGGTTCGGTTTGGTATGTTGGTTAGCGCATCGATATGCGCGGCGCGTTCAAGCTGTTCTTCATTGTGTTTTTGCTGTGTAATGTCGCGCGCGATACAAATAATGCGATCGTATTTGGTCGATGTAGAGGCAAAAGGCGTATTAACCCATTCGCATAAAAGCTCTGATTGATCTTTGCGAATGTTTATGTTTTGCGAAGTCACGAGTTTATTACCTCGGTGTGTTTCCGTCAGTATGTTTTGAATACGCTCGTGGTCTTCCGGTTTTACAATCAGCTTTAGCAGTGAACAACCGACAGCCTCGTCTTCACGCCATAAAAAAGTTTTGCTTGCTTGTTTATTCCAGCTTGTCACTAAGCCACTTTGATCGAGCACTATCATGCTAACCGGGGAATTTAGAAAAATGGTCCTCAGTTGCTTGCGACTCGTATGGATGCGCTTGAAAAGATGAGCAAAAACGACTCCGAGCGTTAAAATTGTAAAGAGAGCGATGAGCGAATAGTTAAAAAACTGGCGTAATCTTTCGTATTGCTTCTTGTTTTCGTGATCGTACAGTAAGGGTTCGACTTGAAAATCCTTCGGTAAAAGGCCAATTTGTTGATAGGTGTCTGCAATATGCTGCCAACGGCCAGGGAGCATATGGCCAGGCTCAACCAATTCGGGAACCATTAAATCTTTCATCACCGAGGCTTCGTAAAGTAAATGAGCTCTGCTTTTTCGTTGTGAATATTTATTTAAAATAAGATCGACCATTTGCTCTGGGTGTTGCATGGCGTATCGCCAACCGTCAACCGTTGCTTCATAGAACGCGCGAACAAGCTTTGGGCGTTCGTTTATGATTTTCTCTAAGGTAAAAAAATTGTCGCCATAGAAATCAATGCCTGCCGCTCGTGGCGAAAATAAATGATAATGCAATTCCTGTTGTATCAATTCGTAGAGCTCATCGGTTCGATAAATCGACATGGCGTCGATTTTGTTACCCGTTAACTCACTAAGCTGGTGAGAGTGCGGGAGTAAGTGAAATGTATTGCGACTCATGCCTTCTTGCTTGAGGTAGGCAAATAACTCCGCTGAATTGGGTTCTATCATGATTTTTCGACCGATAAGATCGTGAACATGATTAATTCCAGAGCGTTTCAGGACCGCCAGGTTGAGAGCCGAGTGCTGCATGACAACGCCTAGAACGACAACAGGTTCGCCTTTAAAGCGGTTAAGGATCAGTTCGCTGGTGCCGACCCCAAAATCTGCCGCCCCTTTTAGCACTTCGTTAATAGGATCCATTCCTGGGAGACCTTCAATCAGTGTGACGCTCAATCCCTTTTGTTGATAATAGCCTTGTTCAATTGCGGCATAATAGCCTGCGAACTGAAACTGGTGTTGCCATTTGAGTTGCAACTTGATGGGCTCTAGGGCAAAGTTGCTTGTGCTTGCTAAAACAGAAATTACCAAGCCAGAAAAGATGGCGGATATTTTACGATTTGCTCTAACCCGATTTTTCAATACCCTCATATCGAGTAGACGCTTTTCATTGGCGGATATCGGTGAACAAAGTCATACGGTTGAGTTAACTCCTTCGAAACAGTTAGCCATGCTTACTTTCAATGGGTAGTGGAGAAAGCGGTAAGTGCTCCATCTCTTTAAGAACCATCGGATTTTTAGCGTTCAGTAGTAGCAATGTAATCGCGATAAATAGGTGACTTTAAAGGCGTTGATTTGTTGTTTTGAATATAAATTTGCCTTTTCAAAATACTAGCAAATATCGTTAAGAATACCACTGCTTATAAACTCTTTAATAACTTGGAAGAAAATCAATAAGTTAGAGTGCTCTTTTAACAGTGAAACTTTGTTCAAAGTAGCGATGAGTTACCTTTTGACTGTGCGAAGATTCTTTAAAAAGTACCTAACTTGAACTTTACTAATGAGACGAGCGGTACAATGGAGAATCGTGGTTGCTCCCTTTTATAAAGTATTTGTCGATGATTGGCTCATTGACATTCATGCTCTTCCTTGGCAAAACAATTCACGCTGAAGAAAACAAAAATACGGTCGATGAACTTCTGTCTATGGATTTTGAGCAGCTTATGAAAATTCGTGTGAGTACAGCGTCGCGCATCAGCGAGCCTCAAGCGGAAGCACCCGCAACGGTCATTGTTTTGAGTGGTGAAGACATTCGACGTCGTGGGTACCATGAGTTGTCTGAAATTCTTAATGATTTGCCGGGAATGGATGTGATTCGACCTTTTGGGGACACTTGGTTTGTGAATTACATGCGAGGCTATCGATATACCATTGGTACGCCCTATTTGGTATTAATAGACGGTATTAAGCTGAACACTTTGTACTTTGCCATTACAACACCGATAGCTGCGTTGCCGATTACTCATGTGAAACGAATCGAAATTGTTTATGGTCCGGTTTCATCGGTGTATGGCGCTGATGCATCAATGGGGGTCATCAACATCATTACGGAGCAAAGCTGTCAAAATAATAGGGATTTTGACGGTGAATTGACGATTGGTAGCGAACAAACGAAGATAGCCGATTTTACTGCGTGTGCTCAAGACGACAATTTCGGTGTTCGAATTGCTTCGCGATACGAAGAAGGAGAGTTGGCGGAAAGAATCGAAGTACAAAGGAACTATTGGCTTTCTGATCAACATTACGCAAATCATGACTTATGGGGCCAATTAACGAACGAGCCCTTCATTAACTCAGGTCGCTTCGATTCACCGGTCAGCGCTCGTGCTATCGACTTTCGCTTATCTTACTCTGATTGGGTATTCGTAACTCAATACTCCTTGTTAGACAGTGGCTATGGAATGGTTTACCCGGGCGATCGTATACCAGCGAACTCGAGCTGGCCTCGCGAACAGTATGGTGCATACGTTCGTTATCAATCACAACTCAATGATCGACTGATTAGTACAACATTACTTCGGTATCAATTCGATGGTATCACCAATGATGCTTACGATACGGAAGGGTTTAACGTTCAAAACACCAGCAACCAAACACAAACCGTTGGTGGTATTGAACTTGAGCCAGGTGAAAGCGCGCGCATGATTCATTTGTCTTATTGGCAAACGCAAAACAAAGCTTGGTCGTTAAAACAAGATTTTGAATATGCTTCAGCGTCTTGGTCAATCGCGGGTGGTTTGGCGTATCAGTACAAAGATCTACAAAAGGCCTACGATTTACCGACGAGTGGTCCTATTGCGGTTGAATTCGTCGGAGTGGATGACCTGCCCGAGCGACCTTCACGCGTTTTTAATTATGATAACCGGAGTCGATGGCGTGACAAAAGCGGTTACATGCAAACGCGTTATCGCTTTGACGATGACAGTATCTTTAATGGAGGACTTCGTATAGACGGTAACTCGGAGTATGGCACCGAAGAAACCTTACGATTAGGCTATGTGAAGCCGATAGATAAATACCATTTTAAACTGCTTTATGGCGAAGCTTTCCAAGAGCCAACGCCGCGCAATCTTTATGGCGCTTGGGCAGGTTCCGGCAGCGATCCCGATTTACGCCCAGAACGATCGAACACTTATGAACTGCAAGTGAGCCACACTACGAAAACGAACACTCAATGGTTGAGTTTGTATCAAGTGAAAAGTCGAGATGTTGTTATTACGTTTGCCGGAGGTGCTCGAAACGTAGGGCGACGCGATGTTTTCGGGTTGGATTATCATTTTTCTACGCTGAAGCCTTGGTTAGGTTTTGTCAACGGTCATTTATGGTTGTATGCGTCGTTTTATTTGAGCGAAAAGGAAGATGTTTTTGATATGGTCAGTGGCGAAAAAATTGGGCGAATGCGGATAGGAGACCTTGCGCATCGAAAATTTTATTTAGGTTACAGTAACGATATTGCAGATAACTCAACATTAACAGTAATGAGCCGCTATATTAGTGCTCGTAAAACCGTTAATACGAACCCTATTTCTCGAATACCGGGATATTATGTGTTTGATGTTAACTGGTTACATCGCTTTGGTATTGATTCTAGCTTAACTTTGAGCTTAAAAGTTGAAAATCTGTTGAACCGAAAATATTTTCACCCAGGAACTCGCGAAGCTGATGCGGGTGATCCGTTTCAAAATTCCGCTTTGTTTAATGATATTGGGTTTTATGGAACGAGTGGACTAGAATGGCGTGGTAGCATGGGTTGGTATAATTCTCGATTGCCGCAACCGGGGCGACGTTTGCTTTTAACCCTTGGAAAGCGGTTTTAAAGTTTCTGTATTATATCGTTGGTAATATCAAGGTTTATTACAAATCATATTTTTCATTTTTTTCCAACAACGAACGACATTCCGACATATTTAAGGGTTTACTGATTAAAAAACCTTGAACAATGTCATCTCCTCGATGTTTTAGCAACGAATATTGATCATCGGTTTCAACGCCTTCTGCAACGACTTCGAGGTTTAAACTGTGCGCCATGGCGATTATTGCCGTAACAATGCTGTCGTCATCTTTATCGGAGGTGATGTCTTTTATGAATGATCGGTCAATCTTTAGTGTATTAATCGGAAACTTTTTCAAATAACTTAACGATGAATACCCAGTACCAAAATCATCCACCGATACAGCAATGCCTTTCTCTTTAATTTGTTGCAGTTTTGCTATTGTTTCTTCCGCATTTTCCATAACAACACTCTCCGTTAACTCGATTTCTAGGTATTTTGGATCGAGACCGGTTTCACTTAGTACCGCATCTATTTTTTGTATAAGCTCAGGATCCTTAAATTGTTTTGCTGAGTAATTCACCGCGACTTTTACTTTCGGCAGCCCTTGCTTGTGCCAATCTGCAAATATTCGACAAGCTTCGCGAAGGGTCCATTCACCTATGTCGATGATGAGCCCGGTTTCTTCCGCTAAAGGAATAAAATCATTGGGCGGGACAAGGCCGTTTACCGGGTGATTCCAACGTATAAGCGCCTCAAATCCTATGATTCGACCATCGGTAAGCGATACTTGTGGTTGGAAATAGAGCGTCAACTCGTTATTTTCAATGGCTTTAGCCAAGCTTTGCTCTAACCTTAATCGATTCAATGAGTGTTCGTTCATTGATTCATTAAAAAATACAAATCCCTGTCTACCCGATTGTTTAACGTGATACATGGCGACATCGGCGTGTTTTACCAAAGTTTCCGAGTCATTGCCGTCGTCGGGATAGAAAGAAATGCCGATACTCGGTGAAACGCTCACTTCTTGCTGTTCTAAGTTAACGGGAATGCTGACTTCTTGAACAATGCGACTTGCGATTTTAGAAACCACGTCTGAGCTGGATACTTGTTCAATAAGAAGGACAAATTCATCGCCACCAATTCGGGCGAGTTCTGAACCCAATGCTTTGTTGGTCGATACCATATCGGTAGAACGTACTGAGCGTTTCAGGCGTTCGCTGATCACTTTTAATAACGTATCGCCAGAAGAGTGCCCGAGCGTGTCGTTGATACGTTTAAATCTATCCAAGTCAATAAAAAATATCGCTAATTTATTTGAGTTTCTGGCAGCTAAGCGAATGGAACGATCCAACGACTCCATAAAAAAGGTTCGATTTGCAAGCCCTGTGAGGGGATCGTAGTAGGCCATTTGAAGCATTCTTTCTTCATTCTTCTTTCTTTGAGTAATGTCTTGAACTATGACGATGTAACAAGGTGGAATTTCCGCAGGGCTATAATGCATTCGTATTTCGACTGGGTAGGTACTTTTATCTTTTCGAACGAACTGTGTAAAAATAACGGATTCAGTTTTAATGTTGTTTTTGAGTAAACTTAATGCGTCCAGTAAATCACCAATTTGTTGATGATCCACAATGTCCAACATGGACAACTGATAAAGCTCCTCTTTGGTATAGCCGATATTGGTTAACGCAGAACGATTCGATTGTATAAACTGCTGATTCTGAGCATCGACGACGTAAATTTCGTGCTGTGAATTATCGAATACCTTTCCTAATCGAATATTAAGTTGCTCTGATTTTTTGCGCTCAGTAATGTCTCTTAAAAGTAGAATGCATTCTTGTCCTGTCAGTGGTGCCGTTCTTGACTCATAGATTGTAAACGCGTTATTTTGTATGAAAATAAGCTGATCGTTAATGACCTCTTTTTTTGCTAGGCAGTTTAATATATTGTTTTTTATTGCAGCGGTATTTTTACTGTCGGTAAGCTCATTCAGTTTGGCAGTGGTTGTCACTTTCTTTTCCCAAGGGTATTTGCTGGGTAAGGTTTGGTTAAATTCACTGACATTTCCTGCGCTGTCTATTTTACATAAATAGTCGGGTATCGCTTTTAATACAGCGCTTTGCTGATCGCTCTTTTTTTCTAAATCGGTAATCAGCTCATTGTATTTAAGCATAAAGCCAATTCGGTTGATAAGGACCGGCCAGTCAATGGGTTTGTTGATTAAATCTGTTGCGCCGCAGTCTAGTGCTTTTTTAATGGATGACTCGTCTGCGCCGGTGATGAGTAAAATAGGTGTAAACGAGGTTTCAGGAATTTCTCTCAGTTTTTTACACACCGTGAGGCCATCACAACCTGGCATGTTGATGTCGAGAATGATTACGTCAGGGTGAAATGTTTTTGAGCGATTCAGTGCTTTAATGCCATCTTCGACCAGTTCAAGTTGAAAGATTGAATTAGACATGTACTCTTTGAATAATACTCTTAATGAGTGGTCATCATCAGCAAAGAGTATGCGCTTCTTAGTGACTTGTGGTGATGAGGCTTTGTTCATTGTCTTGTTCCTTTAGAAAAGCTTGAAAAACTCGGCTGACTTTTTCAAACTGTTCTTTTAATAGCGAATAATACTCTTCAATTTTTTCGTAGTTATTCTGAGAGGAAAGCGTTTCAATATTTTGGCATAGATCACCCATAGTTTTTGCACCCAAATTGAAACTGTAAGACTTGAGTGAGTGTGCAGGCAGTCTGGATGCTTCATAATCTTTGCTGGCAATTGCGGTTTCAATACTGCTTATATATACAGGACCTTCTTTTAAGTAGATTAAAATTAGCTTGGCCAGTAGTTTGTTTGATTGATTGCTCATTTCATATAAGTTAGAGATCGTCTTTTCGTCTAAAATGCCTTTAGTTGTGGCTTCGAATAAACTTTGAGGCAGCGAACTCTCATTTTTAGGTTTTTCCTGTGAGTCCTCTACTTCCTTGTACGAGACACTTTCTGATAGCCACTTCGCAATCGTGGTTGATAGCTGCTTTTGGTTGAACGGCTTAGAAATATAATCATCCATACCGGCATTAATGCATTTATTTTTATCTTCTCTGGTTGCGTTGGCTGTAAGCGCAATCACGGGCATTTTAGGAAGCTCACCACTTTGTTGACGTTGCTTAATGATTCGTGTCGCCTCAAATCCATCCATAACGGGCATCTGACAATCCATAAAGATCAAATCAAAACGGTTGTTTTCGAGCAAACTGAGGCTTTCTGAACCATTATTTGCGATGGTAACCTGTAAGCCCATTTTTCCTAACATTTCAGTCGCCAACTCTTGATTTAATAAGGTATCTTCAACGAGAAGGACTTTTGCGTTAAAAGACTGCTGAGGCACTTGCTCTTCGATAACGTCATACTGTACCGGTTCATCGGATATTAATTTCACAAGTTGCGAGTAAAGGACGGGCCGCTCAATAATAAATACGTTTTGGTAAAGGTTCTCGATATCGCTGGAAACCACCTCGCTATCGACAGTTGTTATCAAGGACTTGGCCTTAAAAGACTCTAAACGAGAAAAGAGCGTACCCGACTGGTAGTACTCGGTAGTCATCACATTTTCCAAATTAATAAATATATAGCTGTTTTCTGTGGCCTCTTTCAAGGCATCGAACATATGATCGATCGCATTAAAGGTATGTTGAAAACCTTTGATGTGGTGAATGAAGGTTTCAAGCACTTGTCTATGCGCACTAGAAGGATCCATGATGTACCAATGCGTTTCTGGGAAGGTTTCGATGGACTTCTGTAGCTTGTGTTCAGGATGAAAACTTTTAAGTGGTATTTCAAACTGGAAGCTTGTTCCTTTGTTCAGTTCGCTTGTTAATGCAATATTGCCATTCATTAATGTGACCAGTTGTTGGCAAATGTTCAATCCTAAACCTGTTCCTCCGTATTTCCTTGTGGTGGAACTGTCTGCTTGCGTAAAGGCACTGAATATTTTTTCTTTAGCATCTTCGCTAATACCAATACCGGTATCGGTTACTCTAAATTGAACCTTATCTCCGGTAGCCGATGATTGAATCGATACGTCGAGGTGAATAGATCCTTCGTGGGTAAACTTTAGCGCGTTACCGAGTAAATTCACTAATATTTGCCGAATTCTCGACTCGTCGCCTAAATGCTCATAGGTAATGGGCCACGGGTAATGATAAGTAAACTCCAATTGTTTTTGATGAGCTTGTCGAGCAAATAAGTCAACCATGTTGTCGATCATTTCATTGAGTCGGAAACGTTCTTCAACTAAAGAGAATTTACCTGATTCTATTTTTGAAATATCGAGAATGTCGTTGATGATGCCTAAAAGTAAATCTCCTGAAGTTTGCGCAATGGTGAGGTAACGGCGTTGTTGTTCGGTCAATTGCGTACTGTTCAGTAGGTCGGCTATGCCGAGTACTCCGTTGAGAGGTGTTCTAATTTCATGGCTCATGGTGGCCAAAAATTCACTTTTTGCTTTGTTGGCTTCTTCTGCGGCTTCTTTGGCGGTAGTCATCTCATTTAATGCGTGAGTTAACTTGATATTGGCTGAGTGAAGTTCTTTCGTTCTTTGAGCCACTTGTTCCTCAAGCTCAACTTTATGTTGCTTGAGGGCATTGTCCTGACGACCTATTTGATCAATCATATTATTGAAGCCGTCAATCAATGTTCCAATTTCGTCGTTGCTGTTTCGAATCACTCGTATGGAGTAGTCTTTTTTATGGGATATTTCTTCTGTGGCTTTCGTTAACGTATCAATTGGTTTAGTAACAATTTTATGCAGAAATGAAACGGTGATATAGGCAATGGCCACCGAAGCAAAGAAAGATAGTACTACAACGAGGTATAAGCTTTTACGAACGTCGACCAGCGTATTAAGGGAGGATGTCAGCAACACATAGCCTATAAGCTCACTATCGAGTTCAATCGGGTAAGTGACGTACAGGTAGTGGTTAGTAAATAAAAATTGGGGGGTTGAGGTCAAATGCTTCTCGGTTGATATTTCTAAGTCAAATTTACGTTCTTGTTGTCGACTCAAAGAGTAGGATGCGAATGCAATTTTTGCGTTGTCATAAATGATGGCGTTGGTAATTTCCGGTAACGCTTTCAGTACAGAAAGCGATTCGTTAGCCGTTGTTTTGTTATCAAATAATAATGCAGCAGAACTGCTTACGCCGGTCGATTTTGCGAGCGCTGTTAAGTGATTGACGAGTAATGACTTAATGATTTTTTCTGACTCCAAGACGACAATGAAAGAAAAAAGCATCAAAGAAGTTGATGTTACTGTTAAACAGATCAGTATGATTTTATTTTTGATGGATAAGTTTTTTAGTAACGTCATATCGTTTATTCAACAATGTTCTTTGCCAGCTGTAGCAGTCTGGCGTTGATTTCCAAATTCGCATTTTTTAATGACGACTGGTTGATTGAAAACTGAACGGACTTTTCTTGTGGAAAAAATTCAACACAGCCTTTATTAACAAATGACTTTAAATCACTGATCGTTAAAATGGGAAGTTTTCTTACAAATGATAAGGTGTCATTTAATGTCGACTCAGAAACATCGCCAATAAACAAAGTATGGCATTGCTCAATGTTCTCCTCTTTTGACGATAATATTCTCGATACAATGGGTTTGGCGTGTATTTTTTTGTTTTTGAGTTTCTGAAGCTTAGTAAAAAGTTCTTCATCACTGAGCACGCAAATGATAAAAAGATCCTCTGGCTTATCTGAACTCTCTGGCCATGTTGTGAATTTGGCAAAGTTATAAATATAAGCCACAATCAGGTCCTCTCTATTAATGTCATTTGCGAATAGGCTCGATTGAACAAATAACATAATGCAGAGCAACGCAGAGCGTACCATTGAACAACGTATTTTTTTCGAGCTATTTGGCATGCAACTGACATTGTTTGTATTGGGTGGCGATTAAAATTTCCACACACCTTTTAAATGGTAACTGGTTTCTATGACGCTTGGTGTTCCCGCGACCGTTTCTTGAACAAACTCTAAGTGGCGATCGTCGAGAAGGTTATTGGCAGCAAAAGAAAACTCAAGATTGGCTTGTGGTTGCCAACTGATGTGCAAATTTAACTCGTTATAATGACTGACATTTAAACCAGGTAACTCATCGGTATATCGAAACCATGCATCAACCATAATGTTTGACGTCATATTATATAAGCTTCTTATTGAAACTTGTTTTTCAGGCACTTTAGTATCGGCGCCAGCAAGTCCTGTATCAAAACCATCATCTGATTTTGATTTGATATTAACGTAACTGATGTTGGACTGTAGCCTAAGTTTTTCTAGTGGGCTCCAGCTAATAGACAGCTCGCCGCCTTCACTCTCTGCTCGATCGGCCGCAATGATAAATGCCTCTTGAACCCAGTAATCTGTTGGGGGACAAAATGGCCACGGTTGGTTAGAGGGTTCACATATAATGTTGCCAATCGCTAATGATTCCAGTTGCTTATATTCGTTTTGAAATAACGCTAAGTCTAACGAAAGATTTTTTCCCCATTGTGTGCGAAAACCGAGCTCATAGGCGGTGAGCTCACCCGATAAGTCGCTTTGAGTACCGGTGAGTCGAAACAATATGGGAATCGGCCCAGGATTGGTTGGTGTATTGGGCGGAATGGTGTATAAGTCGATTTGTGCATCTCTTTCGCCTCGCGATGGTGTTCTAGACGCTCGTGATGCTGAGGCCCATATCGCACTGGTTTCACTACTGCGCCATATGTAGCGAATATTAGGCTGAAGTTCATAATCTTTTTTGGTGTAATTGTTATCTTCTATTTTGGTGCCAATAATTAAATTACTGGTTTCCGATACGCCCCATTCGTACTGTAAGAAACCATGCGTGATTTGAAGCTCATTTTTCGCGGGAATGAGTTGAGCGGTAATACCTGGCTGAGTGTCATCTTCACTGGTGCGATGACCGATTCCCCAGATCATTTCGTTTCTGTCGTTAATGGTATAACGATGTTGAAACTCTAAATCGAAAGTGGTTCTTTCTTCACTTAATATTTGATCTTTTCTTTCGTTGAAATCGTAATAGGTTTTAAAATGATATTCATGACTGTTATGGGTCGACGTCATGGAAAAAAGAAGGTTTCCGCCACTGATATCGAACTCATTGCGATCAAATGCCACATAGGGTTGTTGGGTAATAGGATAAATCAATTCCTGTTTAATTTGCCCACTGTAAAAGTCACCTTGAAGATGCCACTCGTTTTCACCGTTAGCAATTTTATCAAGTCGAAATCCAACTTGACCATTCGACCAAGCATCAAAACCTTCGCTTCGGTTTGAAAGTTCTAAACTATCGTATTCACGATATTTGGCATAAACACGGTAAAAGCCATCGCCGCCAAAATTAGAACCGTAGCGAAAACCAGTTGAGTTTTCATGGCTACCTGCATTCCCATAAATTAAGCTGGATTGCGTGTTTTTTGCTGGTTTTGTGATGATATTGATAATGCCATTTACTGCATTGGTTCCCCACAGTGTTGCACCTGGCCCTCTGATCACTTCAATTCGATCAACATCTTCGAGTAAAAAGTCTTGAACTTCCCAATACACACCAGAAAATGTTGGCGTGTAAACACTTCGTCCATCAAGTAATACTAACAGTTTGTTACTGAACCGGTCTGCAAAGCCGCGGCTGCTGATGGCCCATTTATTAGCATCAATTCGGGCGACTTGAATACCGGGTGCCATACGCAACGCTTCTGGAATACTGGTTACTCCGGCACGCTTAATATCTTCATGAGTAATGACAAAAACCGCTGCAGCGGAATCGATCAGTTGTTGAGGCTTTTTGGAAACCGAAGTGACTTCCAGTCGAACCAAATCTTCAATGTCGAGCTCGAGTAGATCCGACTCTGCTGCGAACACAGGTTGAGATAAAAATAGGGTTTTAAGTAAGAGCGAGAATGAAAGAAATAATATTACCGTTTGGGATAAGCCTTGGTTTTTCATCGGGTGCCTCCGGCTTTTTAATATTTTACTTGTAAGTTATTGTTTTAATGATAGCAAAGGAGTTTGATTTCATTATAAAATCACCTCTAATATGCCGTTGTGAGATGTGTGTTTTTAGGGATAAATGATGCTTATAGACAGTCACTGCCATATCGATTTTGACGCATTCGATCGAGACCGAGATCAAGTTTTAAAGGGATTGGAAGTCATCAATGTGAGTCGCCTGATAATACCGGGCGTTTCTCAGAAGCAGTGGCAAAAAGCAGAGGCGATTGCAACACAGTGGAGTTCACTTTATTGGTCTGCTGGCATACATCCCTGGTGGATTGAACGAGAATTAGGTTTGCCAGTCGATTCACCATCCTTGTCGAATTATTTATCCGTTTTAGCCGAATCGTTCAATTCAAAAAAATGCGTCGCTTTGGGCGAATGTGGACTAGACAGATACCTTAAAACGCCCATGTCGGAACAACTGCGCGTTTTTGAAGCCCAGGTTAAGCTTGCCGTTGATTTGAATAAGCCAGTAATTGTTCACGATGTGCAATCACATGCGCAAGTGTTAAGCGTACTCAAAAAATATCGACCTAGTAGTGGAGTCGTCCATGCTTTTTCTGGCAGTTTTGAAATTGCACAGTCGTTTTGGCGCTTAGGTTTTTATTTGGGCGTTGGCGGTATTATCACTTACGAGCGGGCCAAAAAAACACGAGACGCATTAATGCGAATGCCATTAGAGTCGATGGTATTAGAAACGGATGCACCCGATATGCCCTTAAGTGGTCACCAAGGAGAGCGCAACAGCCCAGAATACTTACCCGAGGTTGCTCTTGCATTGGCGAAAATCAAAGAATTGGATGTTGAAACAATTGCCGCTAAAACCACCCAAAATGCTCAGTCTCTCTTTGGTATTTAGTTCAGTTATTGCAATGCGTGTAACATCCAGGCCGTTTTTTCATGAATGCGCATACGATCGGATATCAATGCCACGGAAGATTCATCTTCTGCTTCCTGTGCGACTTTGAGTGCTTCACGACAGGTTTTTACAACTTGTTCATGACCACGAGTTAAAATGGTTACCATTTCTTGAGCTTGGGGGACGTCTTCCACTTCTTGAATAGAACTGAGCTCTGCAAAAGCTTTATAAGTGCCAGGAGCGGGGACATCCAACGTGCGAATACGCTCAGCAATATCGTCAACAGCGACAGCCAATTCCGTATAGTGTTCTTCAAACATCAAGTGCAGTTCGCGAAACTGTGGCCCGGTTACATTCCAGTGAAAATTGTGCGTTTGTAAATACAAGGTGTACGAGTCAGCGAGCAGCTTTTTGAGTCCTTCGGCAACTTTCAATCGATTTTGTTCATTGATTCCGATGTCGATTTTACTCATAGAGTTTCTCCTATTTTCCGTGATTGAGTTGGTTACAGAGTAGAACAGCCCTAAGGAAAAATAAAATGGAGATAATAGATTACCGTGTTCAGTTTTATTGAACACGGCTTTAAACGTTCTTTTTCAAAGTATTAACGAGAATAGGCTTCACGCAAGTGATGGGTAGCTGAGATCATGTTTTTAAGCGCTGCTGTAACTTCCGGCCAGTGACGTGTTTTTAATCCGCAGTCCGGATTAATCCATAAGCGTTCGGTGGGAATACGTTCAGCGGCTTGATGAACCTGGGCAATTATTTGCTCTACGTCTGGAATATTGGGTGAGTGAATATCATAAACGCCCGGACCAATCTGATTCGGATACTTGAATCGATCAAACGCATTAAGTAACTCCAGATCGGAGCGCGAGTTTTCGATGGTGATCACATCGGCATCCAGTGCTGCAATGGCTTCGATAATGTCGTTAAACTCGGAATAACACATATGGGTATGAATTTGCGTTTCATCTTTTACACCGTTGGCAGCAACACGAAACGCCTCAACCGCCCAATTGAGATATTCTTGCCACTCGGAACGGCGCAGAGGTAAACCTTCGCGTAAAGCGGCTTCATCAATCTGAATGATTTTCACACCGGCTTGTTCGAGTTCGAGTACTTCTTCACGTACGGCTAGCGACAATTGCAAACAGGACTCGCTGCGTGGTTGATCGTCGCGCACAAATGACCAGTTGAGTAATGTGACTGGGCCAGTCAACATACCTTTAATCGGTTGTGCGGTTAACGATTGCGCGTAGCTGATCCACTCAAGGGTCATGGATTTCGGGCGACTGATATCACCGTAGAGGATTGGTGGTTTAACGCAGCGTGAACCGTACGATTGTACCCAACCAAATTCAGTGAATGTGTATCCTTGCAGTTGTTCTCCAAAATATTCCACCATATCGTTGCGTTCGGCTTCTCCATGCACCAGCACATCAAGTCCCAGTGCTTCCTGCTCACGAATACTGCGCTCGATTTCTTCTCGTATTTTTATTTTGTAGCGGCTTTCACTGAGCGTTCCTTTTTTGAATTGCAATCGAGTTTTTCGGATATCTGAGGTTTGGGGAAAAGAGCCGATGGTTGTGGTGGGAAACAGGGGTAGCTTGAGTTGCTTTTTTTGTTTTTTTATACGCTCGTTAAATGCGCTTTTTCGTTTACCCTGTTGTGGTTGAATGGCACTAACAGCGGCCTTTACTGTTGTGTTGTGTACACGTTTTGAGTGGTGTCTTTGGCTAATACTTTCCTGGTTCGATTTAAGTGCACTGGCTGCCGCTTCGCGACCTTCATTGAGTGCTGTTTTTAATATCGCAAGCTCGTCTATTTTTTGTAACGCAAATGCGAGCCAGTTTTTAATTTCCGGCTCCAGTTTTTGCTCCTGCTCCAAATCAACGGGAACATGCAATAGCGAACAGGAAGGTGCTAGCCATAACCGATCACGCAATTGTTGAGCGATTGGCTCAAGCCAGTCGAGAGTTGCGTTTAAATCAGACTTCCAGATATTACGACCGTCAATGACACCCAACGATAATACCTTGTCATCGGTCAGTGTATTTAAAACCTCATCCACTTCTTTGCGTGCATTGATCGCATCAAGATGGAAACCTGCAACCGGTAATTGACAAGCCAGTGCCAAATTATTTTTCAGTTGACCGAAATAGGTGGTGAGCAAAATTTTAATAGGGGAATTTTTTAATACTTGATAGGACTTTTGAAGCGCTTGTTGCCAATTGTTTTCCAATTCGGTTACTAAAATGGGCTCATCAATCTGTACCCAGCTCACACCAACACTGGCTAAATTATCGAGTAATTTTTCATATTCTGGAATCAGTCGCTCCAATAACGCGAGGCGATCCGATGGATCTTTACTTTTGCCGAGCCATATATAACTCACTGGGCCTAATAAAACCGGTTTGACATTCAGGCCGAGCGTTTGTGCTTCTGACAACTGGCTGAGCAGCTGACTGGCATTGAGTTGATACTCGGTGTGCTCGTTAAACTCGGGCACAATATAGTGGTAGTTGGTATCAAACCATTTGGTCATTTCACCGGCGTGAACGCAATTGCAATCAGAGTCTTGCACGGAACGTCCGCGGGCGAGTCGAAAATAATGATCCAGAGAGTTGCCTTTCCCTTTGCTAATGCGCTCGGGTAGGTTACCGAGCAAAAAACTGGTGTCTAATACGTGATCATAAAGTGAAAAATCACCGACTGGAATGAAGTCGCAAGTTGATTGTTGTTGCCAATGGCGCTTCCTTAACTGTGCAGCGGTTGCTAATAACTCGCTTTGCGAATTTTGACCGTTCCAGAAGGACTCGAGTGCAAATTTCAGTTCGCGTTTTGCACCCATGCGCGGAAATCCCAGGTTATGAATTTGTACCATTGATGTGTTCCTGTTCTTGGTTCAATTGAAACTAAAAGTGTAAGAGCAGGTGTTGATGAAGAATAATGGTATTATTTCATCCACCGATTAATTTTATTCATAGTTTGTGATGTTAGAACCCATTCATTTTAAAATTTTACGTGAAGTGGAACGTAAAGGTTCGCTCACTGCAGCAGCGAGTTCTTTGCATTTAACCCAATCCGCCTTAAGCCATGCGATAAAAAAGCTGGAATCGCAAATTGGCACAACATTGTGGAATAAAGAAGGTCGTCATTTGCAGTTCACCGAAGCTGGCAAATATTTACTGCGTGAAGCCAAGCGTTTACTACCGCAATTGGATCAGGTAGACCAGACATTAAAATTATTTGCTTCGGGTGAAAAAGGGACGTTACGCATTGGCATGGAATGTCATCCTTGCTTTCAATGGTTGTTAAAAATTGTGCCTGAGTTTTTGCAGAAATGGCCTGGTGTTGATGTGGATATTAAGCAACGATTTCAGTTTGGTGGTATGGCGGCTTTGTTTAATCACGAAATCGATTTGCTGGTTACACCGGATCCTCTGCAGAAAAAAGGCATTGCTTACACACCGGTGTTTGATTATGAACAGGTGTTGGTGGTGAGTTCTCAACATCCGTTTGCGGGTAAATCTTTTATCTCTCCCGATGAATTAAACGATCAAATTCTTTATACCTATCCGGTGGAAGTGGAGCGACTGGATGTCTTTAAGTTCTTTTTAATCCCTGCTGATTGCTGTCCGAAACAACATAAAGTCATTGAAGCCACCGAAATGATGGTGCAACTGGTCGCTGCCAACCGTGGTGTTGCTACTTTGCCATTGTGGTTGGTAACCGAATGCGCTCAAAATTTGCCCATTACCTCGGTCCGTTTGGGCAAAAATGGTATTCAAAAGCAGATCCACCTAGGGATGCGTACGCGAGATCAGGCAAAGTGTTATGTGGAAGCATTTTTTCAATTGGCTCGAGGTTAATGTTAGTAAATATCCAAAATACATGAGAATAAAATTGAGAGCTATAAGTCGGCGAATGTTTTATTTTTGACCGCTACTGAAGCGCTTCCTGCGTGTAATGGCTAAAAAACCGTCCTAGATTTAGCCAATAATGAAGCATTTACCGACTTTGTACCGTAGAGTGTGTTCCAGAGTTCGAGTTAATTTTTTGATATTTAATGATTTTGTAATATGGGTTGATCAGAATCAGAATTTCGATATGATCCGACCCGACCGATCGAGCTGTGACGTCAATTGTACCGTATAACAACCATAATTAAGGAACTTGCGTTATGAAACAGCTACCTTTCTTCTTGTTGTGCTCTGTTCTTTTTTCATCCAACCTTTGTGCCAGAACCTTGACTCAAGGGGTATCCGAATCCAATCTTTCCGCTTCAACCGGTCAAACACTTTCTTATGAAGTAGTGGTACCCATAGGGGCTAACAATCTGACGATTACTCAGTCGGGTGGTAGTGGCGATGCCGATCTTTATGTGCGCGCAGACACCGCGCCAACGGCATCTCACTACGACTGTCGTCCTTATAAGTGGGGCAATGAAGAGTCTTGCATCTTTAGCGCACCACGAGCGACGACGTATTACATTCAACTGAGAGCGTACAGTGGTTTTTCTGGGGTATCCTTGTTGGCGACTTATGAAGTCGATCAAACGGTCGTCGAAACTTTGAGTAATGGCCAGACTCTTAGTGGTTTGACGGGAGCATCCAATTCGTCACGCTATTTTAAAATCGAAATACCCCAATCCAGCCGAAATTTGTTGATTACCATGAATGGCGGTTCGGGTGATGCGGATCTTTACTTGAAACAGGGCAGTATGCCTACTACGTCCAGTTACGATTGTCGACCTTATCTCAATGGGAACAACGAAAGCTGCTCAGTAACGTCTCCGCAAAGCGGCACCTATTTTGTATTGATTCAAGGGTATTCAGCCTACTCAGGAGTGAGTTTAACTGGAAGCTTTGAGGCGGATAGTGGATCAACCTGGGAAGGGTTTGAAGCTTATTACAGCGAAGCGATAGGTAAAGCAGGAAGCGAGCTTCGGGCTGCACTCAATGAAGCGTCGGCACGAAATCATTTTCGTTTATCTTATTCGCAAGTGTGGGATGCACTTAAATTCACCGATGAAGATCCGGCCAACAGCAGCAATGTGATTCTCATTTATACCGGTCGTTCGCAAGATAAAAACTTTACTTCCAGCGGCAACAATGACCCCGACGCTTGGAATCGCGAACACACATGGCCAAAAAGTCACGGCTTTCCAAACTCCGGCGATTGGGCGTATACCGATATTCATCATTTAAGACCATCCGATGCTTCTGTTAATGGCACGCGCGCGAATAAAGACTTTGACAATGGTGGGAGCAGTATTGGAGAAGCGCCCGGTAACTTTACAGACAACGACAGCTTTGAACCAAGAGACGAAGTGAAGGGCGATATTGCGCGAATGATGTTTTATATGGACATTCGTTACAATGGCAATGATGCAACCGGTGTAGAAGACTTACAATTGGTGGATTATGTAGGAAGCAGCGGAGCGACGCTTGGAAAATTATGCTCGCTATACAGTTGGCACGTGCAAGATCCGGTGAGCGATGAAGAAGTCGCGCGCCACGCTCGCATCGTTGAAAAGCAAGGCAATCGAAATCCGTTTGTCGATTATCCAGCCTGGGTAAACCAAATTTGGGGTGCATCCTGTCAATAATGCTATGGAACGGGTTCCGTGAAAGGGCGTGTTGCATGAGCTTTCACGGAATCGCTTTATCCCATTGAATCCAAGACCATTTTTATTTCTCCATAAGAGTAATCATCTCCTAAATAGCTTTTTAGGGCTTTTAAACTTTGTTGACCTTTCTCGTCGATGACTTGTTTGATCTCCGCAATTTTGTCGTCTTTGATTACCTGACTTAAAGTGAGCTCACCTTGCTTCACAAAATGCGCTAGGTGGCCTTCTATTGTGCTGGGAACTCGTTCACGTGTTATTGCAATTTCTTCGATGCTTTTTCCTTGTAAAAACAATTCGAAACTCACCTGCTTGGTGTCTTGTTTTGGTTCATCAGAAGCTTTGGTTAATTTTTTTTTTGTTGGTTTTAACGGCTTTATGGGCGGTTCAATATTGTGCTCGTCACAATAATGTTTCACTTGATGAGTTATGGCTTCACCGTATTTGTCCAGCAGGTTTTGACCAATACCTTTAATGGTTAACAAGGCTTCCGGTGAGGTGGGTAACTCTACCACAATTTGCAGTAACACTTTTTGATGCAGAATTCGAAAGTGGGCCACCTGTTCGGTTTCTGCCTGTTGGGCACGCCATTGTTTCAAACGCTGAAATAGTTCCGGGTGTTCCAGATCGGACAGTTGAATTTCGGTTTTTTGAGGTTTTTGAGCCGCTTCTTTTTGCTCAATTTCGGCACGAGCTATCGCATTAAGGTAGCGATGAGTTTCAAATCCTTGTTGGCAGCTGTTTATTCCGGCCAACGAAACGTTAAGTCGGTGCTGCAACGTATCGACAGCTTTGGTGAGCTGCTTTTGAATTTCTTTGTTGTCGGTATCAAAGGCAAATTCATTGAGCCAGTGTTGTACTCCACCGTTAATTTTTTCGGCAAAATAAGCCACCGCTTTTTGCACTCTGTGTTGTAGGTGAGTGTTTTGTTCAGGGAGCTCATCGGGCTGAAAAAACGATTGCAATTGACGCTTAAATTTATCAGCAACCGTGATGACTTCCGAAAAGGTTTGTTGTTTGATGACTTCAAAGTGACTCAGGTTAGTGCCGCGAATTAACGATTGATAATCGCCAAGCAATTTGCCCAGATGATTCAGTGGATAGGCCAGCCGTTGCCAGTCGAAACACTCGAGCAGTAACTGATGTTGGTAGGCGACTTTTGCCTGCAACAGTTGCTTTTGGTTGGGGATCTGCTCATGTGCCTGTTGCACAAATTCGGATACAGTCGCGTCGGTTTTTATGGCCTCACTGGTTAATGGCGAAGAGAGCACTAACCCTTCAAAGGTCTTGCAGCGACTGAGCGCAACATACACCTGTCCGTGAGAAAACGCGGCTTCGGCATCGATAATGGCGTGTTCAAAGGTTAATCCCTGGCTTTTATGAATGGTAATGGCCCAGGCGGGTCGCAGTGGTAACTGGGTGAAGCGACCAATCACCTGTTCATTAATGGCTTTGCTGTCTTTGTTGAGGCTGTACTTGATGTTTTCCCAGGTTTCGGGCTCGACCAAAATATCTTCGTCGTCGTCCGGACATTGAATGCGAACGCTTTGTTCGTCCAGCTCAATAATTTTGCCAATTTTACCATTAAAAAAACGTTTATCGGGCGAACTGTCGTTACGCACAAACATCACTTGCGCACCCTCTTTAAGAGTGAGCGTTTCAGGCGCCGGGTAACTGTGTTCGGGATAATCGTCTTCAATGGTTGCCTGAAACGTTATCGCTTTTGTTGGCAACTTATCCAACGCTTTGTTGTTTATACTATCGGCCTGACGGTTGTGTGTCGTTAAGGTGATGTAATCTTGTTGTTCGGAATAAAAGTTGGGTACGTAACGTGCATTTAATGCTTCTAATGTGGAAACGTCGATTTGATTGTCGCGCACACGGTTTAACAACTCAATAAAGTGTCCGTCGGATTGTCGATAAATGTGTTGCAACTCTATGCGGATTAATTCGGTTTGTTTAAGCGCCTGACTGCTGAAGAAATAACTGCTTGCGTAGTGGTTTTGAAGCAAGCGCCATTCGTCGTCTTTTACTACCGGAGCAAGCTGGTGTAAATCACCAATCATTAACAGTTGTACACCGCCAAACGGAAGCGAGCGATGTTTAATACGACGCAATACGGCATCGACGGCGTCAAGCAAATCGGCGCGTACCATACTGATTTCATCAATCACTAGCAGATCCAAGCTTTTGATGATATTGATTTTTTCTTTCGTGAATCGACGTTGTTGTAAGTCGCTTCCTGGTAAATAGGGGCCAAAGGGTAATTGGAAAAATGAATGCAGAGTCACACCGCCAGCATTGA
Source organism: Pleionea sp. WD8-19 (assembly GCF_055326765.1). NCBI lineage: Bacteria > Pseudomonadati > Pseudomonadota > Gammaproteobacteria > Oceanospirillales > Pleioneaceae > Pleionea > Pleionea sp. WD8-19. Next base: position 13,423 of record NZ_JBUZOU010000001.1, on the reverse strand, counting down.
TTGCTGCTACACCGGTCGGTGCCGTAATGATCATACGTTTTGGGCTATTGGCTTTCAGTTGTTGTAAAAAAGTGGTTTTACCGGTACCGGCTTTTCCAGTTAAAAACAGATGTTTACCGGTGTGTTGAATGAATTCCTTAGCCAGTTGTAATTCTGGGTTTTGCACCCTATTCGATTGGCCTAATTCCATAGCCAAGCCTCCATTTTTTACTTTTATAGGATTCGTGCAGTCGATTGTACCGGCACCCAAGTATTTTGCAAACACAGAGGGGCGTCGGTTTTGTAGTATGAGACTTTAATCCAGGCGAAAACCGATTTTAACCACGACCTGATAATGAGCGATTTTGCCATCGGCAATATGACCGCGAGACTCGACAACCTCGTACCAGTCCATGTGTTTAACCGACTCTGCGGCTTTGTTCACGGCATTGCGTATGGCGTCGTCGGTTCCTGTATTGGATGACCCTGCCACTTCAATGATTTTATAGACATGTGCGCTCATTGGCGTTTTCCTTTGGTTTTAAGGGCGATGGCTAAAGTATAGGCTATTCACTTTCCGCAAGCGGTATGGATGGCGAGATAGTAAACGTGAGATTTTGCTGTACTATCTATCGCATAATCGCGAAACCTGTCTTTATGATGGTGATCGCTGACGGTCGTTGTGATATGCGGTCTCTTCTACTGCGCCGCTTGCTCCAAGCTTAAGTCAATGCCATGTCTGACGTTGGCAGAGCCGATGGGAATTATTCGGCACTTCCCAGTGCCTCACCCCTGACAAGACCATCGTCGTTCCTCCAATGTTCGATAGTACTCACTACAGCTCGTGAACCCGAAACGTGGTTTCGCATCCGTACCGGATTCCAGCCAATAAAAAAACCACCACTTACGTGGCAGGGTTTGTTATTGGTGGCAATTATCAATATGAAAAAGCGTTCGAAACCGAATAAAAAAACATGAACCGCGTCATAAATGCGCCAAGATAGAGGTGAAAGTGGCGCGGTTCTGTAAAAGTGCGCCACTAATCTTAGAAAACTGCGCCAATTATTAGATTTGAAACTATATTTTCATAATTGTGCGAATGTTACTGCTTTTGCTTTAGTTTAGTGTTGTTTCAATCAGCTGTTGTTCTTGTCTATTGATACCTATGCTATTGGCATAATCACGCCACTTGCCGATAACGCTTTTGAGTTCTGTTAAAATCTGTTTTGCTTGTTCGAGTGATAATTGAAAATAAGGCGCAACCTCTGATGCTAATTCTAGGTCAAGCGCGTTGGAGTATTCGTCGATATTCAAGTGCAGTCCTGTAGTTCCCATGCTTATATTGATATCGTATGCTGGCGAGAGTAGCCAGCCTGAGTTGTTATCAGATAATAAAAAGCCATGGTTACGTAGATGGTCATCGCTGTTGCGCACAAATATATTAAATGCCATTCGACGCCAAAGTTGCGCAAGATCGGCTTTGGTTTTTGCGCCATGTTTGACTAGAAATTGAGCAAGTTCAAGATAGCTGGCACCAGTATCTCCATCGTAGTAGCCTAGCTGAGTCATTGCCGATGCAAAATGACGCCTTTGTGTACCGATACGATCAAATCGCTTAGTTAAAAATGTATGGTGTTGGCTGTTGAATCGCTGGATCCGGCAGGGAGCCATGTCTATTCCCGCATCGATTGCCATGCAATAAACCAAATATTCCCAAGCGCCAATATCGTGATCATCATATCGACTTGGAAATTTGGCAAGCCATAGGTCATCACCATCGGTTACGCAGGCTTTAGGTCTGGCTCCACCTAAAGATGAGCCAGGAGAAATCAACATAAACAGCCATTTGAGATAGTCAGGATCATCTAAATCAGGTTGTTGCTCAATTTGGCTAACGGCGAATTCTAACTCTCGCAGGCTTGACACTGGGGGGGCGGTTAATTGTTGATTGTTATCGAGAAAAGGACCTTCTTCGGAAAGTTTAAAGCGTAGACCGCCCATGCGATAGGTGTCGTGTACACCGAGAAGAAAGTCTGATTCATTGAGTTTGTTGACACGTCGTCCTTCGCGCCTAGCTAATACCGCCTCCCTGCGCTGCATTAACAGCCGTCCCCATCGATCGGGGCAAGAATCTAAAAAAGCTCTAAAATTTCGTGCGTCATTGTTGAATTGGTCGCCTGTAAAGAGATTGAGTTGGGGGTCGATTTGAATGGCATAAGGGGACTCTAGCCAGCTATTTGCATAAGCAAAGCGATATACTTCTGTGCCCCGCACCAGATCAACCTCCAGTTTACCGACTTGCAACGGCTTATCCATGGAGCTCCAGTCGGCGTATACCACTATTGATTTACTCATTCTGTTTGACTTCCTTTATTGCTTTACTTGCTTCGATTACCTTTAAGGAGTTCTATATCTTGCAGTTTTCGCCCAAACGCGTCATCTGAAGCCACTTTTGCCATATCGTCACTTAAACCGAGAGATGAAAGCACCATGACGTAATGGCCAATTGAAACGCTGGCTTCTCCTCGAATGATGTTGCGAAGTGTTGGCATGGAAAGTCCTGTACGCTCGGAAAGTTTGGTTTGAGTTATTTTTCTTCGTTTCATCGCTAAAGCGATATTTTCTCCAAGCTGCTTTAGAACCTCTAAATCTTTGGGGAATACAACGGCTGAACGGACGCTCATGAAACTAAACCTCACAATTATTCGCTTAAATGAAAGTATAGTTTCAGATTGTGTTTGTGTCATGTTGTTTTGTATAAAAACTAGCTTCTACGTAAATCTCGGAATGAATCGTAGCCATTTGAAAGTTTTACAGAAATTGTCAGAAAGTTAGGTAAATAAGCTTAAGTCTGAAATACACTGGATGATCAATATGAATGAATATCAAGCACTTATGACGCAAAGAGAGCTATGCAGTCGTTTGCAGGTGAGCGAAGTGACACTGAAGCAATGACGGTCTGAGGGATGTGTTCTAAACCTTCTTTGGCCTTGCTTTATAGGTCATAAATATCAGTTTCTTCAAAAATGCTTCGAAGCAAAAGCACGACCTGAGTGAGATTTAAGGTATTTCTCTAATGCGAAGGCTTTTTCTCGGGACCGTATTGCAATAGCCGTTTCAATTTGCCATGGTCGAAGCTTGGAAGTATGTTTTACTTCGCCTGAGTTATGTTTTTTCAGTCGAGCAGAAAGGTTTTGAGTCACACCAGTGTAATGTTTTCCTGAGTGATTAATGCTGGTAAGAATGTAAACATAATGGAAGTTTCCTTTTCCATACTAAACGTCACTTATCCTTAATTTGTTTTATAGCCCGGCTTCGCTTATAGCTACGCCGTGGCGGCCTTCCCCTTCGAGTTCGCTTGAACTCGCAGGGGTTCGCCAAGGCGAAGTTCCTCCAAGCTTTGCTGGGAGGAACGAAGACTGGTGGAGCCGGCGGGAATCGAAACTGTATTCTATCTATCTGATATAAAAAGAATTAGCTAATCTAACAATGTCTCGGTGTTACTTTTGGTGTTACATTGTATTTGAAGTACTTTTCGATGTACTGGGTGCCGTAGAGCTTTTTTCACTTTAACACCTTTTACAAAGTTGAGAACACAATTAATACCAATATCATTAGTAAGTTGGTTTGTTTGAACTTGGTGTAATTTTCACAGTTGCTGATTCAAATTTGGAGCAGTAGGATCTCTCAGCGCTGCGTAAGGAAGCGCGTAATAAACAACAGTTTTTTAGAAGTAATTAAGGAAGTTTTGTGGAACCTACGTTTAAGGATATGAAGATCGTTTGTGAAAACGATTCTGGAAAAATGATTTCAATTTCTTTTATCAATGATCGCTATCACGGCGCTCGTCTTGAAAAACAAATGACCGCGAAAGAAGTAGCAGATCGTCTTCGTCAATTGGCCGATGGGATTGAGCGGGACTCGAGGTTAAAAGTTTCTTAAAACGGCGTATTATTCCGTTTGATTTTTGATATATCTCACATGTGAATATTTACCTGGAATGGTGAATGTATGAGTGTCATTTGAGACATTTCTCACTTGAGCCAACTTTTCACTTTTGCGATACTTCGCGCCGTCTCATCAGGGAGTAGTTGCTTCACAGGGACACCAAATGAATAACCGTTTGCGCCAATAAAAACATTTCGCAAACGAAAAAAGTATCACATCGATTTTTCAGGGGACACTCATGCACCGCGTTTTATCTGCGCTCGGTCTGTTTTTGGCCGCGTTTTTTGCTACCACTTTATCGGCCGCTGCGCCTTATCCTGCGACGAATGTCAAAGGGCCCGCTACGGATGCCGATGGCACCTACACCATTACCTATACGCGTTCGACCTCTAATCCACCCATTCACCGACTGTATGAAAGCGTTAATGCTGGCAGCTATACACTGACGCAAGCCTCGTCGAACACATCATCCAGCTTTACGGTTTCAGACCGTGCACAGGCTAATTATTCCTACAAAGTAGAAGCGTGTTTTCTCAGATTCGGCTCAGGACTCGAGTGCAGTATGTCGTCACCCAGTAATGTGGTGAAGGTGGGAGTGTCGACGCCTCCACCTGAAACACCTTCGACCCCGATGGTAACGGCCGATAATGTCGGGCAAGTTAACGTGTTTTGGGATCAACCCTCGGGCGAAGTGACGTATTACGCGGTGCAGGAGCAAGCTAACGGCGGTGCATGGAACACCGTGATCAGCAACACAACCTATACCACTTACAGCACCACGCGAACGAATGGGACTTATGGCTTTCGCATAAAAGCTTGCAACAGCAGTGCATGTTCTGGATTCAGCGCGGTAGGACAGGTGTCGGTTCTTATTCAATCCGATGATCCAAGCGATGGCGGCAGTGGTAATGGCGGTGTCGAAATTACCGGAGAGGAAGTGGTCGGTGACTTGGGCGGTGTTGCCGATGTGCAAGGCGGCGCGTCAACGTATCAATTGCCAATTGTGGTGCCACCCGGTCGTGCCGGTTTGCAGCCTGATGTGTCTCTGAGTTATTCCAGTAAAAGTGGCAGTCGTGAAGCCGGGTTTGGTTGGTCATTAAATGCGGGTTCTCAAATTCAGCGTTGTGCCAAAACTTTCGCACAAGACGATCAAATGAAAGCCATTCAATTTAACAGCCAAGACGCATTGTGCTTGAACGGTGAACGGTTGGTGTTGGTCGGTGGAAGCTACGGTGCCGCAAACTCAATTTACCGCACCGAAAAAGAAAGCTGGATAAAAGTGATTGCACGCTCCAGCGGAAGCAGCCGTTATTTTGAAGTGCTTGATCAGTCCGGTACTCAACGCTTTTTCGGTAGCACCAACGATGCCAAAGTGGTTTACGCAGGCCAAAGTTTACCAATCGCCTGGGCCATCAATAAAGTGCAAGACGTACACGGCAATCGCATGGATTACGTGTACCAACGCAATACGTCAACCGGTGAGCATCGACTGCAACACATTCAATACACCGGATTCGAAAATACGCTGGGCAATCGAAAAGTATCGATTGAGTGGGAGGAAGATGCGACCAGCGGTATGGTGTACGTTTCTGGAGGTAAGCACCTGCGTAAAAAGCGTGTGAGTGCGATTAAAACCTACGTCAATAACACCACGTTGGTGAACGAATATTTGTTGGGGTATGTGGTCTCTGCAACTTCGGGTGTGAGTTTATTAAAGTCCATCAAACGCTGCGCGACCGACGCAAGTGGGCAGCGTGAGTGTCTGATGCCGACGGTGTTTAACTGGGGTGAGGAAACGAATGCAAACCTATTTGAAAACGTTGACTTGTTTTCGCTCAACGACAATCAAATGGTTGGTGGTTTTGTTCGAGTCGGCCAGGATATTGATGGCGACGGATACAACGATCGAGTGAAAAGTTCGTTCAACTATTCGAGCGGACCGGGCACCATTCACATCGAAAGAGGGCATCCGGAGAAATCCGATAAAATTTATTTTGTGCAACACAATTACATGGCGCACCAGTTCATCAATTTTAACGGTGACGGTATTCCCGATTTCTTAGGTCATAAATCCAGTAGTGGTCATGTGGTTGATCATACTTATCGCGCTCGGCCTTTGGTTGAATTGGCGGTGGCTCGCTATGACAAAAACAGCGATCAATTTGTTGAAACCTTAACCGGGATAAAAGTCATCAGTGGCTTGCGTTTATTGCATTTGGACATCAATGGTGATGGATTGGATGACTTGCTGGCACCGACGGGCTTTACCACCAGTCCCGCGCAAAATGCGGAATTAAGAATTCAAATATTTATAAACAATGGCAGTGGCTACACTGCGCAAGGCGAAATCCATGAAATCGAAATGTTTTGGAAAAAATATTCGACACTCGATATTAACGCCGACGGTAAAGGCGATGTGTATCGTATAAGTGGCACGGATATCAAACGCGTGCTGTTATCGAACGGTTCGACCTTTAATGAGTCGAACACGACCATTCCGGGTTGCTCGTTTAACTATCTGTTGGATATGAATGCCGACGGTTATCCCGATTTCTTTTGTGGTTCGACGCTTTTTTGGAACACCGGTGACCCGCAAAATTTATTTGTGAACAGTAACATTAATTTGCCAGTAACCTTCACTGGCGCCGTTGCGGGTGACCTGGATATGGATGGTCGAACGGAGTTTTACGCACCGGGTGTGAAAACTTACGACTATGTGCCGTCACGAACGGTCGAGCAATGTTATGAAGACATTCCTGGCGACTATGTGTTGACCGAAGAAGAAGCTGCGGAACGTCAATTGTATTACAGCAACCAACGACGATTGAATACTGACGAATGGCAAGAGTTGCACCGCTATTTGAACATTGTTACGGCACCCAGTAATCCCGATGGCGACCAAGCCGAAGCGATGCTTCAATTACGAACGTGTCGCATGTTCCGTCCGTATAACTTGGATGTTTATCGGTGGAATAAATATTGGTTTGATCCAGCGACGAATACGTTTAAAAGCGCAGCCACCAATATTGAATCTAACTTAAACTTGCAAATTGTCGATGCCGATTTGGACGGTGACTTGGATGTCATCGCGCAAGGTAGACCCAATGCTAGTGCTCATTATCCCGTGTGGGGCGTTCACAAAATCCATCGAAATAATGTTTCGAATGGTTTTGATAAATTGCAGAGCGTGACGGATTCTTTAGGCAATCATACCGACTTTAGTTATTCAAAACTCAACGACGCCAACGCTAATATTTACGAGGTGACCGAAGCGCCCGTTTATCCTGAACCTTTTATTTATAATCGTTCGGTGGTGGTCAACCAAATGAGTCAAAGCGATGGCGTGGGTGGGAAACGAAACGTTCGCTTTAAATACGAAAACGGCCGTCAAAATTTTCATGGGCGCGGTTACTTAGGTTTTAAGAAAATCATTGCGATTGAAGTTGAGGCCAATCGACGTACCGAAACCGAATTTGAGCAGGGCTTTCCGATGAATGGCCAGGTGAAGTCGGTCAAAGTGTATCGCCATTCCGACAGTCGATTGTTATCCGATACTCAACACAGCCTCAAATGGTATGGCCCTTACGACAGTGATTTGCGCGTGGATGTTCGAGCGCATCGTAAAGGTACCGGTTTTATCGATAACAAAACCTATTTAACGTATGTGGAACAAACCATCAGTAAACGATACGAACCTAAGAATGGTAGCTTGGTATCGCAGGTGACCAGTACACAAAACCTGAACAATTACGGGCAACCGTTGAGCAAAACCACGGTGACCACCGACCAACAGTTTGTGACGCATCAATCGACTGAAACGCATGTGTACGAAGCGGCTGATGTGACTCAATGGTGGTTGAACAAACGGAAGAGCACTACCGTCACTAATAAATTGACCTCCATCGCGTCGCCACAGCCGGCGAATGTATTGAACCAGGAGCGGGTGCATAAAACGGAATTCACCTGGGACAGCCGACGCCGGATCATCAGCACCAAGTTATTCGGCAATGGCAGTGATTATCTGTTAACGCGAACCTATTACGACCATGAAAATGTTAACGCTTATTGTGGTGCTCAACGTTACGGGAATGTCACCAAAACCACGGTAAGTGGTTCCGATATCTCATCAAGAAGTACCGAGAACTGTTTTGACAGCGAAGGGTATTTTGTCGAGCGGCAATACAATGCATTGGGGCATTATGTGGAGTCGACGGTTGAGCCTGCGTATGGGCAAGCGTTAACTCAAACCGATGCGCAAGGTGTTACCGTTACTCAAAAATACGATGGGTTTGGTCGACTGATTTCGTCGCAAACCGCTCACTTAACCGCTGCCACCACATCGTTAAGTTGGTGCGATGGCTGTGAAGGTGTGACAGGCGCAAAATACAAACAAACGGTGAGTCAGCCCGGTGTTGCCCCGGAGAGTACACGTTATTTTGATGCCTTGGGACGTGTGATCCGAACGCACACCAAGCATTTAAATACCGATGTTTACCAAGATACCGAATACGACAATTTAGGACGTGTGACGCAAACGTCCATGCCTTACACAACGGGTGAAGCGCGCTATTTCACCACCTATACAGGCTACGATGTACTGAATCGACCTGCTCAGAAAACCCTTCCTAATGGGTATCACGATCAACTCAGTATTCATTACACTTACAACGGACTTGAAACAAAAGTTCAGGTGGGCAGTGATACGGCGTATACCGTTACGCGCAGTAAAAATGCGTTGGATCAATGGTGGAGTGTGACCGATCAAGGATCGGAAAGTGGATACGGTAACAGTAAATCGTTAACCACTCATTTTCGTTACGATGCCGATGGTAACCCAGTGTTAATTCAACGCACGCAACCCTCGACGGGGCAAGTGATCAAAAACACGGCTCAGTATGATTTATTGAATCGTAAAACCGAAATGACCGATCCGGATCGAGGCCGCTGGGTGTTCGATTACGATGTACTTGGACAGCTGACGTCGCAAACGGATGCCAACAGCAACGTCACTCAAATCACATACGATGTGTTGGGGCGTCCTACGCTTCGTTTTGAAAATAATGTGAAGAAAGCCAGCTGGGTGTACGATAACGAGCAATCTTGCTCGGGCGGTACCCAAGTGCCAGGGCAAGTCACGCAAATGACCAAATGGCTTAACAGCAGCACACGCGAAGTCACACACAATTACTGTTACAACAACAACGGATTATTGGAACAGGAAAAATTAACTTTGTCTCCGCCTGGAGAAAGCAGTAAGTCGTTTACCACCAGCACCAGTTATGACAGCCAATGGCGGCCGTATCAGGTGACTTACCCGAACAGCCGAGTTCAGTTGCGTTATGGTTACAGCACCGATGGCGTGCTCGATACCGTTACGGATGTGACCACGGGCCGCGTCATTAAAGACGTGCAATCGATGGATGTGTTTGGCAACGAAACGGGCATTAAATGGGGCAATGGCTTGTCGTCTCATAAAACCTTTGATGCACAAACCGGCCGTATGACCAGCGTGTGTACTGGCGCTGCCAACTGTACCGCTTACGATGCCAGTGCGGTGCAGGGTATTGAATATGAACAGTACGACGTTTATGGCAACTTGGCGAAGCAGCGCAATCATGTGAATAACGTCACTGAAACGTTCAGTTACGACCGTCGGCAGCGTTTGGTATCGAGTTCGCGCAGCGGTTCCTTGTTTGGTAAAGGTGTCATCATCACACAGAACTACCGTTACGATGAGCTCGGAAACTTAATCAGTAAAAGTGATTACTCGCAAAATCATTCGTCGGCCATGAAATACGGCTCACTGGCGGGTAAAGCTTATAAAGCGCACCAGGTGGGGCTTGTCACTTTACTGAATGGTAAAACACGATCGTTTGAGTACGATAACAACGGTAACTTAACATCGGTACTGGATGATGGCGCGCAAATCAAACGCCTCATTTACAACGTGCAAAACGTGCCCACGCAAATCCACAAAGGCAACGCCAGCGTGTCTTTTTATTACGACGCCGACAACAGCCGGTATTTCGAAAAAAGCACGAGTAGCAGTGGTGCAGTCTCGAAAGTGTGGAAAGTGGGCAAACTGTTGGAAATCACCGAAGGCAGCAGTGCCAACGACGAAAAATACTACATTGGCGATTACGCGCAATACACTTGGGACAATGTGCGCAATCAGGGGCAGTGGCGTTATTTGCACACCGACCGGCTCGGCAGTGTTGACACCGTTACCGATGCCAGTGGTAATCCGGTGCAGCAACGTGGGTTTGATGCCTTTGGAAAAGTCCGCAACGCCAGCTGGATGGGTGACAATGCATGGGGCGGCGTGAAAGGCTTATGGTCCAACATCAGCAGCCGCGGTTTTACCGGGCACGACCATTACGATGAAGTGGGTATCATTCATATGAATGGACGCGCTTACGATCCGGAGTTGGGGCGCTTTTTATCGGTCGATCCTTTCATTCAATTTCCAACCAATGCGCAAAGCTTGAATCCGTATTCGTACATTATGAATAACCCGGTTATGGGAACGGACCCGACGGGGTATCTTTCGCAAACACTTAGTGAATGTGGTGGAAATCTTCAGTGCGAACAACATAGACGCTCGATTTCGTTTATAGAACATTTGGTGCAATTTGATAATGGCAGCGATTCGAAGATTAAAAAGACAAACTCGGATACAGATAGTGAACGGAAAAAAGAAACTAATGCGTTTGTGAATGATTTTGATAAGTTTACTCCCCCAAGTGGGATGAATCTTCCTCATAATAAAATTATCACAGGTACTCCGATACCTAGCCTTATTGAAGGTGAGTATAACTTCGCTTATGATGATGGTACGATAAAGACATTTGATAGCGAAGGAAATTTGCTTCGCACACGCAACTTAGCTATGGAAAGTGGGGCATTAGAACCCGTTTATCCTGTATTGAGTGCTGTTGGTGTATATCAAAGTGTAAAGGCAACAGCGGCATTAGCGACAGCTGCCAAGGAAACCGTTAAGGAAGGTGTTACAAAGGGGGGATGGAAAGGACCTTGTGATTACAGTTGTATTCCTGATCCCAAAAATTTGGTGAATACCAAACCAACACCTCGTCAAGTACGCGAAATGAAGCGCCTCAATAGAGAGCATAATGACGGTTTATTGAGGTCAGATATGGATGGCACGATATTGGTTGACTCTAAGAAGTCAATGAGAGGTGTTACTCCACCTTCAAATGAGGCTCAGATAGACCATATTCTTTCTGTAGATAAAGGTGGCACGAGAACCAGCACCAATTTGCAAATACTTTCAAGAAAACAGAATAGGGATAAATGGAATAATTAATATGAGCAAATTTTCTTTTGGTATCCCGGAGAATACGGCTGTCGTAACTTCTACATATGTAGTTAATGAAAATATGCCAATTCTTTACGTGTCGCATGAATATGATGAAGAAGAAGGCGAGATCTGGCAGTTTCACTGTGGGAATGGCGACTATGACATGAATAAGATGTTATTGGTTAGCCTTGGTGATGTGTTGAGTCTCGATGGATCTCTTTCTGAATTGGCTGACCTCCCTCTAAATAAAGTGGCAAGAAGAAAGCATGTTGGAGATAAGTGGATTTATTCTACTGAATAATGAAATGCCAAGATCCCCCGTAAGGGGGGATCGCTTACTTATATGAGCTGTATTTTGCTCTCTTTACCTTGTAATGCGTTGTTTGAAATTTCAACCAACCCGCCCCATGTTGATTTTTGGCATGACTGTAAGAAGTCTGTGGTTTCCTCTTTTGGCCACAGGTGAGCCACAGCAGCAATATAGCAACGAGGCGTTATTTTAGGGCCTTCGTTTTCGGTATATCGGGCAATCCCAGCGATAATTTTCTTAATATCATCTGACGGTGGAATTACTTTTTTAAATAATATTCCTGAGCAGACACCACATATTTGAAGCTCATTACCTTTTTCTATTGACTGGTAAAGGAACTCAAGATTTAAAGCTCCAGTATTCTCAAGGATGAATATGGCAAAACCTAATTCCTTATAAAGAATTGTGCTGTCATATTCTCGCTCGACAAGCTGCTTCAGTGTTGGCAGAGCATCTGTACAGTTGGTTGCAGCGATGGCCTTGATTAGCTGACACTGTGTCTTCCATGCTTTTGGCTTTTCAATTTCTTTAACTAAGGCATCGATAAGATAAGAGCAATACCCCTCTAGCTTTTTTTTAAATATGATTTCAGCTGCCTTTCTGATCTTTGGGGAGGAGCCTGATTCTAAGTTTTTAGTGTATTCCATATTCTCTCCTGAACACTATTTTAAGAATTGGTCGACAATCGGTTGGCTGTATGCTTCAGTATCAAGCTATCTAATATCTCCTTAGCCACGCGCTTCTCATCAGCACTGAAATGTGCCAATGCTTCAAACTGCATTCTGAAATCTTCGCTAGGGCCGCGCTTGTCCTCACCAAATACCAGAGCATCCAAGGTCACATGCAGTGCCTTAGCCAGTTTGACCAAGGTCTCTAAGGTAGGCTGTGCTGTACCTGCTTCGTACCGTTTAATCTGGTTTACATGTAGTTCAATCGCTGTAGAGTGCTTTTTTGCCATCGTAGTTTTTTCCAAATTTTCAGTCGTAGAATTTTGAAGTTTTACGACCATTTTGCCACTTTCTCATCGTAGCATATTTTTTGTTTGCCAAACTCCCGTCGTAATATTTCTCAAATACCGTCGTAAAAATTATCTCACTGCTATCGTAATTATAAAAATCACTGACGGCATGAAGTTTTATACAACGGTTTGGGGAAGTTGTCATTGAAAACTAATTGACATCCAGTTCAACGATTGCAAAAAAACTATTAATACGTTGCACCACAAAATTTAACTGCCATTGATTCTAGTATTAAATGTATCACGAATACCTTGAACTTTCGATTCAAAAAACGCTTCACTAAACTCAAAATCAGAAGCAGTGATCATTTCCTGGCTCGATAAATGGTCTGGAAGCAATTTAAAATCTTCTGCACAGTTGACAATAACGCGACCAGAATTCGTCTTATAGTGAACACCCGCTTCGTCACGTTTCATAAACTTGAGTGGGACTAAATCTGAGTGCCAAGCGTGGTGCGTACAACCTTTTTGTTGTTGCTCCATCGTGAGGGGGATATTGAATTTTGAGCAATGCCACTTTGCACCAGGTTCTTTTGTGTTTGGAAATCCATACATGCAATTTCGACAATTGACGTCGCGCGGCAGTTTGTCACCCCAATAAATGGCTTGATACTCTTCTGATTTGTAGTTTTTGATTTCATAATGATTACGATGCGGGTAGGACGATTCGGGCAGTCGATCATCCATTACCGCTTCAGCTCGCGCTAAGAAAGTGTACCAGGCATCGGGATCATAATCGATGATTTCAATATACAAATCCGAATTGTTTTTGTTATACACAATAAATACGGCGTGTTTCAGTTTGGTTTTATGCATGTAGCACTGGCACTGTGCCCAATATTTTGGCTCG